>NZ_NWVL01000063.1 GCF_002382885.1 Streptomyces sp. WZ.A104
GACGCGGGGGGCGTCGGCCGGTCGATACGCTCGGCGCGCAGCGGGAGGGGCGGGGCCTCGCCCGCCGGCGGCCCGGGGCGGTGGCCGTTCCGGCCGGGGGCGGGGGCCTGGGGCGGCTGGGCGGGACCTGCCGACCGGGTCGTAGGGCCGTGCGGCGGGGCGGATGGGGTCGTGCCTTCGACGGGCGGCCGGTGTACGGCGCCGGGAGGCGGCACGGGAGCGCCTTCGGGTGCCGGCCGCGCGTCGGGGTCGGCCCCGAGCAGCGACTGCGGGAGGACCAGGACCGCTTGCGTACCGCCGTAGATGTTGCTCTGGAGGCGGACCGCGATGCCGTGGCGGCGGGCCAGGGCGGAGACGACGAACAGGCCGATCCGGCCGTCCTGGAGGAGGTGGGCGACGTTGACCTGGTCGGGGTCGGAGAGCAGGGCGTTCATCCGCTTCTGCTCGTGGTCCGGCATCCCGAGGCCGCGGTCCTCCACCTCCAGGGCGAGCCCGGCGGTGACGTGCTGGACGCGCAGGAGGACCTGGGTGTGCGGGGCGGAGAACACGGTGGCGTTCTCGACGAGCTCGGCCAGCAGGTGGATCACGTCGGCGACGGCGTGGCCGCGCAGGGTGCCCTCTATCGGCGGGACCAGCTTGACCCGCGGATACTGCTCGACCTCGGCGATGGCCGAGCGCAGGACCTCGGTCATGGTGACCGGATTGCTCCACTGCCGCCGGGAGACGGCCCCGCCGAGGACGGCGAGGTTCTCCGCGTGGCGGCGGATGCGGGTGGCGAGGTGGTCGACGTGGAAGAGGCCCTTGAGGAGGTCGGGGTCCTCGACCTCGTGCTCCAGCTCGTCGAGGATCTGGATCTCGCGGTGGACGAGGGATTGCAGCCGCCGCGCGAGGTTGACGAAGACCTCGACCTTCTGCTCGTTGCCCGTGCTGCTGAAGAGCTGGGACGCCTGGACGACGGCGGTGACGGAGGCCTCCTGGGCCCGGGCCATCTCCTGCCCGAGCAGGTCGAAGGCGTCGCCGCCGGCCGCGGCGGGACCCGGTGGGCGGCGTGCGGGAACGGTCTCCCCGCTGCGGAGCTGCTCCACCACCCGTTGCAGCTCGGCCTGGCCCTGGGCGCTGACGCGCCGGAGGGCGAGGGCGCGGTCCAGGATCTGACCGGCCACCCGGTTGGCGCCGAGGTAGGCGGCCGCGACGGCGGCGACCGCCAGGGCCGCCGATCCGCCGAGGGCGGCCCAGAGGCTGGGTGTGGTGGCGACGGCTCCGGCCCGGATGGTGAAGATGACGGCCGCGGCTCCGCTGAGCACGGCGGCGATGGCCGGGAGCAGCGCGGTCCGCAGCAGTTGAGGGCGTATCCGGGCCTCGGGGGAAGGCTGGGCGGCACGCGGCCTGTTCGCGGCCGGGTGGGCACGGTTGCCGGGGCGGCCGTGCCGCCCGCCCTCACGGCGGTCCGGTCGCGCTTCGGGTGCGCGAAGTTGAGACATCAGCGTCCTCGGTACAGGGAGCACCGGGGAGCGGCGGCGGTGTCGGCATCCATACGGCGGCCCCTACGGTGGTCGGTCAGGCTCGGGTCATCGGTCGGGCAGGCCCGAACGTTATGAGCCCACCGTTGATCACCGGGCACACACGGTAGTCGTCAATGACGTATGCGCGACGGGCAGTTGTCGAACTTGCCCGCCATCCGTCCCACTCTGGTATGACCACTCGCACGCACGCCCGATTGCACCCGATTGACCCCGGATCGACATGCACCACCAACGACTGCTCACATGCTGGACACCGCGAGCGCCCGGGCGCCGCGCGAAGGCGCCGGCTCATCGGTTTACCCGCAGGTAGGGCACCGCCCGACGGACCGGAAGGGCAGGCGGTTACCATATGAGCGCCGCCTAGCTCGAAAGATAAACTTGTGACTGTCAATGACGACTCGTTCACCAACTGGATGCACCGCGAGGAGATCGCGGAGTCGATGATCCCGATCATCGGGAAGCTGCACCGCGAGCAGGACGTCAATGTCCTGCTGCACAGCCGCTCCCTGGTGAACAAGTCGGTGGTCAGCATCCTCAAGACGCACCGCTTCGCCCGGCAGATCGCGGGCGAGGAGCTCTCGGTCACCGAGACGATGCCCTTCCTCAAGGCTCTGACGACGCTCGATCTCGGCCCCTCCCAGATCGACATAGGCATGCTGGCCGCGACGTACCGGGCCGACGGGCGCGGACTCTCGGTCGAGGAGTTCACCGCCGAGGCCGTCGCCGGGGCGACCGGCGAGAACAAGATCGAGCGGCGCGAGTCGCGCGATGTCGTGCTCTACGGCTTCGGCCGCATCGGCCGGCTTCTGGCCCGACTGCTCATCGAGAAGGCCGGTTCGGGCAACGGCCTGCGCCTGCGGGCCATCGTCGTCCGCAAGGGCTCCGGCCAGGACATCGTCAAGCGCGCCTCGCTGCTGCGGCGCGACTCCATCCACGGTCAGTTCCAGGGCACGATCACCGTCGACGAGGCGAACAGCAAGATCATCGCCAATGGCAACGAGATCAAGGTGATCTACTCCGACGATCCGACGACGGTCGACTACACGGCGTACGGCATCAAGGACGCCATCCTGATCGACAACACCGGCCGGTGGCGCGACCGCGAGGGTCTCTCCAAGCACCTCCAGCCGGGTATCGCCAAGGTCGTGCTCACCGCACCGGGCAAGGGCGACGTCCCCAACATCGTGCACGGCGTCAACCACGACACGGTCAAGCCGGACGAGCGGATCCTGTCCTGCGCGTCCTGCACGACCAACGCGATCGTCCCGCCCCTGAAGGCGATGGCGGACGAGTACGGCGTTCTGCGCGGGCACGTGGAGACGGTCCACTCGTACACCAACGACCAGAACCTGCTGGACAACTACCACGGTTCGGACCGTCGCGGCCGTTCGGCGGCGCTCAACATGGTCATCACCGAGACCGGGGCCGCCTCGGCCGTGGCCAAGGCGCTGCCCGACCTGGACGCCCCGATCACCGGCAGCTCGATCCGCGTCCCGGTGCCGGACGTCTCGATCGCGATCCTCAGCCTGCGGCTGGAGCGCGAGACCACCCGCGAGGAGGTCCTCGACTACCTGCGCAACGTGTCGCTGGCCTCGCCGCTCAAGCGCCAGATCGACTTCATCAGCGCGCCGGACGCGGTCTCCAGCGACTTCATCGGCTCGCGCCACGCCTCGATCGTCGACGCGGGCGCCACCAAGGTCGACGGCGACAACGCGATCCTCTACCTCTGGTACGACAACGAGTTCGGCTACTCGTGCCAGGTCATCCGGGTCGTCCAGCACGTCTCCGGGGTGGAGTACCCGACGTTCCCGGCCCCGGCGGTCTGACCCCGGCGGCAGGCATGCACGTCCCCGGTGCCCGGCAGGTCCGCCTGCCGGGCACCGGCCTTTGTACGCGAAGGGCACCGGCGTCCGCCCGGGGCGGGGCCGCCCGTCACAGGCGTCGGCGTCCAGCCCGGTCAGCGGTGCCCATGCGTAACGCAGGGCCCTCGCCACGGCCAGGTCCCGGGTGTGCCGCGACCGGCGGGCGTACACCCGCCGCTTGCCCTGGCACCGCTCGGCGTTGACGCCGTCCAGGTCGGACCGGGCGTCCGCGCCGGGCGCGGCGCGACCCACGGCATCCACGGCGCGCCTGCCCCGCTCCGGATCGCGGCAGGTCAGCAGCGTACGCGTGCCCGAGCGGGCCGACACGAGAGCGGGGACCGCGCCGATGCCGCCGTTCGCACCCGCGACCACCGCGGTGGCGCCGGTGAGGTGGGGCACGTCGTCAAGGGTCCGGGAGCGCATGGGGCCCGCCTCCCCTGTCAGGCCGCCGCGACCCGTGAGGGGGAGGCTCGGAACCCTCAGAGCCGGCCGAGGTCCGAGCTGACCCAGTGCTCGGGCCGCAGGGTGATCACCACCTGCTCACCGTGGTTCTCCCAGGCGAAGTCCACGTAACCGGCGACCTTCTCGGCCGGAAGATAGCGCGCCGACACCTCCTCCAGGTCCGCACGCGTGGCGGGGCGGGTGTCGATGACGGGGCCCTCGACGGAGACGTACCGGATCGTCGGTTCGAGCCGATCGACCAGCAGCGTGAACCGGCCTGCCGCGCCGATCAGTTCGGCCTTGCGCGAGGTGCGGCCGGTCATGATCCACACATCGGCGCCGGGGGTGTACTGGTACCAGATGGGCACGCTGAGCGGCGCCCGGCCGCTGTCCCGCGCCGCCACGGCCAGGGCGGCCACGTGGGGCTCGGCGAGGAACTGTTCGCGCTCTTCACGGGTGAGTGCCACGGCAAACTCCTTCGTACGGGGATTCGGGGGGGGCTGCCCCAGTGTGCCCTGAGGCATCGGGCTCGCCCCTGGTGCCGCGCCCGTAGGGCCTGTCGTCCGCGCCCTCCCCCTACGCGGCTCGGGCCTCCCCCTCGGCGCGCCGCACCACAGCCGCGCCGCGCAGTGCGACGGCGCACCAGACGGCCACCAGCACCAGGGCCGCGAGAGCCAGGGCGGCGACTTCGAGGGGCCCTGGCCGCCACCCGAGGGAGAGCCGTGTGCCGATCAGCACGACGCCGACGACGACCTTCTCCGGGGAGTAGACCGGAACCCTCGCCGCCACATACCGCAGAACGGCCGCAAGCCCCAGGCCGATCGCGCTCCAGGCGACCAGATACGGCCAGAGCGCTCCCGGAGCGGCGGGCGGCAGCCCGTACTCCTCGGGGCCGATACGGAACAGGGCGCCGAGCCACCCCAGCACGACCCCCGCGGCGGTGACACCCACCACCCACAGGGCATGGCGCCACAGGGGGCCGGGGCGCACGGTCTCGTCCTCGTCCAGGGCGTCGACGGGGCCGGAGGAGGCAGCAAGGTCTGTCACGCTCCGTCAGACGCATGACACCCGCCGGGCGTTGCTCACCCGAGGAACCGGGGTCGGGGTCGTCCCCGCCGATGCGGCGCACGGCGGCCGACACACCGCCCCCCGAACGACCCAGTCATCGAGTGATATTCATATCGATCATTAAATCTGCCCATACTGTCTCCCCGCGTTTGGTGAGAGCACTCCGCTCATCCGCCCGTCCGGCCGCCTGCCGTGCGGTCATCCGTGCGGGCCGAACGTGAGCGTGAGACCTTCCCTCCTCATTCCTGAAGAGACACAATGCGTGTTGCCGTAACCGGTGGCGGTGGTTTCCTTGGGTCCCATCTGTGCGAAGCGCTCCTGCGGCGCGGTGACTCGGTGGTGTGCCTGGACAATTTCTCGACGAGCGATCCCACGAACATCGCCCACCTCGTGTCCGACCCGTCCTTCGTTCTCCAGCACACCGACGTGAGCGTTTCCGTGGAGGTCGCCGGAGGCGTCGACGCCGTCGCCCACCTGGCGTCCCCCGCCTCCCCGCCCGACTACCCGAGACAGCCGCTGGAGACCCTCGCGGTCGGCAGCCGGGGCACCGAGAACACCCTGCGACTCGCTCTGCGCCATGACGCCCGCTTCGTCCTCGCGTCGACCAGCGAGATCTACGGCGACGCGACGACCGTTCCGCTGACCGAGGAATCCCCCGCAGCGCCGACCAACCCGTACGCCGGCACCAAGTGGACCTGTGAGCAGGTACTCGCAGACCTGTGCCGGCGTGTGCCCGACTTGCGCGTGCTGGCACTGCGGTACTTCAATCCGGCCGGCGCCCACCCCACCGGGCTGCTCGGCGAGGACCCGCGTGGTGTGCCGAACAACATCATGCCCTTCCTGGCCCAGGTGGCCGTGGGCCGCCGTGCGGAGCTGAAGGTGTTCGGCGACGACTATCCGACGCCCGACGGCACAGGTGTGCGCGACTACATCCATGTCGCGGATGTCGCCGACGGGCACCGGGGGGCGCTCGACCACATCGACGACGAACCCGGCATGCGGGTCTTCAACCTCGGTACCGGCCGCGGCGCCTCCGTCCTGGAGCTCGTACGCACCTTCGAGCAAGTGTCGGGGCGGGCGGTTCCGCACCGCGTCGCCGCGAGCCGGCCCGGTGACGTCGCGGAACTCGTCGCCGATCCGGCCAAGGCCGCAGCGGCGTGGGGCTGGAGCGCACGGCATGATCTGGCCGCGATGTGCCGCGACGCGTGGACCTTCCAGCAGCAGAACGCGTACGGCTACGCCCCCTGACCCGCCCGCTCCTTCGCACCCCCGCCCCCCACACAGGAGAACAGCGCATGCGGCTGACCGTCATCGGTACGGGATACCTCGGAGCTGTGCACGCCGCGTGCATGGCCGACATCGGGCACGACGTCCTCGGTGTCGACGTCGACACCGAAAGGATCACGGTCCTCTCGGAAGGCAGACCTCCGTTCTACGAGCCGGGTTTCGCTGATGCGTACGTCTCCGTAGCCCGCGGTGGCCCCCTTCTCCGCGCCGATGCTGATGCCGTTCTGGAAGCCGCGCGCCTCCACATCGGTGATCCTGATGTGGTCGAGCCGACGGCCGCCCGGAAGGCTGTTGCGGAAGGCGATGCCCACCCCTTCCCGCAGCGCCTTGGCGTCCCCGACCAGCGAGACGTTCCTGACCTCGACGCCTGCGGTGTTGCGCACGGTGATGCCGGAACTGCCACGTGGCGCGATCGTGGCGCGGCCCTTGCCGTAGGACTCGATCACGACGGGCTGGGCCGGACTGCCCGCCTCGCCCTTGTCCAGCGTGACACTGCCGCGGAACCGCGCGCCGCCCTTGAGCCGGAGCCGGTCGCCGGGCTGGAAGCGCACACTGTTCGCGTGGTCGAGGGTCCGCCAGGGCTTCTCCGGGGAGAGGCCGTCGTTCCCGTCGTCCCCGTCCGGGCTGACGTAGAACACGTACGGACCACCGGTGGCGGGGCGGGGCGGCCGGTAGACCCCGGGGACGTCGCACCCGGTCAGCAGCAGGAGTGCCGCGACCGAGACCCCGGCGGCGACTTTCGTCACCGCGCTCCGCTTCACCGCGTTCAAGAGCTCCCCCTAGGGACGTTTCCGGGTCACATCCAGCACACAACGCACCAGAGTGCCAGAAATGACCCTTATAAAACGCCCGCGACGGCGCGGCATCCGAGTCACGTCACGGGCGCCCCCGCCGGCCCTCAGCGATCACCCGCGAGGTCGAGGTCGCGCTGGGGGGCATCATCGGGAATCCTGGCGGTCCGGGGCGACCGCCACGAGGGGGCGACGGGCCGGGACACCCCGCGCCACCAGGGGTCGGATGGCAGCTCCCCCGAAGGCTCGAACGGTTCGCCCGGCCGGGGGAACGCCATGGCCTGGCCCTCCTCCTCGCCGGCGTCCCTGGACCACTCGGCCGGCTCCGCCCAGGCATGCGGCGCCAGGTTGAAGGTGCCCCAGTGGATCGGCAGCATCACGCCGTGCGGACGGCCGCCCTGGAGATCCAGGTGGGCGCGCATCCCCTCGGCCGGGGTCATGTGGATGTCCGGCCAGTACTCCGAGTACGCACCGATCTGGATCATGGTCGCGTCGAAGGGCCCGTGCTCGGCGCCGATGTCCCGGAAGCCGGGGAAATACCCGGTGTCCCCGCTGTGGTAGATCCGGTGCTCCGGGCCCGCGACGGCCCACGAGGCCCAGAGGGTGTGCTGCTGGTTGCGCAGTCCGCGGCCGCAGAAGTGGCGGGCCGGGGTGGCGGTGAGGCTGATCCCGGCGACCTTCACGGTCTCGTTCCAGTCGAGCTCGCGCAGCCGGTCGGCGGGCACGCCCCAGCGCTCCAGGTGGGCCCCGACGCCGAGCGGCACGGCGAAGACGGTGTCCGTGCCCGCCAGCGCCCGGATCGTCGGCAGGTCGAGGTGGTCGTAGTGGTCGTGCGAGATCACGACGACATCGACGGGACCGAGTACGCCCAGCGGCAGCGGCACGGGGTGCAGGCGCTTGGGCCCGGCGAACGGGAACGGGGAACAGCGCTCGCCCCAGACCGGGTCGAACAGCACCCGGCGGCCGTCGATCTCCGCGAGGACGCTGGAGTGCCCCATCCAGGTCAGCCGCAGCCCCGTCGCGGGCGGTGCGGCCAGATCGGCGAGGGTCGTCGGGTGGACGGGCACGGTGCCGGTGGGCGCTCTGCGGGCCCGCTGCTCCTTCTGGAAGTAGATCTTCGCGAACTCCAGCGTGGAGCCGGAGGGCCGGGTCCGGGCGCCCACCGGGTTCTGGAACGTCCCGTCGACGAAATTCGGTGAGCGGCGGATGCGCTCCATCCGCGCTCCGGCCGGATCAGCCCCGAAGGACTCGGTGCGCATCGAACGAATTTTCGTTCGGAGGGTGGGGAAGTAGTCAGCGCCGGTCACAACATCTCCTGAGGGAGTCGGTGTCGTCTCATTATGGTCGGGCTGTACGGCAAGGCGAGAAATGGATGGTGAACGGAGCAGCCGATCCGGCCACCGGCCGCGGGCGGTCGCCCCCGTCCGGATACTCGCCCCGCGCATCCCGGTGCTCACTGATCAGGACCTGCGCCACGGCATCGTCCGACGACCTCCGGCCGAGGTTCGGCCGTGCTCCCTCCGTGGGTTCCCAACCCGTCATGCACGATCCAACGTCCGGGTGAACCGGAGGATTCCGACCCCCTCGGCCGGTCCTGTCACTTCCCTCGGCCCCCGTTACGTCCTCGTGGTGAACGTCGCGTCCCGGGCCCGGCCCGCCGGGACTGCCGCCGGCCACCGAGCCGCCGCCCGTGCCGCCGCTGACCTGGCCCATTGGTCGAGGGCTGTCCCGTCATCCCTGGTGGATCAGCGCGCGGCGCCAGATGTGGTGCACCGCACGGCGGAGCGACGTCCGCATACGGCGTGCGCCCGCCAGGGATGACGGGACAGCCCTTAAGGTGACCCGATGGCACGAGTCCGGTTGAACGTGGCGGAGCGGCGTGAGGAGCTGTTGCGCGCGGCGGTCGAACAGATCAAGATCCGGGGCGTCTGCGCCGTGCGCATCGCCGATGTCGCCTCGGTGCTGGGCGTGAGCAACGCGCTCGTTCTCTACCATTTCTCGACCAAGGAGAAGCTGGTCGCCGCCGCCTTCACGTACGCGGCCGAGGCCGATCTCTCCCACCTCCGCAAGCTGTTGGCCCGCCGGACCACGGCCGTACGGCGGCTGCGGTCGGCCGTGCGGTGGTACGCGCCGACGGGTCAGGCCAAGGGGTGGCGGCTGTGGATCGAGGGGTGGGCGGCAGCCCTTCGTGACCCCGCCCTCCGCGAGGTCGCGGGCGACCTCGACCAGAAGTGGAAGACCGAGCTGGCCAAGGTCATCGAGGAGGGCGCGGCCGCCGGTGAGTTCCGGTGCGAGGACCCCCGGTCGGCGGCCTGGCGCCTGACGGCACTGCTGGACGGACTGGCCGTGCAGATGACCTCGTACGCGGGTCCGCTCTCGCGGGCCACGATGCTGCGGTGGACCGATGAGGCGCTCGCCCGCGAGCTGGGCATCGACCCCGCGGCCCTGACCGGCTCCCCCGCCGACGGCTGACCGCCCGGACCTCAGGTCTGGCGCACCGGTGCGTACGCCGCTCCCTCCAGGCCGAACGTCCAGGCGACGCCGTCCTTGGCGGTCCGGGTCGTCGGCGGAACGCGCAGCCAGTACGTGCGGTGCGTTCCGTCCGGCTCGGGGGTGGAGTTGACCACCTCGACCATCACGACGTCCTCGTCGCCGTCCAGGGCTATGCGCCAGAGGATGCCCGTCTCGTCGCGGTGGACGGGCTCGGCGCCCGACTCCGTGAGATACCGGTCGTAGCCGTAGTACTCCAGCATCACGCGGCGCAGTTCCGCGTTCTCCTCGGCCCGTATCCGCTCGGGCGTGAGGGTGGACAGCTCGGCCAGGAACGCGGCGGGGACCGGCATGCCGCGCCAGGCGTACAGGGCGAAGCCGTCCCCGTAGGCGAGGGCCGGTCCCTCGCCGTGGTCGAGGCGGCCCGCCTCGTCGCGGTGGAGGACGTCGGGCCGCTCGGCGATCACGACGGCCCGCTCGTACGGCCACCACCAGCCGGCGTTGCGGGCCACCTCCGCGAGGCCCGTCAGCCGGTCGCCGCGGCCGTCGAACGCGGCGAGCCAGGCGGCGTCGTGCTGGCCGAGCACGGCGTCGAGGAGCACCAGGCGCACGTCACCCTCATCCTCCGGCCGTACGGCCAGATCGGCGACGACACCAGTCCGTATCCGCTCGGCGAGCGCGGCCGTGGTCTCCCACAGCTGCGCGCCCGTCGCGGACCAGAGCGCCGACCAGCCCGCCGGGCCGAGCTCGTCGTACATCCGGCGGCGTTCCTCGGCCCACGGCCGGGTGCGGACCTCTTCGCGGACCGAGCGTCCGGCGTCGGTCAGCTTCTCCACGGTCTCGACGGCGGCCCGGGGCGATGCGGCCCAGACGATCCGGTCCGGCTCGGCCAGGCCCGCGGTGCGATAGGCGCGTCGCACTCCGGCCTCGGCCGCCGCCCGGTCCGCCCGGCCGGTCGCCGCCGCCACGTTCCGCCAGGAATTCACATGCTGCATCGGTTGTCCCCGTCCCCTGCTGTCACTCGTTCGTGCTTGTTCGCGCTGGCTTGTGTCGCTCTGGATGTCCGTGCTCGCCGCACGGTGCGGTCAGTCCGCCACGATGCGGACCGCCCCCGGCGCGTACTCCCGCTGCCGCACGACGCGGAACCAGCCCTGCGGAAGCGCGATCGTGGCGTGCTCCTCGTGGACGACTCGTCCGCCCTCGGGGAGATGCAGCAGCATCGGGCCGAACGGGCCCGCCTCCCGGATCAGCCGTCCGGGCCCCTGCACGGCGTGCGCGTGGCCGGTGACTTCGCCCAGCGCGAGCACCAACCGCCCCCGCCCGTCGCGCAGTTCGCCAGGAGCCTCCAGGAACGGAGCGGGCACAGCCGACTCCTCCAGCGCCATGATCAGTACATCGCCCTGCCGGTACACAGACGTCTCCCCTCGGTCGCGGCACACGCTGTGCCGACCACGGGAAAAACGCTACGGGCAGGGTCTGACAACGGGCCGTCGCACGGGGTTCGCAGGGGTACGGCCCGGGCCCGGAACAGGACCGGCCCCGGCTCGGACCGATCCCGGTCGCGGCGTTGTCAGTGCGGCTTGATAGACCTTGCGGACATCAGCAGTCCCCACGATCAGGAGCTCAGGGCCATGTACGGTGCGCAGCATCTGCACGAGTTCGGCGGCCTTCCGGCCGTCGACTTCCAGCACACGACCGACGGGGCCGCCCAGCCCGCCGCCGACACCGTGGCCTGGCGTGTCTCCGTCGATCCGTACGGGGAGGACGAGGGCCGGGACCGGCCCTGGGAGGACGAGTTCAACGACTTCCTGGACACGGTCGACCCGGCCGGGGTCCGGGCCCTGATCATCGGCCAGTGGGGCGAGGCGTACGAGGAGGACTCCTCCGTCCCGATCGGTCTGGTGCTCGCCGCCGCCGACCGGCTGACCTCGCTGGAGGCGGTGTTCGTCGGGGATCTGGAGGCGGAGCAGGCCGAGATCACCTGGATCGAACAGTCCGATGTCACGGCCCTGTTGGCCGCCTTTCCGGCGCTGGCGGAGTTCGGGGTGCGCGGCGGCACCGATCTGGTGTTCCCGCCGACCCGGCACGAGCGGCTGCGGTCCCTGACCATCCAGGCGGGCGGCCTCCCCGTCCAGGTGGTGCGCGGAGTGCTGGACAGCGAACTGCCGGCGCTGGAGCGGCTGGACCTCTGGCTCGGGGTGTCCGCCTACGGCGGCGACACCGAGGTGGCGGACCTGGCTCCGCTGCTCTCCGGCACCCGTTTTCCCCGGCTGAGCCACCTGGGCCTGCGCAACAGCGAGGTGCAGAACGAGATCGCGGCGGCGGTCGCTTCGGCGCCGGTCGTCGCCCGGCTCACGACGCTCGACCTGTCGAACGGGACGCTGGGCGACGAGGGCGCGGCCGCGCTCCTCGAAGGGCAGCCGCTCACCCACCTGGACGTGCTCGACCTCCACCATCACTTCCTCACCGAGGCCATGGAGGAACGGGTACGTACGGCCCTGGAGCCGCACGGGGTGCGCGTCGACCTGTCCGAGCGGAACAAGCCGTGGGACGACCGGGGCGCCGAGGGCCGCTACACCGCCGTGTCGGAGTGAGGGGCCATGGACTACATCGGTATCCGGCATCCTGACCACTTCCACGGCCTGCCGGTCCATACGGCGGCGGTGTCCGTGCCCCTGCCCGCCGCCGACGCGGTGGCCTGGCGGCTGCAGTGCGACTACGGCGAGGAGACGGACTTCGCCGCCCTGTGGCAGCAGTTCCTGGACACCGTGGACACAGCGCGGGTCCGGGCGCTCCTCATCGGCCCCTGGTGGCGTGAGGGGTACACACCGTTCGCCCCCGTGAGGGATCTGCTCGTCGCCCACGCGGACCGTTTCCCGGCTCTGCGCGGGCTCTTCCTCGCCGATGTGGTGGGCGAGGAGTGCGAGGTGTCGTGGCTGCCCATGTGCGACATCACACCGGTGCTCGAAGCGCTGCCGCTGCTGGAGGAGTTCACGGTGCGCGGCTGCGGCGCGGAGGATCTCCGGCTCCGCCCTCTGCGCCATACGGCCCTGAAGTCGCTGCGCTTCGAGTCCGGCGGGCTGCCCGGCGAGCTGGTGCGGGCGGTCGCCGCGAGCGAACTGCCCGCGCTGGAGCGGCTGGACCTGTGGTTCGGCAGCTCGTGGTACGGCGGCGATGCCACCGTCCAGGACGTCGCACCGGTCCTGTCGGGCAGCGCGTTCCCCCGGCTGCGCCACCTGGGGTTGCAGAACAGCGAGACCCAGGACGAGATCGCCGCCGCCGTGGCGTCCGCACCCGTCGTCGCCCAGCTGGAGACCCTCGCCCTGTCCATGGGCACCCTCAGCGACACGGGCGGCGAGGCCCTGCTGAACGGGCAGCCGCTGAGCCACCTGTCCACGCTCGACCTGCGCCACCACTACCTCACCGAACCGGTGCTGGACCGCATCAGGACCGCCTGCGCCCCAGCCCTGGTGGAGGGCGGCGAGGCCGAGGAGGACTACGGGGACCCGGACGACGAACCGGAGCGCTATGTCGCCGTCAGCGAGTAGCCCCGGGAGCACGGAGGCGCCGCGCTTCGCCGTCGTGGGCAATCCGGACAACCGCCGGGTCACCTTCTTCCGGGAGGCCGTCCGGGCCGCCGGGCTGCGCCCGGCCCGGGTCGTGCCCTGGCTCCGGGTGCTGCGCGGGGAGGCGGTGTTCCGCCCGGGCGAGAGCGTTCGCATCGATTCGCCGGGCGAGAACGCCGAGGTGGAGCGGCTGCTGCGCGGGGTGGACGACCCGACCCGGGTGGAGGGGTCGGGCCGGTGGTACGCCGCCTTCACCTCGGCGGTCGACGCGGTGGCGCGCGCGGCGCCGGCTGCGGGTGCCGAGGTGCTCGGCTCCCCGGCCGACATCGCGGTGCTCTTCGACAAGCGGCTGTGCCACGGTGTGCTGGACGGCGCGGGGGTCCCCGTGCCCGCGTCGCCGACGTCCGGTCCGGGCGCGCCCGCCGTGCACGGATGGCCCGACGTACGGGAGTTGATGCGCGGGCACCGGATGCCCCGGGTGTTCGTGAAGCTCGCGCACGGTTCCTCCGCCTCGGGGGTGCTGGCCGTGGAGTCGGCGGGCCCCGGCCGGGTCCGGGCGAGCACCTCGGTGGAACGGGACGCCGAGGGGCGGCTGTTCAACTCGCTGCGGGTCCGCCGGTACACCACGGAGCGGGAGGTGGGCCGCATCGTGGACGCGCTGGCCCCGGACGGGCTGCACATCGAGCGCTGGGTACCGAAGGCGTCCCAGCGGGGGCGGGCCGCGGATCTGCGGATCGTGGTGATCGGCGGCCGGGCGACGCACGCCGTGGTGCGGACGAGCACGGGCCCCATGACCAATCTGCATCTCGGCGGCGTGCGCGGTGATCTCGACGAGGTCCGGGCGGCCGTGTCGGCGGCGGGCGGCTCCTGGCGCGAGGCGCTGTCGATGTGCGAGCGGGCGGCGGCCTGCTTCCCCGGCACGCCGTGCGTGGGGGTCGATCTGCTGCCCACGGCCGGCTGGCGGCGCTTCGCCGTCGGCGAGGTCAACGCCTTCGGCGATCTGCTGCCGGGACTGACCGGTCTGCCGGGCAGCGGGGCCGAGGGCCTGGACACCTATGCGGCGCAGGTCGCCGCCGTACTGGACCGAGCGAGGAACCACCGTGCTGTCACCGCTTCCTGACCCCGCCGCGACCCCTGAAACCGGCCGGCCCGATATGAGCGAGGTCGTCGGCAGTCACGACCTGCTGCTGGTCACCCTGGACACCCTGCGCCACGATGTCGCCGTCGAGCTGGCGGCCGCCGGGCGCATCCCCCACCTGGCCCGGTATCTGCCCGGCGGCCGGTGGGAGGAACGGCATGCTCCGGGGAGCTTCACCTACGCCTCGCACCAGGCGATGTTCGCCGGGTTCCTGCCGACGCCCGCCTCCCCGGGGCCGCATCCGCGGCTGTTCGCGGCGCGGTTCGCGGGCAGTGAGACGACGGCGGACGGCACGTTCGTCTTCGACACCCCGGACCTGGTGTCGGGGCTGGCCGCCGAGGGCTATCGCACGGTGTGCATCGGCGGGGTCGGCTTCTTCAACCGCCAGGGGCCGCTCGGTTCGGTGCTGCCCGGGATGTTCCAGGAGAGCCACTGGGAGTCCGGCTTCGGCGTCGCCTCACCCACCTCGTTCGAGGAACAGGTGACCCGGGCGGAGGAGGTCGTCGCGGCGCTCCCCCGGGAGCAGCGGCTGTTCCTCTTCGTCAACGTGTCGGCACTGCATCAGCCGAACTGGTTCCATCTGCCCGGCGCGACCCGTGAGGCGGGCGACTCGCGCGCCACGCACGCGGCCGCCCTGGAGTACGTCGACCGGCACATCGGCCGACTCTTCGCCGCGGCGAGCAGCCGCCGCCGGTGTTTCGCCATCGTCTGTTCCGACCACGGCACCGCCTACGGCGACGACGGCTACACCGGTCACCGGCTCGGCCACCCGGCCGTCTGGACCGTCCCGTACGCCCACTTCTTCCTCGACCCGCCCGCATCTCCCACACCACCCGCATCAGCAGCACCGCTCGAACCGCCCGCACCGCTCGACCCCGGGACCGCCCGATGACGATCACCACCAGCACCCCCGCGCCACCCGCCGTCCGGCCGTACGAGAGTTACGTCTACGCCTATCCGCACAAGACGGCCTACCGCCCGCTGGCGGACCGGCCCGCGCTGCGCGATCTCTGGGCGGCGGAGCCGAAGGACGCCCTGTCCCTCTATCTCCACATACCCTTCTGCGAGGTCCGCTGCGGCTTCTGCAACCTCTTCACCCGGATCGGCGCGCCCGAGGAACTGACGACGCGCTATCTCGACGCCCTGGACCGGCAGGCGGCGGCCGTTCGGGAAGCGCTGGGCGACGAGGGTCCTGTGCGGTTCGCGGCGGCGGCCTTCGGCGGCGGGACGCCGACCTTCCTCACCGCCGGTGAGCTGGAGCGGCTCTGCGACACAGCGGAGAAGCGGATGGGCGCCGAACTGCGCTCGGTGCCGCTGTCGGTGGAGACCTCCCCGTCCACCGCGACGGCCGACCGGCTGGCCGTGCTGGCCGACCGGGGTGCGACCCGGGTCAGCATCGGCGTACAGAGCTTCGTGGACGCCGAGGCGCGGGCCGCCGTCCGTCCGCAGCGCCGGGCCGATGTGGAGGCGGCGCTCGGCCGGATCCGCGAGGCGGCGATCCCGGTGCTGAACATCGACCTGATCTACGGCATCGACGGGCAGACCGAGCGCAGCTGGCTCGCCTCGCTGGACGCGGCGCTGGCCTGGCGGCCCGAGGAGCTGTATCTCTATCCGTTGTACGTCCGCCCGCTCACCGGCCTCCACCGCCTGGGTACGGCGGTCGGTCCGGACTCGGAGGCGCTGGAGCAGACCGCCTGGGACGAACAGCGGCTGCGGCTGTACGCGGTCGGCCGGGACCATCTGCTGGCGCACGGCTACGAGCAGGTGTCGATGCGGATGTTCCGGCGCGCCGACGCCCCCCGCGAGGCGCAGGACGGGCCGGAGGACTACGCCTGCCAGACCGACGGCATGATCGGCCTGGGCTGCGGAGCCCGTTCCTACACGGCGGGACTGCACTACTCCTTCGACTACGCGGTGGACATGCGGGAGATCCGGTCGATCATCGACCGCTTCACCGCCACCGATGACTTCTCGCGCGCCGAGGTCGGCCGGTTCGTGGACGCCGACGAGGCGCGCCGGAGGCATCTGCTCCAGTCGCTGCTCCAGGCGGCGGGGCTGCCGGTCGCCGACTACCGCGCGCGGTTCGGCACGGACCCGGGGGCGGACTTCCCGGCCGAGCTGGCCAAGTTCGCGGCCCGGGGCTGGCTGGACCGGGCGGCGCCGGACGGGCTGCTGCGGCTGTCCCCGCTGGGCCTGGCCCACTCCGACGCGTTGGGACCCGCCCTGTTCTCCCCCGGAGTGCGGGCCGCGATGGCCGCGTACGAGCGGAAGTGACCGGGACATGGACCTGACTTTTCTCTACCGCGGGCCGCTCGCCTCGTGCGACTACGACTGTCCCTACTGCCCGTTCGCCAAGCGGCGGGACAGCCGTGCGCGGCTGACGGCGGACCGGGAGGCGTTGGAGCGGTTCACCGGCTGGGCGGCGGAGCAGACCGGGGACCGGCTGTCCGTGCTGTTCACTCCGTGGGGCGAGGGGCTGGTCCGTTCCTGGTACCGCAGGGCGCTGACCGAGCTGTCCCATCTGCCGCACATCGGGCGGGTGGCGATCCAGACGAATCTGAGCTGCCGCACCGGCTGGCTGGCGGACGCCGATCCGGAGCGGGTCGCGCTGTGGTGCACGTACCACCCGGGGCAGACTCCGTACGAGCGCTTCCTCGGCCGGTGCCGGGAGCTGTCCGGGCTCGGTATCCGTTACAGCGTGGGCGTGGTGGGTTTCGACGAACACCTCGACGAGGCGCGGCGGCTGCGGGCGGCGCTGCCCGAGGAGGTCTACCTGTGGGTGAACGCGGCCGAGGGGCGTACGTACACCGACGAGGAGGCGGAGCGGTGGACGGAGCTGGACCCCCTCTTCCCGTACAGCAGGCACCCGCACCGCTCGGCCGGGCTGCCCTGCCGGACGGGTGAGTCGGTGGTCTCGGTGGACGGCGACGGGACCGTGCGGCGCTGTCACTTCGTCAAGGCGGAGCTGGGCAATCTCTACGACGGCAGCTACCGCCGGGCGCTCGGCCCGCGGGCCTGTCCGCTCGCCGTGTGCGACTGCCACATCGGCTATGTGCACCTGGAGACGCTGCCGCTGTACGACGTGTTCGCGGGCGGTGTCCTGGAGCGGATACCGGCGGGGCCCGGGGTGGGCATGCCTTCGGACGGGCTCGTGGTGCCGAGCCCGTCCCGGCGTACGCTCCCTCTGCTGGAGCCGTGACCGCTGCGAGCGCTACAGCGGCAGGAGGTCGGGACGCTTCGCCTCGACGTGGTCGCCGGAGGACTCGCCGCGCAGCCGCCGCCCGATCCACGGCACGAGGTACTCCCGCGCCCACTGGATGTTGTCGCGTCCCTCGTCGAAGGTGCTGCGCTGGGCCTGCGGCGGCCAGGGCTGGTCGGGGTCGGCCGGCACGTCGTGGCCGAGGACCTGGGCGGCGCGCAGCGCGACGCGGGTGTGGCCCTCGGGCGACAGGTGGAGCCGGTCGTTGTCCCAGGCTCGTCGGTCCTGGACGGAGCGGAGCGACCACAGGTCCAGCACCGGGCAGTGGTAGCGGTCGGCGATGGCCCGCAGATGGACGTTGTACGTGGCGATCTTGCCGCGCATGTGGCGCAGCACCGGAACGCCCCGGGTGTCGAAGCCGGTGGTGACCATGACCGTACCGACGGCGTTGCTCAGATCGGCGACCGCCCGCTCGAAGCGCTCGGCGAGGTCGTCGGGGTCGGCGCCGGGCCGGATGATGTCGTTGCCGCCCGCGCAGAAGCTGACCAGGTCGGGGGCCAGTTCCTTGGCGCGGGGGATCTGCTCCTCGACGATCTGGTCGAGGAGACGTCCGCGTACGGCGAGATTGGCGTAGCGGAAGTCCCCGTGCGGGGAGTCCTCCGGGCTGGTCGCCACGTCGGGGGCCGGGAGCCGGTCGGCGAGGAGCACCGCGAACCGGTCCGCCCAGCCGACGAAGGTCCCGTCGGGGCCGGGGTCCCCGACGCCCTCGGTGAAGCTGTCGCCAATCGCCGCGTACGACCCGATGATGTGCTGCTGGTTGTTTCTCGAATCGTCTGCCACAAGCACATATCCTGCACCGTTCAATGTGACCTACGCGACCGTAATATGGGGTTGACGGGTGGTGAGATAGACCACCCGGTCAGGTTTCGGTAAAGCTGGAATAAGTGGAGGGGCGGTGCGCCGCCGCGCACCGCCCCTCACTCACTTCTTGTTGCCCTCGGATCAGAGGGAGACGCCGTGCTGTCGCAGGTAGGCGATCGGGTCGACGTCGGAGCCGTAGCCCGGACCGGTGCGGACCTCGAAGTGGAGGTGCGGGCCGGTGGAGTTGCCGGTGGAGCCGGAGAGCCCGATCTGCTGGCCGCCGGTGACGGTCTGGCCGACGGAGACGCTCAGCGAGGACTGGTGGGCGTACTGGGAGTACATGCCGTCCTCGTGCTTGATGACGACCTCGTTGCCGTACGAACCGCTCCAGCCGGCCGAGACCACGGTGCCCGGGCCGATGGCGCGGATCGGGGTGCCGGAGGGGGCCTGGAAGTCCGAGCCGGTGTGGTAGCCGCTGGACCAGCTGGAGCCGGAAGCGCGGTACTGGGTGGTGACGTTGGCGTTGGCCAGCGGGGTCGTCCAGCCGGAGCCGGTCGCCTCGGAGGAGCCGGTCTGCGCGGAGCTGCCGGAGCCCTCGGAGTCGTCGGCGGAGATCGTGTCCGGCTTCGGGTCCTCCTTGGGCGCGGCCTTGGGGGCCTGCTCGGCCTTCTTCGGGGCGGCGGCCTGCGGAGCCGGTGCGGACTTCCCGGCCTTCGAAGGGGCGGCCGGGGCGGACGCCTTGGCGCCGAGGGTCAGCTTCATGCCGGGGAGGATCAGGCTGGGGTTCTCGCCGACGGTGGAACGGTTGTCCTTGTACAGCTTCTGCCAGCCGCCCTTGAGCTGGTGCTCGGCGGCGATCTTCGACAGGTAGTCACCCCGGACCACGGAGTAGGTCTTCGGGGCGGCCTTCGACGCGACGGGGGCGGTCTGCGGCGCGGTGTGCGCGGCGGCGACCGACGCGGCGGCGGGCTTGACTGCGGGAGCGGCCTGCTGCGCGGCGCCGGCTCCGGTGGCACCGATGAGCGGGAGGGCGAGTGCGGCGCCGCCGGTCCCCGCTGCGAGCACGCCGCGGGAGATCGGACCGGACTTCGGACGGCGGTGCTTACCCTTTGCGGGCATGGGGAATTTCCTCTCCGGCGCCTGCGAGGTGAGCTGTCGGGTTCGGGCTGGAGATGCCCGGTCGCACGGTGGCGACTTCACCCCGAGCCGGTCCGGATCACTCCGGGCCGGCGACTTACCTGGGTCCCCCGCTCCTGCCACACGTGAGTGGGTGGGTGCGAATTCCGGGCGGCGGCAGGATTAGGCGGTCCGTCCGGATTGACGGTGACCGTAAACGAGTCAGGACGAGCAGAACAAGCCATCGGTTGCGCGTAGGAATCATGGATTCGATCGCGGTCCGGATTTCCCGTCACACTCCGTGGATTACGGATCTTGGCTTTCCGTACGGGCAACGGGAATGGCCCGGGGAGCGATCACCACGGACCGTCACGGATATGATCCCGCTCACCCACGGAATCCCATCTCCCCCATTAGCGGGGCATGTTCTGCGAAATGCACCAATACGGACATGTCGCGGGCGGGACTCGTGATGCGGCGTCAGGCACACCCCCGCGACACCCCGGCCGGAGCGGGCAACCGTGATGATTTTCCGTCGAATCGATGTCGTATCGTCACGGGAGCGCCCTCGCCGGCGAGCCGCGCCGGCGCCAGAGATCCCAGGAGCCCCCGTGACGCAGCAGGTGCCGCAGGTCCCGCCGGCAGAGACCGCCCTGACCGGAGTCCGCAACTTCCGCGATGTGGGCGGGCTCCCCACCACGGACGGGCGGCACACCGCCTTCGGCCGGCTCTACCGCAGCGGCCACCTGGCGCACGCCACCGCCGAGGACGCGGCCTTCCTCGGCGGGCTCGGGCTGCACACGGTCTTCGACTTCCGCAATTCCGCCGACCACCGGCTCGACGGGTACGACATCGAGCTGACCGGTGTCCGCAATGTCAGCATTCCTCTCTCGGACCCGGCCGACGGCGCCGAGTTCTGGCGCCTGGTCCGCGACGGGAACATCGAGCAGCTGCGCTCGATCCTCGCGGACGGCCAGGGCACCGAGCGCATGATCCGGATGTACCGGTCGACGATCAAGGACCGCACCGCCGAGCACAGCCGGGTCCTGCACGCACTGGCCGAGGACAGCGTCCCGGCGCTGATGCACTGTGCCGCGGGCAAGGACCGGGCCGGGCTCTCGATAGCGGTCTCTCTGCTGGCGGTCGGCGTCGAGCGCGAGGCGATCGAGACGGACTACCTCAAGTCCAACGATCCCCACCGCCGGTACAAGGTGCAGCGCGCCGACATGTCCGAGACCGGGATGTCCCCCGAGGTCATGGAGCTCCTCAACCCGCTCTTCGGGGCGCAGCGCGAATACCTGGCGGCGGCCTTCGCGACGATCGAGGAGATCTGGGGAACGACGGACCGCTACCTGACGGAGGGGCTGAAGGTCTCCCCCCAGACCCGGGAGCGCCTGCGCGAGCGGCTGCTCGACCAGGGCTGAGGGCTACTCCGCGCCCGCCACCACGAAGAGCAGGTAGAGGAAGGCCGCGATCACATGGCCGACCACGAGGTAGGCGAAGAGCCGGATCACGAGGCCGCGCGGCATCCGGCGCTCCTGCGAGTCACCCTTCTTCGGGTGCCTCGGGCTCAGCGGGTCGTAATGCTCGGAATCGGACATGACGGTCCTCTCTGCCGGCCTCGCGGCCGGTGGAACGAAGGGGTCAGCGCACGTGGAGGGCGTTGCCGAGGCAGAGCTCGGCCGCGGGGCTCTGGAGCAGGGAGTGGACGAAGAGCAGTTCCGCGCCGCCGTGGTCCAGAGCCGCGATCCGGTGCGGGGTGAGCGAGTCGAAGTGGGCGCTGTCGCCGGGGTCGAGGTCGTGCACGGTGTCGCCGAGTCCGACCCGCAGCCGCCCGCCGAGCACGTACAGCCATTCCTCGCCGGGGTGCACCCGGACCAGGTCGCCCTGGGCTCCGTAGGGCACCCGGACGCGCAGCGCCTGCATCGCGCGGCCGGAACCGCCGGCCTGCCGGTACATCCAGCCGTCCGCCTCCGCACCCTCGAAGCCACCGCCTCGGATGATCGCGTCGCGTTCGGGCGGCTGCTCACCGAGCAGCTCGGAGACCGTCGTACCGTAGATACGCGCCAGCCCCAGGAGCATCGGCAGCGACGGCTGCCTGCGGCCGGTCTCCAGGCGGGAGAGGTGGGCCGGGGAGAGTCCGGCCCGCCGGGCGGCGGTCTCCAGGGTGAGGCCGCGGCCGCGGCGCAGCTCGCGCAGTCGGGGTGCGACGCCGGGGAGCTCGTCCGGCGCCCCTTCGTCCGGAGGGTTCATACCTCCATTGGGCCAGGATCTTTCCTCCTGGGCAAATAACTTGCCCAGGAGGCAAACATCTCGACGGGACGGTCAGCGGTTGGCCACGGCCTGCTTGACCAGGGTCCGGCCGAAGTCCCACATCAGCCCGCCGCCGCTGTGCGCCTCGTCCATCACGGCCGTGAACGCGGCTACGAAACGGTCCACCTCCGCGTCCCCGATGATCAGCGGCGGGATCAGCTTGATCACTTCCAGGTGGTCGCCGGAGACCTGGGTGAGGATGCGGTGCTTCTGGAGCAGCGGCACCACGACCATCTGGGCGAAGAGTCCCCTGCGGGCCGCCTGGAGCATGGTCCAGCGGCTGCGGAGCTTCAGCGAGGCGGGGCGGCCGAACTCGATGCCGATCATCAGCCCGCGCCCACGCACCTCATGCAGCAGCTCATAGCGGTCCACCAGTGCCGCGAGGCGTTCGCGCAGCAGGTCGCCGGTGCGCCGGGCGTTCGCGACGGTCTCCTCGTCCTCCATGACCGTGAGGACGGCGAGGCCCGCGGCCATCGCCTGGGCGTTGGAGCCGAAGCTCGCGGAGTGGACGAGGACCCGGTCCATCGAGGAGTAGACCTTGCGGAAGATCCAGTCCTTGCCGAGCGTCCCGCCGACGGGCACATAGCCGCCGGAGAGCGCCTTGGCCACACACACGAGGTCGGGCTCCACGCCGTCCTCGTGCTGGTAGGCGTAGAAGTCGCCGGTCCGGCCGAGGCCGGTCTGCACCTCGTCGGCGATCAGGAGCGCCTTGTGCCGGTGCAGCAGTTCCTGGGCCTGCCGCAGGAAGCCGGGCGGTGCGGCGTGCACGCCCTTGCCCTGGATCGGCTCGATGACCAGGGCCGCCACATCGCCCCGCTTCAGCTCGCGGCGCAGCGCGTCCAGGTCCCCGAGCGCGATCGCGGTGTCCGGCAGCAGCGGGGCGAAGCCGTCGCGGAACCCGCACTCCCCGTTGACCGAGAGGGAGCCGGTGGTCAGCCCGTGGAAGGCGTGGTCGCAGTAGAGGATGCGGGGCCTGCCGGTGGCGTAGCGGGCGAACTTCAGCGCCGTCTCGACGGCCTCCGTACCGCTGCTGCCGAAGAAGACACGCTCCAGGTGCGGGCTGTGGGCGAGGAGTTTCTCGGCGAGCAGCCCGGGCAGCGGCTGGCAGTCGAAGCGGGTGAGGTCGGCGAGCTGGGCGTCGAGGACGTCGTGCAGGGCCTGCCGGACGACGGGGTGGTGCCGGCCGATCCCCATGACGCCGAACCCGGCGAGCATGTCGAGGTAGTCGTTGCCGTCCGCGTCCCAGAAGTACGCGCCCTCGGCCCGCTCGTAGACCTTGTCGAAGCCGATGGTGTGCAGCATGCGCGGCAGCTGGTGGTTGAGGTGGCGCGCATGCAGGTCGTACCGCTCCGCCCCGCGCTCGGCGAGGAGCCGCGCCAGGTCGAAGCCCTTGGGTCCGCCGTCCGTCATCGCCCGCTCTTCTCCTTCGGGGTGTGCTGGTCCGTGGGGGTCTTCCGCCTCACCGTGGGAGCGGCACCGAATGTGCCGGGCGATCCCGGCCGGGGTGAGCCCGATCCCGGCGAGCGTCTCGGCACGTCCGGCGTGGGCGCGGAACCGGTCTCTCCACTGCGATGTCGGCCCACGGCCCGCTCTCTTCCTCGGCACAGGGGCGGGCCGACCGCCCGGGAGGGACCCGGACCGTCGGCCGCCCGCTGTTCACCTCGTCACCGGCTCCCGCTGACCGTCTCCCGTGCGGCACGCAGGGACTCCTTGAGAGAGCCCATGGTGGCGAGCACCGCCGTTGGTTCGTAGCCGCAGTGCGCCATGCAGTTGGCGCAGCGCGGATCCTTGCCCCGGCCGTACTTGTCCCAGTCGGTCTCCTCGATGAGCTGACGGTACGTCGGTACGTAGCCGTCGCTCATCAGGTAGCAGGGGCGCTGCCAGCCGAAGAGCGAGTAGTTGGGGATCGCCCAGGCGGTGCAGGGGAAGTCCGCCTTGCCTTCGAGGAAGTCCAGGAAGAGCGGCGAGTGGTTGAGCCGCCAGCGGGCCCGGTTGCCGCCCGCGAAGGCCTTCTTGAACAGCTCGCGGGTCTGGTCGACGCCGAGGAAGTGCTCCTGGTCGGGCGCCTTCTCGTAGGCGTAGGCGGGCGAGATCATCATCTCGTCGACATGGAGGTCGTCGTTGAGGTAGTTGAGGACCTCGATGATGGTCTGGGGGGTGTCCGTATTGAAGAAGGTGGAGTTGGTGGTGACGCGGAAGCCGCGTCGCTTGGCCTCCTTCATCGCGGCGACGGCCTCGTCGAAGACGCCTTCCTTGGCGACGGATTCGTCGTGCCGCTCACGCAGTCCGTCGATGTGCACGGCGAACGCGAAGTACGGGGACGGAGTGAACTTGTCGAGCTTCTTCCGCATCAGCATCGCGTTGGTGCACAGGAAGACGTACTTCTTCTTCGCGACGAGCTGACGCACGATCTCATCGATCTGCGGATGCATCAGAGGTTCGCCACCGGCGATGGACACCATGGGAGCGCCGGATTCGAGCACCGCTCCGACCGCCTGGGCGACCGGCATGCGCTGCTTCAGGACACCGGCCGGGTGCTGGATCTTCCCGCAGCCCTCGCAGGCGAGGTTGCAGGCGAACAACGGCTCCAGCTCGACGATCAGCGGGAACTTCTCACGCTTGCGGAGCTTCTGTTCGAAGAGATACGTCGCAACCTTGATGGACTGACGGAGCGGCATGGCCATCTAGCTCACCTCCTGGGGAGCAGTAAAGATCGGTGCCATTCATAGAAAGCCGGAAGGACGGCACGGAGAACGCGGAAGGCTGATATTCCACCGCGTACCGTGCCGATGCGGACGAGCTCATGCTCTGGAGCGTCCACGACCACCCGGACGGCCGCAACCGGGCGCGGTCCGTGGCACAGGGCGGTGCGCAGTGTCGCGGCGGACTCCATGTCCACGGCGATCGCCCCGCCCGCCCGCAGCGCGGCCCGCTCGGGGCCCCGTACGACGTGGTCGGAGCCGGTGAGCGGGCCGGTGTGGACGGTGCGGCCCGGCACCGCCCGGGCGAGCGCGGCGACCAGGACGCCCGTCCCGGTGCAGGGCGTGGAGCCGTCGGCGTCCCGGGTCTCCTCGGCGACGACCAGGTCCCCGGGGTGCATCCCGGGGGCGAGCCCGGCGCAGAAGCCGGCGGCGATGACCGCGGCGTCGGGGACCCCGCCGGGCCCCAGGAGGCGCGCCACGGCCGCCTCGGCGGCCCGGGGGCCCATTCCGGTACGCAGGACCCGCACCGGGCCCGGGGCGCCCCTGCCGCTGCGCAGGGCCACCTGCTCGATGCCGAGCGCGCAGGCGACCAGCAGCGGCGGCACGGGGGTTCCCGGTCCGCGCGGATGGCCCATCAGGCCCCCTCCCCCAGGTCCGTACGGTCGGCGAACGGGTCGCCGTGGACGTAGCGCCCGAGTGCGGTGAGGGGGAAGACCTGGCGGTAGAGGTGGTAGTTGATCGAGAAGTCCCAGGGGAAACCTGTGCCGGTGAAGTAGGGCTCGTCCCAGGAGCCGTCGGCCTGCTGGGCCTCGGTCAGCCAGGTGACCCCGCGGGCGACCGAAGGGGTGTCGCGGCGGCCCGCGGCGAGCAGGGCGAGCAGCGCCCAGGCGGTCTGGGACGCGGTGGACTCACCGTGCCCGATCCACTTCTCCTCCTGGTAGGAGCGCAGGTCCTCGCCCCAGCCGCCGTCGTCGTTCTGCACGGATTCCAGCCAGTCGACGGCCCGGCGGATCGCGGGGTGTCCGGCGGGCAGCCCGGCGGCGGTCAGGGCAGGCACCACCGACCCCGTGCCGTAGACGTAGTTGACGCCCCAGCGGCCGAACCAGGCCCCGCACGCCTCCTGTTCGGCCAGGAGCCACTCGATGCCCTGCCGGGTACGGGGGTGGTTCGCGAGCCCCTCGACGGCGAGCATCTCCACGACATGGCCGGTGACATCGGCCGACGGCGGGTCGATGACCTCGCCGAAGTCGCAGAACGGCAGGCGGTTGGGGAAGGCGCTGGTGTTGTCCGCGTCGAACGCGCCCCAGGCCCCGTTGCGGGACTGCATCCCGAGGTTCCAGCGGACCCCGCGGGCGATGGCGGCCTCCAGCCTGGCCGGGTCGGGGTGACGCACCCGGCGCAGCGCCAGGACGACTTCGGCGGTGTCGTCGATGTCCGGGTAGTTGTCGTTGTGGAACTCGAACGCCCAGCCCCCGGGGGCGAGTTCGGGTTTCCGCACCGACCAGTCACCGGGCCGGGTGATCTCCTCGTCCAGCATCCAGTCGGCGGCCTTCACCAGGGCCGGGTGGTCGGGCCGCAGTCCGGCGTCGGCCAGTGCGATGGTGGCCAGACAGGTGTCCCAGACGGGCGACTGGCAGGCCTCGACCATCCGCGCCCCGTCCTCGCGATGGACGGCGAACCGGTCCAGCGAGGCCAGTCCGGCCCGCATCACCGGGTGGTCGAGGTCGTAGCCGAGCAGATGCAGCGCGATGATGGAGTAGACGGCCGGTGGCTGAATCCCGCCCCAGCAGCCGTCGTTCTCCTGCCGCTCGATGATCCAGCGGGCCGCCGCGTTCATCGCGATCCGGCGCAGCGGGCGGGGGGCGACCTTGTGGTAGAGGTGCAGCCCCTTGTCGAGGCGCTGGAAGAGGCCGTCCCAGCTGGCCGCCGGGGCGAGCTTCCTGGGCGGGCTGGGCCGGGCGGGGTCGCTGTGCAGCTCGTCCAGGGCGAAGGGTGCGGGCCGCACCGGGCGCTTCGCGGAGACGATGGTCAGGGGAACGATGGTCTGGCGGGCCCAGCAGCCGAAGTCGTAGATGTTGAGCGGGACCCACTTGGGGAAGAACATGAGCTCGGGCGGGAGTTCGGGGAGGTCGTCCCACTTCCACCAGCCGAACAGGGCGAGCCAGATCCGGGTGAAGACCCGGGCGGCCGCGATGCCGCCCTGCTCCCTGATCCATCCTGAGGCGCGCGCCATGTGCGGCTCGTCGGGGCGGTCCCCGGCCAGCCTGAGGGCCACGTACGCCTCGATGGTGGCGGAGAGGTCGGCGGGGCCGCCGTAGAAGGTGTTCCAGGTGCCGTCGCCGAGCTGTTCGCCCCGGATGAAGAGGGCGGCCGCCCGGGTGGTCCCGGGGTCCTGGATGCCGAGGAACTGGCGCAGGAGCAGGTCCTCGGCATCCATGGTGACGTTGGTGGCGAGGTCGCCCTTCCACCAGCCCTGCTCGTCCTGTCTGCCGAGCAGGTGCTCCACGGAGCGTTCCGCTGCCCGCCGCGCGGCGGCGAGCACGTCGTCCGCGGCGATGGTCGTGTCGGCCGGATGGGCGGCCGGGAGTGCCGACAGGCTGGCGGCCCCGGTCGGTCCGTCGGTCGTCGCTGTCATGAGCTTCCCCTTACGTGCAGTGGTTTCTCTGCTGTGCTGGGGTCTCCGTCGGCCGACGCCCAGATCAGGGCGCCGGCCGGCGACTGCGAGTCATATGCGTGTGCTGATCATCTCTTGCGTACCACCACGAAGTCCGCGAGCGCGGTGAGCTGCTCCCGCACCCGGTGCGGCATGTCGACCGCATGCAGCGCCTCGACGGCGATCGCGTGCTGACGACGGGCTTCCTGGGCGGTCCACTCACGGCCGCCCGCCTCCTCGATGAGCGCCGCGCGGGCGGCGAACTCCTCTTCGGAGAAGCTGTCGAAGTCGCTGCTCTTGGCGTCGGCGGCGAGCAGTTCGCCCAGCCGCTCGGAGGCCTCGCCGCCCGCGGCGAGCGCCGCGACGACGGGCAGGGACTTCTTGCGCTGGCGCAGATCGCTCCAGGTCTGCTTGCCCGTCGACTCCGGGTCGCCCCAGATGCCGAGCAGGTCGTCGACGGCCTGGAAGGCGAGGCCGAGGTGGTAGCCGTACGCCTCCAGGGTGTCGGCTGTGCGGTCGTCCGCCCCGCCGAGCACCGCGCCGATGGAGACCGCGCAGGCCAGCAGGGCGCCGGTCTTGTTGCCCTCCATCTCCAGGCACTCCTCGACGGTGACCCGCTCGCGGTGCTCGTAGGAGATGTCCTGGGCCTGCCCGTCGATGAGCTTGCGGGTGGCGGTGGTCAGCCGCCGCGCCGCGCGGCCCGCCTCTACCGTGCCGAGCTCCAGCAGCAGGTCGTAGGCGAGTGCGAAGAGCGCGTCGCCGACCAGGATCGCCTGGGCCGGGCCGTGCACCTTCCACACGGTGTCGCGGTGGCGGCGCTGCTCGTCGCCGTCCATCAGGTCGTCGTGCAGCAACGAGAAGTTGTGCACGAGTTCGACGGCCACCGCGCCGGGGACGCCGGCCTCGGCGGGGGCGCCCGCCGCTTCGGCGGACAGCAGGGCGAGGGCGGGACGCACGGCCTTGCCGCCGTCGCCGTCCGAGGGGCGTCCCTCGGCGTCGATCCAGCCGAAGTGGTAGGCGGCGACGGTGTCCATGGGCGGCGCGAGCCGGTCCACGGCAGCCCGCAGCACCGGCGCTGACAGGGCTCGTCCGCGCTCCAGAAGCGCGGTGACATCCGTGGTGTCGGCCACGGTGTCGAAAGCCGGATTCGCCGGGGTCACTGACTCTCCTCTTGTTCCGGTGGTACTGCTCATGCCGCCTCCTGCAGCGGATGTCCATGGGGGCGGCCGAGGTTCTGGAGGGCCGCGTCGGCGGCTGCGGTGCCACTGCGCACAGCACCTTCCATGGTCGCGGGCCAGCCGGTGTCGGTCCAGGCCCCCGCCAGCTGGAGGCCGGGCGCCCGGGTGCGTGGGCCGGGGCGCAGCCGCCCGACGCCCGGAGCGGGCGCGAAGGTGGCGGTGCGCTCCCTGGTGACGAAGAAGTCCCGGATGCCCGCGCCGCGGGCGGCGGGGAGCAGCCGCTCCAGCTCGGGCAGATAGCGGGCGCGCAGGTCGGCGACGGGGAGGTCGATCTCGTCCTGGGCGGCGGACTGCGAGACGGCCAGATACTGCCCGGGGCCGACGAGTCCCGAGGAGTGGGTGCGGTCGAAGACCCACTGGACCGGGGAGCCGATGGCGGCGAAGAACGGCCGGCGCAGCACCTTGCGGTCGTAGACGACGTGCACGTTGAGGATGGGGGCGTAGGGGATGTCGAGCAGCAGGTCCGGCTCGTCCAGCGCGCCCTCGGGCAGCAGGTCGTGGGTCTCGGTCTGCGGGACGGCGAGGACGACGGTGTCGGCGGTGATCCGCTCCCCCGCCGTCTCGACGGTCCACCGGCCGTCCTCGGTGCGGGTCAGGGAGCCCACCTTGGCGCGCAGCTCCGTGCGGACGCCCGCGGTGTCCAGGGCCTTGCGGGCGAGGGTGTCGTGCAGCTCGCCGAGGGGGACGGTGGCCCAGCCGATGTCGGCGGCGCCGGGCTCGGAGAGCAGTCCGGTCTTGAAGACCTTGGCAGCGAGCGCCATGGAGGCGTCAGGGGCGGTGGCGTTGAGCGTGGCGACGCCGACGAGGTCCCAGAGCGCCTCGACGGCGCGCTGCGACTGGCCGTGCCGCCGGAGCCAGGTCGCGAAGTCGACGCGGTCGAGCTCGGGGTCGGCCGGGTCGAGGCGGCCGAGGGCGAGGGCCGCGCGGCCGACGGCCGCCTTCTCGGCGAGCGAGAGGTGGGGGTAGGCGGCGAGGCCGCCCGCCAGATGCAGCGGTACCGGCAGGGCGGTGCGGCGCAGCCGCCCCAGGCGCGGCCCGGCGGCCCGGCCGACGTCGAGCACGGGCACGTCCAGGCGGTCCTGGAGGGGCGCCAGCCGGGCGGCGTCGATCCGGTCGAGGAACCAGCGGTAGGCGGTGCAGCAGCGCAGGTAGACGTGCTGGCCGTTGTCGACGGTGAGGTCGCCGCGCTGGAAGGAGAAGGCGAGGCCGCCGAGGCGGGGCCGCCCTTCGAGCAAGGTCACATCAAGACCGGCGTCGGCCAGGCGGAGGGCCGCCGTGATGCCGGCGAGGCCGCCTCCGACGACGACCGCGACGGGGCGCGGGAGGTCGTCGCTCATGCGGGCCCCTCTCGCCGGATCGTCGCAGTGCGGCGGGTCGCCGTCACGCAGATCGTCGCAGTCAGGGACGCGTCGGGCCACCGGAGCGTGACCGAAGGTCCGGACCTGGGAGAACGCATCAGGCTCGCCCCCTGGCGGTCAGCTTCGAGATGTGGCGGGCGTCCAGTCCGGACAGGCCGCGCACCGCGACGTAGGCCTTCTCGTGGCCGGGCAGCGAGACCCGGCCGCGCAGGACGGCCTCGGGGTCACGCTCGATCCGGTCGAGGAGGCGGCGGTAGATCCCGGCCATGGCGGCGACGCAGGCGCCGCTGCGACGGTCGAGCATCGGCAGCAGGCGGTAGCCCTCGGCGAACAGGGCGCGGGCGCGGCGGACCTCGAAGTGGACCAGGCCGGCGAAGTCGGAGCCGGGGGGCGGGGTGGCCCGGTGGAATCCGGCGGAGCAGCCGAACTTGGCCAGGTCGTCGGCGGGGAGGTAGGTGCGCCCGTTTCCGGCGTCCTCGCGGACGTCGCGCAGGATGTTGGTGAGCTGGAGGGCGAGGCCGAGGGTGTCGGCGTACTCCGCGGCGCGCTCGGCCCCGCGGGCCCCCGGTTCCGTACCGAACACGCCGAGGCTGAGGCGGCCGATGGCGCCCGCGACACAGCGGCAGTACGTCCTGAGGTCGTCCCAGGTCTCGTAGGTCGCGCCCCGCACGTCCATCAGGACGCCGTCGATCAGTTCGTCGAGCCCTTCGAGCGGCAGCGGGAACCGGCGGGCGGCGTCGGTGAGCGCCACGGCGACCGGGTCGGTGTCGTCCTCGTCGACCGAGCCCTTCCGGATCCGGTCGAGCAGCTCGCGGGTGCTCTCCAGCCGGGTCCGCTTGGTCTCCGGGTCCAGTTCCCCGTCGCCGATGTCGTCGACCCGACGGGAGAAGGCGTACAGCGCCGACATGGCCTGCCGCTTGTCGTACGGCAGCAGCCTGATGCCGTAGGCGAAGTTACGTGCCTGCTGTCCGGTGACGGCCTCGCAGTAACTGTATGCGGCCTGCACCGGCGGCGACATGTACGTCGTCTGTCCCTCCACGGTCCGGCTCACCTCTCTCCACGCGCTCTTCGCAAGACGGTTCCCACTTCGCGCAGCAGCCTGGGCTTTGTGGGCTTGGGCGGTCCGGGCAGTACGTCGAACCCGGCGGCCGAGATCGCGGCGAGCGCGGCGCGGCCGCCTCCGACGAATCCGGCGAGGAGCAGCTTGAGCCTGCCGTCGACGCTGCCCACCAGGGGGGTGCCCGCGTCCAGCAGCTCGCTGGCGCGCCGGGCCTCGTAGGCGATCAGGGCACGCACCGAGGCTCCGGCGGACGGCCGGCCCAGGTCGGATTCGGTGACGTGGAAGCGGTCCATGTCCTCGGCGGGCAGATAGATCCGGTCGCGTCCGAGGTCCTCGGCCACGTCCTGGAGGTGCTCGACGATCTGGAGCGCGGTGCACACGGCGTCGGAGCGGCGGATGCGTTCCGGGCTCGCGGTGCCGGTGAGGGCGAGGACCAGGCGGCCGACCGGGTTCGCGGAGAGTTCGCAGTAGGCGGCGAGCTCGGCGTAGGTCCCGTAGCGGCGGATCTTCTGGTCCTGCCGGTTGGCCTCGATCAGGCCGATGAAGGGCTCGGGGGTGAGCGCTCGGCGCCGCACGGTGGGGCGCAGGGCGCGGAGCAAGGGGTGGTGCGGTTCCTCGCCGGTGGTGGCGAAGACCCGGTGCAGATCGGTCTCGAAGGCGTCGAGCATGGCGAGCCGGTCGTCGCTCTGCTCCGGCTCCAGGCCCAGGTGGCGGGCGTCGGCGCCGCCGGGGGCGAGGTCGCCGTCGCCGATGTCGTCGACGAGCCGGGCGTAGCCGTAGACCGCCATCAGGTCGTCGCGCCAGGCGCGGGGCAGGAAGAAGGGCGCGACGGGGAAGTTCTCGTCCGCGGCCTTGCCGAGGGTGGCGTCACCGGTGCGCGCCTCGGGGGTGGAGGTCACTGCCGACCGCCCGGCGCGGGGACGGCGAAACCACGTCGGAGCTGGAGATCTTCCGTCATTGCCGTCACATCTCCCGTTCTACACTGCTGACCCAAAACATCCCTTTTCGGACACGCCGCTCGTGCTTCCGAGTGCACTGCGGCACAGCGGGCGAAGCGCCGGGGGCGGATCGCCCCACTTGCCATGAATCAGCACCGCTACAGCTTACGTTGTACAGCTCACAGAGCCGCGCCGGGGTGGAACGCCTCGCGCTACGTCGCCGCCGTTTCCTGTCAACCTTCCCCGCGCACGGTCGAATTGACGTCATCCGCCGGGAGGAGATCGCCCCTGGGCCCTACTGCGGAGGGTTTCCCGGCGGCGCACACCGCGTGGCCCCCGCCGGATCGGTCCGGCAGGGGCCACGGGATGCGGACGGGGGCTACTTGCCCGTTTCGCGCTCGTACGCCTTGAGGACTTCCTCGGTGGGCCCGTCCATCAGGAGCTCGCCCTTCTCCAGCCAGAGCGCCCGGTCGCAGGTGTCCCGGATCGACTTGTTGTTGTGGCTGACCAGGAAGACGGTGCCCGCCTCCTTGCGGAGCTCGCGGATGCGTTCCTCGGAGCGGACCCGGAACTTGCGGTCGCCGGTGGCCAGCGCCTCGTCGATCATGAGGACGTCGTGGTTCTTGGCAGCGGCGATGGAGAAGCGCAGGCGCGCCGCCATACCGGAGGAGTACGTCCGCATCGGCAGGGTGATGAAGTCACCCTTCTCGTTGATCCCGGAGAAGTCCACGATCTCCTGGTAGCGCTCGCGGATCTCGTCCCGGCTCATGCCCATGGCCAGACCGCCGAGGACGACGTTGCGCTCGCCGGTCAGATCGCTCATCAGCGCCGCGTTCACGCCGAGCAGCGAGGGCTGGCCGTCGGTGTACACCTGGCCGGACTCGGTCGGCAGCAGACCGGCGATGGCCCGCAGCAGCGTCGACTTGCCGGAGCCGTTGGTGCCGATGAGGCCGATGGCCTCGCCGCGGTAGGCGGTGAAGGAGACACCGCGCACGGCGTGCACCTTCCTGACCCCGCGCGGCTCGCCCTTGCCCCGCCGCATCATGCGGCTCAGCGCCGCGGTGGCACTGCCCCGGCCGCCGCCCGTGCCGTTGACCCGGTACACGATGTGCACGTCGTCGGCGATCACCGTGGGAATGCGCCCCTGTGCGTTGTCCTCAGCCACGGCCGTACCGTTCCTCTGCCTTCCAGAAGTACACGAATCCCACGACGCCCAGCAGCACGGCCCAGCCCAGGCCGACGGCCCAGACGTGGTCCGGCAGGTTCTCGGAGCCGTATCCGTCGATCATCGCGAAGCGGACCAGGTCCATGTAGACCGCCGCCGGGTTGTACTGGAGCACGTCGGCGATCCAGGCCGGCTTGTCCTTGAGCATGACCGGGATGGAGAACATGACGCCCGAGGCGTACATCCAGGTCCGCATGACGAACGGCATCAGCTGCGCGAGGTCGGGGGTCTTGGCGCCGAGCCGCGCCATGACGAGGGCCAGGCCGGTGTTGAAGAAGAACTGGAGAATCAGGGCGGGAATCACCAGGAGCCAGGACAGCGAGGGGTAGCTGCCGAAGATGACGGCGACCGCGACCAGCACGATCATCGAGAACAGCAGCTGCTGGAGCTGCTGGAGCGAGAACGAGATGGGCAGCGAGGCCCGGGGGAAGTGGAGGGCCCGGACCAGGCCGAGGTTCCCGGAGATCGACCGGACCCCCGCCATCACGGAGCTCTGGGTGAAGGTGAAGACGAAGACGCCGGTGACCAGGAACGGCACGAAGACGTCGTGGGGAATCCCCTCCCTGGTCCCCAGGATCAGCCCGAAGATCAGGTAATAGACACAGGCGTTCAGCAGGGGCGTGACCACTTGCCACAGCTGGCCCAGTTTGGCCTGGCTGTACTGCGCGGTCAGCTTCGCCCGGGAGAAGGCCAGGATGAAGTGGCGTCGGCCCCAGAGCTGTCTCATGTACTCGAACAGCCCGGGCCTGGCGCCGCTCACGGTCAGGCCGTGCTTGGCGGCCAGCTGGGCGGCGCTCAGGCCCTCGTCGGCGGACGGTGGGGTGCCGAGGGCTACCCCACCGTCGTGGGTCGTGTCACTCACAAGTTGAAACTCTCGTCTTCACGCGCAGCCAGTCGCGGGCGCGGCTCAGGCGGACAGGTTCCGGAAAGAAAATACGCCTCATGCTCTCAGAGGAAAGCCTCTCAGATGACCGGAGGTCGGCCCAGCCTCGTCAGCCGCCACACCGTACGCCACTTCATCGGGCGGCGGGGGCCGCAGGGCGTCGACCAGCCTTCCCGGAAACCGCCGGACCACGCCCGCAGTGCGGGCAACGACGGGCGTCTGACCAGGGTCAGCAGCAGCCAGACCCCCAGATAGAGGGGAACCAGCGGGGCGGGGAGGTTGCGGCGGGCGAGCCAGACCCGGTTGCGGGCCACCATGCGGTGGTAGACCGCGTGCCGGGAGGGGGCGGTGGTGGGGTGGTTCAGCACCATGTCCGCGCGATAGTCGATCATCCAGCCCGCGTCCAGCGCCCGCCAGGCCAGGTCCGTCTCCTCGTGCGCGTAGAAGAACTCCTCCGGCAGCGGGCCGACCTCGGCGATGACCTTGGTCCGTACGGCGTTGGCGCCGCCCAGGAAGGTCGTCACGCGCGAGGAGCGCATCGGGTCGGCCGCCCGCAGCCGGGGTACGTGGCGGCGCTGGGTGCCGCCAGTGTCCGGGTCCGCGATCCGGAAGGTGATGATGCCGAGCTTCGCGTCCGCCTCGAACGCCCGGCGGCACAGTTCGGCGGTGTCCCGGTTCGGAAGCAGCCCGTCGTCGTCCAGGAAGAGCAGGGCGTCCACGTCGGCCCCGCACGGGCCGAACGCCTCGATGCCGACGTTGCGGCCACCGGGGATGCCGAGGTTCTCCGGCAGCTCCACGGTGCGCACCCCGGCCGGGACGTCCGGGACCGGGGCGCCGTTGCCGACGACCACGACCTCGATCCGGTCACCGTGCTGGGCGGTGACCGAATCGAGGAGGGCGCGGAGCTCGTCGGGGCGGTTGCCCATGGTGATGATCACCGCGCCCAGTTTCATGGCAGACGTCACTTCAGCCTGCTGGACGCCAGGACGGAGACCAGGTGCAGCAGGGTCTGGAGCAGCGCGATACCGGCCAGGACGGCCGTGGCCAGGCGGGTGTAGAAGAGGTCGCCCCCGATGGTGTCCAGGATCGCCACCAGCAGGATCAGCAGCGAGGCCTCGATCCCGAGGATCAGCCGGTGGAACTTGAGCGCTCCGGCGGCCCGGCGGGCCAGGGCCATGCCGGAGGAACGCGGCTCGGATGCCGCCTCCTTGACCGGCGGCAGCCCGCCCTGGTGACGGGCCACGCCGACCAGGTCCGTCTCGGCCTTGATCAGGATCGCGCCGAGCGCGGCGAGCGTGCCGAGGAACGCCCAGAGCCAGTCGATCCGGCCCTCGCCCCAGATGTCGGCGGCGCGCAGGCCGAGGCCGACCAGCACCGCCGCGTCGCACAGGTAGGCGGCGACCCGGTCCAGATAGACGCCGCTGAGCGAGTACTGCTTCTTCCAGCGGGCGAGCTCGCCGTCCACGCAGTCGAACAGCAGGTAGAGCTGGACCATGAGCACGCCGAGCAGGGCGCCGGGGATGCCCGGCACCAGGAGCGCCGGGGCGGCGAGCGCACCGGCGAGCGTCATCACGTACGTGACCTGGTTGGGCGTGACGCGCGTGTTCACCAGGTAGCGGTCCACGCGCAGGGAGACCTCACGCATGTACATGCGCCCGGCCCAGTGCTCGCCGCTGCGCCGGTCCTTGACCCCCGGCGGGTGAACGACCGGACGGAGTTCAGCTACTGACGGTCTTGGCATAGTCGGCGTACGCGTCCCTGATCTGGTCGGTGGACAGGTTGAGGTGCTCCAGGACCGTGAAGCGTCCCGGGCGCGTCTGCGGCGCGTAGTCGACGGCCTTGACGAATTCGTCGACGCTGAAGCCGATCTCCTCCGGCAGGACCGGCAGACCGTGCCGGCGCAGTATCGACGCCATCAGGAGGGACTCCTGACGGGCGCCGCGCAGATGCATGGCGAAACAGGCGCCGAGGCCGACCTGTTCGCCGTGGCTGGCAGCGCGCTGCGGATAGAGCAGGTCGAAGGCGTGGTTGATCTCGTGACAGGCGCCGGACGCCGGACGCGAGTCGCCCGCGACCGACATCGAGATGCCGGTGAGCACGAGCCCCTCGGCCAGCACCTTCAGGAAGGCGTCGTCGCCGACCCCGCCGGGGTGGCGCAGCACGGCCTCACCGGCCTGGCGGGCCATCGCGGCCGCCAGGCCGTCGATCTCCTCGCCGTTGACCTCGTGGGCCAGCTCCCAGTCGGCGACGCAGGAGATGTTCGAGATCGCGTCGCCGATGCCGGAGCGGACGTACCGGGCGGGCGCCGCACGGATGATGTCGAGGTCGATGACCACGGCGATCGGGGTGGGGACCCCGTAGGAGCCCCGCCCGTTGTCGTTGTCCAGCGTGGCGACCGGGGAGCACAGTCCGTCGTGCGAGAGGTTCGTCGCGACGGCGACCATGGGCAGCCCGACCCGCGCCGCGGCGTACTTCGTCACGTCGATGATCTTGCCGCCGCCGAGGCCGACGACGGCGTCGTACCGGTTGCCCTTGATGCCGTCGGCGAGCTTCACCGCGGAGTCGATCGTGCCGTCGGAGACCGGATACCAGTCGGCACCCGGCAGGACCGGGGCGAGCCTCTCCCGCAGGGCGCGCCCGGAGCCGTCGCTGATCGCGATGGCGAGCTTGCCCGAGGAGGAGATCCGCTGATCGGCCAGGAGACCCGCCAGATCGTCCATGGCGCCGCGCCGGATGTCGACGACGACCGGGGACGGAATGAGCCGGGTCAGTACTGGCACGCGATCTCCCGGCCCTTGGCGAGGTCGTCGTGGTTGTCGATCTCGACCCAGGTCACGGTGCCGATGGGGGCCACGTCGACGGTGAAGCCGCGGTTCACGAGCTCCTGGTAGCCGTCCTCGTAGTAGAGGTCGGGGTCGCGCTCGAAGGTGGTCTTCAGCGCGTCGGCGAGCTCCTCGGCGGCCTCGGGCTCGATGAGGGTGACGCCGATGTACTCACCGGTGGCGGTGGCCGGGTCCATCAGCTTGGTGATGCGCTGGACGCCCTTGCCCTCCTCGGTGATGACCTTCATCTCCTCGTCGGCGAGGTTCTTCTCGGTGTCGAGCGCGAGGATGATCTTCTGGCCCTTGCCCCGGGCGTCCAGGAGGGTCTTCTCGACGGAGACCGGGTGGACGGTGTCGCCGTTGGCGAGGATCACACCGCGCTTGATGACGTCACGGGCGCACCACAGGGAGTAGGCGTTGTTCCACTCCTCGGCCTTGTCGTTGTCGATGAGCGTGAGGGTCAGGCCGTACGTGGCCTCCAGCTCGGCCTTGCGCGCGTAGACGGCCTCCTTGCGGTAGCCGACGACGATCGCGACCTCGGTGAGTCCGACCTCCGCGAAGTTGGCGAGCGTGAGGTCGAGGACGGTCTTGTCGCCGTCGACAGGGACGAGCGCCTTGGGGAGCGTGTCCGTGTAGGGGCGCAGACGTCGTCCTGCACCGGCTGCCAGTACGAGGCCGATCATGCGAGTTCTCCTTCGTCGTGTACGGCGGGGGCCGAGGAGGACACCCAGAAGCGGATGGACTCCACGAGCACCACCAGAGCCACGGCGACCGCGAGCGCGGTCAGGGCCGTGGTGAAACCTGAGGTGTGGGTGAGTACGGCGGCGAGGACGGCCACCAGCGCGGTACGGCCCTCGTGTCCACCGATCGTCCGCGCCAGCCACTGGGGCGGCGCGCCGGTGCCTCCGCGAATGCGGTACACCGTGTCGTAGTGATGGTAGGCGACGGCCGAGACGAGCCCGAAGGCCGCCGGAACGGCGTGGGGGACGTCGCTGCGGGCCGCCAGCACGAGGATCGTGACGTACTCCGCGGCCCGGAAGAGCGGCGGCACCAGCCAGTCCAGCGCACCCGTGAGCGGGCGGGCGACGGCGAGGCCGGAGAGCAGGACGTACACCGCGGCGGCGGCGACGGTGAGCCAGCTGCCGTACGGGAGGAGGAGGGCCCCGCCGACCATCACGAGGGTGCCGAGCAGGGCGAGGGCCGGGGCCGTGAACGCGCCCCGGAGTCCGGGGGCGACCGCGGCGACGGCCTGTGCCAGGGGCCCGGAGTCGGCGAGGTCCGCGAGGGCCTGCGCGGCACGGTCGGTACGGCTGGCCCGGCGGGTCAGCGAGCGCAGCAGGCGGCCCGCCGTGGTGTAGCAGGCGGCCAGGCCGCAGCCGACGAGCAGGGCGTAGAAGACGATGCGCGGGGTGGTGAGCGCGGTGAGCACCGCGATCATGGCCCAGCGCTCACCGATCGGCAGCACGATCATCCGGCGTACCCAGACCGTCCAGCCGACGCTGTCGAGCCTGCCGGAGAGGGCGGCGGTGGGGCTGGTGTTGGCGACCGCGTCGTGGTTGGCCTCGTTGAACGAGAAGTCCACGACATGGCGGCAGGCCTGGAGGACCATGGCGCCGAGCGCCAGGACCCAGACGTCATCGCCGCCCCGTACGGCGCCGATGGCGAGGCCCGCGTAGTACGCGTACTCCTTGGCCCGGTCGAAGGTGGCGTCCAGCCAGGCGCCCATCGTGGAGTACTGGAGCGAGTAGCGGGCGAGCTGCCCGTCGGTGCAGTCCAGCACGAAGGAGACCAGGAGCAGGAGTCCGGCGGCGATGTAGCCGCCCCGGGTGCCGGTCGCCGCGCTGCCCGCCGCGATGAGCGCGGTGATCAGCGAGGCGGTGGTGACCTGGTTCGGGGTGAGGCCCCGGCGGGCGCACCAGCGGGCGATGTAGCGGGAGTAGGGGCTGATGCAGAAGGTGGTGAAGAACCCGTCGTGGGCCTTGACCGCGCTGCGCAGCCGTACCGCCTCGTCGTCGACCGCGTCGCGGGCCGTCTCGGCGACCGCCCGCTGTCCGGCGTCGGTGGGGACGGCGGCGGTGAGCGAGCCGAGTTCGGGGCGCTTGACGGCGACGCCCTCGGCGTCCAGGGCTACGGCGATGCGGCCCGGGACGGTGCGGTCCTCGGGAGCGGGGTCGGCGTCCGGTTCGACGACGGGGGCGCCCGCACCGACGGCGGCCGTGGCGCGGTGCAGCGCGCGCAGCAGGGCGCCGCGCGCCTCCGGCTGAGCGGTGAGCGCACCGGGGACGGCGGCGGCGGGGAAGCGGGGGTCGGTCAGGCCGAGCCGCAGTGCGTGCACGTGGCCCACGAAGCGGGGGTCGACGAGCGCGACGCGACGGCCCGCCGGGACAGCGGCGAGGAGGGCTGCGGCGTCACCGGCGTCGACGGCGGTCTGCACGTCGAAGCCCAGGGACCGCAGATCGTCCGCGAGCGACGATCCGGGTACCGGCGCACCGGTGAGGATGGCGGTCGACAGACGAACTCACTCCTTGGCGCTGACGGGGGACGACACACGACGGCACGGCCACGGGGCCTGCCTGCGGCATGTCGGCTGAGGCTATCGGATGAACGGAAGGCCGAGTTCACCACCCGTTCGCGCGCTGTTCGGGTGGGCCTGATCGGGCCGGGGCCGTTCGCGATCATCATCATGGATCGGTGCCCGGCCGACAAACCGCGAGCCGGCGGCCTGAAAAGGGACAGCCCTTAGGCTGACGGCCATGACATGGCTGATCACAGGCGGGGCGGGATACATCGGGGCGCACGTGGCACGGGCCATGGTCGCGGCGGGAGAGCGGGTCGTGGTGCTCGACGACCGCTCCACGGGCGTCGTGGACCGGCTGCCGGAAGCCGTCACGCTGGTGGTGGGCTCGGCCTCCGACCGGGAGCTGCTGGACCGGGTGCTGTCCGCACACACGGTGAGCGGTGTGGTGCATCTCGCTGCGAAGAAGCAGGTCGGCGAGTCCGTGGAGAAGCCGCTGCTGTACTACCGGGAGAACGTCGCGGGACTGGCCGTCCTGCTGGAGGCCGTGGTCGCGGCGGGCGTGCGGCGCTTCCTCTTCTCCTCCTCGGCGGCCGTCTACGGCGTACCGGATGCGGAGCTCATCACCGAGGAGACGCCCTGCCGGCCGATCAACCCGTACGGCGAGACCAAGCTCGCCGGTGAGTGGCTGGTGCGGGCCACCGGGAAGGCCCACGGGATCTCGACCGCCTGTCTGCGGTACTTCAACGTGGCGGGCGCGGCGGCTCCCGAGCTGGCGGACACCGGGGTCTTCAACATCGTTCCGATGATGTTCGAGCGGCTGACGCACGGTGAGGCCCCGCGGATCTTCGGCGACGACTACGCGACGCCGGACGGCACCTGTGTCCGTGACTACATTCACGTCGCCGACCTGGCCGAGGCGCATCTCTCGGTCGCCCGGCGGCTCGGCGGGCGGGACGGCGACCTGACGGTGAACGTCGGCCGGGGCGAGGGTGTCTCGGTACGGGAGCTGGCCGAGGTGATCGGCGAGGTGACCGGGCTCGGCCCGAAGCCGGTGGCCGAGGCGCGCCGCCCCGGTGACGCACCGAGGGCGGTGGCGTCGGCCGCGCGGATCACCGAGGAGCTGGGCTGGACGGCTCGGCGGAGCGTGCGCGAGATGGTGGAGTCGGCCTGGGAGGGCTGGTGCCTGCGTCACCCGGAGGCACACTCCGGGCAGCCTCGGTGAGCGGTCCGGGCGCACCTCCGAACCCCCGCCCGCGATCATCCCGGCGCTCTGACCTGCGGAACGTTTTCGCAGGTCAGAGCATATGACAACGGTGTTCAGTACCGTGTTGCCGGATACCCCCCACCCGTAGTTCACTGGCCACGTCGGGCGGTTCGTCCCGGCGTTGTCGTACGGACCTGGAGGGGTATCTCATGGGGGCTGGCCACGATCACGGGCATACGCACGGCGGACCGCCCCCGACGGGGACCGCGGCCGCCGCGTACCGGGGCAGGCTGCGAATCGCCCTCACCATCACGCTGAGCGTGATGGTCATGGAGATCGTCGGCGGTCTGCTGTCGAACTCGCTCGCCCTGATCGCTGACGCGGCCCATATGGCCACCGACGCCCTGGGGCTGGGGATGGCCCTGCTCGCCATCCACTTCGCCAACAAGCCGGCCGGCCCGAACCGCACCTTCGGTTTCGCCCGCGCCGAGATCCTGGCGGCACTGGCCAACTGTCTGCTGCTGCTCGGCGTCGGCGGCTTCCTGCTCTTCGAGGCGGTGGACCGCTTCATCACGCCGGCCGAGACGAAGGGCGGACTCGCCATCGCGTTCGCCGCGGTCGGCCTGGTGGCCAACATCGTCTCGCTCTCCCTGCTGGCGCGCGGGCAGCAGGAGAGCCTGAACGTGCGGGGCGCCTATCTGGAGGTGCTGGCCGACACCCTGGGCTCGCTGGCCGTGATCATCTCGGCGGGCGTCATCATGGCGACCGGCTGGCAGGCCGCCGACCCGATCGCCTCGCTGGTGATCGGCCTGATGATCGTGCCCCGGACCGTGAAGCTGCTGAGGGAGACCCTGAACGTGCTGCTGGAGGCGGCACCCAAGGGCGTGGACATGGCGGAGGTACGGGAGCACATCACGGAGCTGCCCGGGGTCATCGACGTCCACGATCTGCACGCCTGGACGATCACCTCGGGGATGCCGGTGCTCTCCGCGCATGTGGTGGTGCACCAGGAGATGCTCGACTCGATAGGGCACGAGAAGCTCCTGCACGAACTCCAGGGCTGCCTGGGCGACCACTTCGACGTGGAGCACTGCACGTTCCAGCTGGAGCCGAGCGGCCACGCGGAGCACGAGGCCAGGCTCTGCCACTGAGACGGGGGCGGGGGCGGTGCCACGCGGCCGCGTTCCCGACCCCGGACGAGGCCGATCTCGTGTACGCGTTGCGTGCGGACCCCGAGGCGTGGCTGCCGGATCTCGGTTACGTCGCCGAGGCCCCGGACGGGTCCCTCGCGGCGTACGCGCTGCTGACCCGCTGCCGGGTCGGCGACGCCCCGGCGCTCGCGCCGGCCCCAATGGCCACCTCCCCCGCGTTCCAGCGGCAGGGGGCCGGGCAGGCCGTGGTGCGGGCGGTGCTGGATGCCGCCCGGGTCCGCGGTGAGGTGCTGGTGCTCGGTCACCCCGATTACTACCCGCTTCGGATTCGTCCCGGCGTCGCGCTACGGGATCCGCGCCGGGTTCGAGGTTCCGGACGAGGCGATGATGGCGCTGGTGCTGGACGGTTCCGTCCCGGTTCCGGCGGGCATGATCCGCTATCCGGCGGCCTTCGGGGTCTGACGCCCCGTCCGTTCCGCCGCGCTCGCAGGGCGCGGCGGGGCGGACATGCCCGGAGCCGAAGTACGGACAAGCGGCTTTTGTACGGCAGACTTGACCGGACTCCAGGGGCCCGGCGCACGAGGCCGGGGACCAAAGCGAAGGATGGGTATGCCGACCACACCAGCCACCGCGACGCACAGCTCGTCGAACGGCACCGCAGAAGCGATCATGCTCGAACTGGTCGACGAGAACGGCACCACCATCGGCACGGCCGAGAAGCTGGCGGCCCACCAGGCCCCCGGGCAGCTGCACCGCGCGTTCTCCGTGTTCCTCTTCGACGAGCAGGGGCGGCTGCTGCTCCAGCGCCGGGCGCTCGGCAAGTACCACTCCCCCGGTGTCTGGTCGAACACCTGCTGCGGACACCCGTATCCGGGCGAGTCCCCGTTCGCGGCCGCCGCCCGGCGTACGTACGAGGAGCTGGGCCTTTCGCCGTCGTTGCTGGCCGAGGCGGGCACCGTCCGCTACAACCACCCGGACCCCGCGTCGGGCCTGGTGGAGCAGGAGTTCAACCACCTTTTCGTGGGACTGGCGCAGGAGCAGCTGAAGCCGGACCCCGAGGAGGTCGGCGAGACGGCCTTCGTCACGGCGCCGGAGCTGGAGAAGCGGCACGCCGAGGGCCCGTTCTCGGCGTGGTTCATGACGGTGCTGGATGCGGCCCGGCCGGCGATCCGCGAGCTGACGGGGCCTTCCGCGGGCTGGTGAACGCGGCGGGCGCTCGGCGGGCGGGTCAGCCCCCGCCGGGCCGCGTACGGGCGGTCAGAGCTGCGTCTTCAACGGCAGCGCCGCCCAGATGATCTTCCCGCCGCTCGCCGTGTGCTCGACGTCGCAGGTGCCGCCGGCCTCCGCGGTGACGACCTTGACCAGCAGCAGCCCCCGGCCGCCGGTCTGCGCGTAGTCGGTCTCCAGGGCGGTCGGGCGGTAGGGGTGGTTGTCCTCGACCGACACTCTGACCCAGTCGGCGGCGATGGCCACCTCGACGGCCAGCTCGGGCGAGAGCAGCGCCGCGTGTTTGACGGCGTTGGTGACGAGCTCCGAGACGATCAGCAGCAGCCCCTGGAGGATGTCGTCCTCGATCGGCACGCCCTGACGGCTGAGGAGATCGCGTACGGCGTGCCGGGCGCGGGGGACGGAGGCGTCCACGGCGGGGGCGGTGAAGCGCCACACCCCCTCGTACGACACGGGGTCGGCGGGGACACTCCCGAGGCTCTCCATCGTCCGGCACCAGCTCTCACTCGCACTGCACTGACCGTCGAGTAAAGAGTGTTGGGAACGGCTTGGTCCGCACCGTGCCACTGATCGGAAGTAGCCAGGTATCGGCGCTATTTGACCAAAGGCGCACGCCCTTGCCGGTCGGCGGACTACTTCTGTTCTTCTTCTGGTGCCTTGCTCGGCTCGTCCGGGGTCGGGGCACTTTCATCCAGCCGCTCCGATACCAGGCTGACGATGCGTCGGCCGCCGATGCCGATGGCGATCAGGCCGAGTCCGTCGAAGAGCAGGGCCAGCGAGAAGAAGAAGCCCAGAACATACAGACTGCTGTGCGGCCAGTCGAACAGCACCAGCAGGCCCAGCAACATCCCGAAGGCGCCCTGGAACAGCGTCCACCCCATCTGGGGGCCGCGCACCACGACGCTGCCGACCAGCCGGAAGACCCCGCCGGTCAGGAAGAGCAGGGCGGCGAACATGGTCAGCGCCTCGGCCGTGCCCTCGGGGTGCTTGATGACGACGACACCCGCGGCGATGTTGAGGGCCGCGACCACGACGCCCAGCCAGAAGTAGTTCGTGCCACGCGACTCGATCGCGTGCAGCAGCCCGACCAGACCGCCGACGAGCAGCAGCCAGCCGAAGAGCAGCATCGAGGTGAGGGTGGCGAAACCGGTGTAGATCAGGCCGATGATGCCCGCGATGACCAGCAGTGCGCCGAGCAGCGCGAGCCAGCCGAAACTGCGGGTGAGCTTCCTGCCCTCGGTGGTGGGTCCGTTCATCGACGGCTCCTTACGGTGCGTATCCGCTTCGCGACCCCTTCTTGATCATAGGTTCGAACCGTGCGGATAGCATCCGGCGCATGGACCGTACGGAACCCCGCCTGATCCCGTCCGTAGAGCACGGGGTCGCCACCCTGGTGATCACCCATCCCGCCAAGCGCAACGCGATGACCGCGGCGATGTGGCGGAGCCTGCCGGAGCTGCTGGAGCGGCTGGCGGCCGACCCGGCGGTCCGGGTGCTGGTGCTGACCGGGGCCGGGGACACCTTCTGCGCCGGGGCGGACATCTCCACGCTCCGGGAGAGCGCGGACGAGGCCCGGGGGCTGGCGGTGGCGGCCGAGGAGGCACTCGCCGCGTTCCCCCGGCCGACGCTGGCGGCGGTGCGCGGGTACTGCGTGGGCGGCGGCAGCCAGCTCGCGGCCGCCTGCGATCTGCGGTTCGCGGAGGAGGGCGCCTCCTTCGGGATCACCCCGGCCAAGCTGGGCATCGTCTACGCCTCCTCCTCCACCCGGCGGCTGGTCTCCCTCGTCGGCCCCGCCACGGCGAAGCACCTGCTGTTCTCCGGCGAGCTGATCGGCACGGAACGGGCTCTGCGCACCGGGCTGGTCGACGAGGTGCTGCCGCCGGGCGGCCTGGACAAGCGGGTCGAGGAGTACGTACGGGTGCTGGCGTCCCGGTCTCAGCTGACGCAGGCCGCGGCGAAGGAGTTCGCCGCGGGCCGGACCGACCGGGACGCGTACTGGGCCGGTGAGGCGCGCGGCAGCGGCGACACCGGTGAGGGCGTCGCCGCGTTCCTGGAGCGGCGCGCGCCACGGTTCACCTACACCGCGAAACCCACCGGGTGAGGCGGTGCCGCGGGACGCAGGAGGGGCCGAAAGCGCGCGACCTGCCGTCGCGGGCAGCTCCGACATTTTGACGCCTCCCCCGGGTTCCCTGGCGTACCGACCAGTCGGTAACGTGCGGGCATGACCACTCTTCCGGCTCGCGCGGGACGCCGCTGCCACAACGCCGTCAACCCGCTGCATTCGTGCATCTTCTTCTCCCCCGACCTCGGAGCGGAGCTCGGGAAGATCGGCATCGAGGACCCGAGCGCCGCCTACTTCGCGACCCGGGCCGCCGCGCTCGGCGCTGTGGGGGCGGGTACCGTCACCGCCACGTTCTACAACTTCAACCCCGCTCTCGTGGCCCGCCATGTGCCCGCCGTCTGGGAGACCGCCCCGCCCGAGCGGGTGCTGGGGGCCCGGCTCCGGGCGGCGGACTCGACGCTGCGGCGGCTGCTCGGCGAGGAGGCCGTCTCCTCCGACGAGATGGCCGAGGCGGCCCGGCTCGCCCTGCGCGCCACCGAGGCCTGCACCCCGCACGCCCGCCCGCTGTACGCCGCGCACGCGGAGCTGCCGGTGCCCGAGGAACCGCACCTGGCGTTCTGGCACGCGGCGACCCTGCTGCGCGAGCACCGCGGCGACGCCCACCTCGCGGCACTGCTCGCCGCCGGACTGGACCCCCTCGAATCGCTCGTCAGCCACACGGCGACCGGCAAGGGCATGGCGCCCCGCTGGATTCTGGCCTCCCGGGGCTGGCGCCGCAGCGACTGGGACGCGGCCTCGGACCGGCTGCGGGAGCGGGGGCTGCTCGACGGAGGCGACGACCTCGCGCTGACCGAGGCGGGCACGGCGCTGCGCGCGGAGGTCGAGGAGACGACGGACCGGATGGACACCGCCCCGTACGAGCACCTGGGCGCCGACGGCGTGGAGCGGCTCACCGAACTGGGGCGCGGATTCCTGTTCACGGCGGCCGCGGCGGGCGCCTTCCCGGCCTCGGCGACCGGCCGGGACTGACCCACGACACCCCCTGGCACGGCCCGGGACCCCGCACACGGTGCCGGGGCTCCCGGGCGTGTTGCCCGAGGTCACGCGACACGGCCCCCGGCCACCCGGCACAATGCAGGCCGGGGGACGCACCCCGGCAAGCAAGAACGTGCTCATCGCATCGCGAGCACGGCCAGCACAGCCAGTACGAGAAGGCGAGTCGGGAAAACCGTGACGACGTCCATCGAAGGCAGGATCGCCGAGGAGCTCGGCGTACGGGAGCGACAGGTCAGGGCGGCGGTCGAGCTGCTCGACGGCGGGTCGACCGTGCCGTTCATCGCGCGCTACCGCAAGGAGGCGACCGAGTCCCTCGACGATGCGCAGCTGCGCACGCTGGAGGAGCGGCTGCGCTATCTGCGGGAGCTGGAGGACCGGCGTACGGCGATCCTCGATTCCGTACGCGAACAGGGCAAGCTCGACGCGGCGCTGGAGGCGAGCATCCGGGCCGCCGGGACGAAGGCGCGCCTGGAGGACATCTATCTGCCGTTCAAGCCGAAGCGGCGGACGAAGGCGCAGATCGCCCGGGAGGCCGGGCTCGAACCGCTGGCGGACGGACTGCTCGGCGATCCGTCGGTCGATCCGCTCGCGGCGGCCGCCGCGTTCGTGGACGGCGAGAAGGGTGTCGCGGACGCCGGGGCCGCGCTGGACGGCGCGCGGGCGATCCTCACCGAGCGCTTCTCCGAGGACGCCGACCTCACCGGCGAACTGCGGGAACGCATGTGGACCCGGGGCCGGTTGGCGGCGAAGGTCCGCGAGGGCCAGGAGGAGACGGGCGCGAAGTTCGCCGACTACTTCGACTTCGCTGAGCCGTTCACCGCGCTGCCCTCGCACCGGGTGCTCGCGCTGCTGCGCGGCGAGAAGGAGAACGTGCTCGATCTGGTCCTTGAGCCGGAGGAGCCGGAGGCCGCCGAGCGGCCGGGGCCCTCGGCCTACGAGAACATGATCGCCCGCCGCTTCGGAGTGGCCGACCGGGGCCGGCCCGGTGACAAGTGGCTCGGCGACACGGTGCGTTGGGCGTGGCGCACCCGGATTCAGGTGCACCTCGGCATCGATCTGCGACTGCGGCTGCGTACGGCGGCGGAGGACGAGGCGGTACGGGTCTTCGCCTCGAACCTGCGCGATCTGCTGCTCGCCGCCCCCGCCGGGACGCGCGCCACGCTGGGGCTCGACCCCGGCTTCCGCACGGGTGTGAAGGTCGCGGTCGTCGACGCCACCGGCAAGGTGGTGGCCACCGATGTGATCCACCCGCACGTCCCCGCGAACAAGTGGGACCAGGCTCTGGCGAAGCTCGCGCACCTCGCGAAGGAGCACGCGGTCGACCTGATCGCCATCGGCAACGGCACGGCGTCCCGCGAGACGGACAAGCTGGCCGGTGAACTGATCGACAAGCACCCGGAGTTGAAGCTCACCAAGGTGATGGTCTCGGAGGCGGGCGCATCGGTCTACTCCGCCTCCGCCTTCGCCTCGCAGGAACTGCCCGACATGGACGTGTCGTTGCGCGGCGCGGTCTCGATCGCGCGGCGGCTCCAGGACCCGCTGGCCGAGCTGGTGAAGATCGATCCGAAGTCGATCGGTGTCGGCCAGTACCAGCACGACCTGTCCGAGGTGAAGCTGTCGCGTTCGCTGGACGCGGTCGTCGAGGACTGTGTGAACGGCGTCGGTGTGGACGTCAACACCGCGTCCGCACCCCTGCTTTCGCGGGTTTCGGGGATCAGCTCGGGGCTTGCCGAGAACATCGTCGCGCACCGGGACACCAACGGGCCCTTCCGGTCCCGCAAGGCACTCAAGGACGTGGCGCGGCTCGGCCCGAAGGCGTACGAGCAGTGTGCGGGCTTCCTGCGGATCCGGGGCGGGGACGATCCGCTGGACGGCTCCAGCGTGCACCCCGAGGCCTACCCGGTGGTGCGGCGGATGGGGAAGACGGCGGGCGGCGAGGTCGCCTCGCTGATCGGCAACACGGAGGCGCTGAGGTCGCTGCGCGCGGCGGACTTCGTGGACGACATGTTCGGCCTGCCCACCGTGACGGACATCCTCAAGGAGCTGGAGAAGCCGGGCCGCGACCCGCGGCCCGCCTTCCGCACGGCGACGTTCAAGGAGGGCGTCGAGAAGCTCGGGGACCTGGAGCCCGGCATGGTGCTGGAGGGCGTCGTGACGAACGTGGCGGCGTTCGGCGCGTTCGTGGACATCGGCGTCCACCAGGACGGGCTGGTGCACGTCTCGGCGCTGTCGAAGACCTTCGTGAAGGACCCCCGCGATGTGGTGAAGCCCGGGGACATCGTGAAGGTCAAGGTCATGGACGTCGATGTGCCGCGCAAGCGGATCTCGCTGACGCTGCGGCTGGACGACGAGCCCGGCGCGGGCGGTTCCGGCGGCGGGCAGCAGGGCCGCGGCGAGCGGGGCGGCCGGCCGCCGAAGCAGCGCCAGGGTCAGGGCGGCCAGGGGGCCGGTGGCGGGCAGGGCCGTCAGGGCGGTGGCCGGGACC
>NZ_NWVL01000064.1 GCF_002382885.1 Streptomyces sp. WZ.A104
CCCGCCGCGAAACCGGCCGCCGCGGCGCCCAAGCCCCCGGCCCCCGCGCCGCAGGCCCCGGCGAAGCCGGCCGCCCCGGCCGGGTCCGCCTCCCGCTCCGGTGGCTCCTCCAACCGGGTGCGAGCCCGCCTCGCCCGCCTCGGCGTCCAGCGCTCCAGCCCGTACAACCCGGTTCTGGAACCCCTCCTGCGTACGGTCCGGGGCAACGACCCCAAGATCGAGTCGGCCACGCTCCGTCAGATCGAGAAGGCCTATCAGGTCGCCGAGCGCTGGCACCGGGGCCAGAAGCGCAAGAGCGGCGACCCGTACATCACGCATCCGCTGGCCGTCACCACGATCCTGGCCGAGCTGGGCATGGATCCGGCCACCCTGATGGCGGGCCTGCTCCACGACACCGTCGAGGACACCGAGTACGGCCTGGACACCCTGCGCCGCGACTTCGGCGACCAGGTCGCCCTGCTCGTCGACGGCGTCACCAAGCTGGACAAGGTCAAGTTCGGCGAGGCCGCCCAGGCCGAGACCGTGCGCAAGATGGTCGTGGCCATGGCCAAGGACCCCCGGGTCCTCGTCATCAAGCTCGCCGACCGCCTGCACAACATGCGCACCATGCGCTACCTCAAGCGGGAGAAGCAGGAGAAGAAGGCCCGCGAGACGCTGGAGATCTACGCCCCGCTGGCGCACCGGCTGGGCATGAACACCATCAAGTGGGAGCTGGAGGACCTCGCCTTCGCGATCCTCTACCCCAAGATGTACGACGAGATCGTCCGCCTCGTCGCCGAGCGGGCCCCCAAGCGTGACGAATACCTCGCCATAGTGACCGACGAGGTCCAGGCCGACCTGCGCGCCGCCCGGATCAAGGCCACCGTCACCGGCCGCCCCAAGCACTACTACAGCGTCTACCAGAAGATGATCGTGCGAGGCCGCGACTTCGCCGAGATCTACGACCTGGTGGGAATTCGGGTACTTGTCGACACGGTCCGCGACTGCTACGCGGCGCTCGGCACCGTCCACGCCCGGTGGAACCCGGTGCCCGGGCGGTTCAAGGACTACATCGCGATGCCCAAGTTCAACATGTACCAGTCGCTGCACACCACGGTGATCGGTCCCAGCGGCAAGCCCGTCGAGCTCCAGATCCGTACGTTCGACATGCACCGCCGCGCCGAGTACGGCATCGCCGCCCACTGGAAGTACAAGCAGGAGGCCGTCGCGGGCGCCTCCAAGGTCCGTACCGACGTCCCCAAGAACACCGGCCGCGGCCAGGACACCGTCAACGACATGGCGTGGCTGCGCCAGCTCCTTGACTGGCAGAAGGAGACCGAGGACCCGAGCGAGTTCCTGGAGTCCCTGCGCTTCGACCTCTCGCGCAACGAGGTCTTCGTCTTCACGCCGAAGGGCGACGTGATAGCGCTGCCCGCCGGCGCCACCCCCGTCGACTTCGCGTACGCCGTCCACACCGAGGTCGGCCACCGGACCATAGGAGCACGCGTCAACGGGCGGCTCGTCCCGCTCGAATCGACCCTCGACAACGGCGACCTGGTCGAGGTCTTCACCTCCAAGGCGGCAGGCGCAGGCCCCTCGCGGGACTGGCTCGGCTTCGTCAAGTCGCCGCGCGCCCGCAACAAGATCCGCGCCTGGTTCTCCAAGGAGCGCCGCGACGAGGCCATCGAGCAGGGCAAGGACGCCATCGCGCGGGCCATGCGCAAGCAGAACCTGCCGATCCAGCGCATCCTGACCGGCGACTCACTGGTCACCCTCGCCCACGAGATGCGCTACCCCGACATCTCCTCGCTGTACGCGGCGATCGGCGAGGGCCATGTCGCCGCGGCGGGCGTCGTGCAGAAGCTGGTGCAGGCCCTCGGCGGCCACGACGAGGCCAACGAGGACCTGGCCGAATCCACCCCGCCCTCGCACGGCGGCCGCAGCAAGCGCCGCGCCAACGCCGACCCCGGCGTCGTCGTCAAGGGCGTCGAGGACGTCTGGGTCAAGCTGGCCCGCTGCTGTACGCCGGTCCCCGGCGACCCGATCATCGGCTTCGTCACCCGGGGCAGCGGCGTCTCGGTGCACCGCGCCGACTGCGTCAACGTGGACTCGCTGTCCCAGCAGCCCGAGCGCATTCTCGACGTCGAGTGGGCTCCGACCCAGTCGTCGGTCTTCCTGGTCGCCATCCAGGTCGAGGCGCTGGACCGCTCCCGGCTGCTGTCCGACGTCACCCGGGTCCTGTCCGACCAGCACGTCAACATCCTGTCGGCGGCCGTCCAGACCTCCCGCGACCGCGTGGCCACCTCGCGCTTCACGTTCGAGATGGGCGACCCCAAGCACCTGGGGCACGTCCTGAAGGCCGTACGCGGCGTGGAGGGCGTCTACGACGTCTACCGCGTCACCTCGGCCCGCAGGCCGTAGGAGCGAAAGGGAGGGGCCCCGGTACGCATCGAGGATCGCGTACCGGGGCCCCTCCCTTTTACGGGCTTCTCAGCCGCCGAACTCCTCCAGGCCCTTCAGCGCCTGGTCCAGCAGCGCCTGACGGCCCTCCAGCTCCTTGGCCAGCTTGTCCGCGCGGGCGTTGTTGCCCGAAGCGCGCGCGGTGTCGATCTGGCCGCGCAGCTTGTCCACGGCCGACTGGAGCTGCCCGGTCAGACCCTCGGCGCGGGCCCGCGCCTCCGGGTTCGTCCGGCGCCACTCGGACTCCTCGGCCTCCTGGAGCGCCCGCTCCACCGCCTGCATCCGGCCCTCGACCTTGGGCCGGGCGTCACGCGGTACGTGGCCGATGGCCTCCCAGCGCTCGTTGACGGACCGGAACGCGGCACGGGCCGCCTTCAGGTCCTTCACCGGCACCAGCTTCTCGGCCTCGGTGGCGAGCTCCTCCTTCAGCTTGAGGTTCTCGCCCTGCTCGGCGTCCCGCTCCGCGAAGACCTCGCTGCGGGCGGCGAAGAAGACGTCCTGGGCGCCGCGGAAGCGGTTCCACAGATCGTCCTCGGCCTCGCGCTGGGCGCGGCCCGCCGCCTTCCACTCGGTCATCAGATCGCGGTAGCGCGCGGCCGTGCCGACCCAGTCCGTGGAGCCGGACAGCGCCTCGGCCTCGGTGACCAGCTTCTCCTTGGCCTTGCGGGCGTCCTCGCGCTGGGCGTCCAGCGCGGCGAAGTGGGCCTTGCGCCGCTTGGAGAAGGCCGAGCGCGCGTGCGAGAAGCGGTGCCACAGCTCATCGTCCGACTTGCGGTCCAGGCGGGGGAGACCCTTCCAGGTGTCCACCAGCGCCCGCAGCCGTTCACCGGCCGACCGCCACTGCTCGCTCTTCGCCAGCTCCTCCGCCTCGGCGACGAGCGCCTCCTTGGCGTGCTTGGCCTCGTCGGTCTGCTTGGCCTTCTGCGCCTTGCGCTCCTCGCGCCGCGCCTCGACCGTCGCCACCAGCGCGTCCAGCCGCTTGCGCAGCGCGTCGAGGTCGCCCACCGCATGGTGTTCGTCGACCTGCTGGCGCAGATGGCCGATCGCCGTCGTCGCGTCCTTCGCCGACAGATCGGTGGTCTTCACCCGCCGTTCGAGGAGGCCGATCTCGACCACCATGCCGTCGTACTTGCGCTCGAAATAGGCCAGAGCCTCCTCAGGCGAACCGGCCTGCCACGATCCGACGACCTGCTCGCCGTCGGCTGTACGCACGTACACGGTGCCCGTCTCGTCGACGCGGCCCCACGGGTCGCTGCTCACAGCGCCTCCTCCACCTGATGCCTGCGAGGGGGTTCGCCCCCCGGGCATCGTCCACAGTTTCCTGGGGCGGGCATCGCCCGCCCTCCACAACGCCAATCTAGGCGACCGGCCGCCCGGCTGTCCGCACTCCGCGCGGCCGAAATTCTCCGCTCGGGGCCGGTTCGGGCCGGGCCGGTCGCCGCCCGGCCTGTTCAGTCCTTCTCGACCGACGCCTTCTCGATCGTCACGGTCTTCTTCGGAGCGCCGTCGGGCTGGTCGCCCTCCACCCCGGCCTCGCCGATCTTCTCGACGGCCTTCAGGGAGGCCTCGTCCATCGTGCCGAACGGGGTGTAGGTCGGCGGGAGCTTCGTCTCCTTGTAGACCAGGAAGAACTGGCTGCCGCCGGAGTCCGGCTGACCGGTGTTGGCCATCGCCACCGTGCCCGGCGGGAAGGTCACCTTGCCGTCTTCGCCCGCCTTGCCGAGCGCGTCCAGGTTCTCGTCCGGGATGGTGTAGCCCGGGCCGCCCATACCGTTGCCGTCCGGGTCGCCGCACTGGAGCACGAAGATGCCCTGGGTGGTCAGCCGGTGGCACTTGGTGGTGTCGAAGTAGCCCTTGTCGGCGAGCGCCTTGAAGGAGTTCGTCGTCTGCGGGGTCTTCGCCGCGTCCATCGAGAACGCTATGTCGCCCTGGGTGGTCTTCAGCGACATCGTGTACGTCGCCTTCTTGTCGATCTTCATCGGGGGCAGCGGAGCCTTGCTCTCGCTCTCCGAGGGCTCCGGAGTGGGGCTCTGGCTCGACGCCGCGTCGCTCGCCTTGTCCTTGTCGTCGTCCTTGCCGGCCACGACGAAGGCGCTCACTCCGATGACGGCGACCACGGCCACCGAGGCCGCGACGATCGCGGTGATGCGCCTGGTCCTGCGGCGGGCCTCCTCCCGGCGCTTCTGCTGGCGCTCGAACTTTTCCCGGGCGAGCTGCCGTCGCCGCTGTTCGCTGCTGGACACCGGTGGGGCTCCTTGTTACGTCGTGGGTCGTCGGATGAGGGCCTGAGCTGCCCGTACCGTATATGGGTTACCTGTGTCATGAGGAGCGCCGGTAGGCTCTGATCCGCCGCATCCTTGTACTGCGGCCGCTTCCACCGGACGAACATTAAGGACGATCGTGCTCATTGCCGGGTTCCCCGCCGGGGCCTGGGGGACCAACTGCTATCTGGTCGCCCCCGCCGCCGGTGAGGAGTGCGTGATCATCGACCCGGGCCACCAGGCCGCCCAGGGCGTCGAGGAAACGCTGAAGAAGCATCGGCTCAAGCCCGTCGCCGTCGTCCTCACCCACGGCCACATCGACCACGTCGCCTCGGTCGTCCCCGTCTGCGGCTCCCACGACGTACCCGCCTGGATCCATCCCGAGGACCGCTACATGATGAGCGACCCGGAGAAGGCGCTCGGCCGCTCCATCGGGATGCCGCTCATGGGCGAGCTGACCGTTGGGGAGCCCGACGACGTCAAGGAGCTGACCGACGGGGCGAAGCTGAGCCTGGCCGGTCTGGAGTTCGGCGTCTCGCACGCGCCCGGCCATACCAAGGGGTCGGTGACGTTCGGGATGCCCGAGGCCGCGGACATCCCGCCGGTCCTCTTCTCGGGCGACCTGCTCTTCGCCGGCTCCGTCGGACGTACCGACCTGCCCGGCGGCGACCACGCCGAGTTGCTGGAGTCGCTGGCCCGCGTGTGCCTGCCGCTCGACGACTCGACCGTGGTGCTGTCCGGCCACGGCCCCCAGACGACCATCGGCCGCGAGCGCGCCTCCAACCCGTTCCTGAACGGTCTGGACGCGGCGCCGCGCCGAGGACTGTAGACGAGAGACGTGATCGTGAGCACCTTTCAGGCCCCCAAGGGCACGTACGACCTGACCCCGCCGGACTCCGCGAAGTTCCTGGCGGTGCGCGAGGCCATCTCCGCGCCCCTGCGCGACTCCGGCTACGGCTACATCGAGACGCCCGGGTTCGAGAACGTCGAGCTCTTCGCGCGCGGTGTCGGTGAGTCCACCGACATCGTCACCAAGGAGATGTACACCCTCACCACCAAGGGCGGCGACCAGCTGGCGCTGCGCCCCGAGGGCACCGCCTCCGTGCTGCGCGCCGCGTTGGAGGCCAACCTCCACAAGGCGGGCAACCTCCCCGTCAAACTCTGGTACTCCGGCTCCTACTACCGCTACGAGCGCCCGCAGAAGGGCCGCTACCGCCACTTCTCGCAGGTGGGTGCCGAGGCCATCGGCACCGAGGACCCGGTCCTGGACGCCGAGCTGATCATCCTGGCCGATCAGGCGTACCGCTCGCTCGGCCTGCGCCAGTTCCGCATCCTGCTGAACTCGCTCGGCGACAAGGAGTGCCGCCCCGTCTACCGGGAAGCGCTCCAGACCTTCCTGCGCGACCTCGACCTCGACGAGGAGACCCGCCGCCGCATCGAGATCAACCCGCTGCGCGTCCTGGACGACAAGCGGGCCGACGTACAGAAGCAGCTCACCGACGCGCCCAAGCTCCGCGACCACCTCTGCGACGCCTGCAAGGCGTACCACGAGGAGGTCCGCGCGCTGCTGACGGCGGCCGGAGTCGTGTACGAGGACGACGAGAAGCTCGTCCGCGGCCTCGACTACTACACCCGTACCACCTTCGAGTTCGTCCACGACGGACTGGGCTCCCAGTCCGCGGTGGGCGGCGGCGGCCGCTACGACGGCCTGTCCGAGATGATCGGCGGCCCCGCGCTGCCGTCCGTCGGCTGGGCGCTCGGCGTGGACCGCACGGTCCTCGCTCTGGAGGCCGAGGGCGTCGAGCTCGACCTGCCCGTCACCACCAGCGTGTACGCGGTCCCGCTCGGAGAGGAAGCCCGCCGGGTGCTGTTCGGCGTCGTCACCGAGCTGCGCCGCGCGGGCGTCGCCGCCGACTTCGCGTTCGGCGGCCGGGGCCTGAAGGGTGCGATGAAGAGCGCCAACCGCTCGGGCGCGCGCTACACCCTGGTGGCGGGCGAGCGCGATCTCGCCGAGGGCGTCGTCCAGCTCAAGGACATGGAGTCCGGCGAGCAGAGCGCGGTGCCGCTGGCGGAGGCCGTCGCGGAGCTGACGAAGCGGCTCGGCTGAGCCGCTGGTGAAAGCGGCGCGGGCGGAAGGACCCCAGGTCCTCCCGCACGCGCCGCAGTCGTCACAGCAGCCCGTGGCGCATCGCCCCGGTCACCGCGGCGGTCCGGTCGTTCACGCCCAGCTTGCCGAAGATCCGCAGCAGATGGGTCTTCACCGTCGACTCCCCGATGAACAGCTTCCGTCCGATCTCCGCGTTGGTGCACCCCTCCGCCACCAGCCGCAGCACCTGCGTCTCCCGCTCCGAGAGCCGCGGCAGCTCCGGCACCCCGCGCAGCCGGTCCACCAGCCGTGTCGCCACCGTCGGCGCGAGCACCGTCTCGCCCCGCGCCGCAGCCCGGATCGCTTCCGCCAGCTCCCCGCGCCCCAGGTCCTTGAGCAGATAGCCGGACGCCCCGGCCTCCACCGCCCGAAGGATGTCGCCGTCACTCTCGTACGTGGTCAGCACCACGACCCGGCACGGCAGCCCCGCCGCCCGGATGCGGCGGATCGACTCGACGCCCCCGCCGCCCGGCATCCGCAGGTCCATCAGCACGATGTCCGGAAGCAGCTCGGCGCACAGGGCCTCGGCGCGGGGGCCGCTGCCGGCCTCGCCCACCACGTCGAGGTCCGCCTCGGCCTCCAGCATCCCGCGCAGTCCCTCCCGTACGACGGGGTGGTCGTCGGCCAGCAGGACACGGATCATCAGGCACTCCTTCGGGGGGCGTCCGGGAACGGGACGGCAGGGGACGGGACAACCGGGGGCAGCGGCAGGGCCACGGTCACCGAGGTCCCCGCGCCCGGGGCGCTGCGGACCTCCGCACTGCCGCCGGCCTCCTCGGCCCGGGCCCGTACCCCGTCCAGACCGTAGCCCTCGCGGGGCGCCCGGGGATCAAACCCGCACCCCTCGTCGCGAACGGACAGGGTCAGGGCGTCCGGGGCATACGCGAGCAGCACCGTAACCGGTACGGACGGGCCCGCGTGCTTACGGGTGTTGGCGAGGGCCTCCTGGCAGGCGCGCAGGGCCACCACCTCGTACGCGGTCGGCAGCGGGCGGACACCGCCGCCCACCGACAGCCGCGCCGGGGACCCGGTCTGCGCGGTGTGCCGGTCGGTGAGCCGCCGCAGGGCGTCCGCCAGCGACGTACCCGCCAGGTCCGCGGGGGAGCCTCCGGCCACCAGCGCCCGGGCCTCGGCGAGGTTCTCCCGCGCGGTCCGTGTCATCAGCGCCACGTGCCGCCGGGCCTGCGGCAGGTCGTGCTCCAGCTCCGACTCCACGGCCTGCGACAGCATCAGCAGACTGGTGAACCCCTGGGCCAGCGTGTCATGGATCTCCCGGGACATCCGCTCCCGCTCCGCCAGCGCCCCGTGCGCCGCCGACAGCCGGGCGATCTCCTCGCGACCCGCCTCCAGCTCGGCGATCAGCGCGGCCCGGTCCCGGCTCTGGGCGATGATCCGCATCGTCCACTGCCCCAGGAAAGCGCTGAACGCGAAGGTCGCCACCGCCAGTAGCAGCCGGAAGACCGTCTCGCCCGCCGACGGCCGCCACAGCAGCGTCCAGCCCGCGAACGGCACCGCGCCCATGATGCCCAGCACCCACAGCGCGCCCCGCAGCCGCAGCAGCATGAAGCACTGCGGGGCCAGCGCGAACGTGACGAGCTGCGTCTCGTTCACCAGCACCGACGTGGGCAGGAACAGCAGCATCGCCCCCACCACGTAGCGGAGGGCAGGTCCCTCGTCGCCGGTGTCGTCCAGCATGGCCGGGCGGCCCATCAGGACGTACCACGGCAGGTTCAGCGCCACGATCGAGGCCGCCACCGCCCGCAACGGCCACGAGGGGTCGGCGGCCCCGAGGACCACCGCGAGCGTGACCGCCCAGACGACGGCGAAATACGCGTCCCAGGGGCGCAGCGACCGGACCCAGACGTCGGAGTCGCGCGCTCCGCCCGCCCCGGTCAGCCGTCGCGCCGGTTCTTCCAGCGAAACGTCAGCAGACACAGCAGCAATCCTCCGATGCACCACGCGCCCAACACCAGGGCGATCCGGCCGAACTCCCAGCTGCCCGCCTGCTCCAGCACGGCGGCCGACTCGGGCAGGAAGACCCCGCGGAAGCCCTGGCACATCCACTTGAGCGGGAACAGGGCGCCGATGTTCAGCATCCAGTCGGGCAGTTCGCTCGCCGGGATGTAGACCCCGGAGATGAACTGGAGCACCAGGAACGGCAGGATCACCACCGACCCCGCGCTCCGCCCCGACCGGGGCACACTGCTGATCGCGATGCCGAGCAGCGCGCACCCCGTCGCCCCGAGCAGGAAGATCCAGCCGAACGTCAGCCAGGTGAGGAGGTCCGTGGGCAGCTTGAGACCGAACATACCCACCCCCACCAGCAGCAGGACGGCCGCCTCCAGGACTCCGGTGACCAGGACCAGCCACACCTTGCCCAGGAAGTAGGCGGCGGGCGGCATCGGGGTGGAGATCAGCCGGCGCAACTGCCGTTCGTCGCGCTCGACCGCGATGGAGATGCCGAGGGACTGGAAGCTGGTCGCCATGATGCCCGCCCCCAGCATCGCGGCCACATAGAGCTGGGAGACAGCCACATCGGTACCCTCCACCGTGCCGCTGAAGATCGAGGCGAACAGCACCAGGAAGACGACGGGGAAGGCGAAGGCGAAGACGACCTGGTCGCGCTGGCGGAAGAACTGCTTCAGCTCCAGACCGCCGCGCAGCACTCCGAGTCCCCAGGCCCCGGGGAGGCTCTCCTTCACCTGGTCACCTCCCGCTGTCCGGTGAGCCGCAGATAGACGTCCTCCAGGGTGGGCCGGGTGACCAGCAGGCCGGGGACCTCCCCGTCGAAGTGGTCGGCGAGCGCGGCGACGGTACGGGTCGGGGTCGCGGTCTCCTCGGCGCGAGGGGTGCCGTCGGGCGCCGTCCACCGGACCGTCGCCAGGGCGCCGTAGCGGGAGCGCAACTCCCCGGGGCTGCCCTCGGCGACGGCGGTGCCCGAGGCGACGACGACGAGGCGGTCGGCGAGCGCCTCCGCCTCCTCCAGGTAGTGGGTGGTGAGGAGGATGGTGGTGCCGCCGTCGGCGAGCAGCCGGATCAGCTCCCAGAACTGCCGCCGGGCAGCCGGGTCGAAGCCGGTGGTCGGCTCGTCGAGGAGGAGGAGTTCGGGGGCGCCGATCACGCCGAGCGCCACATCGAGACGTCGCCGCTGCCCGCCCGAGAGAGCCTTGGTCCGGGCCCCCGCCTTCGCCTCCAGACCGACCAGGGCGATGGTCTCGTCGGGGTCGCGCGGACGCGGGTAGTAGCGGGCGAAGTGCCGCACGGTCTCCCGTACCGTCAACTCGGCGGGCGCGGATTCATCCTGCCAGACGATCCCGACGCGGGACCGCCAGCGCCGGCCGGCGGTCGCGGGGTCGGCCCCGAGGACATCCACGCTCCCGCCGTCCCGGTCCCGCTGCCCCTGGAGCACGCCCACGCACGTGCTCTTCCCGGCACCGTTGGGGCCGAGCAGTCCGCACACCTCACCGCGCCGGATGCCCAGGTCCAGGCCGTCCAGCGCGGTCACATCGCCATAGCGCTTCCGTAGACCGCGCACGTTCACCACGAGTTCTGTCATGGACCCGAGCATCCCGCGGAGCGGGCCGTCTCCCGCCCACCGGGCGTACACCTTTATGTCCATCGAACGGTTGACCTGTGCGGGGGTGCGGCACAATGACCTTGCCCGGTTGACCACTCGGTGATGGAACGGCGATATGACGACTGCAGCGGTAGACCACGACCTCTCCTCGGACCAGGACGAGGGCGGCCGGAAGCGCACCTTCGGGGCCGGACGCGGTCTGGCCCTGCTCCTGGTGATCACCGGCGCGGCCGGACTCCTGGCCTCCTGGGTCATCACGCTCGACAAGTTCAAGCTGCTGGAGGACCCCTCCTTCACCCCCGGGTGCAGCCTCAACCCGGTCGTCGCGTGCGGCAACATCATGAAGAGCGAGCAGGCCTCCGCGTTCGGATTCCCCAACCCGATGCTCGGGCTGGTCACGTACGGCATGGTCATCGCCATCGGGATGGGCCTGCTCGCCGGAGCCCGCTACCGCAGCTGGTTCTGGCTCGGCCTGAACGCCGGGATGCTGTTCGGCGTCGGCTTCTGCACCTGGCTCCAGTACCAGTCGCTGTACAACATCAACTCGCTGTGCCTGTGGTGCTGCCTGGCCTGGGTCGCCACGATCGTCATGTTCTCCTACGTGACCACGCACAACGTCAAGCACCGCATCCTCCCGGCCCCGGCCTGGCTGCGCAGCGGCCTCACCGAGTTCCCCTGGGTGCTCCCGGTGATGTGGATCGGGATCATCGGCATGTTGATCCTGACCCGCTGGTGGGACTTCTGGACCAGCTGACCCCACCCACCGCCTCGGCAGGTGCTCCTCGGGGCGCTGTCAGTGGGGTCGCATAGGCTTCATGACGTGGAGCCCGACCTCTTTACCGCAGCCGCCGAAGACCGCCAGGAGAAGGACCCGTCCAGCAGCCCCCTCGCTGTCCGGATGCGTCCGCGCATCCTCGACGAGGTCGTCGGCCAGCAGCATCTGCTCAAGCCGGGCTCGCCGCTGCGCCGCCTCGTCGGCGAGGGGAGCGGCGGCCCGGCCGGCGCCTCCTCGGTGATCCTGTGGGGCCCGCCCGGCACCGGCAAGACGACCCTGGCGTACGTGGTCAGCAAGGCGACCAACAAGCGCTTCGTCGAGCTCTCCGCGATCACCGCGGGCGTCAAGGAGGTCCGGGCCGTCATCGAGGGCGCGCGCCGCGCCACCGGCGGCTTCGGCAAGGAGACCGTCCTCTTCCTCGACGAGATCCACCGCTTCTCCAAGGCCCAGCAGGACTCCCTGCTGCCCGCCGTGGAGAACCGCTGGGTCACCCTCATCGCCGCCACCACGGAGAATCCCTACTTCTCGATCATCTCCCCGCTGCTCTCGCGCTCCCTGCTGCTCACCCTGGAGCCGCTGACCGACGACGACCTGCGGGCGCTGCTGCGCCGGGCGCTGGCCGAGGAGCGGGGCCTCGGCGGGGCGGTCACCCTGCCCGAGGACGCCGAGGCGCATCTGCTGCGCATCGCGGGCGGCGACGCGCGCCGGGCGCTGACCGCGCTGGAGGCGGCGGCGGGCGCTGCGCTGGCGAAGCATGAGGCGGACATCACCCTGGAGACGGTCGAGGAGACCGTCGACCGGGCCGCCGTGAAGTACGACCGCGACGGCGACCAGCACTACGACGTGGCCAGCGCGCTCATCAAGTCCATCCGCGGCTCCGACGTCGACGCCGCGCTGCACTATCTGGCCCGGATGATCGAGGCGGGCGAGGACCCGCGGTTCATCGCGCGGCGGCTGATGATCTCCGCCAGCGAGGACATCGGCCTGGCCGATCCCACCGCCCTGCCGACCGCGGTGGCCGCGGCCCAGGCCGTCGCCATGATCGGCTTCCCGGAGGCGGCGCTCACCCTCAGCCACGCCACCATCGCCCTGGCGCTCGCGCCCAAGTCCAACGCGGCGACGCTCGCGATCTCCGCCGCCCAGGAGGACGTACGCAAGGGGCTCGCCGGACCCGTCCCGGCGCATCTGCGCGACGGGCACTACAAGGGCGCCGCCAAGCTCGGCCACGCCCAGGGCTATGTCTATCCGCACGACGTCCAGGGCGGCATCGCCGCCCAGCAGTACGCCCCCGACGCGGTCCGCGACCGGCACTACTACACCCCCACCCGCTACGGCGCCGAGGCGCGGTACGCGGACGTGGTCGAGCGGGTCCGCGAGCGGCTGGGCCGCGCGGGCGGCGAGGAGCCGGCCGAGGGCGCGTCCTGACCGGACCCGCCCCGCTTCCGGGCGCGGGTCAGTGGGAGGCCGCTTCGAAGAGGGTGTGCATCGCGCGGCGCAGTTCGGTGACGTCCCGCACGGGCTCGGGGAACTCGAAGCGGGCGTCGAAGGACGAGCCCTTGTCCTCGACGAAGCGGACCCGCAGCCCGAAGCGGTCCAGCGCCACGGGTACGGCGCTCGGCTGGTGGGAGGAGCAGGCCCGGGCGGTCCGCTCGCCGAGCAGTCCGCACAGGGCGCGCATCTGCTCGTCGTGGGCGGAGTGCAGATGCTGGAGCAGCTCCGCCTCGTGGGGGACCAGGGGGTCGGGGGCCGCGTCCCGGAAGCCCTCCGGCTCGATGTCCTCGGCGCCCCAGAGATCGTCCACGTACGCCTCGCCGAACTCCAGGCGCAGCATCATCCGGCCCGGCTCGGCGATGCCGGGTACGGAGGTGAGCCAGCCGGAGACCCAGGCGCGGCCCCGAATCCGGTGCGGGACGGAGACGGGGGCGACGTCCGTGAGCTCCAGCACAGCTGTCAGCTCGTCCCCCTGGGCGTGCGTCGCGGCCCGTACTGCCGGGGAATCCGCGGGGAATTCGAGGAACAGATCCCCCTCCGGCCCCACGCTCCTGCTGTCCGGGACCAGGGGTTCGGCGTGGGCCAGATCGAGCCCCGGTACGACCAGCAGCGCGGAGCAGGTACTCTGTACGAGAGTTCGTGTGCGCTCGGCTGCTGACGGCATCCGAGTGGTATCAAGCCCGCTGGGACGCGGCTGACCACGATCAGATCGGCCTTCCGTCGTAGCAGCACCCCCAGAAGAGGTGCTGCCGCTGTCTGTGCTGTCCGTGACGTGAGTGGTGTTCCCAGGGCGAGACATGCGATCTCCTTGAGTAAGGTAAGCCTAACCTAACCTACAACGGAGGTCTGGAGAACGTGCCTAACCAGTCGCGTCCCAAGGTCAAGAAGTCGCGTGCCCTCGGCATCGCCCTGACGCCCAAGGCTGTCAAGTACTTCGAAGCTCGTCCGTACCCGCCGGGTGAGCACGGCCGTGGCCGCAAGCAGAACTCGGACTACAAGGTCCGTCTGCTGGAGAAGCAGCGCCTGCGTGCGCAGTACGACATCAGCGAGCGCCAGATGGCGCGCGCCTACGACCGTGCCAAGAAGGCCGAGGGCAAGACGGGCGAGGCGCTGGTCGTCGAGCTGGAGCGCCGCCTCGACGCCCTGGTCCTGCGTTCGGGCATCGCCCGCACCATCTACCAGGCCCGTCAGATGGTCGTCCACGGCCACATCGAGGTCAACGGCGGCAAGGTCGACAAGCCGTCCTTCCGCGTGCGCCCCGACGACATCGTCCAGGTCCGCGAGCGCAGCCGCTCCAAGGTCCCCTTCCAGGTGGCCCGCGAGGGTGGTTACGACACCGACGGTGAGACCCCGCGCTACCTCCAGGTGAACCTGAAGGCCCTGGCCTTCCGCCTGGACCGGGACCCGAACCGCAAGGAGATCCCGGTGATCTGCGACGAGCAGCTCGTCGTCGAGTACTACGCCCGCTGATCCAGGCGTAGTCGCTCTCACCAGCGCTCCGGCCCGCCCCTTCCGCTCATCCGGGAGGCGGCGGGCCTTCGCGTTCCCCCGGACTCGCCCGCCGCGGGCACCCCGCCCCGGCCCCGCGCCTCGGACGCCCCGCCGCCGGCCAGGGCCCGGTCGACCGCGGCGTCCGGATCCAGCCGCCGGCCCGCCCGCAGCCCCTCCTCGTACGCGGCGTTCCCCAGCTCCCTGCGTGCCTGCTGCTCGCACTCGACCCGTGGCCGCCCGTAGTGGACCGAGCCGAACAGCTGGAGTCCCACCGAGGGCCAGATGCGCTCCGCGGCACCCTGGAGCACCGCCGCCTCACCGGCGTCGCCCTCCACCGCCGTCACCAGCGCCAGCAGCTCCAGCGAGAGCACGGTGCCCAGCAGGTCGTTGAACGTCCGGCCGATCGTCAGGCACTCCCCGAGCATCTGCCGGGCTCGCGCGGGCCGTCCCCGCTGGAGGGCCGCGAACGCCAGGACGTACAGCGCGTACGCCAGCGCCCACCGCTCCCCGTGGTCCTCGCAGATCTCCCGGACCTCGTCGCAGATCACCGCCGCCGCGTCCAGATCGCCCAGGAACGCCACCGCCATGGCCAGTTCGACCTGCGCCATCAGCACATTGCTGTTCAGCTCGCCGATCTCGCGGTACCGGCCGAGCGCGTCGCGCAGCAGTTCCTCGGCGCGCGGCATGTCGTCCGTCACGATCGCCAGGCAGCCCGTGCGGTGCACCGCGTACGCCAGCGCCGTCGCGTCACCGGAGCGCTCGGCCTCCTCACGGCACTCCTGGAGCGCCGAGATCGCGCCCACCGCATCGCCCTGGAGGACCGCGACATAGCCCAGCACCCACAGCACCTTGAGCCGGGCGGCATCGTGCGGGGACGGCTCCTCCAGTACGTGGTCCAGCCAGTGCCGGCCTTCGGACAGCCGCCCGCAGCCGGCCCAGTAGAACCACAGAGTGCCCGCAAGGTACTGGGCCAGATGCACCTCGTCGGGGCTTTCCATCGAACATTCCATCGCCCGGCGAAGATTGGGCAGCTCGCTGTCGATCCGCGCCGCCACCTCGGCCTGCCGGGGGCTGAACCAGTCCAGCTCGCACCAGGTCGCGAGCCCCAGGAACCAGTCCCGGTGGCGCCGCCGCAGCCGCTGGGCGTCCCCGGTGGCCGCCAGCCACTCCGCCCCGTACTCACGGACCGTGTCCAGCAGCCGGTAACGGGTCCCGGTCGCCCCGTCCTCGCGCTCCACCACCGACTGGGCAAGCAGCTCGTCGAGCACGTCCAGCACCGATTCGGCGGGCAGATCCACCCCGCCGCAGATGTACTCGGCGGCCTCCAGGTCGAACTGTCCGGCGAACACGGAGAGCCGCGCCCACAGCAGCCGCTGCTCGGGCGTGCACAGCTCATGGCTCCAGCCGATGGCCGTACGCAGCGTCTGATGTCGGGGCGGCGCACCGCGACGGCCGCCGGTCAGCAGCCGGAACCGGTCGTCCAGCCGCAGCAGTACCTGATCCACCGACAGGGCCCGCAGTCGCCCGGCGGCCAGTTCGAGCGCCAGCGGAATCCCGTCGAGGCGGCGGCACAGCTCCAGCGAGGCCGCCTGCTCGCCCGGTGAGGGCGCCCAGCCCGGCCGCACCGCGCGCGCCCGTTCCGTGAACAGCTCCACCGCGTCCTCGTCGGACATCGGGGCGAGCGGGAACGTCCGCTCCCCGTCCACCCGGAGGGGGCAGCGCCCGGCCGTGAGCACCTGGAGTTCCGGGGCCCGGCGCAGCAGTTCGCGTACGAGGTCGGCGCAGCCGTCCACGAGGTGTTCGAAGCCGTCGATGACCAGCAGCATCCGGCGGCCGGACAGATGCTCGATGAGGGTGGCTCGGGGCGGCCTGCTCGTGTGATCGGTCAGCCCCAGTGCGTCGATCAGGGCGTGTTCCAGCAGCTCGGGGTGGTGGACGGTGGAGAGCTCGGCCAGCCGGACCCCGTCGCAGTACCGTTTCTCCACAAGCGCGGCGACCCGGGTGACGCACCGGGTCTTGCCCACCCCCGCCACTCCGGCGACCGTGACGAGCCGGGACTCCTCCAGGAGCCCGGCCACCTCGGCCAGTTCGTACTCGCGTCCCACGAACCGGTTCAGTTCGGCCGGGAGGCGGCCGGAGGCGGCGGAGGTGTTGTCACCAGGATCGTCGGGCTGGGGGCAGGGGTCCTGCAGGCGTCGCATGGAACACGGAGGGTACTTGCTTGAAAGCTCTCCGTACAATCTCGTTATGGCAACTCCCGCCCTGGCCGCCGAGAATGCGGTAGGGGAGGTGATGCACGGCGCGATAGGCTCGTGGGACGACGATCGGGCGCGCGCGGGAGCGGGAACCCGGCCGTACCGACGGAGACAGGCCCCGGCTCCGGGGCCGATCGACGAGCAGAGAGCGGTGCACAGTGTCCGGTGGAGAGGTGGCCGGGATCCTCGTGGCCGTCTTCTGGGCGATCCTGGTCTCGTTCCTCGCCGTGGTGCTGGTGAGGCTCGCCCAGACGCTCAGGGCGACCACCAAGCTGGTGGCGGACGTGACCGACCAGGCCGTCCCGCTGCTCGCCGACGCCTCGGCGACGGTGCGCTCCGCGCAGACCCAGCTCGACAAGGTCGACGCCATCGCGAGCGACGTCCAGGAGGTCACCTCCAACGCCTCCGCGCTCTCCACCACCGTCGCCTCCACCTTCGGCGGGCCGCTCGTCAAGGTCGCCGCGTTCGGCTACGGCGTACGGCAGGCCCTCGGCCGCCGCACCGCCCCCGAGCCCGAACCGGAACCGGCGCGTGGCCGCTCCTCCGCCCGCCGTACGGTGATCGTCGGCCGGACCGTGCCGTCCGCGCGCGGACGCAGGCGCGACCGCCGAAACCCCCGCGGACAGAAGGACTGATCGAGCGATGTTCCGCCGCACGTTCTGGTTCACCGCCGGCGCAGCCGCCGGCGTCTGGGCCACCACCAAGGTCAACCGCAAGCTCAGGCAGCTGACCCCCGAGAGCCTCGCCGCGCAGGCCGCGGACAAGGCGATCGAGACCGGCCACAAGCTCAAGGACTTCGCCCTCGACGTCCGTGCGGGCATGGTCCGGCGCGAAGCCGAACTGGGCGGCGCCCTGGGCCTTCAGGCACCGGCCGACCCCGAACTCCCCGTACAGCGGCTCTACGCCGTCGAGGCGGCCGAGCCCGCCGCCACCACGCACCGCAAGCTCCCCTACAAGTCGAACAACCGGAATGAGGACCACTAATGGAGTCGGCTGAAATCCGCCGCCGCTGGCTGAGCTTCTTCGAGGAGCGCGGTCACACCGTCGTGCCTTCGGCGTCGCTCATCGCGGACGACCCGACTCTGCTGCTGGTCCCCGCGGGCATGGTTCCCTTCAAGCCGTACTTCCTCGGCGAGGTCAAGCCGCCCGCCCCGCGCGTCACCAGCGTGCAGAAGTGCGTGCGTACGCCGGACATCGAAGAGGTCGGCAAGACCACCCGCCACGGCACCTTCTTCCAGATGTGCGGCAACTTCTCCTTCGGGGACTACTTCAAGGAAGGGGCCATCCAGCTCGCCTGGGAGGCCCTGACCAACTCCGTCGAGGACGGCGGATTCGGCCTGGAGCCGGAGAAGCTCTGGATCACGGTCTACCTCGACGACGACGAGGCCGAGGCCATCTGGCGCGACAAGATCGGCGTGCCGGCCGAACGCATCCAGCGCCTGGGCAAGAAGGACAACTTCTGGTCCATGGGCGTCCCCGGACCCTGCGGCCCCTGCTCCGAGATCAACTACGACCGCGGCCCCGAGTTCGGCGTCGAGGGCGGCCCGGCCGTCAACGACGAGCGCTACGTGGAGATCTGGAACCTGGTCTTCATGCAGTACGAGCGCGGTGCCGGTGACGGCAAGGAGGACTTCCCGATCCTCGGGGAGCTGCCGTCGAAGAACATCGACACCGGTCTCGGCCTCGAACGCCTCGCCATGATCCTCCAGGGCGTACAGAACATGTACGAGACCGACACCCTGCGCGTCGTCATGGACAAGGCCACCGAGCTGACCGGCGTCCGCTACGGCGCCGAGCAGTCCACCGACGTCTCGCTCCGTGTCGTCGCCGACCACATCCGTACGTCGGTGATGCTCATCGGCGACGGGGTCACCCCGGGCAACGAGGGCCGCGGCTACGTCCTGCGCCGCATCATGCGCCGAGCCATCCGCAACATGCGCCTCATGGGCGCCACCGGATCGGTCGTCAAGGCCCTGGTCGACGTCGTGATCGACACGATGGGGCTCCAGTACCCCGAGCTGATCACCGACCGCAAGCGCATCGAGACGGTCGCGCTCGCCGAGGAAGCCGCCTTCCTCAAGGCCCTCAAGGGCGGCACCAACATCCTGGAGACCGCGGTCACCGAGACCAAGGCCGCCGGCGGCAAGGTCCTCGCCGGGGACAAGGCGTTCCTGCTCCACGACACCTGGGGCTTCCCGATCGACCTGACCCTGGAGATGGCCGCCGAGCAGGGGCTCTCCGTGGACGAGGACGGCTTCCGCCGCCTCATGCAGGAGCAGCGCGACAAGGCCAAGGCCGACGCCCGCGCCAAGAAGACCGGTCACGCCGACCTGTCCGCCTACCGCGAGGTCGCCGACACCTCAGGCGCCACCGAGTTCACCGGCTACACCTCGATCGCCGGCGAGTCCACCATCGTCGGCCTCCTGGTCGACGGTGTGCCCTCGCCCGCCGCCACCGAGGGCGATGAGATCGAGGTCGTCCTCGACCGCACCCCCTTCTACGCCGAGGGCGGCGGCCAGCTCGCCGACACCGGCCGCATCCGGCTCGACACCGGCGCGGTGATCGAGGTCCGCGACGTCCAGAAGCCGGTCCCGGGGGTTCACGTCCACAAGGGCGTGGTCCAGGTCGGAGAGGTCACGGTCGGGGCCCCCGTCTTCGCCTCCATCGACGCCACCCGCCGCCGGGCCATCGCCCGCGCCCACAGCGCCACGCACCTCACCCACCAGGCGCTGCGCGACGCGCTCGGCCCGACGGCCGCCCAGGCCGGTTCGGAGAACTCGCCCGGCCGCTTCCGCTTCGACTTCGGCTCGCCCGCCGCCGTCCCCGGCACGGTCCTCACCGATGTCGAGCAGCGGATCAACGAGGTCCTCTCGCGCGAACTCGACGTCCAGGCCGAGGTCATGTCGATCGACGAGGCCAAGAAGCAGGGTGCCATCGCCGAGTTCGGCGAGAAGTACGGCGAGCGGGTCCGCGTCGTCACCATCGGGGACTTCTCCAAGGAGCTGTGCGGCGGCACCCACGTCCACAACACCGCCCAGCTCGGCCTGGTCAAGCTGCTCGGCGAGTCCTCCATCGGCTCCGGCGTGCGCCGCATCGAGGCCCTCGTCGGCGTGGACGCCTACAACTTCCTCGCCAGGGAGCACACGGTCGTCGCCCAGCTCCAGGAGCTGGTCAAGGGCCGTCCCGAGGAGCTGCCGGAGAAGATCGCGGGCATGCTCGGCAAGCTCAAGGACGCCGAGAAGGAGATCGAGAAGTACCGCGCGGAGAAGGTCCTCGCGGCCGCCGCCGGGCTCGTCGACTCCGCCAAGGACGTCCGGGGCGTCGCCCTGGTCACCGGCCAGGTCCCCGACGGCACCTCTGCCGACGACCTGCGCAAGCTGGTCCTGGACGTGCGCGGGCGCATCCAGGGCGGCCGCCCGGCCGTCGTGGCCCTGTTCACCACGGCCAACGGCCGCCCGCTCACGGTCATCGCCACCAACGAGGCCGCCCGCGAGCGCGGCCTCAAGGCCGGTGACCTCGTCCGCACCGCCGCCAAGACGCTCGGCGGCGGTGGCGGCGGCAAGCCGGACGTCGCCCAGGGCGGCGGCACGAACCCGGCCGCCATCGGCGACGCCGTCGCCGCGGTCGAGCGCCTCGTCACCGAGACGGCGTGACGAGCGCGATGACGCGGATGCGCCGCGGCCGACGGCTCGCCGTCGACGTCGGGGACGCCCGGATCGGGGTCGCCTCGTGCGACCCCGACGGGATCCTGGCCACGCCGGTGGAGACCGTGCCGGGACGCGACGTCCCGGCCGCCCACCGGCGACTGGCGGCCATCGTCGAGGAGTACGAGCCGATCGAGGTCATCGTCGGCCTGCCCCGCTCCCTCGGCGGGGGAGAGGGCCCCGCTGCCGCCAAGGTCCGGGACTTCGCCCAGGTGCTCGCCCGCTCGATCGCACCCGTTCCGGTGCGGCTCGTGGACGAGAGGATGACCACAGTGACGGCCAGTCAAGGACTGCGCGCCTCGGGCGTGAAGTCCAAGAAGGGCCGGTCTGTCATCGACCAGGCTGCCGCTGTGGTGATTCTCCAGAACGCTCTGGAGTCCGAACGGGCGTCAGGCAATCCCCCGGGCGAGGGCGTCGAAGTGGTTGTCTGATCGCGATACGGTAACGTTCCGCGCGATGCGTCGGTGGTTCGAACAAACACCGCACAGCGAAGCGAAGAGACGGAACGTCGTCTCGCGGCTCTAGGGGATCGATGACTGAGTATGGCCGGGGCCCCGGCTCCGAACCGTGGCATCCCGAGGACCCCTTGTACGGGGACCAGGGATGGGGAGGCCAGCAGGCTGCCCACGGCCAGAGCCAGTACGGCGACCAGCAGCAGTCCTATCCGCAGGACCCGTACGCGCAGCAGCACCAGAACCACCAGCAGCAGCAGCCGTACGACCAGCACCAGCAGCAGTACGCGCAGCAGCCGCAGCAGTACCAGCAGCAGTACGGGACGCCCCACCAGGACCCGTACGCGCAGCAGCCGGTGTCCCAGCCGCAGTACAACGGCGGCTGGGACACCGGCCCGCAGACCGCCATGCCGTACGGGGCCGAGCCCCAGGACCCGTACGCGCAGCAGCCCGTCGGCTACGACGCGTCGCACGACTACTACGGCACGCCGGAGGCCTATCCGCCCCCGCAGCCCCCGGGCCGCCGCGACTCCGAACAACAGCACCAGCACCAGCACCAGCACCAGCAGGAGCAGCAACAGCAGCAGCCGTCGACGGACTGGGACCCGGACAAGCCGCAGGAGGAGACGCACCCCTTCTTCACGGGTGCCGACGAGCCCGCGAGCCGCGAGCCGCGTGACGGCGACGATGACCCGGACGACGACGGATCGCGCGCCTCGCGCCGGGACCGGGACGGCAGTGACCGCCGTGGCGGCAAGGGCAAGAAGAAGAGAAAGAACCGCAGCGGCTGCGCCTGCCTGGTGGTCTCCGCCGTCCTGATCGGCGGCCTCGGGGGCGTGTCGTACGTCGGCTACACCTTCTGGAAGAAGCAGTTCGGCGCCCCGGCCGACTACGCGGGCACGGGCACCGGCCCTCAGGTCGAGGTCGAGATCCCCGAGGGCGCACTCGGCTACGACATCGCGAACACCCTCCAGAAGAAGGGCGTCATCAAGTCCGTCGACGCCTTCGTCTCGGCGCAGAACGCGAACCCCAAGGGCAAGTCGATCCAGGCGGGCGTCTACCTCCTGAACCAGGAGATGTCGGCGGCCAACGCGGTCAAGACGATGCTCGACCCCAAGAGCCAGAACATCTTCGTGATCCCCGAGGGCACCCGTAACGCCACGGTCTACGCCAACCTCGACAAGCGGCTCGGGCTGGAGAAGGGCACCACGGCGAAGGTCGCCAAGACCAAGGCGGAGTCTCTGGGCCTGCCCGACTGGGCCGACAACAACCCGGACGTCAAGGATCCGCTGGAGGGCTTCCTGTACCCGGCGGCGTATCCGGTGGCCAAGGGGACGAAGCCGGAGACCGCGCTGAAGCGGATGGTCGAGCGGGCGAACAAGGAGTACGAGAAGCTCGACCTGGAAGCCACGGCGACGAAACTCGGCCTGAAGAACCCGTGGGAGCTCGTCACCGTGGCGAGCCTCGTGCAGGTCGAAGGCAAGTACAAGCACGACTTCGACAAGGTCGCGCGGGTGGTCTACAACCGCCTCAAGCCGGGCAACATGGAGACGGTCGGCCGACTGGAGTTCGACTCCACGATCAACTACATAAAGGGTCAGAGCACCCTGGACATCGGCGCCGTCGACGACCTGCGGCTGATCGACGACCCCTACAACACGTACAAGATCGTTGGCCTGCCCTCGGGCCCGATCAGCAACCCGGGTGCGGACGCCCTGCACTCGGCGATGAACCCCACGCCGGGTCCCTGGTACTACTTCGTCTCGATCAACGAGGACAAGACGGTCTTCGCGGTGACCAACGAGGAGCACGAGAAGAACCGGCGTAGGTACGAAGAGGAGAAGGCCAGCCAGTGACCCCGACGCGCAGGGCCGCCGTTCTCGGCTCGCCCATCGCCCATTCGCTCTCCCCGGTCCTGCACCGCGCCGCCTACGCCGAGCTCGGCCTCGACGACTGGTCCTACGACCGGTTCGAGATCGACGAGGCGGCGCTGCCCGGCTTCGTCGAAGGACTGGACTCCTCCTGGGCGGGGCTGTCCCTGACCATGCCGCTCAAGCGGGCGATCATCCCGCTGCTGGACGAGGTCAGCGCGACGGCCGCCGCGGTGGAGGCCGTCAACACGGTCGTGTTCACGGCCGACGGCCGACGGGTCGGCGACAACACGGACATCCCCGGCATGATCGCCGCACTGCGTGAACGCGGCGTCGACAAAGTCGAATCCGCCGCCGTCCTCGGCGCCGGGGCCACCGCCTCCTCCGCACTCGCCGCACTCGCCGTGATCTGCGCCGGACCGGTCACGGCCTACGTGCGCAGCCCCGAGCGCGCGGCGGAGATGCGGGCCTGGGGGGAGCGGCTCGGGGTCGACGTCGTGATCGCCGACTGGGCGGACGCGGCGCAGGCGCTGGACGCGCCGCTGGTGATCGCCACCACCCCCGCGGGCAGCACCGACGCCCTGGGGGAAGGCGTGCCGGACGCCCCGGGAATCCTCTTCGACGTGCTCTACGAGCCGTGGCCCACCGCGCTCGCCGCAGCCTGGTCGGCGCGCGGCGGGGCGGTGGTCGGTGGGCTCGACCTCCTCGTGCACCAGGCCCTGTTGCAGGTGGAGCAGATGACCGGCCGGGTTCCGGGCCCGCTGGTCGCCATGCGGCAGGCCGGGGAAGCCGCGCTCGCGGCCCGCTGACGCACCGCACGGCGGGCCCGGCCGTCCGTCTGCTGGACCGGCGGCCGGACCGCGCCCCCGGTCATGGGAGGATCAAGGCGGCGGGCCAGGGCCGCGCACCCGGTCGCGCCGCTGGATTCCAGGCGCGAGCATGAGGAGACCCGTTGAGCAGGTTGCGCTGGCTGACCGCGGGGGAGTCGCACGGCCCCGCACTCGTCGCGACGCTGGAGGGGCTTCCCGCCGGCGTCCCCGTCACGACGGAGATGGTGGCGGAGGCGCTCGCCCGGCGGCGGCTCGGATACGGCCGCGGCGCTCGGATGAAGTTCGAGCAGGACGAGGTGACCTTCCTCGGTGGCGTACGCCACGGCCTCACCATGGGCTCCCCGGTCGCCGTCATGGTCGGCAACACCGAGTGGCCCAAGTGGGAGCAGGTCATGTCGGCCGACCCGGTCGACCCCGACGAGCTGGCCCAGCTGGCCCGTAACGCCCCGCTGACCCGGCCCCGCCCCGGCCACGCCGACCTCGCGGGGATGCAGAAGTACGGATTCGACGAGGCCCGGCCGGTCCTGGAGCGCGCCAGCGCCCGGGAGACCGCCGCGCGCGTCGCCCTCGGGGCCGTCGCCCGCTCCTACCTCAAGGAGACCGCGGGCATCGAGATCGTCAGCCATGTCGTCGAACTGGCCGCCGCGAAGGCGCCGTACGGCGTCTACCCGGTTCCCGCCGACGTGGACCAGCTGGACGCGGACCCCGTCCGCTGCCTCGACGCCGACGCCTCCAAGGCGATGGTGGCCGAGATCGACCAGGCCCACAAGGACGGCGACACCCTCGGCGGCGTCGTCGAGGTGCTGGCGTACGGCGTGCCCGTCGGGCTGGGCTCGCACGTGCACTGGGACCGCCGCCTGGACGCCCGGCTCGCCGCCGCGCTCATGGGCATCCAGGCCATCAAGGGCGTCGAGGTCGGTGACGGGTTCGAGCTGGCCCGGGTCCCCGGCTCCAAGGCGCACGACGAGATCGTCGCCACCGACGACGGCATCAAGCGCACCTCCGGCCGCTCCGGCGGCACCGAGGGCGGGCTCACCACCGGCGAGCTGCTGCGGGTCCGCGCCGCGATGAAGCCCATCGCGACCGTTCCGCGCGCCCTGGCCACCGTGGACGTCGTCACCGGCGAGGCCGCCAAGGCCCACCACCAGCGCTCCGACGTCTGCGCCGTTCCGGCCGCGGGCATCGTCGCCGAGGCGATGGTCGCCCTGGTCCTCGCCGACGCGGTGGCGGAGAAGTTCGGCGGCGACAGCGTGGCCGAGACCCACCGCAACGTCCGCTCGTACCTCGACCACCTCCAGATCCGATGAGCGGCCCCCTGGTCGTCCTCGTCGGCCCGATGGGCGTCGGCAAGTCCAGCGTCGGTGAACTGCTCGCCGCCCGGCTCGGCACCACCTACCGGGACACCGACGCGGACGTCGTCGCCGAGGCGGGCAAACCGATCGCGGAGATCTTCTACGACGAGGGCGAGGAGCACTTCCGCGCCCTGGAGCGCCGGGCCGTCGCCGCGGCCGTCGCCGAACACTCGGGCGTCCTCTCCCTCGGCGGCGGGGCCGTCCTGGAGGGGACGACCAGGGAGCTGCTGGCGGACCGCCCGGTCGTCTACCTCTCCATGAACGTGGAGGAGGCCGTCCGCCGCGTCGGGCTGGGCGCGGCCCGCCCGCTCCTCGCGGTCAACCCGCGCAAGCAGTGGCGCGAGCTGATGGACGCCCGCCGCCACCTGTACGAAGAGGTCGCCCGTACGGTCGTCCCCACCGACGGCCGCACCCCCGAAGAGGTCGCCCAGGCGATCATCGACGCACTGGAACTGCCGGAGGGCCCAGCGGCCCCCGGCGTGGAGAACACCGGCATGACGCAGCAGGGCACCACCCGTATCCAGGTCGCCGGCACGGCGGGTTCCGACCCGTACGAGGTCCTCGTCGGCCACCAGCTCCTCGGCGAGCTGCCCCAGCTCATCGGCGACCGCGCCAAGCGGGTCGCCGTGCTGCACCCCGAGGCGCTCGCCGAGACCGGTGAGGCGGTTCGCCAGGACCTCGCCGACCAGGGCTACGAGGCGATCGCCATCCAGCTGCCGAACGCCGAGGAGGCCAAGACCGTCGAGGTCGCCGCCTACTGCTGGAAGGCGCTCGGCCAGACCGGCTTCACCCGCACGGACGTCATCGTCGGTGTCGGCGGCGGCGCGACCACGGACGTGGCCGGTTTCGTCGCGGCCAGCTGGCTGCGCGGGGTGCGGTGGATCGCGGTGCCCACCACCGTCCTCGGCATGGTCGACGCGGCCGTCGGCGGCAAGACCGGCATCAACACCGCCGAGGGCAAGAACCTCGTCGGCGCCTTCCACCCTCCGGCAGGCGTGCTCTGCGACCTCGCCGCGCTCGACTCGCTGCCGGTCCACGACTACGTCTCCGGCATGGCCGAGATCATCAAGGCCGGTTTCATCGCCGACCCCGTCATCCTCGACCTGATCGAGGCCGACCCCGAGGGTGCTCGTACGCCCGCCGGACCGCACACCGCCGAGCTGATCGAGCGGTCCATCCGGGTCAAGGCCGAGGTCGTCTCCAGCGACCTCAAGGAGTCCGGACTCCGCGAGATCCTCAACTACGGTCACACCCTGGGCCACGCCATCGAGAAGAACGAGCGCTACAAGTGGCGCCACGGCGCGGCCGTCTCCATCGGCATGGTCTTCGCCGCCGAGCTGGGCCGGCTCGCCGGACGCCTGGACGACGCCACCGCCGACCGGCACCGGACCGTCCTGGAGTCGGTGGGCCTGCCGCTGGCCTACCGCGGCGACCAGTGGCCCAAGCTGCTGGAGAACATGAAGGTCGACAAGAAGTCCCGTGGCGACCTGCTGCGTTTCATCGTCCTGGACGGCATCGGCAAGCCCACGGTCCTGGAGGGCCCCGACCCGGCCGTCCTGCTCGCCGCCTACGGGGAGGTCTCCGCGTGACCCGCACGGTCTTCGTCCTGAACGGCCCCAACCTCGGCCGACTCGGTTCCCGCGAGCCCGACGTCTACGGAGCCACCTCCTACGCCGGACTCGTCGAGGTCTGCACCACCCTCGGCAAGGAGCTCGGCTTCGACGTCGAGGTGCGGGAGACCAACGACGAGGGCGAGCTGATCCGCTGGCTCCACGAGGCGGCGGACGGTTCGATTCCGGTCGTTCTCAACCCGGGTGCCTTCACGCACTACTCGTACGGGATGCGGGACGCGGCCGCCCAGCGCACCGCTCCGCTGATCGAGGTGCACATCTCCAACCCGTACACCCGGGAGGAGTTCCGGCACACCTCGGTGATCGCCTCGGTGGCCAGCGGCACGGTCGCCGGGTTCGGCATCGGCTCCTACCGGCTCGCGCTGCGGGCTCTGGCCGACGAACTGCCGGGCTGACACCCGCGCGACCCGTCCGGATCTCCCTCCGGGCGGCGGGCACTTCGTGCCCTCCCGGGCCGTTCACCCCAGGGCGGCCCGGGAAGGTACGGTAGCCGTCCCATCAGCGCCAGTTGCAGTGACGAGACGGAGTGGCACCGGATGCAGCACGCAGTGGGGGCCCCGCTGCCGCCGCCCCACGGCCCCGGGAACGGGTCTGTCGGCCGGCCGCACCAGGCCCAGCACCCCGGTCACCCCGGCCCGCCCCCGATACCCCGGTTTCCGGCCCCGGGCCAGGCCCCCCGGCCCTCGGCTCACGGCCAGGCTCCGCAGCCTCCGGCCCCGGGCCAGGCCTCCCAGCCTCCGGCCCCGGGCCAGGCCCCCCAGCCCTCGGCCCATGGCCAGGGGCCGCAGCCTCCAGCCCCCGGACAGGCCCCCCAGCACGGCTGGAGCGGCACCGGACCCACGCCGCCGCCCTCCGGCGGCCAGGCGACCGGGTACGTCCAGCTGCCCCCCGGCGGCCCCGTCGGGCTGCCCGCGCCCCCCGCCGAGCCCGGCACCGGCAGCGCGACCCTCGCCGTGCTTCTGATCGGCCCCGCGGGCGCGGGCAAGACCACCGTCGCCAGGCTCTGGGCGGCCCGCCGCCGGGTGCCCACCGCCCATGTCTCCCTCGACGACGTCCGCGAGTGGGTCTGCTCCGGCTTCGCCGACCCGCAGGCAGGCTGGAACGACCACTCAGAAGCCCAGTACCGCCTGGCCCGCCGCACCTGCGGCTTCGCCGCACGCAACTTCCTCGCCAACGGCATCTCCTGCATCCTCGACGACGCGGTCTTCCCCGACCGCCCGGTCGTCGGCCTCGGCGGCTGGAAGCGGCATGTGGGCCCCGGCCTGCTGCCCGTCGTGCTGCTGCCCGGCCTGGAGATCGTCTTGGAGCGCAACGCGGCGCGCAGCGGCAACCGCCGCCTCTCCGACGAGGAGGTCGCCCGCATCCACGGCCGGATGGCGGGCTGGTACGGCTCCGGCCTTCCGATCATCGACAACTCCACTTACGACGTCGAGACCACGGCCCGCGTCCTGGACGACGTCCTCGCCCGCTCCATCGCGAGCCCGCCCACCTGGTAGCCGCCTGCCCGACAGCCGCTTGTCCGACAGGCATGCCCGCACGGCCGCTGGCCCCACGCGGGGCCAGCTGACAGGCCTGTATGCCGGCCCGTCCCGCGCCGTCCCGCGCCGCCCCTGCCGTCGGTGCTGTCCGTCCGTGCTCCCCGGCCTTCCGGCCCCCGGTCGGATGCGCTGACCGGGCGGTGCGGCGCCCCCGCTCGTACGCTCGGAGCATGTCAGAGGTGCACGCCGTCCGACGCGGGCTGCTCCGCGACCGGTGCGCCGCCGCGGGCTCCGCGGCCGCCCTGGTCTCCCGCCCCGCCAACGTCCGCTATCTCGCGGGCGGAGCGCCTCCCGGCGCCGTGCTGCTGCTCGGCCCCGGCGAGGACGTCCTGCTCTGCCCCCGCGCCCCGACGGGGGAGCCCGGTCACGGGCGGCCCGACGAGGCGCTCCGCATCGAGCTCCTGCCCGCCCCGGACGGGGACCCGGTGGTGGCCGCCGCGGCCCTCGCCGCCTCGTCGGGCGCCGCTTCGCTCGCCGTCGAGGAACACGATCTGACCGTGGCCCGCCACCGCGCTATGGGACAGGCCGCCCCCCGCCTCCAACTCGCCGATCTGGGCTTCACCGTGGAGCAGCAGCGGGTCGTCAAGGACGAGGAGGAGATCGGCTGCCTCCGGATCGCCGCCGAGATCACCGACCAGGCCCTGGGTGAGCTCCTGGAATCGATCCTGGTCGGCCGCACCGAGCGGCACCTCGCGCTCGAACTGGAACGCCGCCTCGTCGACCACGGGGCGGACGGCCCCGCCTTCGCCACCTCCGTAGCCACCGGCCCCAACTCCGGCCAGGGCAGGCACCGCCCGTCCGACCGCAGGGTGGAGGAGGGAGATTTCCTCTCCGTCAGCCTGGGTGCGAGCTACCACGGCTACCGGTGCGAGATCGGCCGCACCTTCGTCATCGGCACCGCCCCGGCCGAGTGGCAGATCGAGCTCTACGACCTTGTTTTCGCCGCTCAGCGGGCCGGGCGGGAGGCGCTGGCACCGGGGGCCGCCTACCGGGACGTGGACCACGCGGCCCGCCATCTGCTGGACTCCGCCGGGCATGGGGAGGGCCTCGTACCCCGGACCGGGCACGGTGTGGGGCTCGAAATCGAGGAGGACCCGCAACTGGCACCGACAGCCATGGGTAAACTGGACGCTTGTGTGCCGGTCACCGTCGAACCGGGGGTCCACCTCCCGGGCCGGGGCGGTGTCCGGATCGATGACACGCTCGTCGTGCGCCCCGAGGCGGACGGCGGACCCGAGCTACTCACCATGACGACCAAGGAGCTGCTCGCGCTCTAGCGCGGATCCTCGGTCGTTCCACCAGCTTCAGCCCAGGAGATTCCGCAACCGTGGCTTCCACGAACGACCTCAAGAACGGCATGGTGCTCAAGCTCGACGGAGGCCAGCTCTGGTCCGTCGTCGAGTTCCAGCACGTCAAGCCCGGCAAGGGCCCTGCCTTCGTGCGCACCAAGCTCAAGAACGTGCTCTCCGGCAAGGTCGTCGACAAGACGTTCAACGCCGGCGTGAAGGTCGAGACGGCCACCATTGACCGCCGCGACATGCAGTTCTCGTACATGGACGGCGAGTACTTCGTCTTCATGGACATGGACACCTACGACCAGCTCATGGTCGACCGCAAGGCCGTCGGCAACGCCGCCAACTTCCTGATCGAGGGCTTCACCGCCTCCGTCGCCCAGTACGAGGGCGAGGTGCTCTACGTCGAGCTGCCCGCCGCCGTCGAGCTCACCGTCAAGCACACCGACCCGGGCGTCCAGGGCGACCGCTCCACCGGCGGCACCAAGCCCGCCACCCTGGAGACGGACTACGAGATCGGCGTGCCGCTCTTCATCACCACCGGCGAGAAGATCAAGGTCGACACCCGTACGGGCGACTACCTCGGCCGGGTGAACAGCTAACCGTGGCTGCCCGGAACAAGGCCCGCAAGCGCGCCTTCCAGATCCTCTTCGAGGCCGACCAGCGCGGTGAGTCCGTGCAGAGCGTCCTCGCGGACTGGGTTCGGCACTCGCGGACCGACGACCGTCAGCCGCCGGTCGGCGAATTCACGATGGAGCTCGTCGAGGGGTACGCGCAGTACGCGGACCGCATCGACGACCTCATCGTCACCTACGCCGTGGACTGGGAGATCGACCGCATGCCGGTCGTCGACCGGAACATCCTGCGGCTCGGTGCATACGAGCTGATCTGGCTGGACGAGACCCCGGACGCCGTGGTGATCGACGAGGCCGTCCAGCTCGCCAAGGAGTTCTCCACCGATGACTCCCCGTCCTTCGTGAACGGCCTGCTGGCCCGTTTCAAGGATCTCAAGCCGAACCTCCGCCGGGAGCAGTAGCCCCGGCCGCGACGGTTCGGTCGCGCACCTCGCATCGAAGGGGCCCACGGTCGACCGTGGGCCCCTTCGGCGTCCCCGGGCGGGAGGGACGAAAGCGCGACGGAGGCGAGACCGTGACGGAGGAGAGACGAAGAACGCCGGGCCGGCGGGGACCCGTTCAGGTCCCCGCCGGCCCGGCGGTACGTTTCTGCTGGGGGGCTGCTGAGGCCTTCCGGCCCCGCTTCCGCTCGCTCAGCCCTCGTCGTGGGAGACCGCGCGCCGCGCGTCCGCGTCCAGCACGCCCCAGCTGATCAGCTGCTCCGTGAGCACGGACGGCGACTGGTCGTAGATCACGGCCAGCGTGCGCAGGTCGTCCTGGCGGATCGAGAGCACCTTGCCGTTGTAGTCACCGCGCTGGCTCTGGATCGTGGCCGCGTAGCGCTGGAGCGGACCGGCCTTCTCCGGCGGGACGTGGGCGAGGCGCTCCAGGTCCAGGACGAGCTTCGGCGGCGGCTCGGCGGCCCCGCCCGGCGTCGTGCCGGGCAGCAGCTCCTGCACCGGGACCCCGTAGAAGTCCGCCAGCTCGGCGAGGCGCTGCACGGTCACGGCACGGTCGCCGCGCTCGTACGAACCGACCACGACCGCCTTCCAGCGACCCTGGGACTTCTCCTCCACGCCGTGGAGGGAAAGGCCCTGCTGGGTGCGGATGGCACGGAGTTTGGCCCCGAGCTGTTTTGCGTATTCGCTGGACATATGGCTCCCCGGACGCTGGAACAGTGTGCGGCTGCGCCGCGTGGCTGGTAACTCACTGTGAGGTTACGCAGCGTTACTTGGATGCGTCAAGCCGAATGATCCGGACCGGCACCTCCCGGGGGCGGTACCAGGGCGCCGTGCAAGCCCTGGTAACGTGGATGACGCAATTTCGACGTCCTTTAAGGTCCGTCCCGTGAGGCGGAGAAGGAGGTCCGTTTCTTATGGACGCACAGCACGACGACACTGGCAACGCGGCACGCCCCGTTCTGGAGGCCCCCGACATCGCCCGTGTACTGACCCGTATCGCCCACGAGATCGTCGAACGCGCCAAGGGCGCCGACGACGTGGTGCTGCTCGGCATCCCGACGCGAGGCGTCTTCCTCGCCCGCAGGCTCGCCGACAAGCTCGAAGAGATCACCGGCCGGAAGATGCCGGTCGGCTCCCTCGACATCACCATGTACCGAGACGACCTGCGGCTACGCCCGGCGCGCGCCCTGGCCCGCACCGAGATCCCCGGCGAGGGGATCGAGGGCAGCCTGGTCGTCCTGGTCGACGACGTGCTCTTCTCCGGCCGCACGATCCGCGCCGCGCTCGACGCGCTCGGCGACATCGGCCGCCCCCGCGCCGTACAGCTCGCGGTCCTCGTCGACCGCGGTCACCGGGAACTCCCGATCCGCGCGGACTACGTCGGCAAGAACCTCCCCACGTCGCTGCGGGAGACGGTCAAGGTCCAGCTCGCCGAGGAGGACGGCCGCGACGCCGTGCTGCTCGGTGTCCAGCAGGCCGCCCCGGCGGACGCGCAGTAGCCCGAGCCCTTTCCGTACGCCCCTGCGCCGCTGAAGGGCCGTACGGCGACTCCCGCGCGCCCGCACGCCTGAAACTCCCTCCAGCCACCCGGAGAACCCCCAGATGAAGCGTCACCTCATCTCGGCCGCCGACCTCACCCGCGACGACGCCGTCCTGATCCTCGACACCGCCGAGGAGATGGCCCGGGTCGCGGACCGGCCGATCAAGAAGCTCCCCACCCTGCGCGGCCGAACCGTCGTCAACCTCTTCTTCGAGGACTCGACCCGGACCCGCATCTCCTTCGAGGCGGCCGCCAAGCGGCTGTCCGCCGACGTCATCAACTTCTCCGCCAAGGGCTCCTCGGTCTCCAAGGGCGAGTCCCTCAAGGACACCGCCCTGACCCTGGAGGCGATGGGCGCCGACGCCGTCGTCATCCGGCACGGCGCCTCCGGTGCTCCTTACCGGCTCGCCACCTCCGGCTGGATCGACGGGGCCGTCGTCAACGCGGGGGACGGCACCCACGAGCACCCCACCCAGGCCCTGCTGGACGCCTTCACGATGCGCCGTCGGCTCGTCGGAGCCGACGCCGGGCTCGGCCGGGACCTGGACGGCCGCCGCATCACGATCGTCGGCGACATCCTGCACAGCCGCGTCGCCCGCTCCAACGTCCACCTGCTGACCACGCTCGGCGCGCACGTCACCCTGGTGGCCCCGCCCACCCTCGTCCCCGTGGGCGTCGAGAAGTGGCCCTGTGACGTCAGCTACAGCCTCGACGACGTGCTGGCGAAGTCCGATGCGGTGATGATGCTGCGTGTGCAGCGCGAACGGATGAACGCCGCGTACTTCCCGACCGAGCGCGAATACTCCCGCCGCTACGGCCTGGACGGCGAGCGGATGGCGAAGATGCCCGAACACGCCATCGTCATGCACCCCGGCCCGATGGTCCGCGGCATGGAGATCACCGCCGAGGTCGCCGACTCCGACCGCTGCACCGTCGTCGAGCAGGTCGCCAACGGCGTCTCCATCCGCATGGCCGTGCTCTACCTGCTGCTCGGCGGCTCCGACACCGCGCTGTCCGCCGCCCCCGCCCGTACCGAGGAGAACAAGTAACCATGAGCAAGATCATCATTCGCGGTGCGCGGATCCTCGGCGGCGAGCCGCAGGACGTACTCATCGACGGCGAGACCGTCACCGAGGTGGGCACCGGCCTCGACGCCGCCGGCGCCACCGTGATCGATGCCGAGGGGCAGATCCTGCTGCCTGGCCTGGTCGACCTGCACACCCATCTGCGCGAGCCCGGCCGCGAGGACTCCGAGACCGTCCTCACCGGCACCAGGGCCGCGGCCGTCGGCGGCTTCACCGCCGTCCACGCCATGGCCAACACCTTCCCCGTCGCCGACACCGCGGGCGTCGTCGAGCAGGTCTGGCGGCTCGGCAAGGAGTCCGGCTACTGCGACGTGCAGCCCGTGGGCGCCGTCACCGTCGGCCTGGAGGGCAAGAAGCTCGCCGAGCTCGGCGCCATGCACGACTCGGCCGCCGGAGTGAAGGTCTTCTCCGACGACGGCAAGTGCGTCGACGACGCGGTGATCATGCGCCGCGCCCTGGAGTACGTGAAGGCCTTCGACGGCGTCGTCGCCCAGCACGCCCAGGAGCCCCGCCTCACCGAGGGCGCCCAGATGAACGAGGGCATCGTCTCGGCCGAGCTGGGTCTGGGCGGCTGGCCCGCCGTCGCGGAGGAGTCGATCATCGCCCGCGATGTCCTCCTCGCCGCCCACGTCGGCTCCCGCGTCCACATCTGCCATCTCTCCACCGCCGGGTCCGTGGAGATCGTGCGCTGGGCCAAGTCCAAGGGCTGGAACGTCACCGCCGAGGTCACCCCGCACCACCTCCTCCTCACCGACGAGCTGGTCCGCACCTACAACCCGGTCTACAAGGTGAACCCGCCGCTGCGCACCGAGGCCGACGTGATGGCCCTGCGTGAGGCGCTCGCCGACGGCACGATCGACTGCGTCGCCACCGACCACGCCCCGCACCCGCACGAGGACAAGGACTGCGAGTGGGCCGCGGCCGCCATGGGCATGGTGGGCCTGGAGACCGCGCTCTCCGTCGTCCAGCAGACGATGGTGGACACCGGTCTGCTCGACTGGGCGGGCGTCGCCGACCGCATGTCCTTCCGCCCCGCGGCCATCGGCCGACTCGTCGGACACGGCCGTCCCGTCTCGGCGGGTGAGCCCGCCAACCTCACCCTGGTCGATCCGGCATACCGTGGAGCCGTGGACCCCGCGGGCTTCGCGTCCCGCAGCCGCAACACCCCCTACGAGGGCCGTGAGCTGCCGGGCCGCGTCACCCATACCTTCCTGCGGGGCCGTGCCACGGTCGTCGACGGGAAGCTCGCGTGACAACTCTGACCCCCCTGTACCACCTGGCCGCCGAGCAGAAGTCGGCGGAAGTGACGGACTGGGCCGCCCGCATCGCCTGGGTGGTCGGCCTGTTCGTCTTCATCGCCCTCGTCTACTGGCTGATGCGCCAGGGCTGGAAGTGGCGCGCCAGCCTCCAGTCCGGCCTGCCCGAGCTCCCGGCCACGCCCGAGGGCTTCGCCGGCGACGAGGTGCTCCTGACGCTTCAGGGGCGCTACCACGCCTCCACCACCGCCGGGCAGTGGCTCGACCGGATCGTCGCGCACGGCCTCGGCACCCGCAGCCGTACCGAGCTCACGCTCACCGCCCGCGGCCTGGAGGTCGTACGCCCCGGGGCGGCCGACTTCTTCGTCCCGGCCGAGGCCCTGCGCGAGGCTCGCCTCGACAAGGCGCTCGCGGGCAAGGTCCTCCCCGAGGGCGGCCTGCTGATCATCACCTGGGCGCACGGCGGGACGCTGATCGACTCCGGCTTCCGCTCCGACCACGCCGCTGAGCACCAGGCCTGGGTCGACGCCGTCAACCACCTCACCAGCACCACTACGGAAGGCACCGCACGATGACGATCTCCACCCGGGGGGCCCAGACCCCCGCCGTACTCGTCCTGGAGGACGGCCGCGCCTTCCGCGGCCGCGCCTACGGGGCCGTGGGGGAGACCTTCGGCGAGGCGGTGTTCTCCACCGGCATGTCCGGCTACCAGGAAACCCTCACCGACCCCTCGTACCACCGCCAGGTCGTCGTCATGACGGCCCCGCACGTCGGCAACACCGGCGTCAACGACGAGGACCCCGAGTCGGGCCGCATCTGGGTCTCCGGCTACGTCGTCCGCGACCCCGCCCGCAAGCCCTCCAACTGGCGCTCGCAGCGCTCGCTGGACGAGGAGCTGGTCGCGCAGGGCGTCGTCGGTATCAGCGGCGTCGACACCCGCGCCCTCACCCGCCATCTGCGCGAGCGCGGCGCGATGCGCGTCGGGATCTTCTCCGGCAACGCGATCGCCGACGAGGGCACGCTCCTCGCCAAGGTCCGCCAGGCCCCCGAGATGGCCGGTGCCGACCTCTCCGCCGAGGTCGCCACCAAGGAGGCCTACGTCGTCCCCGCGATCGGCACGAAGAAGTTCACCGTCGCCGCGATCGACCTCGGCATCAAGGGCATGACCCCGCACCGGATGGCCGAGCGCGGCATCGAGGTCCACGTGCTGCCCGCCACCGCCACCCTGGAGGAGGTGTACGCGGTCCAGCCCGACGGCGTCTTCTTCTCCAACGGCCCCGGCGACCCGTCCACCGCCGACCACCCGGTCGCCCTCATGCAGGGCGTCCTTGAGCGGTCCACCCCGCTCTTCGGCATCTGCTTCGGCAACCAGATCCTCGGCCGCGCGCTCGGCTTCGGCACCTACAAGCTGAAGTACGGCCACCGCGGCATCAACCAGCCGGTGCAGGACCGCACCACCGGCAAGGTCGAGGTCACCGCGCACAACCACGGCTTCGCCGTCGACGCGCCGCTCGACCAGGACTCCGAGACCCCCTATGGGCGGGCCAAGGTCTCCCACGTCTGCCTGAACGACCAGGTGGTCGAGGGCCTCCAGCTCCTGGACCGGCCCGCCTTCAGCGTCCAGTACCACCCCGAGGCGGCCGCGGGCCCGCACGACGCCGCGTACCTCTTCGACCGTTTCGTATCCCTGATGGAGGGCCAGCGTGCCTAAGCGCTCCGATATCCAGTCCGTCCTGGTCATCGGCTCCGGCCCGATCGTCATCGGCCAGGCAGCCGAGTTCGACTACTCCGGCACCCAGGCCTGCCGCGTCCTCAAGGCCGAGGGCCTGCGCGTCATCCTGGTGAACTCCAACCCGGCGACGATCATGACCGACCCGGAGATCGCCGACGCGACCTACGTGGAGCCGATCACCCCCGAGTTCGTCGAGAAGATCATCGCCAAGGAGCGCCCCGACGCGCTCCTGCCCACCCTCGGCGGCCAGACCGCGCTGAACACCGCGATCTCCATGCACGAGAACGGTGTCCTGGAGAAGTACGGCGTCGAGCTCATCGGCGCCAACGTCGAGGCGATCAACAAGGGCGAGGACCGCGACCTCTTCAAGGGCGTCGTGGAAGCCGTCAAGGCGAAGACCGGCTACGGCGAGTCCGCCCGTTCGGTCATCTGCCACTCCATGGACGACGTCCTCGCGGGTGTCGACACCCTGGGCGGCTACCCCGTCGTCGTCCGCCCCTCCTTCACCATGGGCGGCGCCGGCTCCGGCTTCGCCCACGACGAGGAGGAGCTGCGCCGTATCGCCGGACAGGGCCTCACACTCTCGCCGACCACCGAGGTGCTCCTTGAGGAGTCCATCCTCGGCTGGAAGGAGTACGAGCTGGAGCTGATGCGCGACAGGAACGACAATGTCGTGGTCGTCTGCTCCATCGAGAACTTCGACCCGATGGGCGTCCACACCGGCGACTCCATCACCGTCGCCCCCGCGATGACGCTCACCGACCGCGAGTACCAGCGGCTGCGCGACATCGGCATCGCGATCATCCGCGAGGTCGGCGTCGACACCGGCGGCTGCAACATCCAGTTCGCCATCGACCCCACCGACGGCCGGGTCATCGTCATCGAGATGAACCCCCGCGTCTCCCGCTCCTCGGCGCTCGCTTCCAAGGCCACCGGCTTCCCGATCGCCAAGATCGCCGCCAAGCTGGCCGTCGGCTACACGCTGGACGAGATCCCCAACGACATCACCGAGAAGACCCCGGCCTCCTTCGAGCCGACCCTCGACTACGTCGTCGTCAAGGCCCCGCGCTTCGCCTTCGAGAAGTTCCCCTCCGCCGACTCCACCCTCACCACCACCATGAAGTCGGTGGGCGAGGCCATGGCGATCGGCCGGAACTTCACCGAGGCCCTCCAGAAGGCCCTGCGCTCGCTGGAGAAGAAGGGCTCGCAGTTCGCCTTCACCGGCCCGGCCGGTGACAAGGCCGAGCTGCTGGCCGAGGCGGTCCGGCCCACCGACGGCCGCATCAACACCGTCATGCGGGCGATCCGGGCCGGAGCCACCCAGGAGGAGGTCTTCGACGCCACGAAGATCGATCCCTGGTTCGTCGACCAGCTGTTCCTGATCAAGGAGATCGCCGACGAGCTGGCCTCCGCCGAACGCCTGGACGCCGACCTGATCGCCGAGGCCAAGCGGCACGGCTTCTCCGACGCCCAGATCGGTGAGATCCGCGGGCTGCGCGAGGACGTCGTCCGCGAGGTCCGGCACGCGCTGGGCATCCGCCCGGTCTACAAGACCGTCGACACGTGTGCCGCCGAGTTCGCCGCGAAGACCCCGTACTTCTACTCCTCGTACGACGAGGAGAGCGAGGTCGCGAGCCGTACCAAGCCCGCCGTGATCATCCTCGGCTCGGGCCCCAACCGCATCGGCCAGGGCATCGAGTTCGACTACTCCTGTGTGCACGCCTCCTTCGCGCTCAGCGACGCGGGCTACGAGACCGTCATGGTCAACTGCAACCCGGAGACCGTCTCCACCGACTACGACACCTCCGACCGGCTCTACTTCGAGCCGCTCACCCTGGAGGACGTCCTGGAGATCGTGCACGCCGAGTCACTGGCGGGCCCGATCGCCGGAGTCATCGTCCAGCTCGGCGGCCAGACCCCGCTGGGCCTCTCCCAGGCGCTCAAGGACAACGGCGTGCCCGTCGTCGGCACCTCCCCGGAGGCCATCCACGCCGCCGAGGACCGCGGCGCCTTCGGCCGGGTGCTGGCCGAGGCCGGACTGCCCGCGCCCAAGCACGGCACCGCCACCACCTTCGGCGAGGCCAAGGCCATCGCCGACGAGATCGGCTACCCCGTCCTCGTGCGGCCGTCCTACGTCCTCGGCGGGCGCGGCATGGAGATCGTGTACGACGAGACGCGCCTCGCCGCGTACATCGCCGAGTCCACCGAGATCAGCCCCACCCGGCCGGTCCTGGTCGACCGCTTCCTCGACGACGCCATCGAGATCGATGTGGACGCCCTCTACGACGGCACCGAGCTGTACCTCGGCGGCGTCATGGAGCACATCGAGGAAGCAGGCATCCACTCCGGCGACTCGGCCTGCGCCCTGCCCCCGATCACCCTCGGCGGCTTCGACATCAAGCGGCTGCGCGCCTCCACCGAGGGCATCGCCAAGGGCGTCGGCGTCCGCGGACTGATCAACATCCAGTTCGCGCTCTCCGGCGACATCCTCTACGTCCTCGAAGCCAACCCGCGCGCCTCCCGCACGGTCCCCTTCACCTCGAAGGCGACCGCGGTGCCGCTCGCCAAGGCCGCCGCGCGCATCTCGCTCGGCGCGACCATCGCCGAGCTGCGCGAGGAGGGCCTGCTGCCGAAGACCGGCGACGGCGGCACCCTGCCGCTGGACGCGCCGATCTCGGTCAAGGAGGCCGTGATGCCGTGGTCGCGCTTCCGCGACATCCACGGCCGCGGCGTCGACACCGTCCTCGGCCCGGAGATGCGCTCCACCGGCGAGGTCATGGGCATCGACTCGGTCTTCGGCACGGCGTACGCCAAGTCGCAGGCCGGCGCCTACGGCCCGCTGCCCACCAAGGGCCGCGCGTTCATCTCGGTCGCCAACCGGGACAAGCGCTCGATGATCTTCCCGGCCCGCGAGCTGGTCGCCCACGGCTTCGAGCTGATGGCCACCTCCGGCACCGCGGAGGTCCTCAAGCGCAACGGCATCAACGCCACCGTGGTGCGCAAGCAGTCCGAGGGCACCGGACCGAACGGCGAGAGGACCATCGTCCAGCTCATCCACGACGGCGAGGTCGACCTCATCGTCAACACGCCGTACGGCACCGGCGGCCGGCTCGACGGCTACGACATCCGCACCGCGGCCGTCGCCCGCTCGGTCCCCTGTCTGACCACGGTCCAGGCGCTCGCCGCCGCCGTCCAGGGCATCGACGCCCTCAACCACGGCGACGTCGGCGTCCGTTCCCTCCAGGAACACGCCGAGCATCTGACAGCGGCCCGCGACTAGCCGCCCGGAGAGGGGGACACCGGAAACGGTGTCCCCCTCTTTGCGAGCCCCGTCGAGCACACCGAGCACCAAGGACACCTCCTCATGTACAAGTTCTTCTTCCGGCTGGTCTTCAAGCGGATGGACCCCGAGCAGGCCCACTACGCCGCCTTCCGCTGGATCCGCCTCGCCGCCCGTATCCCCGTCCTGCGCACCTTCCTCGCCGCCGCCCTCGCCCCCCGCTTCAAGGAGCTGCGCACCGAGGCCCTCGGCCTGCGGATGCACGGCCCCTTCGGGCTCGCCGCAGGCTTCGACAAGAACGCGGTCGCCATCGACGGCATGGCCATGCTCGGTTTCGACCACATCGAGATCGGCACCGTCACCGGCGAAGCCCAGCCCGGCAACCCCAAGAAGCGGCTCTTCCGGCTCGTCGCCGACCGTGCGCTGATCAACCGCATGGGCTTCAACAACGAGGGCTCCGCCGCCGTCGCCGCCCGCCTGGCCGCCCGCAACCCGGTCTTCCGCACCACCGTCGGCGTCAACATCGGCAAGACCAAGGTCGTGCCCGAGGCCGAGGCCGCCGCCGACTACGTGAAGTCCACCGAGGCCCTCGCCGCCCACGCCGACTACCTGGTCGTCAACGTCTCCTCGCCCAACACACCCGGCCTGCGCAACCTCCAGGCCACCGAGTCGCTGCGCCCGCTGCTCACCGCCGTACGCGAGGCCGCCGACCGCACCGTCACCACCCGGCGGGTCCCGCTCCTCGTCAAGATCGCCCCGGACCTCGCGGACGAGGACGTCGACGCCGTCGCCGACCTCGCCGTGGAACTGGGCCTGGACGGCATCATCGCCACCAACACCACCATCGCCCGCGAGGGCCTGGGCCTGAAATCTGACCCCGCCCTGGTGGGAGAGACCGGCGGACTCTCCGGCGCACCCCTCAAGGAGCGCTCGTTGGAGGTCCTGAGCCGTCTGTACGCCCGTGTGGGGGACCGGATCACCCTGGTGGGAGTCGGGGGCGTCGAGAACGCCGAGGACGCCTGGCAGCGCATCCTGGCCGGGGCCACCCTCGTCCAGGGCTACAGCGCCTTCATCTACGAAGGCCCCTTCTACGCCCGCGGCATCCACAAGGGCCTCGCCGCCCGGCTCGCCGCGTCCCCGTACGCCACCCTCGCCGAGGCCGTCGGCGCCGAGACCCGGAAGAAGGCCGCCCTGTGACCCCCGAACCCTTCGGCGCCCGCCTGCGCCACGCCATGGACACCCGCGGCCCGCTCTGCGTCGGCATCGACCCGCACGCCTCGCTGCTCACCTCCTGGGGCCTCAACGACGACATCGCGGGCCTGGAGCGCTTCACCCGCACCGTGGTCGAGGCGCTGGCCGACCGGGTCGCCGTCCTCAAGCCGCAGTCCGCCTTCTTCGAGCGCTTCGGCTCGCGCGGCGTCGCCGTCCTGGAGAAAGCCGTCGAAGAGGCACGGGCCGCCGGGGCGCTCGTCCTGATGGACGCCAAGCGCGGCGACATCGGCTCCACCATGGCCGCCTACGCGGCGACCTACCTGGACAAGGACTCCCCGCTCTTCTCCGACGCGGTCACCGTCTCCCCGTACCTCGGCTTCGGCTCGCTGCGACCGGCGCTCGACGCGGCCGCCGTCTCCGGCGCGGGTGTCTTCGTCCTCGCCCTCACCTCCAACCCGGAGGGCGCCGAGGTCCAGCGCGCCACGGCCGCCGACGGCCGCTCGCTCGCCCAGCTGATGCTCGACCACATGGCCGCCGAGAACACTGGGGCGGCCCCGCTCGGCTCGGTCGGCGCGGTGGTAGGCGCGACGCTCGGCGACGCGGGGGTGAACCTGGCGATCAACGGGCCGCTCCTCGCGCCCGGCATCGGCGCCCAGGGGGCGACCCCGGCGGACCTGCCGACGGTGTTCGGCGACGCCGTCGGCAACGTGGTTCCCAGCGTGAGCCGGGGCGTGCTGCGCCACGGTCCGGACGCGTCCGGGCTGCGCGAAGCGGCCGAACGGTTCGCGGACGAAGTCCGTCGTGCCGTATCCGGCAGTTGACCCTGACACGTTTACAGCGTGTTGACGAATCACTGACGAGTTACTGACCGGAAACCTGGTCGATATGTCTGGAAAGTCCTGGTCGGGCACAGCTGACCAGGACTTTTCGTCTGTTCTCGCTGACTACGGCGGCCCAGGCCGCTAGTCTCCGTCGAGAGCGGCCGAGCACAGTGTGTTCGTCGCTCACCTGGTGGGTGGCGTCCAGCTTCCCCGCCGGTCCGTATCCGACAGATCGACATCCGAGGTGACGTAGGCGTGGCTCTTCCGCCCCTTACCCCTGAACAGCGCGCAGCCGCGCTCGAAAAGGCCGCCGCGGCTCGCCGGGAGCGGGCCGAGGTCAAAAATCGACTCAAGCACTCCGGCGCCTCCCTCCACGAGGTCATCAAGCAGGGCCAGGAGAACGACGTCATCGGGAAGATGAAGGTCTCCGCACTGCTGGAATCCCTGCCGGGCGTCGGCAAGGTCCGCGCCAAGCAGATCATGGAGCGTCTCGGCATCTCCGAGAGCCGCCGGGTCAGGGGTCTTGGCTCCAACCAGATCGCATCCCTGGAGCGTGAGTTCGGCGGCACCGCCGCCTGACGTTCTCAGGCACCCCTGAGAACCTGGATAATCGCCTCATGGCTGCAACATCCCGGGGGACGTCCCCCGTACCCCCGGACGTACGTCCGCGGCTGACCGTGCTCTCCGGCCCCTCGGGGGTCGGCAAGAGCACGGTCGTCGCTCATATGCGCACAGTGCACCCCGAGGTCTGGCTCTCCGTGTCGGCGACGACACGCAAGCCGCGTCCCGGGGAGCGCAACGGCGTGCACTACTTCTTCGTGGACGACGAGGAGTTCGACAAGCTCGTCGCCAACGGCGAGCTGCTGGAGTGGGCCGAGTTCGCGGGCAACCGCTACGGCACGCCGCGCCGCGCCGTGCTGGACCGCCTGGAGGCCGGGGAACCGGTCCTGCTGGAGATCGACCTCCAGGGAGCCCGGCTGGTCCGCGAGTCGATGGCCGACGCGCGCCTGGTCTTCCTGGCGCCGCCGAGCTGGGAGGAGCTGGTGCGCCGGCTCACCGGCCGGGGCACCGAGGCGCCCGAGGTCATCGAGCGCAGGCTCGCCGCCGCGAAGGTCGAGCTGGCCGCCGAGGCCGAGTTCGATACGACGCTGGTCAACACCTCCGTCGAGGACGTGGCCCGCGAGCTGCTAGCCTTGATGCTTCAGGCTTAGATCTACTGTGATCTTTGATCTTTACCCCCTTCGGAAGGCAGAGAGTGTCCTCTTCCATCACCACGCCCGAGGGCATCATCAACCCGCCGATTGATGAGCTCCTTGAGGCCACCGACTCGAAGTACAGCCTGGTGATCTACGCGGCCAAGCGCGCCCGCCAGATCAACGCGTACTACTCGCAGCTCGGCGAGGGTCTCCTTGAGTACGTCGGTCCGCTCGTCGACACCCACGTGCACGAGAAGCCGCTGTCGATCGCGCTCCGCGAGATCAACGCGGGTCTGCTGACCTCCGAGGCCATCGAGGGCCCCGCGCAGTAGGCAGAACAGCACCTCGTCCTCAGGCCCGGCGGCCCGTACGCCGGGCCTGAGGTGTGTCCGGGGCCGGGTGAACGCGTTCCGCACGGTGAGGCAGCATGGGACCGCACACATAGCCGTTACGTTGCCGAGTGCGGGGAGACGCAGTGGACAAGCCGAAGGTGGTCCTGGGGGTCAGCGGGGGCATCGCCGCCTACAAGGCGTGCGAGCTGCTGCGCCGGCTGACCGAGTCCGGCCATGACGTACGGGTCGTCCCGACCGCCTCCTCGCTGCACTTCGTGGGCGCCGCGACCTGGTCGGCGCTCTCCGGGCACTCCGTCTCCGACCAGGTCTGGGACGACGTGCACGAAGTCCCGCACGTACGGATCGGGCAGGAGGCCGACCTCGTGGTGGTCGCCCCGGCGACCGCCGACATGCTGGCCAGGGCGGCCCACGGGCTCGCCGACGATCTGCTCACCAACACCCTGCTGACCGCCCGCTGTCCGGTGGTCTTCGCGCCCGCCATGCACACCGAGATGTGGGAGCACCCGGCCACCCGGGAGAACGTCGCGACGCTGCGCCGCCGGGGCGCCGTCGTCATCGAGCCCGCAGTCGGGCGGCTCACCGGCGTCGACACCGGCAAGGGCCGGCTGCCCGACCCGGGCGAGATCTTCGAGGTCTGCCGCCGGGTGCTGGCGCGCGGGGTCACCGAGCCCGACCTCGCGGGCCGCCATGTGGTGATCAGTGCGGGCGGCACGCGCGAGCCGCTGGACCCGGTGCGCTTCCTCGGCAACCGCTCCTCCGGCAAGCAGGGGTACGCGCTGGCGCGCACGGCGGTCGCCCGCGGCGCCCGGGTCACCCTGATCGAGGCCAACACCGGGCTGCCCGACCCGGCCGGGGCCGACGTCCTGCGGGTCGGCACCGCCGTACAGCTGCGGGAGGCCGTGCTGAAGGCGGCCGCCGACGCGGACGCCGTGGTGATGGCGGCCGCGGTGGCCGACTTCCGGCCCGCCGACTACGCCCCGGGCAAGATCAAGAAGAAGGACGGCGAGGAGGCCCCCGCCGTCCCGCTGGTCCGTAACCCCGACATCCTCGCCGAGGTCGCCGCCGAGCGGGCTCGGCCGGACCAGATCGTCGTGGGCTTCGCCGCCGAGACCGATGATGTGCTGGCCAACGGCCGTGAGAAGCTCCGCCGCAAGGGCTGCGACCTGCTCGTGGTCAACGAGGTGGGGGAGCGCAAGACCTTCGGCTCCGAGGAGAACGAAGCGGTCGTCCTCGCGGCCGACGGCCAGGAGACACCGGTTCCGTACGGTCCCAAGGAAGCGCTCGCCGACACGGTCTGGGACCTGGTTTCGGGAAGGTTCCAGCCGATTTCGTAATCAACCCTCCGGGCGACTGAAAAGGCCCTATAGGGTGTAAACAGGTCGCCGGGAAGGGTGGATTGTCCTACTGGAGCCCCCTGTGGCGCAGGTCACGGGACTTCCAAAGGGCGAGACACCTGGCCCGGCCGCCGGATACGACCGATAAACTGGTCGACGGCACGCTCCGAGCGCAGCTCTCGGACGTACCACCCATGATCAGCCAGCAGCCGCTGCAACCCCAGGGAGCGATGTGTCCCGCCGTCTCTTCACCTCGGAATCCGTCACCGAGGGTCACCCCGACAAGATCGCTGACCAGATCAGCGACACGATTCTCGACGCGCTCCTGCGCGAGGACCCCGCCTCGCGCGTCGCCGTCGAGACCTTGATCACCACTGGTCTGGTGCATGTCGCGGGCGAGGTCACCACCAAGGCCTACGCCGACATCCCCAACCTCGTGCGCAACAAGGTGCTGGAGATCGGCTACGACTCCTCCAAAAAGGGCTTCGACGGTGCTTCCTGTGGCGTCTCGGTCTCCATCGGAGCGCAGTCGCCGGACATCGCACAGGGCGTCGACACCGCTTACGAGAAGCGGGTCGAGGGCGATGAGGACGAGCTCGACAAGCAGGGCGCGGGCGACCAGGGCCTGATGTTCGGCTACGCCTGCGACGAGACCCCGGAGCTGATGCCGCTCCCGATCCACCTCGCCCACCGCCTCTCCCGGCGGCTGTCCGAGGTGCGGAAGAACGGGACCATCCCCTACCTCCGTCCCGACGGCAAGACCCAGGTCACCATCGAGTACGACGGTGACAAGGCGGTCCGCCTGGACACCGTGGTGGTCTCCTCGCAGCACGCCTCCGACATCGACCTGGACTCGCTGCTCGCGCCCGACATCCGTGAGTTCGTCGTCGAGCACGTGCTCGCGCAGCTCGTCGAGGACGGCATCAAGCTGGACACCGAGGGCTACCGCCTCCTGGTGAACCCCACCGGCCGTTTCGAGATCGGCGGCCCGATGGGCGACGCGGGTCTGACCGGGCGCAAGATCATCATCGACACCTACGGCGGCATGGCCCGCCACGGCGGCGGTGCCTTCTCGGGCAAGGACCCGTCCAAGGTCGACCGTTCCGCGGCGTACGCGATGCGCTGGGTCGCCAAGAACGTGGTGGCCGCCGGGCTCGCCACCCGCTGCGAGGTCCAGGTCGCGTACGCGATCGGCAAGGCCGAGCCGGTCGGTCTCTTCGTCGAGACCTTCGGCACCGCGGCCGTGGACACCGAGAAGATCGAGAACGCCATCGGTGAGGTCTTCGACCTCCGCCCGGCCGCGATCATCCGGGACCTCGACCTGCTGCGCCCGATCTACGCCCAGACCGCCGCGTACGGCCACTTCGGCCGTGAGCTGCCGGACTTCACCTGGGAGCGCACGGACCGGGTGGACGCCCTGCGCGCGGCAGCCGGTCTCTAGTCAGTGCCCCTCCCGGCGGGCTCGTCCCGTCGGGCCGGCCTCGCCGGTCGCGGCATCAGCAGTACCGCACAGTGACGACAGCGGGGCCCGGACACCGAGCACGGTGGCCGGGCCCCGCCGCTCTGCGCGCGGCCGCCGCTGTCAGTGCCGTCTGGTAGGAATTTGGCTGTGAGCAGCGAGAACGAGCAGTCCGCCGAGCCCGGGACCGGGGCGGCCGAGCCCGGGACCGGGGCGCCGGAGCAGCTTGCGCTGATCCGGGAGACGGTGCGCCGGGCGAAGGTGCCGCGCGCCAAGCCGCGGACCTGGCGCGGCGCCGCGCTCGCCGGGGAGCTGCCCGTCGCCCGCGTCCTGGTCAACAAGGGCGTCCTCCATCTCGACCAGTATTTCGACTACGCGGTCCCCGAGGAGCTGGACGCCGACGCCCAGCCGGGTGTGCGGGTGCGGGTGCGGTTCGGGGCGGGCGGGCGCAATGTCCAGGGCGGGCGGCGCGAGGGCGGCGGCCTGATCGACGGCTTCATCATCGAGCGCCGCGCCGACTCCGACTACCAGGGCGCGCTGGCCGCCCTGGCCTACGTGGTCTCCCCGGAGCCGGTCCTCGGGCCCGAGCTGCTCGCCCTCTCCCGCGCGGTCGCCGACCGGTATGCGGGCAGCCTCGCCGACGTCCTCCAGCTCGCCGTCCCGCCCCGCAACGGCCGCGCCGAGTCCAAGCCTTCCCCGGAACCACTGCCCCCGCCCCCGGCCCCCGAGGCGGGCACCTGGGAGCGGTACGCCCAGGGCCCGGCCTTCCTGCGCGCACTGGCCGAGGGCGGCGCCCCGCGCGCGGTGTGGACCGCCCTGCCCGGGCCGCACTGGCCCGCCGAGATCGCCGGGGCCGTCGCGGCGACGCTCTCCTCGGGGCGGGGCGCCCTCGTCGTGGTCCCCGACGGGCGGGCCGCCGGACGGGTCGACGCGGCGCTGACCGAGCTGCTCGGCGCGGGCCGGCACGCGCTGCTCACCGCCGACTCCGGCCCGGAGAAGCGCTACCGCCAGTGGCTCGCGGTGCGCCGGGGCTCCGTGCGGGCGGTCGTGGGGACCCGGGCCGCGATGTTCGCCCCCGTCCAGCACCTCGGCCTGGTGGTCATCTGGGATGACGGGGACTCCAGCCACAGCGACGACAACGCCCCCTTCCCGCATGTCCGCGAGGTCCTGGAGCTGCGGGCCGCGCAGGGCCGCTGCGGCTTCCTGCTCGGCGGCACCAGCTGCACGGTGGAGGCGGCCCAGCTGGTGGAGAGCGGCTGGGCGCTGCCGCTTCTCGCGGACCGGGAGCAGCTGCGCCGGGCCGCGCCCCTGATCCGTACGGTCGGGGACGGCGAGCTGGCCCGGGACGGCGCTGCCCGCTCCGCCCGGCTGCCCAGCCTCGCCTGGCAGACCGTGCGTGACGGCCTGCGCAGCGGCCCGGTGCTGGTCCAGGTCCCCCGGAGGGGTTACGCCCCCCGCCTCGCCTGCGAACGCTGTCGCACCCCCGCCCGCTGCCGCCACTGCGCGGGCCCGCTCCAGGCCCCGGACCAGCAGGATCTGAACTGCGCCTGGTGCGGCCGGGCCGAGCGGTCCTGGCACTGCGCGGAGTGCGGCTCCCCCCGGCTCCGCGCCCAGATCGTCGGCGCCCGCCGCACCGCCGAGGAGCTGGGCCGGGCCTTCCCCGCCGTGCCGGTCCGCACCTCGGGGCGCGACCACATCCTGGACGCGGTGCCGGACGCGCCCGCGCTGGTCGTCAGCACCCCCGGCGCGGAGCCCGTGGCCGAGGGCGGTTACGCCGCCGCGCTGCTCCTGGACGGCTGGGCCATGCTCGGCAGGCCGGACCTGCGGGCGGGCGAGGAGGCGCTGCGTCGCTGGACGGCCGCGGGCGCGCTGGTGCGGGGGCAGGAGGAGGGCGGCACGGTGGTCATCGTGGCCGAGCCGACGGAACGGGCGGTGCAGGCCCTGGTCCGCTGGGACCCGGCCGGTTTCGCCCGCCGCGAGCTGGCGGAGCGGGCCGAGCTGGGCTTCCCGCCGGTCTCCCGGATGGCCTCGGTGACCGGCCCGGCCGATTCCCTCGGCTCGTTCCTCCAGACCGCCGGCCTGCCGCCGGAGGCCGAGATCCTGGGCCCGGTGCCGGTTCCGCCGACCGGGCCGGGAAGGCCCCGCAGGCCGGGAGAGGCCCCACCGGGCGAGACTTGGGAGCGCGTCCTCATCCGGGTGGTCCCGGGCCGCGGCGCGGCCCTCGCAGGCGCCCTGAAGGCGGCACAGGCGGCGCGCACGGCCAAGGGCGGCGGCGACCAGGTGCGCATCCGGATCGACCCGCCGGACATCGGCTGAGGCCACCCTTCCGCCCCAGGACCCCAGCGACCCCCGCTCCCACGCGGCGCTGCCTCGCCCCCCCATGCGACACTGCCCCGCCGTGCGGCACGCACGGTGGGGCAGAGGAGCGGCCCGGTGTCAGCCGTTGCGGGGGCCCGGGAAGGCTCCGGGGCGGAGTTCCTCGCGGGCCGGAGGCTGGGCCGTCGGCGGCTGCGGCGGCCTCGACCGGGCCGCGGGCACCGCGGGCACCGGGGCGCCGGACCCGGCGGCGGGGCCACCGGACAGGCCGGCGCCTACGGAG
>NZ_NWVL01000065.1 GCF_002382885.1 Streptomyces sp. WZ.A104
CGAGCACGTCCGTCAATCAGATCTCGATGAAGCGAAGGAGTCTCATGCACGTCCAAATGCTCACGAGTCACGGCCCCCGAGTCGAGCGGATCACCAAGTTGGTGCAGTTAACAGACCAGACCGCCCACATCCTCGCCCTGACCCTCGCCGCCCTCGCCCTGGGGGCCTGACCCGGAAGGACCGACACCTGTGCGCTACTCCACCCCCGCCGGAGGGACCACCACGGTGGCCGCCCGGCTCCTCGGACGCTCCACCGTGACCTGTACGTGCGGCTTCCACCGCACCGTTCCCACTCGGGACGCCGATGACCTCGCCAACCGGCACGCCAGATCGTGCCGACGTGGCACCCCGGCCCCCTCCCGCCGCCCCGGAGCGGGCTCGATCGGCAACCGCCGCTGAGAGGAACACCATGCCCACGAACCTCCCCGAAGCCCGTCGGCCGTCCGTCGTGCACCTCCCGGACGGCACCCCCGCCTACACCGACCACCTCCCCGCCACCTACCAACCCACAGGCGCGGCACCCCAGGTCATCCACGTCCACCAGGCACCCCCGGACCGCACCGTTCAGCGCCTCGCACTCGGATCGGGTGTGGGAGCCGGGGCGGTGGCCGCCGGGGTCTACTTCGGCCCGCTCCTCGTCGGCGTCCTCACCGCCATCGCCGCCAACCTCGCTCTCCTCGCCCTGGTCGCCTCCGTCTGCGCCTGGGGCGTCGTCACCGTCGTGAAGTCCGTAAGCGACAGCAAGAGCGCCCGCAAGCACCGCTGACCAGGAAGGGAAAAGCCCATGTTCCAAGCAGGCCAAGAGGTCCTGATCGTGGCGTGTGAGGACGACCCGCGCGCGGCTGGCAAGACCGGCCGGATTCTCGACGAAGTACCGCCCGGCCCCCTCACCGAGGGCCGGTGGACGGTGGACCGGATCAGCATCTGGATCGCCCCCGTGCTGTGCCACACCCACGAACTGCGGCCCGCCTGACGGCTGCCCGCGCCGCCCCGGCTCCCGGGGCGGCAAGGGGAGCCGGACAGCCCGGCCCCACCCCTTTTCGGGAGGTCACCGTGTACAGCTACACCCGAGCCGAGTCCCGCGAGCGCGCCAAGCTGTTCCGTAAGGGCTTCCGTCAGGCCCTCGCGGACTGCGTCGACCCCGACATCCGCCGCAAGATCGAGCGCATCGACCAGGCCGCCGCCGCCCGCGGCGCGCAGGAGCTGGCCGCGCTGCACAAAGTGCAGGCCGACGCCCGCCAGGACCTCGCCGCCGCGAAGGCGACCGAGCGCACCGCGCCGCGTGCCGACAAGGCCGCCGCCCGGGAGGCCCGCAAGCAGGCCGAGCAGCGCGTACGCCTCGCAGAACGCGCCGTCCGCAAGGCCGAGCAGGGCTGAGCGGGGACGGCCGACCCCGGCCAAGGAAACCGGCCGCCCCCACCTTCACCCCATCCCGTCGCACTGAGCAGGAGAGGCACGTTCATCATGACCGAACCCGCCAGCACGGTCCCCGTCATGGGGACCGTGCACCACCTCAACGACCACCGCCCCACCACCCCCGAGCCCGACACCGAGCCGGTGGTGAGCCTGGTCAAGGACCCCGTCACCACCCCGGCCACCCCGCCGTCCCCGCCCGTACGCCCCCGCGTGTCGCGAGCGGTCCGTACCGCCCGCATGGTCCGCGCCGCCGCCACCCACGACCGCACCCGCAACGGTGCCCAGTTCACCGTCCGGCACGGCATGTACATCGTGGGCGGGGGCCGGATCGTGGCCCGCCGCGCGTGGGAGGGCCGTACCGCCGCCCGCTACGAACGGATGCTGCGGGCGGCGGAAGCCGCGGGGAACACCGAGCTGGCCGACGAGTGGGAAGAGCGGCTGCACCGCTTCCGGGCTGAGCGGCACCGGCGGCGGATGGACCTGCTGACCGCCCCGCAGCAGGCCGTCAAGGCCACCGGCTACGGAACGGCCGGTGGACTCGGGTTGCTCCTGGCGGTCGGGATCGCGCTCGCCATCGCGACGAAGGACCCCGCCGACGTCGTCACCCCGCTGATGGCGCTGGTGGAGCTGATCCGGCTGCTGGTCGTCATCGTCACCGTGGTCTGGGGGCCGCTCCTCGCGGTCGGCCCGTGGCTCGCTCTGGCCGCTGTGTGGGCGGTGGGCCGCCACCAGCAGGCCGCACCGGCCTGGGCGATGCCCGCCGCCGACAGCGAGAACCGGGACGTGGTACCCGACGAGGGCGCGATCCTGGACGCGCTGCGGCACCTGGGCATCCCAAAGCTCAACGCCGCGTTCAAGGACGGGTGGCAGCCCCGCTGGGTCGCCCCGACAACCCGGTTGGGCAACGGGTGGCACTCCCGGCTGCAACTCCCGATGGGTGTCACGGTCGAGATGGTCACCGACAAGAAGACCGTCCTGGCCCACAACCTGATGCGCAAGCCGGTTGAGGTCTGGCCCACCGAAGCAGAGGCCAGCGTCCTCGACCTGTGGGTGGCCGATGCGGGTTCCCTGTCCGGGGTGGTGCCGGACTGGCCGCTGCTGACCGGTGGGGAGGCCGACTACTTCACGGGCGTGCCTGTCGGGGTGTCCCAGCGCGGGGATCAGGTGTCCGGCAAGCTCATGGCCGCGAACTACATGGTCGGCGGGATCATGGGCTCGGGTAAGTCGTCCCTGGTCGTGGCCCTGCTGCTGGGGGCGATGCTCGATCCCCTGGTCGACATCGAGGCCTACGTCATGGCCTACAACGTCGACTACGACCCGATGCGCGAACGACTGCGGACCCTGGTCAAGGGCGACGAGGACGAGCAGATCGAGGCCGCCGTCAAGGCCCTGCGGAACCTGCGCAACGAGGTCACCGAGCGGGGCAAGCTCCTCGAACAGCTCGGCGGGGACGAAGTCCGCCTCACCCGCGCCCTCGCTCAGCGCGACCCGAGAATGCGGCCGAAGGTCGTGGTGTTCGACGAGTGCCACGAGCTGTTCATGCACAAGAAGTACGGGGCCGAGGCCGCCGAACTGGCGGTGAAGGTGATGAAGAAGGCCCGCAAGGTCGGCATCACCCTCATCTTCGTCACCGTCTCGCCCACGGCGGACAGCATCCCGAAGGATGTCACCCGCAACACCTCCCACCGGGTCGCGTTCGCCGTGGGCGACCACGTCGCCAACGACGGACTGCTGGGGACGGGCAAGCACAAGGCGGGCATCACCGCCACCACCCTCAACCCGGCCGAGAACGTCGGCACCGCCCTCACCGTCGGCTTCACCAAGAACCCGTTCGAGCTGGTCCGCTCCCACTACGTCCGCAAGGACGCCACCACCGACCAGATCACCCCCGTCGTCAAGCGCGCCCTCGCCCTGCGCGAAGGCATGGCACCCGTCCCGGACCCGGTGGGCGATGAGCCGGCCGACCACCTGACCGACTTCCTGGCGGTGCTGGGCGAGGCCAAGCGGATGCGGACCGATGAGGTCCGCCAGCGCCTCGCCGCCCATAACCCGGGCGAGTACCGCGGGTGGACCGCGAGCGACCTCATCCAGGCCCTCGACGTGGTCGGGGCACCGGCCTACAAGTCCGGCGGGGTCATGGTCGTCAGCCGTGCCCGGCTCCTCGAAGCATCCGAGGACCGCACCGACACCACCCCCGAAAGTCACACAGCGTGAAGGGAGGCGGGCAGGGAGGAAGGGAGAACTCCCTACCCGCCTCCCTCACCCCGCCTCCCCAGCTTGACCAGCCGTAACACCCCGTTAGGGAGGCAGGGAGGCTACCTACGCCGACCAGCGGAAACCCCCGAAATCCAGGTTCCCGCACCCCTTCCCACTTCCCTCCCTGTCACACACAGCGACCAATTCAAGGAGATCAGAACCGTGGCTACCAAGAGCACCTGGAAGGTTTTCGCCCGCGTCGAGAAGAACGGCAAGTACGCCGAGTACGACGACGTCGCCACCATCCACAGCCCCTCCGGCGTGCCCACCGCGAAGGACGTCCTGGCCGCACAGCTCACCGAGATCATCCGGCAGAACCCGCACCTGCGCGGCGGCCGCATCACCGGCACCGCCACCCGCATCAACTGACCACCCAACAAGACCAGACCAGAAGGGCATCCCGTGGCTATATCCCTCTCCCTCGTCGCCATCTTCGGACTCGTCCTGATCTTCCTTCTCCGTGACCGCAGCCTCACCGTCACCGGCGCGGTCGTCAGCGGCGGATTCGGGTTCTTCCTCGCCTCCACCGGCGCCGCCGGACCCATCAACCAGATGACCTCCGCCCTCGTCGACGCCATCCCCAACCTCTGAGGAGCACCCCGTGGCCACCAAGAGCACCTGGCACGTCCGCGCCCGCGTCGAGAAGAACGGCCAGTACGCCGAGTACGACGACCACGCCGAGATCGTCTCGCCCGGCCCCGTCCCGTCCGCCAAGGACGTCCACGCAGCACAGGTCGCCCAGATCATCGCCCAGAACCCGCACCTGCGCGGCGGCCGTATCACCGGCACCGCTACCCGCATCAACTGAGAGGGCCGCCCCGTGGCTGTACGCCGAAGCATGTGCTGGGTTGCCGTCTGCGACGTCTGCGGCACCGAGCCTGACACCAACCCCGGCGAGTGTGTACCGCACTTCGACACCCCCGCCGAGGCCATCGCCAACGCCGCCTACTGGGGCGACCCCGTCACCAGGTGGACCTTGACCCTCGACGGCCGCCTCATCTGCACCGCCGACGACCAGGAACACCGCACCGCCCGCGAATACCTGCCCGGCCCCGACGCCATGACCGTCACCTACATCTGACACACCGAGAGCGGCCCCCTCATCTCACCAAAGATCCGGGGCCGCTCTCGTCCACCAACTCAACAGTGGAGGCACCCAGCATGACCCACCCTGCCCCCATCAGGCGAGAGGGCCCACAGCTCGCCGCCGCTCTGGCCGCCGCCGAACGCGCCTGGTACGTCTTCCCGCTCCGCCCCGCCGACAAGCGCCCCGCCCTCCACGGCGAAGCCGCCTGCCCCGGCACCGGCAACTGCGCGGCCGGGCACCGGAAGCCGGAACAGCGCGCCACCACCGACCCCGACCGCATCCGCGCCGCCTGGTCGGCAGGGGCGTTCAACGTCGGCATCGCCACCGGCCCGTCCGGGCTGGTCGTCATCGACCTGGACACGGTCAAGCCCAAGGACCCGAAAGGAACGCCTGACGGCGTCACTTCCCTGCAAGCGCTCTGCGAGCGCGCCGGGCAGGCTGTCCCCACCACCTACCGGACCCGGACCGCGAGCGGTGGGCACCACCTGTACTTCACCGCCCCGGACGGCGTCCGGCTCGGCAACAGCGCGGGCAGGCTCGGCAAGCACATCGACACCCGCGCCCACGGCGGCTACGTCGTAAGCGCGGGGAGCACCCTCCCGCACGGTGCGTACGAGGTGGTCGACCCCACCGACCCCGTACCGCTCCCGAAATGGCTGCACGCCCTCCTGGAGCCCCGTCAGTCATCACGGGGCCTGGCGACGGCTGCACCCGTGCCGGTTCGGGCCTCCCGGTACGCCGCAGCGGCTCTCAGGGCCGAAACGGCGGCCGTCGCGGGGGCCGGGGAGGGCTCGCGGAACTGGACGCTGGTTCGGGCCGCACGGGCGTTGGGGCGGTTCATCCCGTCCGGCGACCTCGCCCGCCATGAGGTAGAAGCGGCTCTTAATTCGGCGGGAATGGCGGCCGGACTCCGCGAACACGAGTGCCGCGCCGCAGTGACCAGCGCTCTCAACTGGTCCATCGCCAACAACCCCGAGCGGCCGACATGACCGCCCCCAGGAACACCCGACTTAAGAGCCTGTCAGCCCCCCCGAGTAGCCCGCAGGCCGCCAACCGTGCCGCAGGACCGGCCGGTGGTGGCGTGCCGAAAGGCGTCGGCCGCAAGGCCGTCCCCGTTGCTGTTCGCTCTGACCTTCGGCTGCAGCCGGTCCGGTGGCTTCGCGTCGTCGCGCCGCCGTCGTTCTCGGCGCTGGTGTCGGCGCGGTCCTGGTGCCGGTGCGGCTACGAGCGCACCGCACGCGGCCGGTCCGGTGTCCTGGCCCTGATCGAGGCCCACACCACACATCCCGAGTCCTGCCCGCTGCTCAACACGGAAGGGAGCAAGGCCGCATGAGCGCCGACCTGTGGGAGGGCTTCAACGATGCCCTGGACCCCGAGACCATCACCGGCCCCGTGTGGGACGAACCCGTCCCGCTCAACCCCCGCCGGAAGCTCCCGGTGTTCCCCGTGCACGCGCTGCCCGAGTGGCTGGGCGGCATGGTCGCCGGAGTGGCAGAAGAGACGCAGACCCCGGTGGACCTGGCCGGGTGCCTGGCGCTGGCGGTGCTCGCCACGGCCGCCGGGGGGAGGGCAACGGTTCACGTGCGGGGGCACTGGCGGGAGCCGGTGAACCTCTACACCGCCGTGGCCCTGCCCCCGGGCAACCGGAAGTCGGCCGTGTTCGCGCTCATGACCGGCCCCCTGTTGGCCGCTGAGAAGGCGTTGGTGGAGCTGTCCGGGCCGCGCCGGGCGGAAGCCGAGACCACCGCCCGCCTCGCCCGCTCGGCCGCCGACAAGGCCGCGCAGAAGGCCGCCGCCGCTGAACCCGGGCTGCGAGACCAGCTCACCGCCGAAGCCGTCCACCTCGCCCAACAGGCCGACGAGATGACCGTCCCCGCGAAACCGCAGTTGGTCGCGGATGACGTCACCCCCGAAAGCCTCGCCACCCTGGTAGCCGACCAGGACGGGCGGATGAGCGTCATGTCCGCCGAAGGGGAGATCTTCGACATCATCGCCGGACGCTACTCCGGCACCCCCAACATGGGCATCTTCCTCAAAGGCCACGCCGGAGACATGGTCCGCGTGAACCGGCAGGGGCGAGATGCCCAGCACGTCGAAGCCCCCGCCATCACCATGGGTCTGGCCATCCAGCCCGAAGTCCTCGACGCCTTGGGCAGAGTGAAGGGGGCTGACGGGCGAGGGCTGCTGGCCCGGTTCCTGTACGCCAAGCCCGTGTCCCTGGTCGGGTCACGGAACCTCACCCCGGACCTTCTTCCGGAGGAAACCGCAGCCACCTACGCCAAGCAGTTGGGCGGCCTCGCGCTGGGGTTGGCGGATTGGACCGACCCGGCCGTCCTCACCCTCACCCCCGACGCGGACGCGGTCCTACTGGCCTACCAGAAGGTGACCGAGTCCCGGATCGGGAAGGGCCGCAGCCTCCACCCGATCATCAAGTGGGCGTCCAAGCGCGACGGGGCCGTCGCCCGCATCGCCGGGCTGCTCCACCTAGCCACCCACCCGGACAACGGTTGGATGGTCCCCATCGAGGCCGCAACCATGGCCAACGCGGTGGAGATCGGGGACTACTTCACCGCTCACGCCCTGGAAGTCTTCGACGCCATGGGAGCCGACCCCGCGCAGGAAGCCGCCCACCAGCTCCTCACCCACCTCAAGGAACAGCGCCTGTCCGGCTTCACCAAGCGGGAGCTGTTCCGGGGCCTGTCGCGCGGCGACTTCCCCGCCATGACGGACCTGGACCCCGCGCTGACGCTACTGGACGAACACGGCTGGGTCCGACAGCAGCCCGCACCCCCGCGTACCGGGCGCGGTGGTCGGCCGCCGTCGCCACGCTTCGACACCCACCCCAGCGTCACCCCGCCGCTCACCACCGGCTGACAGAACCCCCATCCCGCTGACAGAACTGACACAACCCCCGCCCGAGGCCGCTGACCTGTACAAACGGCCATGATCACGGCTCTGACAAAACCTCCGGAAACTCTGACAGAACCCCCCCGCCCCCCCGTTTCCGGCACGGCCCCCACCGGCCGTGCCGGTTCGGGGGTGCTCTGGCAGAACCCCCCGCCCGGAGGTTCTGTCAGAGTTTTTCGAGGTTTTGTCACGACGTTGGAAACCGGAGTAACCGCAGGTCAGCGGGCTAGCGACGAGGTTCTGTCAGTTCTGTCACGGAAACCCTGACCACTGCCGCCCCGAGGAGTCCCCCGTGGCACCGAAGCGCACCCCCGAGACCGACCCCCGCGCCACCCTTCGAGGCGGCCTCCCTGACCGCTACCTCACCCCCGAGGACATCGCCGCTCTGCTCACCATCCCGCTGGAAACCGTCTACGCCTGGCGCAAGAAGCGCACCGGCCCGCCCGGCTTCCGCATCGGCAAGCACCTCCGCTACGACCCCGGTGCCGTCCATGCCTGGATCACCACCCTCACCGAGACCAACCGCGAAGCAGCCTGATCCACACACCCGCAGGGGCGCGACCACGACCGGTCGCGCCCCTGCGGCATCGCTAACAGGAGCACCGCCTTGGCTGGCCACATTCAAGACCGCTGGTACAAAACCGAACTCGGTCCTGACGAGAAGCCCCGCCGCGTCCGGAGCGACCGCTATGGCACGGGACTCCGCTACCGCGCCCGCTACATCGGCCCCGACGGCACTGAACAGTCCAAAAGCTTCCCTGACCGCAAGAAGGGGCTGGCTGAGAAGTGGCTTACGCGCATCGAAGCGGACATGGACGCGGGGCAGTACATCGACCCGAAGGCTGGGCAGATCGTCTTCCGGGACTACGGCGAGAAGTGGCTGGGCGGGCTGACGACGGAGCTGGGGAGTCAGGAAGTCGTGGGCAGGCGTATCCGGTTGCACGCGTTCCCCTACCTCGGTACGCGCCCCATGGGATCGTTCAAGCCCGAGCACATGCGCACCTGGTTGAACACCCTCCAGCTGGCCGTACCCAATGGCACCTACCGCCGTGCGATCTACGACTCGGTGTCGTCTCTGTTCAATGCCGCGGTAGACGATGGAGTGATCAAGTCCAATCCGTGCCACGCCCAGTCGGTCAAGCCTCCGATTCCGGAGCAGCGGCTGATCGTGCCATGGACCGAGGAACGGGTACTGGCTGTTCGTTCAGGGATGCCCGACCGGTATGCGGCCACCGTGGACGCTGGCGGGGGTTGCGGTCTGCGGCAGGGGGAGGTGCTGGGCCTTGCCGAAGACAATCTGGACTTCAAGACGGGTTGGGTGCATGTCCGTCAGCAGATCAAGCGCGTTGGCGGCACCCTCGTCTTCGCCCCGCCCAAGCGCGGAAAGCTGCGGGATGCGCCTCTCAGCGACGCGGTGGGGACCGGCTTGCAGGAGCACATGGACTTGTTCCCGCCCGTCGCCGTCACTCTGCCGTGGAAAACCCCGAACGGCCCCTTGGTGACACTGAGGCTGGTCTTCACCAGTACCGTCGGCAAGGCGATCTGGCGAAGCTACTTCGACGACTACGTGTGGAAGCCTGCCCTGGCTCACGCTGGCGTCATCCCTCCCAGGGAGCCGGGACAGCGCTACGCAGCCGCTCCGGACGACGGAATGCACGCGCTGCGGCACTTCTACGCATCGGTGGTCCTGGAAGCCGGAGGGAGCGTCAAGGCTCTGAGCACCTACCTGGGGCACTCGGACCCGGGGTTCACGCTCCGGATCTACACTCATCTTCTGCCCAGCAGCGACGAGAAGGCCCGAGCCGCTATGTCGTCCGTGTTCCGGCGGGTCCACTCGTTGGATGACCTCTCAGCGGCGGCCTGACGGCCCACAGACGGCCCACGGCCCCAGTTCGGCCCCTACCTGGCGGTTCCATCCCAGGTCAGGGGCCGAATGACGTTCTCGGGCCGCCAGAAACACCCCATCTTGCCTGACGTCCAACCCCGGACGGAAACCCGTATCACCGTAGGCTCCTTCCTCGCACGTCACCGCATGTGTGCGGGCACTCACTCGTCCTCGGTGCGCGCCTGCTTCCGGCGGAGGAGGAAGACCGCGCCGCCGCCCACGACGAGCAGTCCGAACGCCACGGCCGCGATCATCGGGGTGGCGCTGGAGCCACCGGTCGCGGCGAGGTCGCCCTCCAGGCCCGAGGTGCTGGAGCCGGTCGTGGCCGGGACGGACCGCTGGGCGCTCCGGGTGCCGATGTCGTTGCCCGCCCCGCCGTCGGCCCCGTCCCCGCCCGGCGGGACGCTGCCGGCGGTGGCGCAGTCCAGCACCCCGGTGAAACTCTTCCGGAAGCCGCCGGGCCCGGTGATGGCGAAGTCGTACGCCTGATCCTCGGCGACCGGAAGGGTCACGGTGCGGGTGGCCCCGGCCGCGACGGCGTGCTCGGCACCGGCCAGCTCGAACGTGAACGGCGCGTCGCCACGGTTGGCGACGGTGATGTCGACGCCGCCCTTCGCGCAGTTCTCCCGGGCGGTCACCGCGGGGGCCGGGCCCGTCTCGGCCCAGGTGGCGGTGGCCCGCGCGGAGACGGTGGACTCGCTGGACCCGGCCAGGATCTGCGCCTGGGTCCGGCCGATCCCGGTGAAGGCCCGGCCGACCGGCACCTGGGTGGTGGCCTGGACACTCAGCGCGGCGGAGCCGTCGGCGGTGTCCTTCGGCAGGTCGAAGTACAGCCGGTCGCCGTCGGCGGCGGCGGTGATGGCCTCGCCCTTCTCGTCGGTGACCCTGATCCCGCTGGCCGCCGCGTCCACCGGGGGCGACACCGAGACCTGGTCGGCGCCGGTGCGGACGGTCACGGGCCCCAGCCGCTCCCCGGCCCGGCCGGAGACCGCCGCCGGTTCCAGGGTCAGGGAGGCGCGGGGCTCCTTCGCGTTGCGCGCGTGGCGGTGCAGCCAGTCGGCCAGCTTCTCCGCCTGCTTGTCCACCGCGGTGACGTCGGCGCCGTCCGAGTAGCGCCAGATGGCGACCTGGGTGCCGGCGGCGGCGGTCCGCTCGGTCAGCGGGCCGGTCCCGGCGGCCTCGGCGAGGGCGGCGAGGTCGTCGACCTGAGGGTAGGAGTGCTGGAGGATCCAGCGGATCTTCCCCGCGTTCCGGTTGCCGCCCAGCGAGGTTTCGGCCCAGGGGGTCTCCAGATACGTCGCCTGGTTCTGGGTGGGGTTGTGGAGGTCGATGCAGTACGTCTTGAGCTTGCCGCCGCCGTCCACGGTCATCTCGAACAGCCCGGCGGGCAGTTCCTGGGTCCGGTCGGCCTCGCCGTTCTCGCCCGGCACGCGGAGCACGGCGCTGTCGAAGGTCTTCAGCCCGTCGAGCACCGCGGCCGCGCCGCCGTGGTGCCGCCCCGGGTCGCCGGCCACCGCCGGGCCCGCGCCGACGAGAGCGGCCGCCGCGACGAGACCGGAAAGCAGCAGCGCGGCGACCGGGCGGAGGATGCCTCGGCCGGGGGGCGCCCCTGTCGTACCGGAAGGCGCAGCGGACACTGAAGACTCAGACAACACAGAATTCCCCTCCGGGCGGGACCCTCGCGCGTGGTGCGCGTGTGGGGAATGTCCCGCCAGCAGACCCAAGTGACCCATGAGCTCTGGGAATCCTAAGGAACGGGCGAAGGGCGATCCCCCGTACTGCCCTGGGACAACCATTCCGAATCGGAATCGTTATCGCCCAGGCGGCACCCCGGCCAGCCTTTTCAGGACACCACCGCCATTTCACCGGCTCGTTCCCGCCCCTGCGGCGACGGCTCCGCATCGCCGTCCGTGACGCGCTCCGGACGCTCCGTCAGACCAGGCTCGGCCCTGATCGCCCTGCGGAAGGCGGCCGTTCCGCGGCTCAGGTCATGACCCACGGCGACGGCCTCGACATCGACGAACGTCCGCCGCTGACCACCCTGTTCCTCCTCACGCACCTTCAACCGGCCGTGCACGAGCAGTGGTTCACCGACGGAAACGGAACCGGCCAGATTGACGGCCAGGGTCCGCCAGGCCCAGACGGTGTAGAAGCTGGTGTGCCCGTCGGCCCAGAGCTGTTTCTCGCGGTCCCAGCGGCGCGGTGTCACGGCGAATCGGAATCGCGCCATTCCTCCGGTGGCCGTCTCCCGGAACTCCACGGCCGTGGCCGCGTTTCCCACCAGCGTCACCAAGGTCTCATTCATTTTTCCCGCCCCCGATTCCTGCCCTGACGTGCTGTCGTCTTCCTGCCCTGACATGCTGTCGTCCGACGTTGTCGTACGGACTCCATGGTGAACGCCGGAAGGGAATCGCGCCGGGGCCTGTGGACTACCGGCCGGTTGTGGAAAACTCCGCCACCGTCACGTACCGCTCGCGCACCTCCCGGTAGCGCACCAGCTCGGCGGCGACCGGGTCCAGGACCCTCGCCCGGCCGCACGCGGCCGCGGCCTCGCGCAGCCGTCGCTCCGCGTCCTGCCCGTAGCGCCGGGCCGGTCCCCGGATGGCCGCCGCGCAGGACCACTCCACCAGCGGCCCGCCGACGACTCCGGCCAGCATGATCAGCGCGGGGGTGACGAGCCCCGGCTCCAGGACGCCGATGATCTGGCCGACCAGCCACAGACCGCCGAAGATCTGGATCAGCGTCATCGACACCTGGGCCAGCACCGCGGCGGGCCACCACTTGGGCCGGGGCGGCTTGGCCGGGCGCCCGCCGACCGGGGGGCCGCCCCTGCTGCCCCGCCCCTCGGCACCGTCACTCCCGGGCTGATCATGCCGGCCGGAGCCGCCGCCCCGCCCGGTGGCTCCGGAGCGCCGCCCGGCACCGCCGCCCCGCCCGCCCGCACCGGGCGCCCCCGCCTTCACCGCGAGCTCGTCCAGCGCTTCGGGCAGCCCCTTCGCCCCGCTGAACGCGGCCTCCCGCACTGCCTGCGCCCAGGGCCCGGGCAGCCCGTCGGCGGCCTCGTCCGCGACGATCCGGACCGCCTGTTCGACCCGCTGCCGGGCCGTCAGTTCCTCCTCTGGCGGGATGAGCGCCTGGCCCATCCGGTCCAGGCTGCCGGGCAGGCCCCGGGACTCGTACCAGCGCCACAGCCGCAGCCACGGCGTCCCGCAGGCCCGCCCCGCGTTCCTGCGCCACTCCCGCTCGGCGGCCTGCCCGGCGGCCGCCGCCCCGACGGCTTCGGCCAGCCGGTCGGTGAACTCCTCCCGGGCCCGTTCGCCAAGACCCGGCCGCCCCTCCGCCACGTACACGGGGCGCAGTCGCGCCGCCGCCGCGTCGACGTCGGCGGAGAGGCGGCGGGTGGCGGCCGTGCGGTCCTGGACGAACCGGCCGACCATCTCGCGCAGTTCGGGCACCCCGTCACCGGTGAGCGCGGACAGGGACATGACGGTGGCGCCGGGTTCGCCGTGCTCGCCCAGGGCGATCCCGTCCTCGTCGAGGAGGCGGCGCAGATCGTCGAGGACGAGGTCGGCGGCCTCGCCGGGCAGCCGGTCGGTCTGGTTGAGGACGACGAAGGTGACCTCGGCGTGTCCGGCGAGCGGGCGCAGATAGCGTTCGTGCAGGGCCGCGTCGGCGTACTTCTCCGGATCGACGACCCAGATCACCGCGTCGACCAGGGCCAGGACCCGGTCCACCTGTTCACGGTGTTCGGTGGCCGCCGAGTCGTGGTCGGGAAGGTCGACCAGGACGAGCCCCTGGAGCACCTCGTCGGAGGCGACGGGCCCGGGGTGGGGCCTGCGCCGCAGCCGCCCCGGGATGGCGAGGCGGTCCAGCAGTCCGGCGGCCCCGTCGGTCCAGCTGCACGCGATGGGCTGGGAGGTGGTGGGGCGGCGCAGCCCGGTGTCGGAGATCTGGGCCCCGGCCAGCGCGTTGAACAGGGTGGACTTCCCGCTGCCGGTGGCGCCCGCGACGGCGACGACGGTGTGCCGGGAGGAGAGCCGCTGCCGGGCCGCGGCCTCGTCCAGCACCCGTCCCGCCTCGGCGAGGGTGTCCCGGTCGAGCCGGGCCCGGGAGAGCCCGACGAGTTCGCGCAGGGCGTCCAGGCGGGCGGGCAGCGGTCCGCCCGAGGGAACGTACGCCTCGACCTGTGGCCGTACGTCGTCCTCGTCCGGGACTCCGGGCCCGGGCTCCCCGCCCCGACGGGCCTCGGCAGCGGCGGCGCGGCGGGCGATGAGCCCGTCGTCCCAGCGCCGGCCGGTGCGCTCGCCGTCGGGCCCCGGCGTGGGCCCGTCCTCGCGGCCACCGTCCTTCCGCGGGCGGGCCTTCGCCGCACCGTTGTCGTGGTCCTCGTCCGTGACGGCGGTCATCGCTGCCACCTCTCCTTCTGCAGTACGGAAAGCGCGGCGATCAGTTCGGCCTGGGGTTCGGGGGCGACGTCGAGGGCGTCGAGCGGGGCGAGGCGGCGGTCGCGTTCGCCGCCGAGCACCTGATCGATATAGCCGGTCAGCAGCTCGCCGCCCTTGTCACGGAGCCTCAGCGCACCCTGGGCGCCGATGCGTTCGGCGAGCTGCTCCCCCGCCGTACGGGCCCGTCGGCCGCCGAGGAGGGCGGCCGCGAGGAGGGCGGCGACGGTCTCGGGGTCGGGCGCCACACTGCGGTCCAGCTGGCGCACCTCCTCGTCGGCCAGCTCCTCCAGGACCCGCCGCCACCTGCGTACGGCGACGGCGATCCGCCCCTCGACGTCCTCGGCGGGCCCCCACACCCCGGCGTCCCGTCCCGCGCCGTCGAACCGGAACAGGGCCCCGGCGGGCTCGCGACGCCACTGGGTGCGGATCTGTTCGTCGGCGGCGGAGACGGAGCACTGGAGGAGGGCCACCAGGCTGTCGACGAGCGCTTCGAGGAGTTCCTCGGGCGCGCTGTAGAGCGGGTAGCCGCGCCACCGGGTCCGCGCGTCCCCGGAGAGCACCGCCCCGCTCTGGAGGCGTCGCCTGATCCGGGCGGCCTCCTTGCCGTACGCGTCCTCGACCACCCCGGTCAGCCGTACAGAGGCGGCGTACTGGGCGGCGACGGCGGCGGCCAGCTCGGGCATCCGTACGTTCAGCGACTCGATGACGCCGGACGCGGTGCGCCCCACCGCCTGCTGCCGGGCCGCGGGGTCCTGGGCCCGGTGGGTGAGCCAGGCGCGCAGCGGGGCGACGGCGGTGGTGGGGAGCAGTCCGCTGCCGCCGCCCGCGGACTCGGGCAGTTCGGGGATGGTGAACCGGGGTACGTCCCCGAGTCCGGCCCGGGTCAGCAGCGCCGCGTACTGCCGCGACACCTCGGCGATCACCTGGTGGGGCACCCGGTCGAGGACGGTGATGAGGGCCGCGTCGTACTCCTTCGCGGTACGCAGCAGGTGCCAGGGCACGGCGTCGGCGTAGCGCGAGGCGGTGGTGACCATCACCCAGACGTCGGCGGCGCAGATCAGCTCGGCGGCCAGGACCCGGTTGCGGACGACGAGCGAGTCGATGTCGGGGGCGTCCAGGATCGCGAGCCCGCGGGGCAGACTGACGGCGGTCTCCACCCGGAGCGCGGTCTCCCCGTGCTCACCGCGCGCCCCGAGGTCGTCGAGCCCGTCGGGGTCGGGCGTCTGCCCCGGCGGCAGCCAGATCCGGGTGAGCTGCGGCAGCACGCGTACCCCGGCGAACCAGTGGTGGTCGTCGGGGTGGCAGACCAGCACCGGGGTCCGCGTCGTGGGCCGCAGCACCCCGGCCTCACTGACCCGGCATCCCACCAGCGAGTTCACCAGCGTGGACTTCCCAGCTCCGGTGGAGCCGCCGATCACGGCGAGCAGCGGCGCCTCGGGGTCCTTGAGGCGTGGGAGCAGGTAGTCGTCGAGCTGGGCGAGGAGTTCGACCCTGGTCTGCCGGGCGCGTTCGGCCCCCGGCAGGGGCAGTGGGAGACGCACAGCGGCGACACGGTCGCGCAGGGCGGAAAGTGCGTCGATGAGCTGAGGCCGTACGTCCATGGTCACCACATGCGAAGAATGCCCAATTTTAGAGCCTTTTTGAAGCTTATAGCCCCCTCTGCGCGGCGGTTCCACCCTCCGGACAGAGGGGACGAGTGGGGCAGGGGCATAACGAGTGCACAACACCCGGCGCGCGGGGGGCGAAAACTGGTGCAGGAATCGCACCCACCTGCGATTATCGGTTCGCTTCACCGAACCTCCACATCGTGCCACGCAGGTGAAGCAGCCGGGTCCAGGGGATCGGAGCCCTATCCTTGTCCCGGCACGGCCACGGAACCACCGATCAGGACTCCCGGCCCCCGTAGCTCAGTGGATAGAGCAGGTGCCTTCTAAGCACTTGGCCGCAGGTTCGAGTCCTGCCGGGGGCGCACGATCCAAGACCCTCTTTCGGGAGGGTCTTTTCTGCTGGTCAGGGCGGTTTCCCACGGCCGGTCGAGAAGCCGGGAAGCGAGGCCGAGGCGGCTTGGAATGTCCCGCTGAAACCGGCCGGTGGCGAGGTTCGGCCTGAAACCGGTCGGCGGCGAGTTTCGCCGGCCGGTCGGCCCGGAAACGGCCCGCAGTTCGGGCCGCCCACCGGGGCTCTGTCGCCGCGGTGGCCGGGCGGAAGCACGCCCGGCTCGGAGCCGAAGGGGAGCGTGTGCGGGACGGTCGAAGTGCCCGATGTCCGGCAACTGCCCACCCGTCCGTCCGCGCCGGAGCAGGCCTGAGCTTCGATCCTCCTGTTCTTCACGGTCACCGGCCTTCCGCTCGCGGACTTACAGCTGCCGTCACAGGCCCCTGCGGCGAGAATCCTCCCTAGTAGGGTCGGAATGTGGCTACTCCTCTGTTCATCGACACAGACCTTCACAACCTTCCCGCCCTCCCCGTGGAGGCTGTGGAACACGGTGAGGTCTTCACGCGACGCTGGGTGGTCGACCTTGCCCTCGATCTCCTCGGCTACACCGTGGACAAGGACCTCACCGAGGTGAGGCTTGTCGAGCCCGCCTGTGGCGCTGGTGCATTCCTGGTCGCGATCGCTTCAAGGATCAGTTCGTCCTGCCGCGCACACAATCGCCCCATCACGGATGCACTCTCCGCAGTTCGAGCCCTGGACCTGTTGCACCGCAACGTGCTGCGGAGCCGCGCGACTGTCGAGGCGCAGTTGGTTGCCGAGGGATGGCCGGCAGAGGAGTCGCGAAAGGTGGCTGCGGCTTGGGTCGAGCAAGGTGACTACCTACTGCAAGCTGACGCCGACCATCGAGCTGACTACGTGGTCGGCAACCCTCCGTACATCCGTCTCGAAGACGTTCCCGACGCCCGGATGACTGCATACCGTCAAGCCTGCACCACGATGGGTGGCCGAGCGGACATCTACATCGGCTTCTACGAAGTAGCGCTACGGAGCCTCGCCCCAGGGGGGCGGCTGGGCTTCATCTGTGCGGACCGCTGGATGCGGAACCAGTACGGTCGTCGACTCCGGCAGATGGTACGCAGCCGCTTCAGCATGGACGTGGCGCTCGTCATGCATGACGTGGATGCCTTCGACGATCAGGTCTCGGCCTATCCGGCCATCACGATCATCTCCAACCAGGCTCAGGGCCGCGCAGTGGCAGCAGACACCACCCGGGAGTTCGGCAGCGCGCAGGCCCGGGACTTTGTGTCCTGGTGTGCACAGGACTCCTCGCGGTCGATCACCACAACGGCATTCCAAGCAGCCCGCATGCCCAACTGGTTCCCGGATGAGGATTCCTGGCCGGCCGCCTCCCCCGCCAGGCTGGCGGTACTCGAGGAACTCACAGAACGCTTCCGGCTGCTGGAAGATGACAAGACAGGCACTCGGGTCGGCATCGGCATTGCCACCGGCGCCGACAAGGTCTTCCTCACGGAGGACAAGGGGCTCGTCGAGAGCGATCGCCTCCTCCCCATGGCCATGGTCCGCGACACGACCAGCGGTGCCCTCCACTGGCACGGCACATATCTGGTCAACCCATGGACAGCCGAGGGCCGCCTCGTCGATCTTGCCGCGTATCCCCGCCTCGCCTCGTACTTCGAGGAACATGGAACCGCGCTACGGAAGCGCTACGTCGCGACCAAGCAGCCTGATCGCTGGTACAAGACGATCGACAAGGTCGATCGCCGCCTGATCGGTCGGCCGAAGCTGTTGTTGCCGGACATGAAGCTGACGATCCATCCGGTCCTCGATGAAGGCGGACTGTACCCTCACCACAACCTGTACTTCATCGTCTCGGCAGCCTGGGACATGCGCGTTCTCGGCGGTCTGTTGCTGTCGAAAGTTGCCGAGGCTTTCGTAGAGGCGTACGCCGTCAAGATGCGAGGGGGAACGATCCGCTTCCAGGCTCAGTACCTCCGCAAGATCCGCGTGCCCGATCCGCAGGCGATCAGCGAGTGCGACCAGATCGCACTCAGGGAAGCCTTCGACAACCGCGATGCGCAGGCTGCCACTGAAGCTGCTCTGCGTGTCTATGGGCTCGCCGAACTACCCGACTAGAAAGGAACGGATCTTGACGGTTACCCGCCAAGACTTCGAGGACGCCATAGCTGCGTACTGGGACGCCAAGAATAATCAGCACGAGCTCTCCGCCATCAAGGACGCCGTGGGGGCGGGAACGGCTGGCTCAGTGCGAGGAGGAAGGCATTTCGACCACATTGTTGCGTTGCTTGCCAAGTTCTTCCTCGATGCTGGTTACGCACCGGAAGACATTCGCGTAAATAAGCAGCAGGGACTGGAGCTTCCTGGGTACTACCGGCCCCAAAAGCAGTGGGATCTCGTGGTGACTCGCGGCAACACCCTGGTTGCCGCCTTCGAACTCAAGGCCCTGGGCGGGCCTTCGTTCGGAAACAACTACAACAACCGGGTCGAGGAAGCACTAGGCAGCGCAGTGGACCTGCGCCGCGCCGCCCTCGCTGACGCTTTCCCCGGCGAGAAGCCGTGGCTCGGGTATTTTTTCCTAATGGAAGATCACCCCAAGTCTCGCAGCCCAGTATCGGTCCGGAAAGGCCCATTTCCGGTCGAGCGGATCTGGCTGGGGAAGTCCTATCAAGACAGGTTCTCCATTTTCTGCGAGCGCCTTATGGACGAGGGGCTTTACGACTCTGTCTGCTATATCACGTCATCGAAGGAGGAAACGAGGCCAACCGAGCCCGTCACAAGCCTGGACTGGCGCCACTTCTCTGCAGCAATCAACGCTCGCATCAGGTACCTGGAGGACCTAGGACTTCCTGGCCCTGGTCAAGGGGATCTGCCGATGTAACAGCATCGCGGCGCCGCTGGATTCGGTGCCGCGATCCGCTTCCGTCAGCCTGCCGGAAACCGACAGTCCGATACAACGAGTGCCGACCTCAGTCGCCCGGAGCATCACTGAGTGCGCCGAGGAGCATTTGCAGCTCGCGCGGACCTCCACCGCAGACCGCCTCCGCTGATTCGATCAGCCCCATTAGGCCCTCCAGCGAGGAATCGCTGCGAACGTGCCCCACTATTCCGACCCAGTAGTCAATCGAATCCGGTGCGCCTGCGACATAGATCTCTTCGGGCAGCTTCGCGTTGCGCAAGAACTCGTAAGCCTTGGTCTTTACGGGAAAAAGAGACAAAAGTACGGCGGATATCGCCAACTCTATTACATTCAGCCAAGCTGCACTGTCGAGCTCCGAGGCAGCCGTCAGTGCGTCAGAGTCAACCTGCGGGCTGCCCCTTCGGTGCAGAAGCGCCCATGAACCATCCCCGTCATGGGGCTCCCGCGCTCCAGCTGGTACGCCCCCGGGCGCTGTCTGCGACGGCTGCTCCTCACCGCCCCCCGCAACGGAATACTCCCGGGCGGCAGAGATCCACAACTCGTGGAACCGGTGCACCTCTTCGTCCCGGTCCCGACCAGCCAGACCGGCAAGTTCATACGCCAGCGCGCGAACGACTGTCAGCGCGGGCAGGTCCGGCTTGCGGAAGGCCGCATGGATGGTGCTCTTGGAGCCGGAGGATGACATTCGTGCCATATCCGGACAACTCGGCCACCCAGCCAGCAAGTGCAGCTGGTGCAGAGCTTCGTTGAGTTCCCTGAGAGCGCCCGGGGGAAGCCCCGGCTTCTGCAAGGCCTTGGCCACGACTTACCCCCGACCGTCCAGCACCGTCCAGAAACGTCCAGCAATACTCGCACGGCGTCCAAACATGTGCTCGGACGCCCTAAGACGTCGAAAGGCAGCCTCACACATCCTGGCCTGCAAGGGAGGGGTGACTCTAGGTTCGGGGCGCCCAGCCAGGGGTGCACGACCAGGAGGGTCTCGAAAGCATGTCGAAGAAGTCCACTTCCGAGAAGTCCACCTTCGAGCGGTTGATCCGCACCGCGCTGTTCGCATCCGTCCGTGGGGCGGCGTACACCGCAGGCGCCGTCATGGTGACGGCAACCGTCTGGTGGCTACAGAGCCTGTAGGTGCCTATCGAGTTCACGAAACGGGGCGTTGAGCTCCTCCTTGCGGGTGGCTCCTGCCGGGGGCGCCACGGCCCTCCCCGACCTCCGCTTCGAGGTCGGGAAGCCGCGCGGCGGCCGCTGAGGCCTGTCCGCCGGGGAGTACGGGACAGCCCCTAAGAGGCCACGCCGCCCAGCCACAGCACGTCACGCGCCCGGGTCATCGCCACGAACAGCTGGCTGCGCAGCAGCTCTTCACGCTCCCGTGCCGTCTCGGCCGCCTCCGCCGCGTGGGGGTCGCCGGACAGCGACCCGTTCGGCAGGGCGGCAGTGTGCTGCGGCAGGTACACGCGCTTGAACTCCAGGCCCTTGGCCCTGCGATAGGTGCCCAGCTTGACCGCGTCGACGGGGCGGCCGTCGTAGTGCTCCAGCGGGCACACCGGGATCTCCGCCTGGGTGAGCAACCGCTGGTAGTGGCCGATGGCCCGCACGGAGGGACACAGCACGGCGGCGTCGGCCCGCGCGCCGTCGGGCAGGGCGTGCAGCGCGTCGAGGAGCGCCCGGTCGTGTTCGGTCACCGTCGGCTCGGTGACCCGCACCACCTGGCCGTCGTGGTACGTGAGATCGACGTCCCGGCGGCCCGGTGTGCGCAGGCCGTCGATGTCGTCGAACGCGACATCGGCTACCACCGCGAGTGCCGTGTCGAGGATCTCCTTGCTGTTGCGGTAGTTGGTGCGCAGGACCTGGCCGCGGTCGCCCCGGATGTCGATGCCGGCGTCGGCGAGGCGGAACCCGCCCGGGTAGACGGCCTGTTGGCCGTCGCCCACCAGAAGGAGGCCGTTGGGCGCATCGCCGGCCAGGGCGTGCAGCAGGCGCACCCCGACGAGGGTGAGGTCTTGGACCTCGTCGACTATCACGGCCGCGTAGGGCGGCTCCCCCGTGTGTCGGGTCGCCTCCGTCAGGGCGAGGGAGAGGACGTCATTGAAGTCGTGCACGCCGCGTTCGGCGCGCAGCGACTCGTACGTCTCGTACAGCTCCCACACGGCCTGCCGGTGCGGCCTGCGCAGAATCGCCCTGCGGCGGCGCCGGGCCACGGTCGCGTACTCCTCGAAGGCGGTGATGCCCCGGCCCTTGATGACGTGGTCGATCTCCTCGCGCCAGTAGCCCGGCGCCGGGTCGATCTCGGCGAGGCGGCTGCCGCGCCCGACACGCGTCCAGGCGAGGCTGAAGGCGGTCTCGGCCTTGTCCTTGTGCAGCCGGACCTGGACGCCGCGCTCCTGGAGGAACTCGTGCGCCCACGCGTGCAGACTGCGGAAGTCCACACGGTCGGCGACCGCCGGGGACATGGCCCGCAAGAAGGTGCCCTGGACCCGGGGCAGGTTGTTGGCGAACGTGACGAACAGGATCCGGCCGCTGGTACGCCGGGCCAGGTGGGCCGCGCGGTGCAGGCCCACAACGGTCTTGCCCGTGCCCGCCGGACCGCTGATGCGCGCCGGGCCCGACCAGTTGCGGCGTACCAGCGCGACCTGGTCGGGGTGGAGGAACGTCATCCACTGCTCGATCGGGTCCCGCATCGCCTCTTCCAGCGCCGCGTCCCGCAGACCGGAGATGTCGAACAGCCCTTCGGGTTCGGACTGTTGGCGCGCATCGGCCTGGCGAGGGAGCCCGGCGGGAGGCGGCGGGGGCGTCTGTGCGACCTCCGATCCCTCGTAGTCGGGGAAGACGCGCTCCAGATGGTCGGCGATCGCCCGGACCGATTCCTTACGCAGCCGGGAGCGTTCGGACAGGAGGGCGGGGCCGACCTCGTGCTCCCCCAGGAGCCGGATCCGGCCGAGCTCGGCGTCGACCCGACGGCCCGCGAAGACCATGAGCGGCTGGACCGCCACCGGGGACAGTCCGAGCGAGGCGACCGCGCCCTCGGCGGCCTTCGTCACCGCCAGGAGCCTGGTGGCGTGCTCGTCGCGCGGTTCGCCGCCCGCCCGGAGCTTGCCGTCCAGGACCTCGGGTGCGGACCGCCAGTTCTTGACGTCGATCACGAAGACCCCGCCGGGCCCCACCAGCAGCATGTCCACGTTGGCGGTACGCGTCCCCGGCCACCGCCGGTCCACGAGCAGACGCCAGCCGCGCTCCGTGAGCACCAGCAGCTGAGCGGCGACCAGGCGTTCGCCCTCGCTCCCCGCCTCCCACTGGCGTGCCTGGCGCCGGGCCGCCTGCCACTGTTCACGCAGCAACCGCTCCTGGCGCCGCGCCTCCTGGGCCCGTCGCGAAGCCGACCCGCCTGCCCCCATACCCAGCCCCCCTCGTACGCCCCGTAGTGATCATAGGACGGTCAGCGACGGGGCGTCAGGGCGCGTCGCTTTCCGGGGCTCGACGAACCGCGTGGCCGCGAGCGCCGGAAGCAGCGGCCCGGCGCCTACAGCGCTGGACACCTCGACCGCGTCGGAGTCCGGTTCCTCGTTCGACCCTCCACGTCCCCCGTCCGCCTGGGTGACGCGTTCCGTCACCGGGTTCGTCAACCTACCGGGGGGGTGACTCCCCGGCGTCTCACGCGTCCCGCCGCCTCAGGAGCAGCAGGGCGGCCGACGCGACGGCGGCCGTGCAGGCGGCGACGAGGAGCAGGGAGGGCCAGGGGCCGAGGCTGCCCACGGCGTCGGCGGTGGCCTCGGAGGTCTGGGTGAGCTTCTCCAGGGCGGCCGTCGGGGAGACTCCGGCGACCCAGCGCTCGGCGTCGCCGAAGAGGGGGCCGAACAGGGACGGCAGGAGCAGCACGCCGATCACCGTGGTGACCGCCCCGGCGGAGTGGCGTACGAGGATGCCGACGGCCAGGCCCAGCACGGCGGCCACCGCGAAGGAGGCGGCGATGCCGAACAGGGCGGGCAGCGGCTCGCCCTGCGCGTAACGGCCCTGCGGCAGCAGCGCGTCCCCGACGAGGTAGGCGAGGGAGCAGGAGAGCAGGGCGAGGACGTACATCACGCCCGCCACCAGGGTCGCCTTGGCCGCGAGGACCGCGCCCCGGCGGGGAACGGCGGCGAACGTCGTACGGATCGTGCCGCTGCTGTACTCCCCGGTGACCACCAGCGCACCCACCACCGCCGCCAGCATCTGGGCGACGACCGAGAGCGTGAGGCTGCCGCCGAGGACGGTGTCGTCGGGTTGCAGGCTGCCGGTGGCGGCGACGAACACCGCGCCGACGACGGGGAGTGCGGCGGCGGCCGCGGTCGTCCACACCGTGGAGCGCACACTGCGGAACTTGATCCACTCGTAGGCGAAGGCCTCCGGGAAACCGGTCCGCTTCCGCCGCGTTTCCCTGTTCGTTCCGGGTCGGTCGAGAACGGTCATCGGACTGTCTCCTTCCGGCTCGCCGAGTGGGTCCTGTCCTCGGCCCGGTAGGCCCGGAACTCCACCGAGGACTGCGACAGCGTCGTGTAGACCTCCTCCAGCGAGGAGTGTGCGGGCGTGAGTTCGTGGACGGCGATCCCGTGGTCGCGGGCCAGGTCGCCGATGGTCGCGGCATCGGGCCCGTCGACCCGCCAGCCGCCGCGGGCGTCGAGCCGGACGCCCGCTCCAGCCGCTGCCAGCAGGGCCCGGAGCTTCTCCGGTTCGGGGGACCGTACGAGCGTGTGGGCGCGGGAGTTGGTCTCGATGAAATCGCGCATCGTGGTGTCCGCGAGGAGCCGGCCCTGTCCGATCACGATGAGGTGGTCGGCCGTGAGCTCCATCTCGCTCATGAGGTGGCTGGAGAGGAAGACCGTGCGGCCCTCCGCCGCCAGCGACTTCATCAGCTCCCGGATCCAGCGGATGCCCTCGGTGTCGAGGCCGTTGACCGGTTCGTCGAGGATCAGCACCTCCGGGTCGCCGATCAGCGCGGCCGCGATGCCGAGCCGCTGGCCCATGCCGAGCGAGAAGCCCTTGGTGCGTTTGCGGGCCGTCGCGACCGGCAGGCCGACCAGGTCGAGCACCTCCTCGACGCGGCGGCGCGGGATGCCGTTGCTCGCCGCGAGTCCGGCCAGGTGGTGGTAGGCGGAGCGGCCGCCGTGGACGCCCTTGGCGTCGAGCAGCGAGCCGACGGCGCGCAGCGGGCGGGGAAGGTCCCCGTACGCCTTCCCGTCCACGGTGACGCGTCCCGCGCTCGCGGAGTCGAGGCCGAGGATCAGGCGCATGGTGGTCGACTTCCCGGCGCCGTTCGGACCGAGGAAGCCGGTCACCCGGCCGGGGCGGACGGTGAACGACAGCCGGTCGACGGCGGTCCGGTCGCCATAGCGTTTGGTGAGTTCCGTTGCTTCGATCATGCCGCCGACGCTACGAGCGGGGGGCCGGGGGCGAATCCTCCGGCGGGAGCCGCCTCCTACTCCCGCCGGAGTACGGTCCTGTCGGCGCACGGTCCTGTCGGCGCACGGTCCTGTCGGCGCGCCGTCCTGTCGGCCTGGTCAGCGGTCTCCGGCTCTGACCAGGCCCGTTTCGTAGGCGAGGACCACCAGCTGGGCCCGGTCGCGGGCTCCGAGCTTGGTCATGGTCCGGCTGACGTGGGTCTTCGCCGTCAGCGGACTCATGATCAGCTCCTTGCCGATCTCCTCGTTGGTCAGTCCGGCGGCGACGAGCGCCATCACCTCGCGTTCCCGGTCGGTGAGGACCGCGAGCCGTTCGGCGCCCGCCGCCTCGGGCGCCTTCAGCCGGGCGAACTCCTCGATCACCTGACGGGTGACGGCCGGGGCGAGCAGGCTCCGGCCCGCGGCGACGGTGCGGATCGCGGCGCGCAGGTCGTCCGGCTCGATGTCCTTGAGCAGAAAGCCCGCGGCACCGTGGCGCAGGGCCTCGAAGACGTACGCGTCCACCTGGTACGTGGTGAGCATGACCACGCGGACGTGGTCGAGGGAGCGGTCCCGCGCGATCCGGCGGGTGGCTTCCAGGCCGTCGACGCCGGGCATCCGGATGTCCATCAGCACGACGTCCGGACGGGTCATCCGGACCGCCTCGACGGCCTGGGCGCCGTCGGCAGCCTCCGCGACGACGATCAGGTCGTCGGTGAGGTCGAGGAGGGCCCGGAACCCGGCCCGTACGACGGTCTGGTCGTCGGCGAGGACCACGCGGACGGTCGTCGCGCTCGCGGAGGTGCCGTCCGGCCGCTCGGTCATGAGGTCGCTCCGGAGGTCGTGCTCACGGGGTCGCTCCAGAGGTCGTGCTCACCGGTCGCTCCAGGAGTGGTGCTCACGGAGTCCCTCCTTCGGCCGGGAGCTCCGCCGGGAGTTCCGGCGGGAGTTCCGCCGGGAGTTCCGCCGGGAGTTCGGCGTGGACGCGGAATCCGCCGCCCGGGTCCGGACCGTACGTGACACTGCCTCCCACCGAGACCGCCCGCTCCCGCATCCCGATCAGGCCGAAGCCCTGGTCGGCGGCCCCGGCTCCGGGCGGGTCCGGGGGCGGCGGGACCGGCGGGCCGTCGTCCACGACCTCCACGCTCAGCCGGGGGCCGGTGCGGGTCACCGACACCGCGGCGTGCGTGGCCGCGGAGTGCCTCACCACGTTGGTCAGCGCCTCCTGCACGATGCGGTACGCGATGGCCTCGACGACCGCGGGAACCCCGGCGCCCCCCGTGTCCCGGCGCAGGCTGACCCGTACCCCACCCGCCTCGACCCCCGCCACCAGCTCGTCCAGCTGGTCCAGGCGGGGCGCGGGGGCCGTGGACTCCGCCTCGCGCAGGACGGACAGGGTGGCGCGCAGCTCCCGTACGGCTTCCTTGCCGGAAGCGCGCACCTGGGTCATCGCGCGCCGGGACACCTCAGGGGCCGTGTCCAGCGCGTCGAGGGCCACCCCGGCCTGGACGGTCATCGCGCTCACGGTGTGCGCGAGGATGTCGTGGACCTCCCGGGCGACCCGCGCCCGTTCCTCCCGGACCCGGCGGGCCGCCTCCCGCTCGCGGTCCTCCTCGGCCCGGACGGCCCGTGCCGCGTACTCGGCGAGCAGTTCCCGGCGGGTCCGTACCACCTCACCCAGCAACAGCGGGACGAGCGGCCAGACCATCTCCAGGACGGGCAGGCCCTGCGGGTTCACCACGTCCCGTCCCACCACCAGCGCGACCGCACCGGAGGCGAGCGAGGCGACGACCGCCGTCCACAGGGTGCGCCGCCGGTCGCCCAGCACCGCGACCGTGTACAGGGCCACGATCACCGGGAGGTTCAGCAGCTCCCCGATGTGCCCGTACAGTGCCCACCCGGCGCAGGCCGCCCCGGTCACGCAGGCCACCGGAACGGGCCAACGGCGGCGGCGCACGAGTGCCGCCAGCGAGACCACGAGCAGCGCCCAGGTCAGCGCGTCGGCCTGGCGGTAGCCGGGATCGTTGACCGCCGCGTCGGCCGCCGTGAACACCCCGACCACCGCCGCCACCAGCAGATCCGCGGCAAGCGGCGGCAGGGCCCGCGCGCGGGCGGCCAGGCGGTCGAAGGTCATCACCCCCTCACGGTAGGAGGCGCTGCGCCCGGCCGCATACGACAGAGGGAGTACGACAGCGGGAGCGGGAGTATCCGGGGCGCGTCGTTCCGGAGGTACGGCACACCCCCGCCGCGGCATGCTCCCGGACAGGCGTTCGGACCCGCTCGGGCGGGAGTTCGGAAGGCGGCGCAACCTTCCGCCGGACGGGACGTTCGGTAGGGCTCGGAAGCGGGCAAATCATCAGGTAGGCCATATGTGGCCCTCGTCCCCCCACCCCCCAGGCCGCTCCCGACGGCCGCATCAACCGGCGCACCTGCGCAACTTCCCGTGCTCTCTCCCCCCCGGGGGGCCGTCGGCCCCGCCGCACGCACAACGGACCGCGGACACCGAACCGCGCACGACGAACCGCCCGCACATCGAACCGCCCGCACACCGACCGCCCGTGTGAACCCACACACCCGCTTGACCCCACGCAGCCGCTGGGAAAGGAGCGCCACGATGGCGACGCCGCTGTCCGCCGACAAGCTGCTCAAAGCCCTCCGCGACGAAGGCCTCCACGTCGTCGAACACCGGAGCTGGCGTACCAACAACCGCAACCACAAGGGCCCCTGGGGTCCGACGCACGGGGTGATGATCCATCACACCGTCACCTCGGGCACGACGTCCTCCGTCGAGCTCTGCTACAACGGCCACTCCGCCCTGCCCGGCCCGCTCTGCCACGGCGTCATCGCCAAGGACGGGTCCGTCCACCTCGTGGGCAACGGCCGCGCCAACCACGCCGGACTCGGCGACGACGACGTACTGCGTGCCGTCATCGCGGAGAAGGCGCTGCCCCCCGACAACGAGGCCAACACCGACGGCAACAGGTATTTCTACGGCTTCGAGTGCATCAACCTCGGCGACGGGAAGGACCCGTGGCCCGCCGCCCAGCTGCTGGCGATCGAGCGGGCCGCCGCCGCCGTCTGCCGGGCCCACGGCTGGACGCAGCGGTCGGTGATCGGGCACCTGGAGTGGCAGCCGGGCAAGATCGACCCGCGCGGGTTCACGATGAACTCGATGCGCACGAGAATCGGCAAGCGGCTCGGCGGCGCCCCGGACGGCCCCTCCAAGCCGCCGCCGAGACCGAGGTACGAGCCGTACCCGGGGGCCGCGTTCTTCAAGGTCGGCCGCAACAGCCCGATCGTCACAGCGATGGGAAAGCGCCTGGTCGCCGAGGGCTGCGGCCGGTACACGGTGGGTCCCGGCCCAGCGTGGTCCGAGGCCGACCGGCGGTCGTACGCCGCCTGGCAGCGCAAGCTGGGCTACACGGGCGGCGACGCGGACGGCATCCCCGGCAGGACCAGCTGGGACCGGCTGAAGGTCCCCAACGTGTGACGCTGGAGGCCGGAGGCCACCCACGTGCGGGTGACCCGGCGACTGACTGTCTGCCTCCGAGGAGCGGTGCGATGACGGTAGAGGTACGGACGGTCACGGCCGGAGGACTGCCCCGGTACACCGACGGCATCCACGACGCGTACGCACGAGCGTTCGCGGGCCCGCCGTGGAACGAGAATCCGGCCGGGGCGGACGCCTGCGCCGAGCGGCCGGCGCGGGACGCACGGCGGCCCGGGCGCCCCTCGGCCCCCGTCACCCCTGGCGCGCGGAGGCCGGTCGGGGATGACGCCCTACAGGGCCGCGGTCAGCAGGGCGCACGCCGCCAGCGCGAACGCGGTGCGGACCTGGTGGAGGGTGTTCCAGCGGGGCTCGAAGGCCGCGCGCGCCGCACTGTCGTCGCCGCCCTCGGACGCGGCGAGGGCGTTGTTGAGCGGGACGTTCCCGGCGATGGTCACCACATGGCCGGCGACCGCGCAGACCAGGGCGGCCACGATGGCGGGCCCCGCCACCTCGTCGTGCTCGCCCAGGCCGGTGAAGAACGCGGCGGCGGGCAGGGCGACCACGCTCAGGAACAGGACGAGGAAGACGGGCCCGGGAACCTTCTCGTTGAAACGGCGCATGGCAGCCGTGAACTGTTGGTCCGTCAGTTCTGCGAGGCCGGGCATGATCGCGACCAGGAAGGTCAGCATGAAACCCGCGTAGAGGCCGTTGACGATCACGGAGAGCGCCAGGAGCAGGGAGGTCATGGCGGACATCATGACGCGGAACTCCGGTGCGTACGGCCATTCACCGGATGACCGTACGAACACCTCCGCGCGGACGCACGCCCTTCTCCGCTCCCTCCTGGTGTGACGTGACGCCGCAGTTGGCCAGTTGGCGGTCCAGTTGGCCGGTGCGGCTCGTCCTGCGCGAGGAGCTGGTACTCGGGCGAACCGCCGGGCCGCGTGACCACCCGGCTCACCGTCCCGCCTCCGCCTCGTGAGGAGATCTGCGTCCACCCCTCACACGTACGCGTTGCAGCTGACCGGAACGCGCAAGACTGACTGGCCGGCGGACTGACTCGTGGCCCTGGTCGACCAGACCGGCCGACCAGGGCCACGACACAGCTCCCGCCCCGCTCGGTCGATCCCGCCCTCAGTCGATCTCGCCCTCGGTCGGTTCCGGTCCCTTGTCCGTGCCCGGTCCGCCCTTGAGCCGGTTCGCCTGGCCGATGGCCGTGGCCAGCTTCCGTACGGAGCTGTCCTCGGTCGTCTCCGCCAGTTGGGCCGCCCGGGACGCGAGTGCTCCGAGCCCGGGCGCCCCGGGGAGGTCGCCGTTGCGCAGGTTGTCCGCGAAGAAGGCAGCCACGGCTGCCACTTGGAGCCGGTCGGTGTCGCCGCCCCACAGGGGGCCGCCGATCGCGTCGGTCCGTACGGTGCCGGTCTTCTCGTGGGCCTTGCGGGTCTTGGGGTCGAGCCAGCGCACGGTGGCCCTGGCGACTGTGCCGGACGTGCCCGCGCGCAGGCGTACGGCGTACAGAGCGGTCACCGTGTGGCCGGGGCCGACCTCGCCGCCGTCGACGCTGTCGTTCCGGAAGTCCTCGTCGGCGACCTTGCGGTTCTCGTAGCCGATCAGCCGGAACTGCCGCACCGTCTTCGGGTCGAACGCCACCTGGGCCTTGGCGTCCCGCGCCCGGATTTCGAGGTGGGCGGGCAGCTGGTCGACGAAGACCTTGCGGGCCTGCTCGTCGTCACCGACGTACGTGGTGTTCCCGTCGCCCTTGTTGGTGAGCTGCTCCATGAACGCGTCGCCGTAGTCGCTGCCGACCCCGACGCCGAAGAGGGTGATGCCGTACTCGCGGCGGGCCGAGTCGATCTTCTCCAGGATGTTCTCGGCCTTGGTGTCGCCGGTGTTGGCCAGCGCGTCGGACAGCAGCACGACTCGGTTGGTGGCGCCCTCGCGGTGGCCCTCGACGGACTCCTCGTAGCCGAGGGTGATGCCCGCTTCGGCGTTGGTGGACCGTGCCGGCCTCAGCTCCGCCACCGCGCTCTTGATCCGGTTCCGGTTGTCCTTGATACGAGTCATCGGGAGCCGGGTCTCGGCCTCATTGCTGAAGGTGACCAGGGAGATGGAATCGTCGTCGCGCAGCTCGTCGGTGAGGACCGTGAGGGACTTCCTGACCAGGTCGAGGCGGCCGACCTCGGCCATGGAGCCCGAGATGTCGACGACGAACGTCAACGCTGCGGGCGGCCGTTCACTGGCCGGCGGGGCAGTCCTCGTGGCCAGCCCGACTCGAAGCAGCGACCAGTCGGAGGCTCCGGTTCCGCCACCCCCGCCTCCTCCCCCGCCCTCGCCTCCGCCCTTCAGGGCGTCGATGCGCGCCCCGTCGACGGTCACCGAGAAGCCGTTGCCCGCGGGCCGTTCGTACCCCTGGCGGAAGCTGTTGACGAACTCCTCGGGCCGTACGTCCTGGGGTGCGGGCAGCTTGCCGTCGCCGAGGGTGCGGCGCGCGTAGCCATAGCTCGCGGTGTCCACGTCCAGGGCGAAGGTGGAGAGATAGTCGGGCTCGGCCGGGTCCGGCTGCGCCCGGCCCTCCTCGCTCTCCCGGACCCCCTGTGCGGGCGCGGCCGCATCGGGCGCGGGCTGTCCACCGGTCGCCCCCGGCCCTTTGCGGGCGGCGGAGCTGCGGTCGGCGGTGGCCCCGCTGTCTCCGGTGCCGCCGCAGGCCGTGAGCAGCACGCCGCCCGCCAGCAGGAGCGCGAGGACTCCGGTCCGCCCGACCGCCGTCCGGCCCCCTGTCCCCGCCCCCGCGCCTGCCCTTGCCCGCTTCCCGCGCCGCTGACTGTGCGGTCCGAGCCGATTGGCCTGGTTCATTCCTAGCCCCCCACGTTGTCACGATGTCCTCGACATCTGTGAATGTGACGTACGGGGCCCCCGGGCGGAGTCGACGAAAGCGTTGCGGAACCATCTCGATGCGGCAACAGCGGGCGGGCGACCGGCGGAACATCAGGTTCAGGACACGATGTCCTTACGGCTGAACCCGCGGAAGGCCAACGCGAACAGGATCAGGGCATAGGTCACTGATACGGCCGTGCCCTTGATCATGCCGCCCCACTCCAGTTGCGGCTGAAGCGCGTCGGCCCAGGCGAACTGCCAGTGCGCGGGCAGGAAGTCGCGCCAGGAGCCGAGTGCGGTGATCGCGTCGAGCACATTGCCGAGAATCGTGAGGAAGACCGCGCCGCCGACCGCGCCGAGCGGCGCGTCCGTCTTCGTGGACAGCCAGAACGCCAGCCCGGCGGTGACCAGTTGGGAGACGAAGATGAACGCCACGACGAGCGCGAGGCGCGGCACGGTGTCCCCGGCCGCCAGCGCTCCCCCGGTGGGCAGTTTCAGCGGGCCCCACCCGTAGGCCGCCGTGCCCGCCGCCAACGCGACGACCGGCAGCAGCACCATCGCGGCCAGGCTGAAGCCCAGCGCCACGACCAACTTGCTCCACAGCAGCCGCACACGCGGCACCGGCGCGGCGAGCAGATAGCGCAGCGAGGACCAGCTCGCCTCGGAGGCGACGGTGTCCCCGCAGAACAGGGCCACCGGGATCACCAGCAGGAACCCGGCCGAGACGAACAGTGAGGTAGCGGCGAAGTTCGCGGCCGACTCGGTCGCCACGTCCATCAGGTTGATCCGGTTGCCGCCCCGGCCGCCGCCCTCGCCGTCCGGTGTGCCGCCGATCGCGAAGGCGATGATCAGGATGAACGGGAGGGCGGCGAGCACCCCGCCCATGAGCAGGGTGCGGCGCCTGCGCAACTGCCGCATGGCCTCGACGCGGAGGGGGAGGGTGCGCCCGGCGCGGTAGCCCGCGGCCTCCGGGTGCTCGGTCTCCACCCGGGACTCGGGAGGCTGGACGGGGGCGCTCATGCTGCTCCTCCGGAGATCAGGGTGAGGAAGGCGTCCTCCAGGCGGCGGTGTGGTCCGACGCCGGTGACCGGGACGTCGAGCCGGACGAGGTCGGCGACGAGCCGTGAGGTGGTGGCCCCGTCGAGGCGGACGAGGAGTCCGCGCCCGTCGTCGGTGCGGACGGCGGAGCCGATGCCGGGCAGGGCGGCGACCTTCTCCGCCAGCGGCTCGGACACCTCCTCCGCCACGCTCACCAGGAGCATGTCGCCGGAGCCGGTGATCTCGGCGACCGGACCCGCCTGGACGAGCCGGCCCCGGTCCATGACGACCAGGTGGGTGCAGGACTGCTCGACCTCGGAGAGCAGGTGGCTGGAGACGATGACGGTCCGGCCCCCGGCCGCGTAACGGATCATCACGTCCCGCATCTCACGGATCTGCGGCGGGTCGAGCCCGTTGGTCGGCTCGTCGAGGATGAGCAGGTCCGGCATGCCGAGCATGGCCTGCGCGATGGCGAGCCGCTGCCGCATGCCCTGGGAGTACGTCCGTACGGCACGGGCCAGCGCGTCTCCGAGTCCGGCGATCTCCAGGGCCTCGTCGATGCGGGCGTCCTCGGCGGGGCGGCCGGTGGCCTGCCAGTACAGGTCGAGGTTGGCGCGCCCGGAGAGGTGCGGCAGGAACCCGGCCCCCTCCACGAACGCCCCGACCCGGGAGAGCACGGGTGCGCCGGGCCTGATGGCCTGCCCGAAGACGCGGATCTCGCCCTCGTCGGGGCTGATGAGCCCCATGAGCATGCGCAGGGTCGTCGTCTTGCCCGCGCCGTTGGGCCCCAGCAGCCCGAGCACCTGCCCCTTCTCGACGCGGAAGGACAGCTCGCGCACGGCGTACCGGTCGACGGACTTCGCGTACTTCTTCGAGAGCCCGGTGATCTGGAGCGGTACCTCGGCGAGTTCGGGGTCCGGCGCGGGCGTCGCGGTGCGGCGGCGGGCCGTGAGCAGCAGACCGGCCGCGATGACGAGGGCGGCGGCGGGAAGGCCCCAGGTCCACCACGGGGGCGCGGCGGCCGCGGTCCGCACGGCGGGCGCGGTGGGGATGGTCAGCGGGCCGTCGGCGGTCACGGTGTACGTGGCGGGCTCGGCCGGGGACGCGTAGCCGAGGTCGGTCGCGGAGAACACCAGCCGCAGCCGGTGTCCGGCGTCGAACTCGTGGTCCACGGCGGGCAGGGCCAGTTCGAGGGGCTTGCCCTGCTGGTCGGGGGTGATCCGGTAGGGGGCGACGAGCTGGTGGGGCAGCACCTGCTGCCTGCCGTCCGGCGACACGTCGTACACCTTGCCGAAGAGCACCGCGTCCCGGCCGCCGCTCGCCGTCACGTTGACTTTGACGGTCGGTGTGCCGGTGACGCGTACGGAGGTGTCGAGCGGGGCGGACTCGAAGCGGCCGAACTGCCCGGGGAAGTCGAGCGAGAGCCCGACGCCGAGGGAGGAGAGCTGGGCGAGTCCGCCGCCGATGCCCGGCACGGCGGAGATGGCGGGCGGCGAGGAGCCGGCCGGGTTGCGGAAGGTCTTCGTCCCACCGCCGAGCGCGAGGTCGCGGCCGCCGCTGCGCAGCCCGGGGTAGGTGTCGCTGCTCGCCCCGCGCAACAGGGCGGCGCCGTCGGTGGAGTCGAGGCCTCCGGTCCGGGTGACCCGGAAGGCGGGCCCGGTGTCGGTGCCGCTCTCCTCCTTCAGATACCGGTCGAACCAGGCCCCGACGCGCCCCTCGACGCGGCTCGTCTCGCTGTCGCCGCCGTCGTGCCCGCCGGAGATCCAGTCGACGGAGACGGGCGCGCCGTTGGCGCTGATGGCCTTCTGCATGGCGTCGGCGTGGCCGAGCGGGAAGAGGGAGTCGGACTGCCCCTGGAGGAGGAGCGAGGGAACGTTGATGCGGTCGGCGACGGCGGACGGCGACCGCTCTGCGAGCAGCTTCACCGCCTCGGCGTCGGGCTTGCCGCTGACGGCGACCCGCTCGTACATCTCGCAGAGTCGCTGCTCGAACTTCTCGCAGCCGCCGCCGGTGGTGATGAAGATCCCGGCCCAGAGCTTCTTGAAAACCCCTTCGGGGAAGAGGGCGTCGGCGAGGTTCCAGTAGGTGATCACCGGCGCGATGGCGTCGACGCGCTCGTCGTGCCCGGCGGCCAGCAGGGACACGGCCCCGCCGTAGGAGGCTCCGGTGAGGCCGACCCGCGGGTCGCCCTTCCCGTCGAGCTCGACCTCGGGCCGCCCGGCCAGCCAGTCGATGAGCCGGGAGACATCCCTGACCTCGTGCTCCGGGTCGTTGAGGGAGATCTTCCCGCCGGACTTCCCGAAGCCGCGCGCGGACCAGGTCAGCACCGCGTACCCGTCGGCGGCCAGCTTCTCGGCCTGGGCCCGTACGTCGTCCTTGCTGCCGCCGAAGCCGTGCCCGATGAGCACGGCGGGCCGCTTGCCGGACCCTTCTCCGTAGAAGTACGAGGTGTCGACCGGCACCCCGTCCATCCGCAGCGTCCGGTCCTCGCGCTGCACGGCGGGCGAGCCGTCGTCGGCGACGGCGCTGAAGGTGCCACCGCCCACGAGCACGGCGAGCGCGGCGCCGGCCGCGGCCCACCGGCCGGGGGTGCGGGGCAGCAGGCGCCGCCATCGAGCAGTAGGGGTCTCCATCCCTCGACCCTAGTCGGCGGACGCAACCCGCTTGCCTGCCGCCAGGGTGAGGTGTGCGGCCTCCCTGAGAGGTACGGTGCACCTCATCCGTACTCCGGATGCGGTACGGAATTTCCGCCTCGGGAGGCCATTGTGGACATTCGCCGCGCAACGACGGCCACGGAACTCCTCGCCGCCGGCCACCTCTTCGACACCCCGCCCCGTGAGACCTGGGCCACCCGCTTCCTCGCCGCGGACGGCCATCTGATGCTGATCGCGTACGTGGACGGCGTCCCGGCGGGCTTCGTCTCGGGCATCGAGATGCTGCACCCGGACAAGGGCACGGAGATGTGCCTGTACGAACTCGGCGTCGACGAGGCGTTCCGCCGCCGGGGCATCGGCGCGGCCCTGACGCGGGCGCTCGTGGACATCGCCCGGGAGCGCGGGTGCTATGACCTGTGGGTCGGCGTGGAGCGCGACAACAAGGCGGCGCTGGCGACGTACCGGGCGGCGGGGGCGGCGGACGACGGGGACTTCGCGATGCTGACGTGGGAGTTCGCGGGGGAGGACGCCTCGGAGTAGAGCGAGCGGGGACACGTGACCCCGTCGCACCGCTCACACCGCGATGTCCCCGGCGGGCCGCACGGGGCGTGGCGCGGCCAGGTCGAGCGGTGTCTCCACCGGCAGCAGGGCGGCGGCCCGCTCCCGCTCCCCCGCCCGGACCGCCGCGTGCACCTCGCGCGCGAGCGGGGTGACGTCGCGGACGGCCACGGTCCACTCGTCCGCGTACCGCCGGGCGGCCTCGCCGCTCAGCCCGAGCTGAAGGGAGCGGTACGGGAGCGGGTTCAGGTCCAGGTCGCGCTCGGGGTCCCACTGGACCCGGGCGGGGGCGGTGCGCAGGCTCCGCTTCCAGGACCTCTCGTCGGGGTGCACATCGCGTACGTAGTGGGAGAGTTCGGCGTGCGCGAGGGCCCATTCCAGGCCGCTCCGCTCGATCTCGACGGCGAGGACGACCTCCTGCCCCTCCTTGGTGCCCCAGCCGCAGCGGTACATCATCCACAGGAAGCTGGGCTTGATCCAGGTCATCCGGTCCCGCTTCCAGGCGGCGGGAAACCGCCCGTCCCGTGCGGCGGGCAGCCCGATGCCGGGCCGGTACGCCTGGTAGACGGTGACGGTCGAGGCGGTGTGCTGGGCGCGGATCTCGTAACGGGGCGGGAGGGGCTGGGTGTTCATACGCCCAGGATGAGGGACGCGTACACATCAGGGCACCCGGATTTCCGCCGGTGGCCCGGCGCGCCCGAAGCCCCCGCCCGCAGCGAACGCGGACGGGGGCCAGGGCCGGGGGAAGCGGGGCGGCGGCCCTCAGTGGTTGCGCGGGAAGCCCAGGTCGACGCCTGCCGGGGCGTCGGCCGGGTCGGGCCAGCGGGTGGTGACGACCTTGCCGCGGGTGTAGAAGTGCACGCCGTCGTTGCCGTAGATGTGGTGGTCGCCGAAGAGCGAGTCCTTCCAGCCGCCGAAGGAGTGGTAGCCCACCGGGACCGGGATCGGGACGTTGACGCCGACCATGCCCGCCTCGACCTCCAGCTGGAAGCGGCGGGCCGCGCCGCCGTCACGCGTGAAGATCGCGGTGCCGTTGCCGAACGGGGAGGCGTTCATCAGGGCGACGCCGTCCTCGTACGTGTCCACGCGGAGCACGCACAGCACCGGGCCGAAGATCTCGTCCTTGTACGCGTCGGAGTCGGTGGAGACCTTGTCCAGGAGGGACAGGCCGATCCAGTGGCCGTCCTCGAAGCCCTCGACCGTGTGGCCCGTGCCGTCGAGGACGACCTCCGCGCCCTGGGCGGCCGCGCCCGTGACGTAGGAGGCGACCTTGTCACGGTGGGCGGCGGTGATCAGGGGGCCCATCTCGGAGGCGGGGTCGTTGCCGGGGCCGATCTTGATCTTCTCGGCGCGCTCGCGGATCTTGGCGACCAGCTCGTCGCCGATCGCGCCGACCGCGACGACGGCGGAGATCGCCATGCAGCGCTCACCGGCGGAGCCGTACGCAGCCGAGACCGCCGCGTCGGCGGCCGCGTCCAGGTCCGCGTCCGGGAGGACCAGCATGTGGTTCTTCGCGCCGCCAAGCGCCTGGACGCGCTTGCCGTTGGCGGAGGCGGTGGCGTGGATGTAGCGGGCGATGGGGGTGGAGCCGACGAAGGAGACCGCCGCCACGTCGGGGTGGGCGAGGAGGGCGTCCACCGCGACCTTGTCCCCGTGGACGACGTTCAGGACACCGTCCGGAAGGCCGGCCTCCGAGGCCAGCTCGGCCAGCAGGTTGGCGGCCGACGGGTCCTTCTCGCTGGGCTTCAGCACGAACGTGTTGCCGCACGCGATCGCCAGCGGGAACATCCACATCGGCACCATGGCCGGGAAGTTGAACGGGGTGATGCCCGCGACGACGCCCAGCGACTGGCGGATCGAGGAGACGTCGACCCGGTTGGAGACCTGGGTGGACAGCTCGCCCTTGAGCTGCGTGGTGATCCCGCACGCCAGCTCGACGATCTCCAGGCCGCGGGCGACCTCGCCCAGCGCGTCCGAGTGCACCTTGCCGTGCTCGGCGGTGATCAGCGCGGCGATGTCGTCGCGGTGGGCGTCCAGCAGCGCGCGGTAGCGGAAGAGGACCGTGGTGCGCTGGGCGAGGGAGGACGTGCCCCAGGTCGCGTAGGCGGCCGTCGCCGCGGCCACCGCCGCGTCCACCTCCTCCACCGAGGCGAGCGCCACCCGCGTGGTGACCGCGCCGGTGGCCGGGTCCGTGACGGGACCGTACTGGCCCGACGTGCCCTCCACTGTCTTGCCGCCGATCCAGTGGTTGACGGTCTTCGTCATGACGTACTCCTTCAGGCTTCGGGCTTCAGGCAGGCGCAGGCGTGGTTTCACAGGTGGCGGCGTCGGGCGGCGACCTGCCGGCCGTACTCCTCCCGAGCCTTGACCGCCGCCGGGCGGCTCGCGGTTTCGGCTACCGGAACATCCCACCACGCCTGTGCCGGAGGGGGGCCCGACACTGTGTCGGGCGTTTCGGTCTCGACGTAGACACAAGTGGGGCCCTCCGCGTCGCGGGCCTCTGCGAGGGCTTTGCGCAGGTCGTCAACGGTGGTGGCGCGCAGCACGTGCATGCCGAGGGAGGCCGCGTTGGCGGCGAGGTCGACGGGGAGGGGCGGGCCGGTGAAGCCTCCGTCGGCGTCCCGGTGGCGGTAGGCCGTGCCGAAGCGCTCGCCACCGACCGCCTCGGAGAGGCCACCGATCGAGGCGTACCCGTGGTTCTGGAGGATCAGCAGTTTCAGCGGCAGTCCCTCCTGGACGGCGGTGACGATCTCGGTGGGGTTCATCAGATACGTGCCGTCGCCGACGAGCGCCCAGACAGGGCGGCCCGGCCGGTCCGCGCGGGCCTGGGCGGCGGTCGCGAGCAGGACGCCGATCGCGGCCGGGATCTCGTAGCCCATGCAGGAGTAGCCGTACTCGACGTGGTACTGGTCGCGGGAACGGGTCCGCCAGAGCTTGTGTAGATCGCCGGGGAGAGAGCCCGCCGCGTTGATCAGGATGTCGTCCTCGGTGACGAGCGTGTCGAGGAGGCCGAGGACCTGGGTCTGGGTGGGGCGCGCGGAGGGGTCCGGGGTGGCGAAGGATGCCTCGACCCGCTCCTCCCACGCCTCCTTCGCGCTGGTGTACTCCGTCTCGTACGCCGGATCGACCCGGTACCGCCGTCCGGCGAGCGCCGCCGTGAGCGCCTCCAGACCGGCGCGGGCGTCGGCGACGAGCGGGAGGGCGGCCAGCTTGTGGGCGTCGAAGCCGGTGATGTTGAGGTTGAGGAAGCGGACGTTCGGGTTCGCGAAGAGCGTTCCGGACGCGGTGGTGAAGTCCGTGTAGCGGGTGCCGATGCCGATCACCAGGTCGGCGCTGCGAGCCAGCTCGTCGGCGGTGGCGGTGCCGGTGTGCCCGATGCCTCCGACGTCGGCCGGATGGTCGTGGCGCAGTACGCCCTTGCCGGCCTGCGTGGTGGCGACCGGGATGCGGGTCCCGGCGGTGAACGCGGCGAGGGTCTCCTCGGCGGCGCTGTGGCGGACCCCGCCGCCCGCGACGATCAGGGGGCGGCGGGCCGAGCGCACCGCCCGAACAGCCGCTTCCAGTTCGAGCGCGTCAGGGGCGGGCCTGCGGATGTGCCAGTCCCGCTCGGCGAAGAACTCCTGCGGCCAGTCGTAGGCCTCCGCCTGGACGTCCTGCGGCAGCGCGAGTGTGACCGCCCCGGTCTCGGCGGGGTCGGCGAGGACCCGCATCGCCTGGAGGGCGGCCGGGATCAGCGCCTCGGGCCGGGTGATCCGGTCGAAGTAGCGTGAGACGGGGCGCAGACAGTCGTTGACCGATACGTCTCCGGCGTGCGGCACTTCGAGCTGCTGGAGTACGGGGTCGGCGGGCCGGGTCGCGAACGCGTCGCCGGGGAGGAGCAGGACGGGCAGGCGGTTGATGGTGGCGAGGGCGGCCCCGGTGACGAGGTTGGTGGCCCCCGGGCCGATGGACGTGGTCACCGCGTGCGCCGAGAGCCGCCCGGACTGACGGGCGTACCCCACGGCAGCGTGCACCATGGCCTGCTCGTTGCGGCCCTGGAGGTACGGCATGCGGTGCGCGATCCCGCTTCCGGTCCCGATCCCGGTCCCGGCCCCGTTTCCGATCCCGTTTCCGCCTCCGCTTCCGCTTCCGCCGCCCGCTTCCACGAGTGCCTGGCCGATGCCCGCGACGTTCCCGTGGCCGAAGATGCCCCAGGTGGCGCTGATGAGCCGCTGGCGGCGGCCGTCGCGCTCGGTGTACTGCCGGGCCAGGAAGGCGACCAGGGCCTGAGCTGTGGTCAGACGGCGGGTGGGACAGAGCCGGTTCGCGGGACTCGTCGGGCTCAAGGTGTTACCTCCGGGCCGGGCGACGGATGCGCCGTGTACAGCGGGAGTCTGGCGTCGATCGGTTCGTCTCGCCAGGTGTCGCGGATCCAGCGGTGGTCGGGATGGTCGCGGATCAGCCACGCGCGTTCCTCCCCCGGCCCGGCCATCACGTTCAGGTAGTACAGCGTGCGGCCGGGCGGGGCGATGGACGGGCCGTGCCAGCCGTCGGGGATGAGGACGGCGTCCCCGCTGCGGACTTCGGCCAGGACGTCCGTACCGCCGTCGCGCGACGGGGAGACCCGGTGGTAGCCGAGCCCGCCGTCCTCGACCTCGAAGTAGTAGATCTCCTCCAGCTCGCACTCCTCGCCCGGGACGTGCTCGTCGTGCTTGTGGGGCGGGTACGAGGACCAGTTGCCGCCGGGGGTGAGGACCTCCACGGCGATCAGCCGGTCGCAGTCGAAGGTGTCGGCGGCGGCGAAGTTGTTCACCTGGCGCGAGCAGGTGCCGGAGCCGCGCAGCTCGACGGGTACCTCCGGCGCGGGGCCGTAGCGAGCGGGGAGTCGTCGCTCGCACTTCGCTCCTGCCAGGGCGAAGCGGCCTCCAGCGCCGGAGGCGATCTGTGCCTGGGCGTCACGGGGTACGTACGCGAAGTCGGAAACCCCGCTGAACACGCTTTCCCGGCCCAGCAGTTCAAAAGTCTCACCTGCTGTATGCACCGTACAGCCGCCGGTCAACGGCAGGACGATCCATTCGCTCCCGCCGGTGACGAGCGTGTGAACTCCACCGGGCTCCAGCTCCAGCACCCGCAGGCTTGACCGGTCCCATCCGGCCCGCTCGGGATCGATATCGAGGGCGTACGGGCCGTGCGCGGCGCTGCCGGAGACCAGGTGGTGCTGGTTCCGATGCTGGTGCTGGTGCTCGTGCTGGTGATGCGTCGTCATGTCCGACTCCCTACCCGTCCGGAAACCGTCTGGAGCGATACGCCGGTCAGAGCCATACGCCGGTCAGAGCGATACGGCGGTGTCGACGGCACGCGCCACGTCCCCGCCGACCGGGTAGAGCAGCGAGCGCCCGACGACGAGGCCCCGCACGGTGGGCAGCCGCAGCGCGGTGCGCCACTTCTCGTACGCGGCTTCCGGATCGCCGCCGACCTCGCCGCCGAGCAGGACAGCGGGCAGCGTGGAGGCCTCCATGACCCGACCCATGTCGTCGGGGTTCTCGGTGACGGGGACCTTCAGCCAGGTGTACGCGGACGTCCCGGCGAGGCCCGACGCGATGGCGATGGAGGTCGCCACGGCGGCGGCCCCGAGGTCGTTGCGGAGGCGGCCGTCGACGCGGCGGCAGAGGAACGGCTCGACGAAGACGGGCAGCCGGCGCGCGGCCATGGCGTCGATGGCCCGGGCGGCGGAGTGCAGGGTGTCCAGCGAACCGGGGTCGTCGTGGTCGATGCGCAGCAGCAGCTTCCCCGCGTCGAACCCGTGGCGGACCAGGTCCTCGGGGCGGTGGCCGGTGAACCGGTCGTCGAGCTCGAACGCCGCGCCGGCCAGCCCGCCCCGGTTCATCGAGCCCATGACGACCTTGTCCTCCAAGGCGCCGAGGAGGAGCAGGTCGTCCAGGACGTCGGCGGAGGCCAGGACACCGTCGACGCCGGGGCGGGAGAGGGCGAGGCAGAGCCGCTCCAGCAGCTCGAACCGGTTGGCCATGGCCAGGGCCCGGTCCCCGACGGCGAGCGCGCCACGTGCGGGGTGGTCGGCCGCGATGATCACCAACCGGTCGCCGGTGGTGCGGAGCAGAGGGCGCCGCTTCCGCCGCGCGGCGGCTTCGGCCACCGCTTCGGGGCGCTCGGCACGCAGCCGGACGAGCTCGGACACGGAGACCGCGGCAGCGCTCATGAGCCCGCTCCGGTGGCGGGGGCCTCGGAGGCGGAAGCCTCGGAACCGGAGATCACGGGACCCGGAACCTCGGAGGCGGAAGCCTCGGGGCCGGAAGCCTCGGGCACGAGGGCCTGTTCGACCTCGTGCGGGAAGGGCATCGCGGGCGAACAGGCGAGACGGGAGGCGACGATGGCCCCGGCCGCGTTGGCGTACCGCACGATGCGGTCGAGCGGCCACCCCGCGAGCAGCCCGTGGCAGAGCGCGCCTCCGAACGCGTCCCCGGCGCCGAGGCCGTTGACCACGTCCACCGGCAGCGGCGGGCAATCGGCGGCCGTGCCGTCACGGTGGACGGCGAGCACGCCCTCGGGGCCCTGTTTGACGACGGCGAGCTCCACCCCGGCCGCGAGCAGGGCACGGGCGGCGGCGTACGGTTCGCGCTCACCGGTCGCGATCGCGCACTCGTCGACGTTGCCGACGGCGACCGTGGCGTGGGCCAGCGCTTCCCGGTACCGCGCGGGCGCCTCCGTACTGTCGTCGCCGCCCTCCCAGAACATGGGCCGCCAGTCGAGGTCGAACACGGTCGCGATGTGCGGCGGGCCCGGCGGACTGCCGGCGCCACGGGCCCGGAGGGCGGCCAGCGTCGCGGAACGGCTGGGCTCGGCGCTGAGCCCGGTGCCCGTCATCCAGAAGATCCGGGCATCGCGCACCGCGTCGAGGTCGAGTTCCGGCGCGTGGATCTCCAGATCGGGCGCCTTGGGCTGCCGGTAGAAGTAGAGCGGGAAGTCGTCCGGCGGGAAGATCTCGCAGAACGTGACCGGGGTCGGATATTCCGCCACCGCCGTCACCCATCGGTCGTCCACCCCGAACTCCCTGAGCTCCTGGTGGAGATACTCCCCGAAGGCGTCCTCCCCCGTACGGGTGATGACCGCCGTCCGCCGCCCCAGCCGGGCCGCCGCCACCGCCACGTTCGTGGGGGAACCGCCGAGGAACTTGCCGAACGTCTCGACCCGGGCGAGCGGCACCCCGATCTCCAGCGGGTAGAGGTCCACCCCGATCCGCCCCATGGTGATCACGTCGTACGGCTCAGGCATGCGCATCCCTTCGACCCACCGATGGCCGGCTGACCCCAGGTCTAGTCGCCTCCCGGGAACCCTGTCAATATTTTGTCCGGACATTCGGACGAACTCTTGACACCCTTCCGCACAGGCCCCGAGGCTGGGCGATATGACCGCCTCCGCCCGTTCTTCGGCCCGTATCCGTATCGGCTCGGCACCCGACTCCTGGGGAGTGTGGTTCCCCGACGACCCGCGGCAGGTGCCGTGGCAGCGCTTCCTCGACGAGGTCGCCGAGGCCGGGTACGCGTGGATCGAACTCGGCCCGTACGGCTATCTGCCCACCGACCCTGCCCGGCTGGCCGACGAGACCGGCAGCCGGGGGCTGACCGTCTCCGCCGGCACCGTCTTCACCGGATTGCACCACGGCCCCGACGTCTGGGAGCGGACCTGGGCGCATGTCGCGGACATCGCCGCACTGACCCGGGCCATGGGTGCCGAACACCTGGTCGTCATCCCCTCCTTCTGGCGCGACGACAAGACGGGCGAGGTACTGGAGGACCGGACGCTCACCCCCGCGCAGTGGCGCGATCTGGCCTCGCAGACCGAGCGGCTGGGCCGGGAGGTCCGGGAGCACTACGGACTGCGGATCGTGGTCCACCCGCACGCCGACACACACATCGACAGCGAGGAGAACGTCAACCGCTTCCTGGACGCCACCGACCCCTCCCTGGTCTCGCTCTGCCTGGACACCGGGCACTACGCCTACTGCGGCGGCGACAGTGTCAAGCTCATCGAGACCTACGGGGAGCGCATCGGCTACCTCCACCTCAAGCAGGTCGACCCGGAGATCCTGGCCGCCGTGGTGGCCGAGGAGGTCCCGTTCGGCCCGGCGGTGGCCCGGGGGGTGATGTGCGAACCACCGGGCGGAGTCCCCGCCCTGGAACCGGTCCTGGACGCGGCGCGCGCCCTGGACGTCGACCTGTTCGCGATCGTGGAGCAGGACATGTACCCGTGCCCCCCGGACAAGCCGCTCCCCATCGCACGCCGCACCCGCGAGTTCCTCCGCTCCTGCGGATCGCCCGGCTCCGCCCTCTGACGTCCCCGGAACGTCACACATATCTCCGTTACGCGGCTTTTCCGTCACAGGCGATCAACAGCCCCACCCCGCCTGTCGGCCCGGGGCGTTGAACCGAGCACAGGCTGAGTGATCGTCGGCTTGCGCTCCGCGGCTCCCCCTTGACGGCCTCTCAACGGCTGCCACTGCGGAGCGCAGCAGAGCAGAGAAGTGCAGAGAGGTGTCACTGATGACGGACAGAACACTCTGGTCCTACAAGGACATTGCCGCACATATCCAGGTCCAGCCGGACACCGTCCGCTCCTATCGCAAGCACGGACTGCTGCCCCCGCCCGACCAGGTGAAGAACGGAAAACCGTACTGGTACGGAGACACCGTCCGCGCCTGGGTCGCCTCCCGCCCCCGCAACCGGGGCCGCTGAACCCCGCCTCCCCTTTCTTCTCCCCTCTTTCCCCTCTCCCCGCTACCTCTGGGCGGCGGCTGTGCGGAACAGCGCCGTCCAGAGGAACGGCTCCCCGAAGCGCGGGGAGTCGGGCGCTTCGTCGCGCATACGCCTCAGCTCGACCTCCGCCAGATCAGCGAAGATGCTCCGCAGCGCCTCGGGCGTATAGGCAAGTCCGCCCTGGAGACCTCCTGTTCGGTAGAGCTCCGCGTCCGGGAGCTCGGACCCCATCCCGCCCTCCCCCGCCGCGAAGCAGGTGAGCGCGAAGTGTCCGCCCGGCGCGAGGCAGCGCTCCAGGAGGGAGAGATAGCCGATACGGCGGTGGGGCGGCAGGTGGTGGAAGCAACCGGAGTCGTAGATCAGGTCGTACGGGCCGGACAGGGCGGCCCCCGCCGCCGTCAGGTCGAACGCGTCACCGCAGTGGAACCTGACCGCCCCCCGCTTCCTCCCCGGCCCGCTCTGCCGCCCTCCTCCCGGCCCGCTCCCCTGCCCAGGCGATCGCCGCCGGGGAGAGGTCGACCGCGTCCACGTCGAACCCGAGCGCGGCCAGGTGGAGCGCGTTGCGGCCGGGACCGCAGCCGAGTTCGAGCGCGCGGCCCGGGGCGATCAGCCCCCGGCGGAGATACCCGTCGAGGCTCTCGTCGGGCTTGTCCACGAAGAACGGCACCGTCTTCGAGCGGTCCGCGTAGAAGTCGTCCCACCAGGACGACCCGTCGGCCGTCCACCGGTCGGCCTCCGGCGCGAACAGCCCGTCCAACAGCACCATGACGTCATCTGCCGTGCGTACATTCCGGTCCATCCGGCCCCCCTTTTCCGATGGGGGAATTCTCGCGCATCCCCTCGCGAAATCCCAGGTCACAACATGTTTTGCCGATTCCCCCAGTGGGTGCCTCACGCCGCCCCCGGCCGACACCGGCACCCACCTGCGCCCCCTGCCGCCCCGCTGCCCGGCGGGCGCGACACCCCCCTCCCCGAGGCCGTTCCCGGGCTACCCGAGGGCTCTTTCCGAACGGGTTCCGCCCGCGACCGGCGCAGAGCGCCACCAGGGTGCATTGATACCCCCTCGGGGTATAGCATGGGGTAGTGGGGTTCCCGGAGCCCTGCGGGCTGCCGCGCCCCGCCCCACACCGCCAAGCGTGTTCGCGAAGAGGAGAACGTCATGACCGCCGAGACCGAGACCCCCCAGTCCACCGGCTCCTGCTGCTCGCCCACCGGGTCCTGCCACGACGGTGCGGCCGACGTGCAGATCGCGTCCGACTCGGTCACCACGGTGTACCAGGTCAAGGGCATGACCTGCGGCCACTGCGAAGGCGCCGTGTCGGAGGAGATCTCCGAGATCGCGGGCGTGTCCTCGGTCAAGGCCGTCGCCTCCACCGGCCGGGTGACGGTGGAGTCCAAGGCTCCGCTGGCCGAGGAGGCCGTGCGCGCCGCCGTAGACGAGGCCGGGTACGAGCTCGTCGGCCAGGCCGTCTGAAGGCCGCTCCCCCCGAGCCGCACCTCCCGCTCACTGTCGGGCCGGACCCACCAGTCGATACTGGTGAGGTACGGCCCGACCTGCGTTACCCAGGAGTTCGGACATGGCCAGCACAGCAGCAGCCGGTATCCCGGCCGCCGACACCTCCGAGGCCGAGCTCATGATCGGCGGGATGACCTGCGCCTCGTGCGCCGCCCGCGTCGAGAAGAAGCTCAACCGGATGGACGGCGTCACCGCCACGGTGAATTACGCGACCGAGAAGGCCCGCGTCACCTACGGGGAGGGACTGGAGCTGGCGGATCTCGTCGCGACGGTCGAGAAGACCGGCTACACCGCGCGCCCCGTCGCGCTGCCACCGGGCAGAACGCCGACGCCGGCACCCACCCCGTCCACCCCGGAGCCGTACGTCTCCGGGGCCGACGCCCGGACGGACGCCGAGGCGGCCCGCCGCGCAACCAGCGACACGGGCACAGACGCGGGCGCGGACTCAGACACGGGCATAGGCACAGGCGCGGACACAGGCGCAGGCACGGGCACGGGCGCCGACCCCGTCCTCCCGCCCCACGCCGCCACCGGCCCCGACACCGCCGCGCCTTCCGCCGAAGCCGAGCAGGACGCCTCTCTGGCCTCCCTCAGGCAACGCCTGGTCGTGTCCGCCGCACTCGCCGCCCCCGTCGTACTGCTGGCCATGATCCCCGCCCTCCAGTTCGACTCCTGGCAGTGGCTGAGCCTCACCCTCGCCGCTCCCGTCGTCATCTGGGGTGGCCTGCCCTTCCACCGGGCCGCCTGGACCAACGCCAAGCACGGCGCGGCCACCATGGACACACTGGTCTCGCTCGGCACGCTCGCCGCGTTCGGCTGGTCGCTGTGGGCCCTGTTCCTCGGCGACGCCGGGATGCCCGGTATGCGGCACGGCTTCGACTTCACCGTCTCGCGCGCCGACGCCACCTCCGCGATCTACCTGGAGGTGGCGGCCGGAGTCATCACGTTCATCCTGCTGGGCCGCTGGCTGGAGGCCCGCGCGAAGCGGAAGTCCGGGGCGGCGCTGCGGGCGTTGATGCACCTGGGCGCCAAGGACGTCACCGCCCTCAGGGCCGGTACGGAGGTACGCATTCCGGCGAGCGCGCTCGTCGTCGGCGACCATTTCGTCGTACGCCCCGGGGAGAAGATCGCCACCGACGGAACCGTGATCGAGGGCTCCTCCGCCGTCGACGCCTCCATGCTCACCGGCGAATCGCTGCCGGTGGACGTCACGGTGGGCGATCCGGTCACCGGTGCGACGCTGAACGCGGGCGGGCGGCTCGTCGTCGAGGCCACCCGCGTCGGAGCCGACACCCAGCTCGCCCGAATGGCGAAACTGGTGGAGGACGCCCAGAACGGCAAAGC
>NZ_NWVL01000066.1 GCF_002382885.1 Streptomyces sp. WZ.A104
GTGCCGCGGCCGGGTCCGGCGGCGGGAACGGTACGGGCCGGAGGCCGCACGCATGACCGCGCCGCCCCGGCCCACGGCCGCCGCCGGGCCCGCCGCCCCGGCCCCGGCCGCCCAGGCACCGGAAGCCCCCGTACCCCAACCCCACAGGCCCGTCCGCGACCGGTACTTCGACCTGCTGCGGGCCCTCGCCCTCTTCCGGGTCGTCCTCTACCACCTCACCGGCTGGGCCTGGCTGCCGATCGTCTTCCCGTCCATGGGCGTGATGTTCGCGCTCGCCGGAACGCTGATGGCCCGCTCGCTGGAACGGCCCGCCGCGCAGGTGATCCGCGGCCGGGTCCGCCGTCTGCTGCCGCCGCTGTGGCTGCTCGGGGCGATCGGCGTCACCGGCATGGCCGCCCAGGGCTGGGGCCCGGACGCCGAGGGCCACCCCGGCTGGTGGTGGCAGCACCTGGCGTACTGGGTGCTGCCGCTGAGCGATCCGCCGTACGCGTACGACGTGGCGGGCGTCCCCGGCTTCCTGGGGGAGAGCTGGCCGCAGGAGCTGGCCGGACCGCTCTGGTACATCCGGGCCTACCTCTGGTTCGTCCTGCTCTCGCCGCTGATCCTGCGCGGGCTGCGCAGACTGCCCTGGCCGACGCTGCTCGCGCCCCTCGCACTCGCCGTCGTGATGCGGCTCGACCTGTTCTCCACCACCGACCGCCTCGACTCCGCGATCACCGACTTCTCCACCTTCGGCGCCTGCTGGGTCCTCGGCATGGCCCACCAGGAAGGCGCCCTGAAACGCCTGCCCGCCTACGTCGTGCCGTCGATCGCCCCGCTGTTCGCGGGGGCGGGGCTGTGGTGGGCGAGCCACGAGGGCTTCCGCGGCGGCTTCGACCTGGACTCCATCCCGCTCGCCCAGGCCCTGTGGTCCTTCGGCTGTGTGCTGCTCCTGCTGCACTACAGCCCCTCCTGGACCGAGTGGCCGGGGCGGCTGCGCGCCTTCGACCGGCCGATCACGCTCCTCAACTCGCGGGCGGTGACCGTCTACCTCTGGCACAACGTCTGCATCCTGACCGCCGCCACGCTCTACGACCGGCTGTGGTCGGTCGACGCCCTGAGCGAGAACGTGCCGTGGCTGCTGGAGAGCTGGGTGCCCGTGCTGCTGCTCACCTGGGCCCTCATCGCGCTCTGCGTCCTCGCCTTCGGCTGGGCCGAGGACGTCGCGGCCAGGCGCCGCCCGCGGCTCTGGCCGGACGGGAGACCGTAGACCGCGTCCCCGGGCGGCATCTCACCGGGCCGCAAACGGCCCGGTGAGAGCAAGGTTGCCCACAGGTCACCTCCCGGCACCGCACCGAAACGCGCACTCCCTAGCGTCGGGGGCAACACCCCGACCCCCCTGTGGAGGCACGTGATGGCAGGCCGTTGGATCGAGACCTGGGAGCCGGAGGACGAGACGTTCTGGCGGGAGAAGGGGGAGCGTGTCGCCCGCCGCAACCTGTGGTTCTCCGTGCTCTCCGAGCACATCGGATTCTCCATCTGGACCCTGTGGTCGGTGATGGTCCTGTTCATGGGACCGGAGTACGGCGTCGACCCGGCCGGGAAGTTCTTCCTCATCTCGACGGCCACCCTGGTCGGCGCACTGGTGCGGGTGCCGTACACCTTCGCCGTCGCCCGGTTCGGCGGCCGCAACTGGACGGTCTTCAGCGCGGTGAGCCTGCTCGTCCCGACGCTCGCCGCGTATCTGGTGATGGAGCCCGGCACCTCGTACGCCACCTTCGTGGTGGTCGCCGCGCTCACCGGGATCGGCGGCGGGAACTTCGCCTCCTCGATGACGAACATCAACGCCTTCTTCCCGCTGCGCAAGAAGGGCTGGGCGCTCGGCCTGAACGCGGGCGGCGGCAACATCGGCGTACCCGTCGTCCAGCTCATCGGGCTCCTCGTCATCGGCACGCTGGGGGCCTCGCACCCGCGGATCGTGCTCGGTGTCTACATCCCGCTGATCGTCGTGTCCGCCGTGTGCGCCGCCCTGTACATGGACAACCTCCGGCCCGTGAAGAACGACGGCGGGGCCGCACTGGAGGCCGTCCGCGACCCGCACACCTGGATCATGTCGGTCCTCTACATCGGCACCTTCGGCTCGTTCATCGGCTACAGCTTCGCCTTCGGCCTGGTGCTCCAGACCCAGTTCGGCCGCACCCCGCTCCAGGCCGCGTCGCTCACCTTCATCGGCCCGCTGCTGGGCTCCCTGATCCGGCCCGTCGGGGGCCGGCTCGCCGACCGGTACGGCGGTGCGAGGATCACGCTGGCCACCTTCGGTGCGATGGCCGCCGCCACCGTCGTCGTCATCCAGGCCTCCCGGTCCTCCTCGCTGCCGGTCTTCCTCGTCGGCTTCATCGCCCTGTTCGTCCTGACGGGGCTCGGCAACGGATCGACGTACAAGATGATCCCCGGCATCTTCCACGCCAAGGCGCTCGCCCAGGGGCTCGACGGGGAGGCGGCCGCCTCCCAGGGGCGGCGCATCTCCGGCGCGGCCATGGGGCTCATCGGCGCCGTCGGGGCGCTCGGCGGCCTCGCGATCAACCTCGCCTTCCGCCAGTCCTTCCAGACCTCCGGCACCGGAACAGCGGCCTTCTGGTCCTTCCTCGCCTTCTACGGCGTGTGCTCCGCGGTCACCTGGGCGGTATACCTTCGCCGACCCGCACCCGCTCCCGTGCCCACGAAGCCGCAGATCGGTTACGCGGAGGTGTAGGAAGCGGCGGTCCGGCGACGGGCGACGTAACGGCCGGGAAATACGGGAGGACCGAGCCTGTCACGCGAGGTTGGCAGTCTCGGGCTCCGTACCGACGAGTACCGGTGAGTGCCGACGAGTACTGACGGGAAGCACGGGACCAGACGAGAGCCAGCGGGACCAACAGGAGCCGGGAACACGCCAATGCAGGACGACGACGCAACGCACGGGCCCCTCGCGGGCTTCACGGTCGGGGTGACCGCCGCCCGTCGTGCCGAGGAGCTCGGCACCCTCCTCAAACGCCGCGGGGCCGCCGTCCTGCACGCCCCCGCCCTGCGGATCGTGCAGCTCGCCGACGACAGCGAACTCCTCACCTCGACCAAGGAGCTGATCGACCACGCCCCGGACGTGGCGGTCGCCACCACCGCGATCGGCTTCCGCGGCTGGATCGAGGCCGCCGACGGCTGGGGCATCGGCGACGCCCTCCTGGAGCGGCTGCGCGGCGTCGAACTCCTCGCCCGGGGCCCCAAGGTCAAGGGCGCCATCCGGGCCGCCGGGCTGACCGAGGCCTGGTCGCCCGGGTCCGAGTCGATGGCCGAGGTCCTCGACCGGCTCCTCGCCGAGGGCGTCGCGGGCCGCCGGGTCGCCCTCCAGCTGCACGGCGAACCGCTGCCCGGCTTCGTGGAGTCCCTGACCGCCGCGGGCGCCGACGTCGTCGTCGTACCCGTCTACCGCTGGATGCCCCCGCAGGACCTCACCCCGCTCGACCGGATGCTCGACGTCACCGCCGCCCGGGGCCTGGACGCGATCACCTTCACCAGCGCCCCCGCCGCCGCCTCGTTCCTGGGCCGCGCCGAGACCCGCGGGGTGCTCCCGGAAGTCCTCGGGGCCCTGCGCGACGACGTCCTCGTCGCCTGCGTCGGGCCGGTCACCGCCCTGCCGTTCCAGGCCCGGGGCATCGCCACGGTCCAGCCGGAACGCTTCCGGCTCGGCCCTCTCGTCCAGCTGATGTGCGCCCAGCTCCCGGCAGCCGCCCGCATCCTGCCGATCGCCGGACACCGCGTGGAGATCCGGGGCCACGCGGTCCTCGTCGACGACGAACTGCGCGCGGTGCCGCCCGCGGGCATGGCCCTCCTGCACGCCCTGGCCCGCCGCCCGGGCTGGGTGGTGGCCCGCGCGGAGCTGCTGCGGGCCCTGCCCGGCAGCGGCACCGACGAACACGCGGTGGAGACGGCGATGGCCCGGCTGCGCTCGGCGCTGGGTGTGCCCCGGCTGATCCAGACCGTCGTCAAACGCGGCTACCGGCTGGCGCTGGACCCGTCGGCGGACAGCAAGTACGGTCGCTGAGGGGGCTGTACGGGGGTGGCCCGGGGCCGGGGACGCGTTCCGCCGGAGTCCGGTGGGGCGGGACGCCCGGGCCCGGTTAGCGTGATCGGATGACTGACCGCACGCGCCCGCACGACGGGACGACCGCTCACGCCCAGCCGCTCACCCGCCCGCTCACCCCCGACGTGACCCTCCGGCCCGCCGCGCTCGCCGACGCGCCTTCCTTCGCCACGGCCCTCACCCGCAGTCGCGCGTACATGCGCCGCTGGGAACCCGTACGCCCGGAGGGCTTCTACGCCCCCGAGGGCCAGGCCGCCCGGCTCACCGCGCTGCTCGCCGAACGGGACGCGGGGCGTGCCATGCCGTGGGCCCTCGCGGACGCCGACGACCGGGTCATCGGCGCCTTCACGCTCAGCGCCATCGAGCGCGGCCCCTACCGTAACGCCCGCCTCGGCTACTGGGTCGACGTGGACCACGCCGGACGCGGCCTGGCCACCGCCGCCGTCGGCGCGGTCTGCGACGCGGCCCGGGACAGCCTCGGCCTGCACCGCGTCGAGGCGGCGACCGTCACCGAGAACGCGGCCTCCCAACGGGTGCTGTCCAAGGCCGGGTTCGAGCAGGTCGGCACGGCCCCCGGCTATCTGCACATCAACGGCCGCTGGCGCGACCACCACCTGTTCCAGCGGCTGCTGCACGACGATCCGCCGTTCGCCTGACCTCCGCCGCGGGCGCCTCGCGGGCATGGAGGTGACCGTCGAGCGGGTAGTCGGGCGGCAGCGCGCTCAGCAGCTCCGCGAACGCGTACCCGCACTTCTCCGCCACCCGGCAGGAGGCCACGTTGTCCACCTGGTGCAGGAGCTCAATCCGGACCAGCCCCTCGTCGGCGAAGGCCGTGAACGCCCAGTCGGTGAGGGCGGCCAGGGCCCGTGACGCCACGCCCCTGCCGCGCGCCCCCGCCGTCGTCCAGTACCCCACCTCGGCCCGCTCGGGCCCCGGCCCCGGTCGCTTCAGCGCGAGGTTGCCGACGAGCTCCCCGCCCCGGCCGGTGTCCGTCACCGCGAAGCTGAAGCGGCTGCCCGACTCCCGCCCCGCGCGCTGCGCCGCCAGCCAGCGTTCCGCCTCCGCGGGCGTGAACACGGGCGTGCTGATCCACTGCCGCATCGCCGGGTCGTCGTAGGCCGCCAGCAGCGCCGACGCGTCCTCCTCGCGCCACGGGCGCAGCAGCAGAGCGCCGGCGGTGAGCGTGAGGTCTTCCCTGAGTGTTCCCCCGTGACCGTTCATGGCTGCCACGGTAGCGGCACCGGCCTGGCGGCCGGGGCCCGGCCCGGGCGGTGGCAGGGGTTCCGGCCGGGCCCCGGCAGGGGCACTCTGGGGGTGGCAGTCCGCCGGTGACGCCGAGGTGGTGACCCGCGCATGGGTACGGGCAGGTATGCGCACGTGTGGCGGTTCGACGCGGGCCGGATCTGCCTCGACCTGGTGGCCACCGGGAGCGCGGGCGGGGCGCCCGGGGCATGCGAACAGCTGCCGGACCCCGAGCACTTGAGGGGATGGCTGGCCGCCGCCCGGCTCGTGCCGCCGGGCACCGCGCTGCCCGTGCTGGACGACACGTGGGTCGCCCGCTTCCATGAACTGCGCGCGGTACTGGACCTCCTGATGGAGGCTCAGTCGGGCGGTCCGCGCGCGGACGGCGCGCTGGATCGGGTCAACGCCCTGGCGGCCGGGGCGCCCCCGGGGCTGCGGGCGGTGCGCGCGGCCGACGGTGAGCTGGTACGGGCCCTGAGCGCGGCCCCCGACTGCCCGGGGCTCCTCGCCGTCGTGGCGCGGGACGCGGTGGACCTGCTCACCGATCCGGTGGCGCGCGCGGCCCTGCGCCGCTGCCAGGGTGAGGACTGCCGCCGGCTCTACCTGGACACCTCGCGGGGCGGGCGGCGGCGCTGGTGCTCCGGCGAGGTCTGCGGCAACCGCGAACGGGTCGCCAGGCACCGGCGGCGGGCGCTCGAAAAAGAATCTCCGCCCGGCGTTGAATGAACCGGGCCCCGTCCCCGTATCGATGGTCGAAGAGCTCGATTCAGGGTCTCGACCGGGAGGTTCGGGTGCGCAAGGATGCGGCCGTGGCCGATGACCGTCCGCACAGGGCTCGACATCGCGGTGAGCCGCCCCCGTCCCCCTCCGGGATACCCGACGAGGAGCTGATGCGGGCGCTGTACCGCGAACACGCCGGGCCGCTGCTCGCGTATGTCCTCCGACTCGTGGCGGGCGACCGTCAGCGGGCCGAGGACGTGGTGCAGGAGACGCTCATCCGTGCCTGGAAGAACGCCGGCCGGCTCAACCGGGCCACCGGCTCCGTCCGCCCCTGGCTGGTGACGGTCGCCCGGCGCATCGTCATCGACGGCCACCGCAGCCGGCAGGCCCGGCCGCGCGAGGTCGATCCGTCGCCGCTGGAGGTCATTCCCGCGGAGGACGAGATCGACAAGGCGCTGTGGCTGATGACGCTCTCGGATGCGCTCGACGATTTGACTCCCGCGCACCGGGAAGCATTGGTCGAGACCTACTTCAGGGGACGTACCGTCAATGAGGCCGCCGAAGTACTCGGCGTCCCCAGCGGGACCGTACGGTCCCGGGTCTTCTACGCACTCCGTTCGATGAAGCTCGCACTCGAAGAGAGGGGGATCACGGCATGAGTGACCACGAGTGGCAGCCGTTCGGGCCCCGGCCTCCCGGCCCCCGCCCGCCGTCCGGTCCCTCAAGTCCCCCGTATCCCGCGGGTCCTGCACACCCCTCAGGGCCCGCGCCCGCCTCCGGCCACGGCTACGGCGCGGGCCCAGCCTTTGGCGCGGGCCCCGCGTACCTGTCCGGCCCCGGTGGTCCCTCCGGTCCCTCCGGGCGTGAGGAGCCGTTCGCCGTACCGCCCGAAGGGTCCGAGCACGACGCTGCCGCCGCGTACGTCCTCGGCATCCTGGACGACGCCCAGGCGAGCGCCTTCGAGGCCCACCTCGCCGGGTGTGCCCGGTGCGCCGCCCATCTCGACGAGTTCGCCGGGATGGAGCCGGTGCTCGCGCTGCTGGCCGACGCGCCCGCGGCGCCGCCCGGGGCCCGCCCCGTACCGAAGGTTCCCGAGCGGCCCGCGCCCCGGCTGCTCGGCGGGCTGATGGACGAGGTCGCGCGCAAGCGGCACCGGCGCAGCAGGCGCAGCCGCTACCTGGTCGCCGCGGCCGCCGCCCTGATCATCGGCGGCCCGGTCGCCGCCGTCGCGGTCACGGCGGGCGACGAGGGCGGACCGCCGGTGGCCGCGGGCGACCCGCACCCGACCAGCCCGGCCGAGGACGCCTTCTTCGGGCACATGACGGAGAAGGTGTCGGCCACCGACCCCACCACCCGGGTCGGCGCGACCGTCGGCATGGAGGAGAAGGCCTGGGGCACCCACACGGTCCTGGAGCTGAAGAACGTCAAGGGACCGCAGAAGTGCACCCTGATCGCCGTCTCCAAGACGGGCGAGGAGGAGGTCGTCACCTCCTGGTCCGTCCCGCGGTGGGGATACGGCATCGAGGGCGCCACGAACCCGACCGCGAAAGCCCCGCTGTACGTGCACGGCGGGGCGGCGATGGACCGCGAGGACATCGACCGCTTCGAGGTGCGGACCTTCGACGGGGAGCGGCTGGTGGAGATCGGAGCCTGAGCCGTTCCCCGCCCGCTCCATCCGCTCCATCCGCCCCTCCCGGCGCGACGCGCGATCGGTATCCGGGCGGCAGGTGCGCTCGGGGCCCCCTTCGCATAGGGTTGACGGCTGCCCAGTGCACGTCAGAAGGGGGCCTCGGTGGCCGCGCAGGATGCCGCTGTCGAATCGCTGCGGGACCGGGAGATCGGTGTCGAGCAGGAACATCTCGACCGGGTTTATCACCGCCTTGAGGAGAAGATCCACGAGGCGGAATTCCTTATGAACGACGCCGTCAAGCGCGGCCAGGTCGGTACGCCGGGCGCGCTCGCCGAGCGCGACGCCCAGGTGTTCCGGGCCGGGATTCACCTCAACCGGCTGAACAGCGAGTTCGAGGACTTCCTCTTCGGGAGGATCGACCTGCTGCTCGGCAAGGACGGGGAGCGCGGCCCGGACGGCGCGTACACCTCCGTGGAACCGGCCGACGACTCCGTACGCGAGGACGCCACCGCCGACATCGCGGAGACGCTCCACATCGGCCGGATCGGGGTGCTGGACAGCGACTACGCGCCGCTGGTGATCGACTGGCGGGCCCCGGCCGCCGCCCCGTTCTACCGCTCCACCCCGAAGGACCCCGGCCGGGTCGTGCGCCGCCGGGTCATCCGCTCCAAGGGCCGCAAGGTCCTCGGGGTCGAGGACGACCTGATGCGCCCGGAGCTGACCGCCTTCCTCGACGGCGAGAAGCTGCCGGTGATCGGTGACGGCGCGCTGATGGCCGCCCTCGGCCAGGCCCGCAGCCACACCATGCGGGACATCGTCTCCTCCATCCAGGCCGAACAGGACCTGGTCATCCGGGCCCCCGCCGCCTCCGTCACCGAGGTCACCGGCGGCCCCGGCACCGGAAAGACGGCGGTCGCCCTGCACCGGGCGGCGTATCTGCTCTACCAGGACCGGCGGCGGTACGCGGGCGGCATCCTGATCGTCTCGCCGACGCCGCTGCTGGTCGCGTACACCGAAGGGGTGCTGCCCTCGCTCGGCGAGGAGGGCCAGGTCGCGATCCGCGCGATCGGTTCGCTGTCGGACGAGGCGGCGGGCGTCGAGGGCGCCACCGCGTACGACGAACCGGCCGTGGCCCGCGTCAAGGGCTCGTCCCGGATGCTCCATGTCCTGCGCAAGGCGGCCAGGGGCGCGCTGGAGCAGGGCCGTTCCGCGCCGAAGGCGGACGAGGGCCAGCTCTCCTTCGGCGACGAGCCCGAGCGCGGCCGCCCCACGGCCACCCCGGACCGGCTGCGGGTGGTCGCGTTCGGCGCCCGGATCGAGCTGGAGGCCGAGGAGCTCAAGCGCATCCGGCACAACGCCCTCGGCGGCACCGCGCCGGTCAATCTGCTGCGCCCGCGCGCCCGCAAGCTGTTGCTGGACGCCCTGTGGAACAAGTCCTCGGGGCGCGGTCGCTACACCGACCCGCAGTTGATCGCGGAGCTGCGTTCCTCGTTCGACGAGGACGTCTCGACCGAGACCCCGTTCCTGGAGTTCCTCGACGCCTGGTGGCCCGAGCTGACACCGCGCCGGGTGCTGGCCGCGATGGCGGACGAGAAGCGCCTGGCCCGCTGGGGACGGCGGATTCTCAACCAGGGCGAGGTGCGCCGCCTGGCCCGCTCCCTGAAGCGGCTGGACGCGGACGGCAGCGGTCCGCTCTCCGTCCACGACGTGGCGCTCCTGGACGAGCTCCAGGCCCTCCTCGGCACCCCGCACCGGCCGAAGCGGAAGCGCGAGATGGACCCGCTGGACCAGCTCTCCGGCCTGGAGGAGCTGATGCCGCAGCGCGAGGAGACCCAGTGGGAGCGGGCCGAGCGGCTGGCGGCGGAGCGCACCGAGTACGCGCACGTCATCGTCGACGAGGCCCAGGACCTCACCCCGATGCAGTGGCGCATGGTCGGCCGCCGGGGCCGGCACGCCACCTGGACGATCGTGGGCGACCCGGCCCAGTCCTCCTGGTCCGATCCGGACGAGGCGGCCGCCGCCCGGGACGAGGCGCTCGGCTCCCGGCCGCGCCGCCGCTTCACCCTCACCGTCAACTACCGCAACCCGGCGGAGATCGCGGAGCTGGCCGCGAAGGTGCTGGCGCTGGCCATGCCCGGGACGCAGTCCCCGGCGGCGGTCCGGTCGACCGGGGTGGTGCCGCGCTTCGTGCCGGTCGAGGGCGGCGACCTGGCCGCCGCGGTCCGTGAGGAGGCGCGGCGGCTGCTCGCGGAGGTGGACGGCACGGTCGGCGTGGTCGTCGCGATGAACCGGCGCGCGCAGGCCCGCGGGTGGCTCGCCGAGCTGGGGGAGCGGGTCGTGGCGCTGGGCAGCCTGGAGGCGAAGGGCCTGGAGTACGACGCCACGGTGGTCGTCTCGCCCGCGGAGATCGCGGACGAGTCCCCGGCCGGACTGCGGGTGCTGTACGTGGCGCTGACCCGGGCGACGCAGCAGCTCACGGTGGTCTCGGGGGAGCGCGACCTGCCGGACGAGGACGGGGTCCCGGACCTGCTGAGGGACTGACACCGGCCACCTGGGAATGGCCGATCGGGTGGTCCGCGCGGGTTTCGCGGGTCAACCTGTCGCACGGGAATCACTTCTCGTGGGTCTTTGTTACCGTGGTACTGGCACCGGCTCGATCCAAGCCCCCGGGCCCAACCTTCGTCGCTACGAGCGACCACTTGCCGCGAGGCGAGCATGGCGGGCCGGTGCCACCTGAGCGAAGAAGACAGACCCGCGTCACCTGTTGGTGGCGCGGGTCTGTTCTCGTTTGCGCAGTGGTTGGGGGTTCCGCCGAACGGGTCACTTCTCGTATGGTGGAAACTACTTTCCGAAAGGCGGCAGTCATTACCGGCTACCAGTCGGTAGGTGCGACGATCGGGAAGCGTGTCCGGAACGAGGGTTCCGGTTGCGCGGCAATGAAGCTAAGGAAAGCGAAGGACTCGGCCATGGCAACGGCGCCCAGCGTCTCGTACTCGATGACGGTCAGGCTGGAGGTGCCCGCGAGCGGCACCGCGGTCTCCCAGCTCACCACGGCCGTGGAGTCGTCGGGGGGCTCGGTCACCGGCCTCGACGTGACCGCCTCCGGCCACGAGAAGCTGCGGATCGACGTGACCATCGCGGCCTCCTCCACCTCGCACGCGGACGAGATCGTCGAAGGTCTGCGCGACATCGAGGGCGTCGTGCTCGGCAAGGTCTCCGACCGTACGTTCCTGATGCACCTCGGCGGCAAGATCGAGATGGCGTCCAAGCACCCCATCCGCAACCGCGACGACCTCTCGATGATCTACACCCCCGGCGTCGCCCGGGTCTGCATGGCCATCGCCGAGAACCCCGAGGACGCGCGCCGCCTCACCATCAAGCGCAACTCCGTCGCAGTCGTGACGGACGGCTCCGCGGTGCTGGGCCTGGGCAACATCGGCCCGATGGCCGCGCTGCCCGTCATGGAGGGCAAGGCGGCCCTCTTCAAGCGCTTCGCGGGCATCGATGCCTGGCCGATCTGCCTGGACACCCAGAACACCGATGAAATCGTCGCGATCGTCCGTGCGATCGCCCCCGGCTTCGCGGGCATCAACCTGGAGGACATCTCCGCCCCCCGCTGCTTCGAGATCGAGGCCCGGCTGCGCGAGGCCCTCGACATCCCCGTCTTCCACGACGACCAGCACGGCACCGCGATCGTCGTCCTGGCCGCCCTGACCAACGCCCTGCGCGTGGTGGGCAAGAGCATCGGGGACGTACGCGTCGTCATGTCCGGTGCCGGAGCCGCCGGTACGGCGATCCTGAAGCTGCTCATCGCCGCGGGCGTCAAGCACGCCGTCGTCGCCGACATCCACGGTGTGGTGCACGCCGGACGCGAGGACCTGGTCGCCGCGTCCTCCGGCTCACCGCTGCGCTGGATCGCCGACAACACCAATCCCGAGGGTGTCACCGGCACCCTCAAGGAGGCCGTGGTCGGCGCCGACGTCTTCATCGGCGTCTCCGCCCCGAACGTGCTGAACGGCGACGACGTCGCGGCGATGGCGAAGGGTGCGATCGTGTTCGCGCTCGCGAACCCGGACCCCGAGGTCGATCCGGCAATCGCCCGCCAGACGGCGGCGGTTGTCGCCACGGGTCGCTCCGACTTCCCCAACCAGATCAACAATGTGCTGGTCTTCCCGGGTGTCTTCCGCGGTCTGCTGGACGCCCAGTCCCGCACCGTCAACACGGAGATGATGCTCGCCGCCGCCGGAGCCCTCGCCGACGTGGTCGCCGAGGACGAGATCAACGCGAACTACATCATCCCCTCGGTCTTCAACGACAAGGTCGCGGGCGCGGTCGCCGGAGCCGTCCGGGCCGCCGCGAAGGCCGCCACGGGCACCGGCCCGGCCTCCTCCACGTCCCCCTGACCCGGCGCCCGGCGGGCCCCTACGGCGCGTCGTGGGTCGCGGCGCCCCAAACGCCCCTTTAGGGTGGGCGGGCAGTGGGCCTTGCGGGGCCCGGCATCCGCTGCGGACCGCTCGGCCAAGTCGACGGAGCGTCACCACGAGCAAACCGTGGCGCTTTTCATTGACCCCGAAGGGTTCCGGATTGGCTTTCCCGCCGCTGGTGGGGGCAGGATGCGTAATCGGGCGAGAGGGTCTGACATCAGACCCGGGTCCGGGGACTGTCAGAGGGCCCTGGCAGCATCGGCTTCGATCTCACGCCTCACAGGCAAGAAGAACACGGGAGTAACAACATGAACCGCAGTGAGCTGGTGGCCGCCCTGGCCGACCGCGCCGAGGTGACTCGCAAGGACGCCGACGCCGTGCTGGCCGCGCTCGCCGAGACCGTCGGTGAGATCGTCGCCAAGGGCGACGAGAAGGTCACCATCCCCGGCTTCCTGACCTTCGAGCGCACCCACCGTGCCGCTCGCACCGCTCGGAACCCGCAGACCGGCGACCCGATCAACATCCCCGCCGGCTACAGCGTGAAGGTCTCCGCGGGCTCGAAGCTCAAGGAAGCCGCCAAGGGCAAGTAACCCTCGAAGGCGCAAGCAGGGCGGCCACTCCCGACCAGGGGTGGCCGCCCTCATGCATGCCAGGGGCACATGCGCCCCGCTCGGGCGCCCGCACGCGGGGGAGGCTCCCCGGGGTCAGGGATGCAGCCGCGCGCCCTTGAGGGCCTTGTCCACGGCGTTGCGCGGCCCGTACACGGCCAGTCCCGCCCCACCGCCCGTACGGCGGCCCGGTTGTCCCGGTCGTTCCCCGTACCGAACAGGTCCGAGGTGAACACGGCCGTCGCCAGGGACCGGGAGAGCGCCTTCGTGTGCGCGGCGGTCAGCGTCTCCTTCGCCCCCTCGAAGACCAGCACGGGCTGGCGCAGCATCGGCAGGTACGCGGTGGCGTCGGCGTCCTCGTAGGGCTCGCCGATCACCTCGGGCGCCGCCGTGCCCAGGCCGCTGACCAGGAAGGCGGTCACGTTCAGGCGCTGCCAGGTCTCCAGGTCGTCGCGGAGCAGCACCGCGATCCTCGTGTCGAAGCGGACGGGAGCGTTCTCGCGCTCTGCGCCCTCTGCGGTCCCGGTGGTGCCGGTGGTCCCGGTGGTCCCGGTGGTCCCGGTGGTCTCTGTGGTCTCTGTGGTCTCTGTGGTCGTGTTTCTCATGGTCCGAGACTGGCCGGTGGTCCCGGCCGGGGTCTTGTACGTTCTTCGCGTGATGCCACGGCAGGAGGACGCGATGCCACGGCAGGAGGACGCGATGCCACGGCAGGAGATCTCGGCCTGGCGTCCGGCGGTCCCGGGCATCGTGGAGGTCTTCCACGCCCGCTTCACCGAACACGCCTACCCCATGCACGTGCACGACGCCTGGACGCTTCTGATCGTCGACGACGGGGCCGTCCGCTACGACCTGGACCGTCACGAGCGCGGCACCCCGGACGGCACGGTGAGCCTGCTGCCGCCGCAGGTCCCGCACAACGGTTCGCCCGCGACCTCCGGCGGCTTCCGCAAACGGGTGCTCTACCTGGACATGACCCAGCTCGACGCGAGCCTCATCGGCCCCGCCGTGGACACGCCGGACCTGGCCGACCCTCTGCTGCGCAGCCGCGTCGGCCGGCTCCACGCGGTCCTGGCCGACCCGGACGGCGCGCTGGAGGCGGAGAGCCGTCTGGCGTTCGTCGGCGAGCGGCTGCGGGACCACCTGCGCCCCGCGACAACCCCGGCGGGCGGGGCGGGGCCCCCGAAGCCGCCCCGGGGCGTCGCGCGGGACCTGCGCGAGCTCCTGGACGAGCGGCTGTGCGAGGGGGTCACGCTGGCCGAGGCCGCCCGGCTGGTCCACGCGCACCCCACCCATCTCGTACGGGCCTTCAGCGCGGCCTACGCCATCGCGCCGCACCAGTACGTGACGGCCCGCCGCGTCGACCGGGCCCGCCGCCTGCTGCTCGACGGGATGCCGCCCGGCGAGGCGGCGACCGCTGTCGGCTTCCACGACCAGTCCCACCTCACCCGGCACTTCCGGCGGATCGCGGGTACCACCCCGGGCCGGTACGCCCGTTCGAGGGCCGCCGCGGGGCCTTCTGACGCATGAGCGGCCCGCCGCCCCGGTCCCTCCTGAGGGGGGGGGCCGGGGCGGCGGGCCGCTCATGCGGTGCGCAGTGCTGTGTGCGGCAGCACTGTGCGGGGTCAGACCAGGGAACCGCCCGGCAGCTCGACCTTCGCGCCGAGCTTCTCCAGCTTCTCCATGAAGTTCTCGTAGCCGCGGTTGATCAGGTCGATGCCGTGCACCCGGGAGGTCCCCTGGGCCGCCAGCGCCGCGATCAGGTACGAGAAGCCGCCGCGCAGGTCGGGGATGACCAGGTCGGCGCCCTGGAGCTTCGTCGGTCCCGAGACGACCGCCGAGTGCAGGAAGTTGCGCTGGCCGAAGCGGCAGTCCGAGCCGCCCAGGCACTCGCGGTAGAGCTGGATGTGCGCACCCATCTGGTTGAGCGCGGAGGTGAAGCCGAGCCGGGACTCGTACACCGTCTCGTGGACGATCGAGAGGCCCGCGGCCTGCGTCAGCGCGACCACCAGGGGCTGCTGCCAGTCGGTCTGGAAGCCGGGGTGGACGTCGGTCTCCAGCGCGATGGCGTTGAGCGCGCCGCCCGGGTGCCAGAAGCGGATGCCCTCGTCGTCGATCTCGAAGGCGCCGCCGACCTTGCGGTAGGTGTTCAGGAAGGTCATCATCGAGCGCTGCTGGGCACCGCGCACGTAGATGTTGCCCTCGGTCGCCAGCGCCGCCGACGCCCAGGAGGCCGCCTCCAGGCGGTCCGGGAGCGCCCGGTGGGTGTAACCGTCGAGCTTGTCGACACCGGTGATCCGGATGGTCCGGTCGGTGTCCATGGAGATGATCGCGCCCATCTTCTGCAGTACGCAGATGAGGTCCTCGATCTCCGGCTCGACGGCCGCGTTGGACAGCTCGGTGACGCCCTCGGCGAGGACGGCGGTCAGCAGTACCTGCTCGGTGGAGCCCACCGAGGGGTACGGCAGCCGGATCTTGGTGCCGCGCAGCCGCTGCGGGGCCTCCAGATACTGGCCGTCCGCCCGCTTCTCGATGGTCGCGCCGAACTGTCGGAGGACCTCGAAGTGGAAGTCGATCGGCCGGCCGCCGATGTCGCAGCCGCCCAGGCCCGGGATGAAGGCGTGGCCGAGGCGGTGCAGCAGCGGGCCGCAGAAGAGGATCGGGATGCGCGACGAACCCGCGTGGGCATCGATGTCGGCGACGTTCGCGGACTCGACGTGCGAGGGGTCGAGGATCAGTTCGCCCGGCTCGTCGCCGGGGCGGACGGTGACGCCGTGCAGTTGGAGAAGCCCCCGGACCACCCGTACGTCACGGATGTCGGGAACGTTGCGGAGGCGGCTGGGCCCGCTGCCGAGCAGCGCGGCGACCATGGCCTTCGGCACCAGGTTCTTGGCGCCTCGGACGCGGATCTCGCCCTCCAGCGGGGTGCCGCCGTGGACAAGCAGGACATCGTCTGTGCCGGTCATGTATCTCGCGTTCCGGAGTGGTCGGGCAGGGGGCCAACGAAAAGGGTAATGGCCTCCCACCCCCCTTCCGTAAGACGAAGGGGGGTGTACGAACGTCATGAATCCGCCACAACACCCTCCGCTCACCGGATCTTGCGGAGGGTTACCGTCCGGATGGCCCACCGCGCCCCCGCCCTACAGTGCGCTCCCCGTGCCTCCGTGCGCCCTGAGCTGCGCTCGCTCTCGTGGGGCGACCATCCCGTCCACTCGGCCCCCGCGGAGGGCGAATATGCGGGATCATTTCTGCCATGACCGAGGTGTCCTCGCTCACAGGGCGACTGCTCGTGGCCACACCCGCCCTCGCGGACCCGAACTTCGACCGCGCGGTGGTGCTGCTCCTCGACCACGACGAGGAGGGCTCCCTCGGCGTGGTCCTGAACCGCCCGACCCCGGTCGGCGTCGGCGACATCCTCACGTCCTGGGCCGGGCTGGCCGGCGAGCCGGACGTCGTCTTCCAGGGCGGCCCGGTCTCGCTCGACTCCGCGCTCGGCGTGGCGGTGATCCCGGGCGACGAGGGCCCGCTCGGCTGGCGCCGGGTGCACGGGGCGATCGGTCTGGTCGACCTGGAGACCCCGCCGGAGCTGCTCGGCCCGGCCCTCGGTTCGCTGCGCATCTTCGCCGGTTACGCGGGCTGGGGCCCCGGTCAGCTGGAGGGCGAGCGAGACGAGGGCGCGTGGTACGTGGTCGAGTCGGAGCCCGGCGACGTGTCCTCCCCGCGCCCGGAGCAGCTCTGGCGCGCGGTGCTCCGCCGCCAGCGCAGCGAGCTCGCGATGATCGCCACGTACCCGGACGACCCTTCGCTCAACTGATGCCCGTCTCTTTCAGTACCCTTGGCGGTTATGAGCACTCTTGAGCCCGATCGCGGGGCAGGTACGGGAACCCTCGTTGAGCCGACGCCGCAGGTGTCGAGGGGCGACGGCGACCACGAGCGCTACGCCCACTACGTCCAGAAGGACAAGATCATGGCGAGCGCCCTGGAGGGCACTCCCGTGGTCGCGTTGTGCGGGAAGGTCTGGGTGCCGGGGCGCGACCCGAAGAAGTACCCGGTCTGTCCCATGTGCAAGGAGATCTACGAGTCCATGGGCGCAGGCGGCGACAAGGACAAGGGCAAGGGCGGCGGCAAGGACAAGAAGTAGGTCCGCCCCTCCTTCTTCGGCTTTTCAGGCCCCCGGGCCGCGCGACACCGCGCGGCCCGGGGGCCTTTTCCGTGCCCGGTCACCGGTGGTGACCGGGCCGTCGCGTTGCACGGGCTGCATTCGCTGGTCACAGAGTGGTGGAGACCACTTGTCGGCGTACGGGCGCGGATCTACTCTCCTGCCAGTTGTGCAGAACGAAACGCACGTTGCATATGTTGCAACGCATGACCGGTAGGGGTTCCGGATGAAGCTTTCTGCCCGAATTGCCGCCCCAGTAGCGGCGCTTGTGCTGGCCGGCCTCACCGCCACCGCCTGCGCGCCGCAGACCTCCGACACCAGCGCCAAGGGTGACGAGAAGACCGGCACACTCCGTGTCTGGCTCTTCCAGGAGGTCGGCAACAAGCCCAAGGAGAAGGTCGTCGACGCGGCCGTCGCCGAGTTCGAGAAGGCCCACAAGGGTGCGAAGGTCGAGATCGAGTACATACCGGTCGACACCCGGGCCCAGCGCGTCAAGGCCGCGTTCAACGACCCCAAGAGCGCCCCGGACCTCATCGAGTACGGCAACACCGACACCGCCGGATACGTCAAGGACGGTGGACTCGCGGAGGTGACCGAGGAGTTCAACGCCTGGGACGAGGCCAGGGACGCCGACCCGATCGCCAAGCAGTCCGTCACCGTCGACGGCAAGGTCTACGGCGCGCCCTTCTTCGTCGGCGTCCGGGCCCTCTACTACCGCACCGACGTCTTCGAGGACCTCGGCATCGAGGCCCCCAAGTCCCAGGCCGAGCTGATCTCCACCGCCAAGAAGATCCGCAAGGCCAAGCCGGACCTCTACGGCCTCGCCGTCGGCGGCGCGTACACCTACGGCGCGATGCCCTTCATCTGGGCCAACGGCGGCGAACTCGCGGGCGAGAGCGGGGGAACGTACAAGTCGGGCATCAACAGCGAGAAGTCCCGCAAGGGCATCGAGGCCTACACCTCCCTCTTCGGCGACGACAACTGCCCGGCCGCCAAGTGCGCCTCCATGGGCGGCAACGCCACCGTGACCGCCTTCGCCTCCGGCAAGGCCGCCATGGCGATCGGCGGCGACTTCAGCCACGCGGCTGTCGAGGCGGGCTCGGTCAAGGGCAAGTACGCGGTCGTCCCGCTGCCCGGCGTCGCCGAGAACTCCATCGCCCCAGCCTTCGCGGGCGGGAACAACATCGGCGTGCTCAAGAGCAGTTCGCACCGGACCCTCGCCGTCGACCTGATGAAGTCGCTCACCGGCAAGCAGACCCAGGCCAAGATGTTCGACGCGATGGGCTTCCTGCCCACCTACACCGACGTCCTGGACAACGCCGCGAAGAAGCAGCCCTTCGTCGCCCCGTTCGTGCGGACCCTCGGCGCGGGCGCCAAGTTCGTCCCCGCCTCGCCCGGCTGGGGCCAGATCGACGCCTCGCTGGTCCTGCCGACGATGTTCCAGGAGATCGTCTCCGGCCGTAAGGACGTGGCGCGGGCCTCGGACGACGCGGCGAAGAAGATGAACGCGGCGTTCGCCGACGCGGGCTGACGATGACCACGCACACCACTCCGTACAAGGACCCGGCCGCGGGTACGTCCGCGGCGGGCGGCGGGACCGCACCCGCCCGCCCGCCCCGGCGCGGCCGGTCCGTGTCGCCCGGGGGGCACTCCGGCTGGACCCCCTGGCTCTATCTGCTGCCAGCGCTCGTCCTGCTCGCCGGACTGCTGGTCTACCCGATCTACCAGCTGGGCCTGATCTCGTTCCTGGAGTACACCCAGGCCCAGGTCAGCGGCGGCGAACCGACCACCTTCCAGGGCTTCGGCAACTACGCCACCCTCTTCAACGACAGCCAGTTCTGGCAGGTCCTGCTGGCCACCGTCCTCTTCGCCGCGGCCTGCGTGCTCTCCACCCTGTTCGTGGGCTGCGCGCTGGCCGTCCTGCTCACCCGCATCCGCGCCCTGCCCCGGCTGGCGCTGATGATGGCCGCGCTCGGCGCCTGGGCGACCCCCGCGATCACCGGCTCCACCGTCTGGGTCTTCCTCTTCGACCCCGACTTCGGCCCGGTCAACAAGGTGCTCGGGCTCGGTGACTTCTCCTGGACGTACGGGCGCTACAGCGCCTTCGCCCTCGTCCTCCTCGAAGTCCTGTGGTGCTCGTTCCCGTTCGTCATGGTCACCGTGTACGCGGGCATCCGGGCCATCCCCACCGAGGTGCTGGAGGCGGCCTCGCTGGACGGCGCCTCCCAGTGGCGGATCTGGCGCACCATCATGGCGCCGATGCTCAAGCCCATCCTGATCGTCGTCACCATCCAGTCGATCATCTGGGACTTCAAGGTCTTCACCCAGATCTACGTCATGACCAACGGCGGCGGCATCGCCGGACAGAACCTGGTGCTCAACGTGTACGCGTACCAGAAGGCGTTCGCGTCCTCGCAGTACAGCCTCGGATCGGCGATCGGTGTCGTGATGCTGGTGATCCTGCTGGCCGTCACGCTCGTCTATCTGCGCCTGGTGAGGCGTCAGGGGGAGGAACTGTGAGCGCACGCACCCTTCTGCGCGTCCGGCGGCCCGGCAGGCTGGCCGCCGAGGCCGCCGCCCTGCTCATCGCCGTCGCGGTCGCCTTCCCCCTCTACTGGATGGTGCTCTCCGCCTTCAAACCGGCCGGGGAGATCCAGTCCACCGAGGCCCGCCCCTGGACGCTGGCCCCCTCGCTCGACTCGTTCCGCCGGGTCTTCGAACAGCAGGACTTCGGCCGCTACTTCCTGAACAGCCTGCTGGTGGCGGGCACGGTCGTCATCGCCTCCGCGCTGATCGCCTTCCTGGCCGCCACCGCCGTGACCCGCTTCCGCTTCAAGTTCCGCACCACCCTGCTGATCATGTTCCTGGTCGCGCAGATGGTGCCGGTGGAGGCGCTGACCATCCCGCTGTTCTTCCTCATGCGGGACTTCGGCCAGCTGAACACGCTCGGCTCGCTGATCCTGCCGCACCTCGCCTTCTCGCTGCCGTTCGCCATCTGGATGCTGCGCGGCTTCGTCAAGGCCGTCCCCGAAGCCCTGGAGGAGGCCGCCTACATCGACGGGGCCAGCCGCACCCGCTTCCTGTGGCAGATCCTCTTCCCGCTGGTCTTCCCGGGGCTCGTGGCGACGAGCGTCTTCTCCTTCATCACCACCTGGAACGACTTCCTGTTCGCGAAGTCGTTCATCATCAGCGACACCTCCCAGTCGACGCTGCCCATGGCGTTGCTGGTCTTCTTCAAGCCGGACGAGAACGACTGGGGAGGAATCATGGCCGCCTCGACGGTGATGACCATCCCCGTGCTCGTCTTCTTCGTACTCGTACAGCGACGCCTCGTCTCGGGACTGGGCGGAGCGGTTAAGGACTGACGTCATGACATCCGAGGACACGACGGCACTCGGCCTGATCCCCGCGCCGCGCAAGGTGAGCCGGGTGCCTCCCGGGCCGGGGCCGCACCCGCTGGACGAGGAGACCGTGCTCAGCGCCGGGCCGGGCGCCGAGGGCGTCGCCCGCTGGCTGCGGGCCACGGTCGGCGCGGCCACCGGACTGCCCCTGAAGGAGGGAACGGGCGACAACGGCATCGCCCTCTCGCTCGACGAGGCGCTCGCCCCCGAGGCGTACCGCGTCGTCGTCGACGGCCGCGCGATCCGCGTCGAGGGAGGCGGCGCGGCCGGCCTCTTCTGGGGGGCGCAGACCTTCCGTCAGCTCCTCGGCCCGGACGCCTTCCGGCGCGCGCCCATCGCGCAGGGGCGCACCTGGGAGGTCCCGATGGTGGTCATCGAGGACGAACCCCGCTTCCCCTGGCGCGGCCTGATGCTCGACGTGGCACGGCACTTCATGCCCAAGGACGACGTCCTGCGCTACCTCGACCTGCTGGCCGCCCACAAGCTGAACGTCTTCCACTTCCACCTCACCGACGACCAGGGCTGGCGCATCGAGATCAAGCGCTACCCGCGCCTGACCGAGACCGGCGCCTGGCGCTCACGCACCAAATACGGCCACCGGGCCTCCGAGCTGTGGGACGAGACCCCGCACGGCGGTTACTACACCCAGGACGACATCCGCGAGATCGTCGCCTACGCCGCCGAGCGGCATATCCGGGTCGTCCCCGAGATCGACGTCCCGGGCCACTCGCAGGCCGCCATCAGCGCATACCCCGAGCTGGGCAACACCGACGTCATCGACACCACCACCCTCTCCGTCTGGGACACCTGGGGCATCAACCCGAACGTACTCGCCCCCACTGACAACACCCTGCGCTTCTTCGAAGGCGTCCTCGAAGAAGTGCTGGAGCTGTTCCCCGCCGAGACCTCGCCGTTCGTCCACATCGGCGGCGACGAGTGCCCCAAGGACCAGTGGCAGCAGTCCCTCACCGCCAAGAACCAGATCGTCGACCTCGGCCTCAAGGACGAGGACGAACTCCAGTCGTGGTTCATCCGGCACTTCGACACCTGGCTCACCGAACGCGGCCGCCGCCTCATCGGCTGGGACGAGATCCTCGAAGGCGGCCTGCCCCCGAACGCGGCCGTCTCCTCCTGGCGCGGTTACGGAGGCGGCATCGCGGCCGCGGAGGCCGGGCACGACGTGGTGATGTGCCCCGAGCAGCAGGTGTATCTGGACCACCGTCAGGACGGCGGCCCCGACGAACCGATGCCCATCGGGTTCATCCGCACCCTGGAGGACGTCTACCGCTTCGAGCCCGTTCCGCCGGGCCTCTCCGAGGAGGCGACCCGTCACATCCTGGGCACCCAGGCCAATGTCTGGACCGAGGTGATGCAGACCCGGGCCCGCGTCGACTACCAGGTCTTCCCGCGCCTCGCGGCCTTCTCGGAGGTCGCCTGGTCCGCCCTGCCCGCCCCGGACGAGCGGGACTTCGCCGCCTTCGACGCCCGGATGGCGGCCCACTACGCCCGGCTCGACGCCCTGGGCGTCGACTACCGCCCGCCGACCGGCCCCCTGCCGTGGCAGCGGCGCCCCGGCGTCCTCGGCCGACCGCTGGAGGGGCCGCCGCCGGCGGTCTGAGCGGGATGCGTTCCGAAGCGGCCGCCGCGGTCCCCACGACCGCGGCGGCCGCGGTGCGTCGCGGTCGGCCGCGGGGAACTGCCGGGAGCCGTCGGGGAACTGCCGGGGACCGTCGGGGAACCAACCAGGGGGCGCGAACCGTATAAGTCGTACAAGCCTCGCTGAAGAGTGGCAATTCACCCTCTGCGTCGAAGAGGTGCGAAACCGGATCATCCCGCAGGTCAGGGACGGAAGCACCCTTCGCGGACCCTCGCGCCGGTCCGATCGGAAGATGTGCCAGAGTTGCCACGTCCGGGCTGTGAGCACGTACCGTACGGCGGAACAGGCGGGACAGCCGGGAGACCGGGAAGGGGCAGCTGGGTTGACCACGCACGCACCGCAGGCGATGCAGTCGGTGACGCTGCCGGCCTCGCTCGACGAGGCCGTGGCGGCACTCGGCGCCATGCCCGCAGCCGTACCGGTTGCAGGGGGCACGGACCTGATGGCGGCCGTCAACAAGGGGCTTCTGCGTCCCTCGGGGCTGGTCGGCCTCGGCCGGATCAGCGAGCTGCGCGGCTGGCACTACCAGGACGGCCACGCACTGCTCGGCGCCGGTCTCACCCACGCCCGCATGGGGCGCCCCGACTTCGCCGCGCTCATCCCCGCCCTCGCCGCCTCCGCCCGCGCCGCGGGCCCGCCCCAGATCCGTAACGCCGGAACGCTCGGCGGGAACATCGCCACCTCCGCGCCCACCGGCGACGCCCTGCCGGTGCTGGCCGCGCTGGAGGCCGAGTTGGTCATCGCGGGCCCCGGTGGCGCCCGCCGTGAGATCCCCGTCTCGCACCTGCTGGCCGGGCGCGAGATGCTGGGCCCGGCCGAGCTGATCGGCTTCGTCCGCGTACCGCTGCTGCACGCCCCGCAGGTGTTCCTGAAGGCCACCGGACGCACCGGACCCGGCCGCGCCACCGCCTCGGTCGCCATCGTTCTGGACCCGGCCCGTCGCGGGGTGCGCTGCGCGGTCGGCGCGATCGCCCCGATGCCGCTGCGCCCGCTGGAGGCGGAGAGCTGGATCGCCTCGCTGATCGACTGGGACGGGGAGCGGGGCCTGGCCCCCGACGCGCTGGCCGCCTTCGGCGAGTACGTCGCGGCGGCCTGCATCCCGGACCACGCACCACCGGCCGACGGGTCAGAGGCCCCGCCGCTGTCCCCGGCCGTCCTGCACCTGCGGCGCACCGTCGCCGCGCTCGCCCGACGCGCGCTGGGGAGGGCACTGTCGTGAGCAATGAGGAACACCCCAACCAGCCCGGGCAGCAGGGCGTGCAGGACGGCTCCGCCGGGCCCGACCCGCGCTACGGGGGCTGGGAGCCGACGCCGCAGAGCGGCGAGTACGACGCCGACGCCACCGCGTTCGTCCAGCTTCCGCCGGAGGACCTGGCGAACATCCCGCTGGCCGCCCCCGGCCACGGGTACGTCCCGCCGATGATCCTGCCGCTGACCCCGGCCGCCGGTCTCGACCCGGCGGCGACGGGCAGCTGGGTGATCCAGACGCAGACCCAGCAGGCGCAGGCCGAGCAGCGGGCCCAGGAGGCCGCCGCCGCCCAGGAGTCCGGCGCGGTGCAGTGGCCCGAGCCGAACCGGCAGGACGGCTACACGGGCCCGTACCAGGACACGTCGCACGCCACGGCCCAGTGGAACTTCACGGAGGCCATCGCGGAGGTGGAGGCGGAACAACCGGCCGGGGAGGCCGCCCACCCGGGGCACGCCGACCTCGCGGGCCACACCGCCCCCACCGGCCACACGGGTCAGTGGACGATCCCGGTCGCGGACGGGGATCTCCCGGACGAATCGGGCGAGTTCCTGGCCTCGGCGCACACCCCGCAGTGGTACACGGACACCCCGCCCCCGGCCACCCTGCCCGGCGGCGCCCCCGCCCCCTGGGCCGCACCGGAACCCCGACCGGAAGCGGAACGGGAACCGGAGCCGGAGGGCATGACGCCGGACGGGGCGCCGACGGCGGAACACTCGACGCAGGCCCACCCCTCCGCGACCACCGCCGAAGCTGCGGCAGCCCCCGAAGCAGCGGCAACGGCGGAAGCGGAAGCGGAGCCGGAGGCCGAAGGGGAGCCCGCCGCCCCGGACGCACCCACGGACGCGGACGCGCCCGCGGGAGCCACCCGCGCCCCGGACACGGACGCGGACGCGCCCATGGACGTCACCCAGGACGCACCCGCGGACGGCACCCCCGACGCGGCTACGGACGCGGCCCACGCGCCCGAGGCCCCCGCCCCCTCCGCCGCGGCACATCCCCTCGCCCCGAGCGAGCACCCCTCCGCCTCCTACGTCCTGCACGTGAACGGCATGGACCGCCCGGTCGGCGACGCCTGGATCGGGGAGTCGCTGCTCTACGTGCTGCGCGAGCGGCTCGGCCTCGCCGGGGCCAAGGACGGCTGCTCGCAGGGCGAGTGCGGCGCGTGCAACGTCCAAGTGGACGGCCGTCTGGTCGCCTCCTGCCTGGTCCCCGCGGCCACCACGGCGGGCAGCGAGGTGCGCACGGTCGAAGGGCTCGCCGTCGACGGCGAGCCGTCCGACGTCCAGCGCGCCCTGTCCGCCTGCGGAGCCGTCCAGTGCGGCTTCTGCATCCCCGGCATGGCCATGACCGTCCACGACCTCCTGGAGGGCAACCACGCCCCCAGCGAGCTGGAGACCCGGCAGGCCCTCTGCGGCAACCTGTGCCGCTGCTCCGGCTACCGGGGCGTGCTCGACGCGGTCGCCGACGTCGTCGCGGCCCGCGAGGCGAGCGCGGAGGCGGCGGCTCCGGCCCCGGACGAGGCGCGCATCCCGCATCAGGCCGAGCCGGGCGCCGGCGGCGTACAGCAGCAGCCGTACCCTCACGAGGGGGAAGCGCTGTGAGGCACGCCCGAGGCCCAGCCGTACAGCAGAACCACCCCGCGACCCCAGGGCCCGCTCCCCGCCGCCGCACCGGTGGGGCGAACGACAAGGAGGCGGCGTGAGCGGCGACGCGGCCACCGCGGCCAACGCGACCAGCACCAGCCTGCCCAGGATCGACGCGATGAGCGGCGGCGGCCCGGACCAGGACCAGGAGCAGCCCCAGCTCGGCCTGGGGGCCTCGCTGCCCGCCGCCGACACCCGGGCGAAGACCGAGGGCACCTTCCCGTACGCCGCGGACCTCTGGGCCGAGGGCCTGCTGTGGGCCTCCGTGCTGCGCTCCCCGCACCCGCACGCGCGGATCCTGTCCATCGACACCTCCGCCGCCGTCGCGATGCCCGGGGTGCGCGCGGTCGTCACGCACGAGGACGTGCCGGGGGACAGCAGCTACGGCCGCCATGTCGTGGACCGCCCGGTGTTCGCCTCCGAGCTGGTCCGCCACCACGGCGAACCGATCGCCGCCGTAGCCGCCGACCACCCGGACACCGCGCGCCTGGCGGCCGCCGCCATCGCGGTCGAGTACGAGGTGCTGGAGCCGGTCACGGACCCGGAGAAGGCGTTCGCGGCGGAGCCCCTGCACCCCGACGGCAACCTGATCCGGCACATCCCCCTGCGCTACGGCGACGCGGAGGCGACCGGCGAGGTCATCGTCGAGGGCCTCTACCGCATCGGCCGCCAGGACCCGGCCCCGATCGGGGCGGAGGCCGGGCTCGCCGTGCCCCGCCCGGACGGGGGCGTCGAGATCTACACGGCCTCCACCGACCCGCACACCGACCGCGACCTGGCCGCCGCCTGCTTCGGCCTGGAGCCGGACCGGGTGAAGGTCGTCGTCACCGGAGTGCCGGGCGCCACCGGTGACCGGGAGGACCCCGGCTTCCAGATCCCGCTGGGCCTGCTCGCCCTGCGCACCGGCTGCCCGGTGAAGCTGGCCGCCACCCGTGAGGAGTCATTCCTCGGCCACACCCACCGCCACCCGACCCTCCTGCGCTACCGCCACCACGCGGACGCGGAAGGCCGGCTGGTCAAGGTGGAGGCCCAGATCCTGCTGGACGCGGGCGCGTACGCCGACTCCTCCTCCGAATCGCTCGCCGCCGCGGTGGCCTTCGCCTGCGGCCCGTACGTGGTCCCGCACGCCTTCATCGAGGGCTGGGCGGTCCGCACGAACAACCCGCCCTCCGGTCACGTACGCGGTGAGGGCGCGATGCAGGTCTGCGCGGCGTACGAGGGCCAGATGGACAAGCTGGCCGCGAAGCTGGGCATCGACCCGGCCGAACTCCGCCTGCGCAACGCCTTGTCGACGGGTGACATCCTGCCCACGGGCCAGACGGTGACCTGCCCGGCCCCGGTGGCCGAACTGCTCCGGGCGGTCCGCGACCACCCCCTTCCGTCCCTCCCGAAGGACACCCCGGAGGAGGACTGGCTGCTGCCGGGCGGACCCGAGGGCGCGGGGGAGCCCGGGGCGGTGCGCCGGGGCGTGGGCTACGGCGTGGGCATGGTCCACATGCTCGGCGCCGAGGGCACGGACGAGGTCTCGACGGCCACGGTCCGGGTGCACGACGGCGTGGCCACGGTGATCTGCGCGGCGGTCGAGACGGGCCAGGGCTTCACCACCCTCGCCCGCCAGATCGTCCAGGAGACCCTGGGCGTCGAAGAGGTCCACGTGGCGGCGGTGGACACCGACCAACCGCCCGCGGGCCCGGCGACGCACGGCCGCCACACCTGGGTGTCGGGCGGGGCGGTGGAACGGGCGGCGAAGATGGTCCGCACCCAGCTCCTCCAGCCGCTGGCCCACAAGTTCGGCATGTCCACGGAGCTGCTCCAGATCGCCGACGGCAAGATCACTTCCTACGACGGGGTCCTGTCCACCACCGTCATGGAGGCGATGGACGGCAAGGAACTCTGGGCCACCGCCCAGTGCCGCCCCCACCCCACGGAACCCCTCGACGAGTCCGGCCAGGGCGACGCGTTCGTTGGCCTCGCGTTCTGCGCGGTACGGGCGGTGGTCGACGTCGACATCGAGCTCGGCTCCGTCCGCGTGGTCGAGGTGGCGGTCGCCCAGGACGTCGGCCGCGTCCTGAACCCGGCCCAGCTGGCGATCCGCATCGAGGCGGGCATCACCCAGGGCATCGGCGCGGCCCTCACCGAGAACCTCCGCACCGCCCGAGGCATCGTCCGCCACCCCGACCTGACCGGCTACGCGCTCCCGACCTCCCTGGACGCCCCCGACATCCGCATCGTCAAGCTGGTCGAGGAACGCGACGTGGTAGCCCCCTTCGGCGCCAAGCCCGCCTCCGCCGTCCCGGTCGTCACCACCCCGGCGGCCGTGGCCTCAGCGGTCCGCTCCGCGACGGGCCGCCCGGTGAACCGACTCCCCATCAGGCCTCAGGCGGCGGTGGCGACGCCGAAGGGCTGAGGGCAGGCCGCCGACCACCGGCTCAGTACGATGCGCGTGACGTCCTGAGCCCCTCCGAAGGCTCGTGCCGTCGTTGATCGAGGGGAGCGACCAGGCGTGCTTTCCGACCGTCGTTGATCCAGGGGGAGTGGCCAGGCGTGATTTCCGAGCCGGAGCTGGTGGGGGAGTTCGAACCGGGTGCGCCCGCGGAGGCGGTGAGCGGGTTCGACCGCAAGCCCGCATCCGGGCGGCGGCGCGGGGCGGGGCTGCTGTGGGGGCTGGGCGGAGCGGTCGTCGCCTCCGCGGTGTGGGCGGCGGCGGTGTTCACGTACGGGTTCGGTGACGGGAAGCCGGATCTGCGGGGGTACCGGCTGGGGGAGGAGCCCTGTGCCGCGATGAAGCTCACTGCGCTCTCCGGCGCCGCCGGAAAGGCGGAAGACGGCCCGTCCGAGCAGCCGGGGCGGATCGAGCATCCTGCCGTCGACCGCGTCGACTGCGCGGTCTCGCTCACACCCTTCGAGGCCCCCGAGGAGGACGCGGCGGCCGGGTGGTCCGTCCAGCTCTATGTGCCGATGAGGATCGAGCTGCACAAGGAGACCGATCCGGGGCCCGAATTCGAGGCGCTGATCAAGGAGAGGGACCCTTTCGGGACCGAGGTCGTCAAGGCGGAGAGGATTCCCGATCTCGGGGACAGCGCCTATCTGGTGACGATGGACGACGATTCCTCGCAGGTGTCCGTGCTGGACGGCGGCGCTGTCATCACGCTGGGCATATCCGTCTCGACGTTGTACGACGGTGAGGATGACGACGGCCCGGACAGCGGGCCCGTCCTTCCCGAGCTGTCTCCGTACCAAGGCGCGCTGATCAGCGACGTGCGCGAGGTGATCGACGCGCTCAAGGCGTGAGCGGCGCCCAACGCGTGTGCGTACGCGGAGGTGGCCGCGCCCGCGCGAGGGGCGACCACTTCCGGCCGCTCGGGGAATCCTGCCGGGACGCGATGCGACTGCCCCACGCCGTTCGTGTCCGGCCCGGGACCTACGACCAAGGGCCGAGGGCCGGACCATATATCGACAGGGTTCAAACCGAGTTATGCCCCTTACTCTGGGGCGATGACCGCCCTCGAACCGCATGACGGCACCGACGCCGCACGTCCCGCGCCCAGCGATGACCTGCCCTCCGGACCGCCGACCCGCCTCCCCGTCGGCGCGGACGGCGAAGGGGTTCTGGGGCGCACCTACCGGGCGCTCAGCATCGGCATCGTCTCCGTGGTGTTCCTCATCGCGTTCGAGGCGACGGCGGTCGGTACGGCCATGCCGGTCGCCGCGCGGGAGCTGAACGGCATCCCGCTCTACGCGTTCGCCTTCTCCGCGTACTTCACCACCAGCCTCTTCGCCATGGTCCTCTCCGGGCAGTGGGCCGACCGGCGCGGGCCGCTCCAGCCGCTGGCCACCGGGATCACCGCGTTCGGCGCCGGGCTGCTGCTCTCCGGGGCGGCGGGCAGCATGTGGGTCTTCATCGCGGGGCGGGCGGTCCAGGGGCTCGGCGGCGGGCTGGTGATCGTCGCGCTGTACGTGGTCATCGGGCGGGCCTACCCCGAGCGCATCCGGCCCGCCATCCTCGCCGCCTTCGCCGCGAGCTGGGTGATCCCCTCCGTCGTCGGGCCGCTCGCCTCCGGAACGGTGACCGAGCACCTCGGCTGGCGCTGGGTCTTCGTCGGTATCCCCGTGCTCGTGGTGATCCCGCTGGCCCTGGCGCTCCCGGCGATCCGGCGGATGGCCTCCGGGCCCGCGGACCCGGCCGCCGCGGCCGCACCGTACGACCGCCGCCGCATCCGGCTCGCGCTCGGGATCTCGGCGGGGGCGGGGCTGCTCCAGTACGCCGGGCAGGAGCTGAACTGGCTCGCCCTGCTGCCCGCCGCGCTCGGCGTCGCCCTGCTGGTGCCCGCCGTACGGGGGCTGCTGCCCACCGGCACCGTACGGGCCGGGCGCGGGCTGCCCTCGGTGGTGCTGCTGCGCGGGGTCGCCGCCGGGTCGTTCATCGCCGCCGAGTCCTTCGTACCGCTGATGCTGGTCACCCAGCGGGGGCTGTCCCCGACGCTGGCCGGGCTCTCGCTGGCCGTGGGCGGGGCGACCTGGGCGCTCGGTTCGTACGTGCAGTCCCGGCCGCGCATGGAGCCGCACCGGGAGCGGCTGATGGTCGGTGGCATGGTGCTGGTCGCCGCCTCGATCGCGGCGGCGCCCTCCGTACTGATCGACGCCGTCCCCGTCTGGATCGTCGCCGTCGCCTGGGCCTTCGGCTGCTTCGGGATGGGCATGGTCATCGCCTCCACCAGCGTGCTCCTGCTGAAGCTGTCGGCCCCCGAGGACGCGGGCTCCAACTCCGCCGCCCTCCAGATCTCCGACGGGCTCTCCAACGTGCTGCTCCTGGCGACCGGTGGCGCCGCTTTCGCCGCGCTCGGCGGCGGGGCGGTGGGGGCGGCCGCGCACGGGGCCGCGGTGGGGGCGGGGGCCTCGGGCTCGCACCCGGCGGCGTTCGCCGCCGTGTTCCTGCCGATGGCGGGGGTGGCGGTGGCGGGGGCCTGGGTGGCGACCCGGGTGCGGGAGAGGTAGTGGTACTGCTTTGGCCCCACGGGTGGTGCCGTTCTGGTATGGCCATGAACCTGCGTCTCCGTGACGACCAGACCGAAGCCCTCAAGCAGCGTGCCGAGCAGGAGGGCACCAGCATGCACGCCATACTGCTGCAGGCCGTGGACGACTACCTCGCCCGAACGGCGCAGCAGGCCATCGTCCGCAAGACGGCCAAGGAGCAGGCGGCCAAGTGGAGCGAGCTGATGGAGCGGCTGAAGTGAGCTGTGTCTATCTGAGCTCCGAGGACATTCTCGTGATCGCCGGGCATGCCTGCGACGACATGCAGATCGTCGTCCGCGATGCCGGCCTCCTGGGGTCGGCGGCCCACCGGCCCCCGGCCGCCATGTTCGGCGAGGAGGCCTATCCCGACCTGATCGACAAGGCGGCGGCACTCCTTCAGTCTCTGGCTGTCAACCATCCCCTGTTCGACGGCAACAGAAGGACGGCCTGGCTCTCCTGCGTCACGTTCCTGGCCATGAACGGCGTCGACCTGCGCCCGGACATCGACGCGGCGGAACGACTCGTCATCGATGTCGCCACGGGGGAGACGGGCGAGATCAAGGCGATCTCCCAAGGGTTGCGGGACTTGGTCGTCCACGAGGTGTGAGGACCGTCCCAATCGGCGACGTGGTCGCGGTGTTCGGGACGGTTCGCAACCGGGCCCCCGGTAAGGTGGCCCGGTTGTCGTATCGCGGGCGAGGTCCATCGGGACCGCTCCCGGGCCGGCAGCGCCCCACGTACCCGAGAGCCCCGAACCGGAGACCGTGACTACTACCACCGCCTCCCACCACCTCTCACCCGCCTTTCCCGGCCGCGCCCCCTGGGGCACGGCGGGCAAGCTGCGAGCCTGGCAGCAGGGCGCCATGGAGAGGTACGTCCAGGAGCAGCCGCGCGACTTCCTCGCCGTCGCGACGCCCGGCGCCGGCAAGACCACGTTCGCGCTGACCCTCGCCTCATGGCTGCTGCACCACCATGTCGTCCAGCAGGTCACCGTGGTGGCCCCGACCGAGCACCTCAAGAAGCAGTGGGCGGAGGCGGCCGCCCGGATAGGGATCAAGCTCGACCCGGACTACAGCGCCGGTCCGCTCAGCAAGGAGTACCACGGCGTCGCCGTGACGTACGCCGGTGTCGGCGTCCGGCCGATGCTGCACCGCAACCGCTGCGAGCAGCGCAAGACGCTCGTGATCCTCGACGAGATCCACCACGCCGGTGACTCGAAGTCCTGGGGCGAGGCCTGCCAGGAGGCGTTCGACCCGGCGACCCGGCGGCTCGCGCTGACCGGCACGCCGTTCCGCTCGGACACCAACCCGATCCCCTTCGTCGCGTACGAGGAGGGCAACGACGGCATCCGCCGGTCCTCGGCCGACTACACCTACGGGTACGGGAACGCCCTGGCCGACGGCGTCGTCCGCCCCGTGATCTTCCTCAGCTACAGCGGCAACATGCGCTGGCGCACCAAGGCCGGGGACGAGATCGCCGCCCGGCTCGGTGAGCCGATGACCAAGGACGCCATCGGGCAGGCCTGGCGCACCGCGCTCGCGCCGACCGGGGAGTGGATTCCCAACGTGCTCGCCGCCGCCGACAAGCGGCTCACCGAGGTCCGCAAGGGCATCCCCGACGCGGGCGGGCTCGTCATCGCGACGGACCAGGAGTCGGCGCGCGCGTACGCCAAGATCCTCAAGAAGGTCACCGGGGAGTCCGCGACCGTCGTCCTGTCCGACGAGAAGGCCGCCTCGAAGAAGATCGACCGGTTCAGCGCCGACGAGTCGCGCTGGATGGTCGCCGTCCGCATGGTGTCCGAGGGCGTCGACGTGCCGCGCCTGGCCGTCGGCGTCTACGCGACCACGATCTCGACCCCCCTCTTCTTCGCCCAGGCCGTCGGGCGCTTCGTGCGCTCCCGCCGCCGCGGCGAGACCGCCTCCGTCTTCCTGCCGACCATCCCGATGCTCCTCGACTTCGCCAACGAGATGGAGGTCGAGCGCGACCACGTCCTCGACAAGCCGAAGAAGGGCAGCGACGAGGAGAACCCCTTCGCGGAGGAGGACCAGCTCCTCGCCGACGCCGAGAAGCTGGAGGACGAGGAGACCGAGGACCAGCTGCCCTTCGAGGCCCTGGAGTCCGACGCGGTCTTCGACCGGGTGCTGTACGACGGCGCCGAGTTCGGCATGCAGGCCCACCCCGGCAGCGAGGAGGAGCAGGACTACCTGGGCATCCCCGGGCTTCTCGAACCGGACCAGGTGCAGCTTCTCCTCCAGAAGAGGCAGAGCCGGCAGATCGCGCACAGCCGCCAGAAGCCGGCCCAGGAGGCCGACCTCCTGGAGAAGCCCGCCGAGGCGCGGCCCGTCGTCACCCACAAGCAGCTTCTGAGCCTGCGCAAGCAGCTCAATACGATGGTCTCCGCCTACACCCACCAGAGCGGCAAGCCCCACGGCGTCATCCACACCGAGCTGCGCCGCGTGTGCGGCGGCCCGCCGAGCGCCGAGGCGACCGCGGGCCAGATCCAGCAGCGCATCGCCAAGGTCCAGGAGTGGGCGACCCGGATGACGTGACGGGCCCCCGGCCGGCGCCGCCTCGGCCCGTACGGAGACGCACTCTCCGTACGGGCCGAGTGCGTTCGCGGGAAATTTCCGCCGTGGCCGTTGACGTGCTGTTAACGCCGGTTCACCTGCGTGGGTGGCCGTGTCGCATCGGTGTCGTGACACGTTAACGCGCGTAGATGTTCGCTTTCCGGACGCCGTCCCGCTGACCGGCGCTTATGCGCGGGCGGTACCGGGGCCCCGTATCCGGAGACCGGATTCTGGACGAGGACTTCCGCTGAGCGGACCGGCTCGCTACTGTCCCCGCCATATGAACGCCCCGTGGCAACGCCGCCGCGGAGCGCAGCCGGTGCCTTGCCAGACCGGCGGCCTCTCCGTGCGTTGCCGCTGGGACCGGCGTCGCAACCCCCGGAGCCGGCCGTCGTCGCTCACCCCGAAGAGGAGAGGGCGTCGTGACAGCGGAGACTTCCCAGACGCTCGACCGAGGACTGCGCGTCCTCAAACTGCTCGCCGACACCGATCACGGACTGACCGTCACCGAGTTGTCCAACAAACTCGGTGTCAACCGGACCGTCGTCTACCGTCTGCTCGCCACCCTGGAGCAGCACGCCCTGGTACGCCGCGACCTGGGCGGCCGCGCCCGGGTCGGCCTCGGCGTGCTGCGTCTCGGCAGACAGGTGCACCCGCTCGTCCGGGAGGCCGCGCTCCCCGCGCTGCGCTCCCTGGCCGAGGACATAGGGGCCACCGCCCACCTCACCCTCGTCGACGGCAGCGACGCCCTCGCGGTCGCCGTCGTCGAGCCCACCTGGACCGACTACCACGTGGCCTACCGGGCCGGATTCCGTCACCCGCTGGACCGGGGCGCGGCGGGCCGGGCCATCCTGTCCGCCCGGCAGACGACGGATTCCGGCCACCCCGGCTACACCCTCACCCACGGCGAACTCGAAGCCGGCGCCAGCGGGGCCGCCGCGCCCCTGATCGGGGTCTCGGGCGTGGAGGGCAGCGTCGGCGTGGTCATGCTCGCCGACGCCGTACCGGAACGTGTCGGACCCCGCGTGCTCGACGCCGCCCGGGAAGTGGCCGACGCGCTGCGCTAGGGCCGGGCCGACGGGGAGACGTACGCCTGGCGCGTTTCCGCCGGGGCGCGCCGGTTAGATTGGGTGCGTGCTCACTCGTCTCTCGCGCCTCCGCGCGCTCGCCCTCTGCGCGCTGCCCGTCCTCGCCCTGTTCGGTACGGCGGCCCTCGCGCCGCTCCCGTTCACCCTGGCGCGGGCCGGCGTGACCGCGGACGTGCTCGGCAAGGACGACGGCCGACCGGTGATCACCATCACCGGCGCGGAGACCCGGGCCACCGAGGGGCAGCTGCGGATGACCACGATCCTCGCCACCGGGCCGAAGGCGGACGTCCGTATCGGCTCGGTGATCGATGGCTGGTTCCGTACGGACCGGGCGGTCATGCCCCGGGACTCCGTCTACCCCACCGGCGGCTCCGAGAAGGAGATCGAGCAGCACAATCTGAACGACATGAAGGAGTCGCAGAACGTCGCCGTCGACGCCGCCCTGAACTACCTGGACCGCGAGCCCGGGGCGATGCGGGTCGACGTCGACCTCGGTGACATCGGTGGTCCGAGCGCCGGTCTCTTGCTCTCCCTCGGCATCATCGACAAGCTCGTCGGTGACGGCTCCGGCGGCGATCTGACCGGCGGCCGGACCATCGCCGGTACGGGGACGATCAGCGCGGACGGCAAGGTCGGCGCGGTCGGCGGGGTGTCCATGAAGACGCAGGGCGCCCACCGCGACGGGGCGACCGTCTTTCTCGTGCCGAAGGCCGAGTGCCGGGAGGCGGAGGCGGAGCGGCCCGAGGGGCTGCGGCTGATCCCCGTCACGACGCTGGGCGGCGCGGTGGACTCGCTCAAGGCGCTGGAGAAGGGCGGGAAGGTTCCGAGCTGCTGACCCCGCCGATCCCGCTGCCGACCCCGTCGGCCGCGCCTCTGACCTCGTTGGCCCCTCCGGCCTTCACCAGCGGCGGGTCGTCCAGCGTCCGCCAGGACGGGAACACCAGCGGGCTCAGCGTGGCCAGCAGGTACACCCCGCCCATCGCCAGCAGCGCCCCCGTCGCGCCCGCGCCCTCCACCGTGCGCGGTTCGGCCGCGCGGACACCCCGTACGCCGACGGAGATCAGCAGGGCGGACAGGGCGAACGTCGCCGCGTCCAGCAGCAGGACCGTCTCCGCGCCGACGAAGGCGATGAGGACGCCCGCCAGGGCCGCGCCGACCATCCGCGCCCCGCGCGACACCGCGTCGAAGAGGCTGGCGGCCCGGGGGAGCGTGGTTCCCGCGTGCTCGGCGAGGTCGGGGATCATGACGTAGCGCGCGGTGTTGCCCGGGGTGTGGGCGAACCCGTTGAGTGCCATCAGCGCGCACAGCAGCCAGAAGTCGAGGGCGTCGGCGAAGTGCAGCAGCGGGATCGCCGCGATGGCCGACGCGCAGACGACGTCGGAGGCGATGGCGGTCCGGCGGCGGCCGATCCGGTCGATGACCGGTCCGCCGATGAGCGCGGCGAGGACGATCGGCAGGGTCGCGCAGAAGGCGACGACACCCGCCCGGCCCGCACTGCCGGTGGTCTCCAGGACGAACCACGGCACCCCGATCAGGGTGAGCGAAGTCCCGGCGGTGGAAATGGAGTTGGCCGCGAGCGTGGCGGCGAGCGGGGCGCGGTGCCCCATGGTCGTACCTCCCCCGAGTCCGGTGTTACGCCGTGCGGAATGCGGCGGCCGAAGGGGTGCTCCGGGTCGTCAGCCGCAAGCCCACCTCGACCAGGGTCCAGCCGATCCGGCTGCGGAGGCCCATGCGGGGGATCTGGAACTCCGCCGCCCCGGAGGCGAACTTCGCTGCCTCTGTGTGGAGTTCGGCCGCCCGGGTGGCGTGCAGGACGTGGTGGATGTCGGCGTGCATGAGTAATTCCCTTCGGTCCATCGGGTGTTGGGGTGGGGTGCTCATTCGGAGGGGCGCGGGAAGGCGTGCAGGTGGGTGCGGACGACAGCCGATCCCTCGGTGCCCTCCGGGACGCGGTTCCGGTAGCTCTGCACGAGCTCGTGCATCTTCTCGGCCATCTCCCTTGCCAGTTCCGGGGTGAGGCGGACCTTGAAGTCGCTCATGTCCCAGCTGCGCTGCCACTCCTGCGGCCAGTCGCTCATCGTGCCCAGCCAGGTGTTGAGCTCCTGGGCGTGGGTGGTGGCCGTCTCGTGCAGTACGACGTCGATGGCTCCGCGCACCTCCGGGTCGGCGTGCGTCCGGAAGTCCGTGCTGTCGAAGGTCGAGCCGTCGTGGACCGCCCGCCACCAGCGCTCGCGGCCCTTGCCGAGCTCCGGAGCGTCCTCGACCAGGCCGCTCTCCGCCAGCTGACGCAGGTGGTAGCTGGTCGCGCCGCTCGACTCGCCCAGTCGCTCGCCCAGCTTGGAGGCGGTCGCCGGGCCGAACTCGCGCAGCGCGTTGAGCAGGCGGATCCGCAGCGGGTGCGCGATCGCGCGCAGGGTGCGGGCGTCGACGGTGTGGAGCTTGTGGGTGACGCCGTTCTCGTTCTCTGCCATGCCGCGACTGTAGAGTTGCAAAGTTGGCTTTGCAAGGGTTTTTTGCAACAGATCTTTGCAACGAAGTCTTTGTAACGCGCCTCGGGCGAGGCGCCTCAGGCAACTCACGCCATGCGGCTCACCCCTCCTCGATGAACCCCTCCTCCACCAGCCACTCCTTCGCGACCTCGTGCGGGTCCTCCCCGTCCACGTCCACCTTCGCGTTCAGCGTCTGCGCGACCTCGGTCGTCAGCTTCCGGGCCAGCGGGTCCAGCAGCTCCGCGATCACCGGGTACTTCTCGAAGGTGGCCTCGTGGATGACCGGGGAAGCGTTGTAGTTGGGGAAGAAGTGCCGGTCGTCCTCCAGGACGTCCAGGTCCATCGCCTTGATCCGGCCGTCGGTGGTGAACACCTCGCCCAGCAGGCAGGAGTCGGACTCGGAGACCTGGGTGTAGATGATCCCGGCGTCCATCTTCTGGATGTTGGCCGCCGGGATCCTCATCCCGTACGCCTTCTCCATGCCGGGCAGCCCGTCGTCGCGTGAGGCGAACTCGTTCTCCACGCAGATCGTCACCGCGCCCGGGTCCTTCTTCGCCAGCTCGGCCACGTCCGAGAGGGTCCTCAGCCGGTACCGGGCGTTGTTCTCCTTGCTGATGGCCAGCGCGTACGTGTTGTCCAGCGGGGCGGGCGGCAGCCACACGACCCCGTTGCCCCGGTCCTCGTCCCGTACCGCCTCGTACTGCTCCTGCGGGTCGTCGATGGGGTCCGCGTGGCCCAGGAACGTGATCCAGCCGGTGCCGGTGTAGTCCCACTGCGCGTCGGCGTCGCCGTTGATGATGGCCTCGCGGGCGCTGATCGAGCCCGGCAGGTTCGTCCGGTCCAGGACCTCCGCCCCGGCCGCCTTGAACACCAGGCCGGTCATCTGGCCGAGGATGATGTTCTCGCTGAAGTTCTTCGAGGTCACCGTCAGCGTCGCGCCCTTGAGCGGCTCGCCCCGGCCGACCGACCCGGGCGACACGTCGTCCACCATCGGTGAACCGCTCTTGAGCCCGCAGCCGTTCAGGAACAGGGCCAGCGTCAGGGACAGCGCCGCGATCCCCCGTACCCGGGAAGACCTCCTGAACGACCTCCTGCGCGTACTCGTCACCGCTCCTCCAGCCCGCGCGGCGTCAGCGCCAGTTCGGCCAGCGAGGCCAGCCAGTCCACCAGGAGCGCCAGCACCACGGTCAGCACCGAGCCGATGATCAGCACCGGCATCCGCTGCGTCTGGATGCCCGAGGTGATCAGATCACCCAGCCCGCCGCCCCCGCCGAACGTCGCCAGCGTCGCCGTGCCCACGTTCAGGACCAGGGCCGTACGTACTCCCGCCAGGATCAGCGGCACCGCGAGCGGAAGTTCCACCTTCATCAGGACACCCCGGCCGGACATCCCCATCCCGCGCGCCGCCTCGATCATGTTCGGCTCGATCGCCCGCAGGCCGGCCACCGTGTTGGAGAGCACCGGCAGCACCGCGTAGATCACGATGCCGATGATCGCGGTGCGCGGGCCGATGCCCAGCCAGATCACCAGCAGCGCCAGCAGACCGATCGCCGGGGTCGCCTGCCCGATGTTGGCCAGCGCCGTGAACGCCGGGGCGGCCTTCCGCAGCCTCCGCCGGGTCAGCGCGATGCCCAGCGGGATCGCGATGATCAGCACCCAGAACGTGGAGATCGCCGTCAGCCGTACGTGCTGCCACCAGCGCAGCTGCACATTGCCGCCGGAGAGCGAGTTCTCCGCGATCGAGTCCAGGTGGATGTTGGTGATCCATACGTAGGTGACGACCAGGATGACCGCCAGCACCACCGGCATCATCGCCAGTTTCCGCCAGGTGATCCGGCGCGCGGGCGCGGCCGGGGCGGGGGAGGGGTCGCTCTCCTCGTCGTGGAACGCATGGCCCTTGACGTCGTGCTCGCCCGGCGGCCGGGTGGAGGCGGCCGGGACCTTGCCGGAGCCGGAGGGCTGACTGGGGCTCATACTCCGCCGCCACCCCCCTCCAGCTCCTGCTCCGTCTGGTGGACGCGCAGCTCCTCCAGCTCGTGCTGGTGCTCCATGGCGGTCAGCCGGTCGGCCTCCAGCAGCTCCTGCACGTTGTCCATCAGCGTCTTCATGTCGACGACCCCGATGAACTCGCCGCGCCGCCCGGTCACCGCGACCCGCCCCCCGCTGTCGGTCAGCACCGCCTCAAGTGCGTCGTGCAGCGTGGCGTCCCGGGTCACCGTGTCGTGCACCAGCTGCCCGGCCCGCGCCAGCGAACCGCGCGCCCGCATCAGATCGCCCCGCCGCAGCCACTTGTACGGGCGGTTCCTGCGGTCCAGCATCAGCAGCTCGTTGTGCGGGCCGTTGCGCAGCTTGTTGAAGATCGTCTGGAGCGGGTCCTCGACCGTCACCGTCGGGAAGTCCGCGATGCCCACGTCCCGTACGCGGGTGAGGTTGAGGCGCTTGAGAGCCGCGCCCGCGCCGACGAAGCCGGAGACGAAGTCGTCCGTCGGGTTCGTCAGGATCGCCTCGGGGGTGTCGAACTGCGCGATGTGCGACCGCTCCCGCAGCACCGCGATCCGGTCACCGAGCTTGATCGCCTCGTCGAAGTCGTGGGTGACGAACACGATCGTCTTGTGCAACTCGTGCTGGAGCCGGATCAGCTCGTCCTGGAGGTGGTCGCGGGTGATCGGGTCGACCGCCCCGAACGGCTCGTCCATCAGCAGCACCGGCGGATCGGCGGCCAGCGCCCGCGCCACGCCCACGCGCTGCTGCTGCCCGCCGGAGAGCTGGCGCGGATAGCGGCCGTGGTACTCGCGCGGGTCCAGGCCCACCAGGTCGAGCATCTCCTCCACCCGGCTCTTCACCCGGGACTTCGACCAGCCGACCATCTTCGGGACCAGGGCGATGTTGTCCGCGACCGTCATGTGCGGGAAGAGGCCCGAGGACTGGATGGCGTACCCGATCTTGCGGCGCAGCTTCACCGGGTCGATGTCGGTGACGTCCTCGTCGCCGATCCTGATCCGGCCCGAGGACGGCTCGATCAGCCGGTTGATCATCTTCAGCGTTGTGGACTTCCCGCAGCCGGACGGGCCGACGAAGACCACGGTCTCGCCCGCCCTGATGTCCATGGAGACGTTGTCGACGGCCGGATTCGGGTTGCCCGGGTACCTCTTGGTCAGGTTCTCCAGATGGATGGTGGCCCCGGATGTGGCGGCGGCCCCGTCCGCGGTCGTGACAGCGGGATCGGTCTCGGTCTCAGGCACGGATTCCCCTCGGGATGGTCAGCCGCCCCAGCAGGACGTACGCGGCGTCGAAGAGCAGGGCGAGCACGACGATGCCCAGCGTGCCCGCGAGGACCTGGTTGATCGCGTTGGCGCTGCCCAGCGAGGCGATGCCCCGGAAGATCTCGTTGCCGAGGCCGGGCCCGGAGGCGTACGCGGCGATGGCGGCGATGCCCATCAGCATCTGGGTGGAGACCCGGATGCCGGTCAGGATCGGAGGCCAGGCGAGCGGCAGCTCCACCCGGCAGAGCCGGGCCAGCCGGGACATCCCGATGCCCGTCGCCGCGTCGACCAGCGAGGGGTCGACGCCCCGCAGCCCGACGACGGAGTTGCGGACGATCGGCAGCAGCCCGTACAGGGTCAGGGTGATCACGGTCGGCGCGACGCCGAGACCCACCAGCGGGATCAGCAGACCGATCGCGGCGAGGGAGGGGATGGTGAGGACCGTCGCCGTGGAGGTGATGGCGAGCGAGCCGCCCCAGCCGCTGCGGTAGCTCACCACCCCGATGAGCACGCCCAGCACGGTGGCGATGACCATGCACTGGAAGACCGCGCTGACGTGCTGGAACGCGTCCGTCAGGAGCTGCTGGTGGCGGGTGTTCAGATACTCCCAGAAACTCACACGGCACTCCCTCGGCTCAGTCGGTGTCCTCGGCCGCCTGTTCCACCAGCGGGATGATCCGCAGCGGAACCGGGTTCTCCATGACGATGGCCGTGGAGGCCCGGACAATGCCATCAAATCCGACAACCCGGTCGATCACCCGCTGAAGATCGGCGTTGGAGCGGGCGACGAGCCGGCACAGCATGTCTCCGTGGCCGGTGGTGGTGTGCAGCTCCAGCACCTCCGGCACCCCGCCCAAATGGGCCCGTACGTCGGCCCCTTGGCCCTGCTTGATCTCCAGCGTGGCGAACGCGGTGACCGGATAGCCGAGTGCCGCCGGATCGACGTCCGGGCCAAAACCCCGGATGACGCCATTCGACTGAAGGCGGTCCAGCCGCGCCTGCACGGTCCCGCGCGCCACCCCGAGCCGCCGGGAGGCTTCGAGGACACCGATCCGCGGTTCGCGTGCCAGGAGCACGATGAGCCGCCCGTCCAGATGATCGATCGCCATGATCCCGCCTTCGATGGTCAGCCTGTACAGATAGCCCGGCCATCATGGCGATGGACCGGGCAGATTGACCAGTGAATACGCGAACTATTGCGCACCTTGCGATGTGGGGAGAGCCTTCGAACATGACTGAGACTCTGCACACCAGCCCCGAAACCGCCCGGCAGGCCGACCCCTTCCCGGTCAAGGGAATGGACGCGGTCGTCTTCGCCGTGGGCAACGCCAAGCAGGCCGCGCACTACTACTCGACCGCCTTCGGCATGAAACTGGTCGCCTACTCCGGACCGGAGAACGGCAGCCGCGAGACCGCGAGTTACGTCCTGACCAACGGCGCCGCCCGCTTCGTGTTCACCTCGGTGATCAAGGCCTCCACCGAGTGGGGCACGTTCCTCGCCGACCACGTCGCCGCGCACGGCGACGGGGTCATCGACCTCGCGATCGAGGTCCCGGACGCCCGCGCGGCCTACGCGTACGCCGTCGAGCACGGCGCCCGGGGCATCACCGAGCCGCACGAGGTCAAGGACGAGAACGGCACCGTCGTCCTCGCCGCCATCGCCACGTACGGCGAGACCCGCCACACCCTGGTGGAGCGCTCCGGCTACGACGGCCCCTACCTCCCCGGCTACGTCGCCGCCGACCCGATGGTCGAGCCGCCCGCAAAGCGCACCTTCCAGGCCATCGACCACTGCGTCGGCAACGTCGAGCTCGGCAAGATGAACGAGTGGTGCGCCTTCTACAACGAGGTCATGGGCTTCACGAACATGAAGGAGTTCGTGGGCGACGACATCGCGACCGAGTACTCGGCCCTGATGTCCAAGGTCGTGGCCGACGGCACCAAGAAGGTGAAGTTCCCGATCAACGAACCGGCGATCGCGAAGAAGAAGTCGCAGATCGACGAGTACCTGGAGTTCTACGGCGGCCCCGGCGTCCAGCACCTGGCGCTCGCCACCAACGACATCGTCTCGACGGTGCGCACCATGCGGGCCGCGGGCGTCCGGTTCCTGGACGTCCCCGACTCCTACTACGACACGCTCGGCGAGTGGGCGGGCGAGACCCGGGTGCCCGTGGAGACCCTGCGCGAGCTGAAGATCCTCGTCGACCGCGACGAGGACGGCTACCTGCTCCAGATCTTCACCAAGCCGGTCCAGGACCGCCCGACCGTCTTCTTCGAGATGATCGAGCGCCACGGTTCCATGGGCTTCGGCAAGGGCAACTTCAAGGCCCTGTTCGAGGCCATCGAGCGCGAGCAGGCCAAGCGCGGCAACCTCTGATCGCGCTGCCGGTGCAGAACGCCGCCGCGGCCCGGGGCAGTACCCCGGACCGCGGCGGCGTTCACCGTTGCGCCGTCCGCCTCACGGACTCTCCGAAACGGATGCCGAAGCGGATGCCGAAGCCGACGGGGAGGGGGCCGGGTCCGGGGACTTCGAGGGAGCCGGAGCCGGGGCCTCGGTCTTCTCCGTCTCCGTCTTCGGCTCCGGCTTCGTCTCCCGCTCCGGCTTCGGCTCGGGGGCGGGCGGCTGCGGGGGCGCCCACATGACGCCGGGGCCGCCCGCCGGCGGGTCGCCGAGCGTCTCCAGGGCCTGCTTCGCCAGCGGCGCGGCCAGCGGCGAGAACGCCGGGTTGGTGCGCAGGGCCTCCTCAAGATGGCGGCGGGCCGGACCGTAGTCCCCCAGCTCCCGCTGGATCACGCCCAGGTGGTACGCGTACGAGGCGTTCCGCACGCCCGTGCCCACGGCCTGTGCCGCGTACTCCAGGCCCTCCTGCGAACTGCCCGCCCGGTGCAGCGCCCAGCCCAGCGCGTCCGCCACCGCCGCACTGCGGTGCTGCGCCCGCCACTGGGCGCGCAGCAGCTCCACCGCCGCCTCCGGGTCGCCGTGATCGCTCTCGAACCGGGCCAGCAGCAGCGACTCGTCGACCCCGGCCTTCTTCGCCGCGGCCACCATCTCCCGCAGCTTCGTGTACTGGCTGCGGGCATCCCCGTCCAGTCCCTGCGCCTCGTACAGCTCGCCCAGTTCGAGGACGTACTCCGGGCGCGGCAGCTTCTCGATCGCGCTCTGGTACGCGGTCAGCGCCTCGTCGGTGCGGTCCAGCGCCACCAGGGCCCGGGCCTTCCCGGCCAACGACGCGTGATGACCGGCCTCCGTGCTCAGCGCCGCGTCGAACTGGGCCACCGCCTCCGCCGGCTCGCCCCGTTCCCAGGCCAGCTCGCCAAGACGGTGCAGCGCCTCGGCCTTCTCGGCGGGCGTGGTCGCCCGGTCCGCCGCCTCCCGGGCGGTGGCCAGGGCGTCCTCGCGCCAGCCCTGGCCCCGGTACAGCTCGGCGGTGCGGGCCAGCGCCGGGACGCCCTTGCGCAGCTCGCCGAACTTCTCCGTCGCCGCGGTCGCCGCCTTGCGGTCGCCGAGCCCGGTGTACGCGTCGATGAGGGCGGGGTACACACTCCAGGCCTTCGGCTGCTGCTTCCGCACGGTCTCGCCCCACCGCTTCGCCGCGAGGAAGTCGTTCCGGGCGTTGGCCAGCGCCGCGAGCCCCACCCACGCCTCCCCGTTGCCGTCCTCGCCCGGCCGGACCTCCAGCGACCGCTTCAGGGCCTGCTCGGCGCGGGCGTAGTACGCCGGGTCCGCCGAGCGCCGCGCCCACTCCACGTACGCCGTGCCGAGCGTCGCCCAGGACGGGGCGTCGGAGGGGTGCGACTCCACCCACTTCTGCCGGTCCCCGATCAGCGCCGTGAGGTCCGAGAGTGCGGCGGGGGAGCCCGCGGCGGCCGCCGCCTCGGCCCGCTCGACCGGCCCCGGCTCCTTCGGGCCGTCGTCCTTCCCGTCCGGTACCGCCACCAGCGCCCCGGCCAGCAGCACCCCCGCGGCGACCGCCCCGAGCGCGGCCCGGCGCAGGGTGGTCCGCAGACCGGGAGGAGGCTGCGGTACGGCGGTGGCGCCTTCGGCGGGCATCACGTGGGGGTCGTGCGGGGACGGCTCGGGCGGCCGGCGGGACTCGGGATCCTGCTGGGGCATGACATCCATGGCCATCACTGTGCGTCAGTCATACGAGCACACCGCGCCTTGGGATCGCTGCCGCATACGGGTTCACACCATTGGCCCCGGGTGACACGCTTGGATCATGAGCGATCTCCTCGAACGGCTGCGCGCGGGACTGCCTCCCGAGGCCCTGATCACCGATCCGGACGTCACCGCGTCCTACGCGAACGACATGGCGAGCTTCTGCGAGGCGGGCACCCCGGCCGTCGTCGTCCTCCCGCGCACGGTCGAGCAGGTCCAGCACGTCATGCGCACCGCGACCGCGCTGCGCGTCCCGGTCGTCCCGCAGGGCGCCCGTACCGGCCTGTCCGGCGCGGCCAACGCCTCGGACGGCTGCATCGTGCTCTCGCTGGTCAAGATGGACCGAATCCTGGAGATCAGCCCGGTCGACCGGATCGCCGTCGTCGAGCCGGGCGTCATCAACGCGGTGCTCTCACGCGCGGTCGGCGAACACGGGCTGTACTACCCGCCGGACCCCTCCAGCTGGGAGACATGCACCATCGGCGGCAACATCGGCACCGCGTCCGGCGGCCTGTGCTGCGTGAAGTACGGGGTCACCGCCGAATACGTCCTGGGCCTGGAGGCCGTCCTCGCCGACGGGCGGCTCCTGACCACCGGCCGCCGCACCGCCAAGGGCGTCGCCGGCTACGACCTCACCCGGCTCTTCGTCGGCTCCGAGGGCAGTCTCGGGATCGTCGTCAAGGCCGTCCTCGCGCTCAAACCGCAGCCGCCGCGGCAGCTCGTCCTCGCCGCCGAGTTCCCCTCGGCGGCCACTGCCTGTGACGCTGTGTGCCGGATCATGGAGCGCGGTCACACCCCGTCACTCCTCGAACTGATGGACCGGACAACCGTGCGTGCCGTCAACCAGCTCGCCTCCATGGGCCTGCCCGAGTCCACCGAGGCCCTGCTGCTCTGTGCCTTCGACACCCCCGAACCGTCGGCGGACCTCGCCGCCGTCGGGGAGCTGTGCACCGCCGCCGGGGCCACCGAAGTGGTCCCGGCCGACAATCCGGCCGAGTCCGAACTCCTCCTCCAGGCCCGCCGGATGTCGCTCACCGCGCTGGAGACCGTCAAGTCCGCCACGATGATCGACGACGTCTGCGTCCCGCGCTCGCAGCTCGGCGCGATGCTCGCGGGCACGGCAGCCATCGCCGAGGAGTACGACCTCACCATCGGCGTCTGTGCCCACGCGGGCGACGGCAACACCCACCCCGTCGTCTGCTTCGACCACGCCGACCCCGACGAGTCCCGCCGGGCCAGGGAGTCCTTCGACGCGATCATGGCGCTCGGCCTGGAGCTCGGCGGAACCATCACCGGCGAACACGGCGTCGGTGTCCTCAAGAAGGAGTGGCTCGCCCGCGAACTGGGGGAGACCGGCATCGAGCTCCAGCGCTCCATCAAGGCCGCCTTCGACCCGCTCGGCCTCCTCAACCCCGGCAAGCTCTTCTGACCCCCGCTCCTTACCAGGGCCCTCACGCCTCACCGTCCTGCGACGGCGTCTCGTCCGCCGACCACGGGTCGCCCAGCCACAGGTCGTCGGCGGGCAGCGGGGCCAGCAGCTCCGCGAGTGCCTCGTCGATGCCGAGCCGGTCGCTCTCGGTGCCCGGCGGCACCACCCGCAGCGTCCGCTCGACCCACGCGGCCACGGCGGCCGAGGGCACTTCGAGGAGGGCGTTGCCGTCGGGGGAGGTCAGGGCCACGCAGATCACGCTGCGGCCCGCGACCTTCGTCGGCCAGATCCGTACGTCCCCGTGCCCGCACGGCCGGAACACGCCCTCCACCAGCAGCTCCCGGGCGAACGTCCAGTGCACGGGCGACTCGGAGCCGATGTGGAAGGCGATGTGCACGGCGTAGGGGTCGTCGGTGCGATACGTCAGCCGGGCGGGTACGGGGATGGACCGCTCGGGGGACAGGACGAGCTTCAGCTCCAGCTCACGTTCCACGATGTTCATCATGAGAATGCACGACCTTCCGGTGCTCGTGGGCCGGTCCCGTGACCGTCCCGCACAAGGAGAGAGCGCCCTCCCCGCCACCTATTACGCGACTTCTCAAAAAAACTTCGGGTCATCTCGAAAGTGGTCCCAAACAGGCGGACCGGCCCGGGGGCGGGCGGCTGTCTGATAGATGTGGACCCTTGTATTGAGGCCGTCCGCCCGCCCGGCGGGGACGGCCTGAGGCCTCGAAGAGATACGGGACCCGCTGATGAGCGCGCCAACTCCGGCACCCGGTGACGAAAGCCCCCGCGAGGGCTACTACCCCGACCCGTCCATCCCCGGATACGTCCGGTACTGGAACGGTGCGTCCTGGGTCCCCGGTACGAGCCGCCCCGCGCCCCAGCAGGCCGCCCCGGGCTCCCCGGGGAGCCCTCAGGCCCAGGCCCAGGCCCCGGCACCGGCACCGGCGACTCCGTCGGCTCCCATGACTCCCGCGGCTCCTGTGACCCCCGCGGACGAGACCGGTCCGATCTTCTTCGACGAAGAGGACGACGCGACCCCGGCATCCTCCGGCCCTTCCGGCTCCTCCGGCCCGGCCGGGCCGGACGGCCCGGAGGCCGCGTCCGTCTGGCAGGCGGACACCGCCCGGCAGACCGGCTTCGGCGGCGAACGGGACCGTCGGGTCTCCTGGGGCGGTGCGACGCCGGAGCCCGGGGCCCCGGCGCCGCAGCCCGGTCGGCCCGCGGACCCGAGGGCGGCCGCCGCTTCGCCGCCCGTCGACCCGCGCGGCTCCGTG
>NZ_NWVL01000067.1 GCF_002382885.1 Streptomyces sp. WZ.A104
GGCCCCTGCTCGGCGTGCCGCGTCCGCTGCGGCCCGCCCGCAGCGGCGGCCGCCTGCCGCCCCCGCCCGGTGGCGGCCACCGCGAGCACCGCGTACCGGCCCTGCTCCGGCAGCCCCAGCATGGCGGCCGCCTCGGCGAGGTCCGCGATCCGGGCGGTCCCGTCGAGCAGGGCTGCGACCATGAGCCGCTGCCGGTTCTCGCGCCGCCAGGACAGCCGCCGCTCGGCCTGCCGGTAGGCGTCCGCGACGATTCCGCAGTGCTCGTCGACGAAGTTCCAGACGTCGGCGGCGACATGGACGAGCAGCCGTACGTCGTCCGGGTCACGGCGGGCGGTCTCGTCCACGAGGTCCTGCCAGACCATCGCGCCGCCCATCCGGAACGCGTGCAGGACGGCGTCGAGCGGGACGCCCTGTTCGGCGCGGATCTCGCCGATCCCCCGGGACGCGCGGTGGGCGGCCTCCCGGAACTCCCGGGGCCGGATGAGCGAGCCGACGTTGTGCCGCAGCGAGTGGTGGACCTCCTGCCAGACCTCGGCCCGGTCGGCGTCGATGGCCGCCCGGTAGCCGGGCTCCTGTTCGTACAGGGCCTCGACGAGCCTGTCGGTGAGGGCCGGCAGCCCGGCGACGAGGACCCGGGCGGCCCGGTGCAGCACATCGACGGCCTCGCGGTCGGCCAGGGAACGCAGGCGCTGCGGCAACGGCGTCGCGGCGGGCGGTCCGTACGGCGCCCCGATCCGCGAACGTACGAGCTGTGGCATGGCGGCCTCCACCGGGAATCGGCCGGCCGCGCGAATCGGCCGGCCCGGCGCACCCGGCCCGGCAGGGCGCGAGCGCGGCCGAACGATCCTGACGCCCGCAGAATGACATACCGCCCAGTCGGTACCTAGGGGTCTGCGCGGAACTGGTCATCACGGTCCTGCAACCCCCGGCGGCGGGCGGCGGGCGTTGCAGGACCCTGGGACAGTCCCTGCGTCAGCGGACGGGGTGGCCCGCTTCCCGCAGGGCGCCCTTGACCTCGGAGATCCGCAGGTCCCCGAAGTGGAAGACGGAGGCGGCGAGCACCGCGTCGGCGCCCGCCTCGATCGCCGGGGCGAAGTCCGCGAGGCGGCCCGCGCCGCCGGAGGCGATGACGGGGACGGTGACGTGCCGCCGTACCGCCTCGATCATCTCGGTGTCGTAGCCGTCCTTCGTGCCGTCGGCGTCCATCGAGTTGAGCAGGATCTCGCCGGCACCCAGCTCGGCGGCCCGGTGCGCCCATTCGACGGCGTCGATGCCGGTGCCCCTGCGTCCGCCGTGGGTGGTGACCTCGAAGCTGCCCTCCGGGGTGCGGCGGGCGTCGACGGAGAGCACCAGGACCTGGCGTCCGAAGCGTTCGGCGATCTCGCGGATGAGGTCGGGGCGGGCGATGGCGGCGGTGTTGACGCCGACCTTGTCCGCTCCGGCGCGCAGCAGCTTGTCCACGTCGTCGGGGGTGCGGACGCCGCCGCCGACGGTGAGCGGGATGAAGACCTGCTCGGCGGTGCGGCGGACCACGTCGTACGTCGTCTCGCGGTCGCCGCTGGAGGCGGTGATGTCGAGGAAGGTCAGCTCGTCGGCGCCCTCGGCGTCGTACAGCTTGGCCATCTCGACGGGGTCACCGGCATCGCGCAGGTTCTGGAAGTTGACGCCCTTGACGACCCGGCCGTTGTCGACGTCCAGGCAGGGGATGACACGTACGGCGAGGCTCACTTCGCGCCTCCCCGGTAGGCCTCGACCTCGACCTCGACGACCAGGCTCGGGTCGACGAACCCGGACACGATGATCATGGAGGCGGCGGGGCGCACGGCGTCGAACAGCTCCTTGTGGGCGCGGCCGATCTCGTCGACGTCCCGGGCGTGCGTGATGTACATCCGGGTGCGGACGACGTCCTCGCGGGCGAGGCCCGCCTGCTCCAGCGCCGCGAACGCGACGCCGAAGGCGGTGACCGCCTGCTCGTACGGGGAGCCGGCGGAGATCTGGCCGTTCACCACGGAGGTGCAGCCCGCCACCAGGACGAGCCCGTTGGGAAGCTCGACGGCGCGCGAGTAGCCGAACTTCTCCTCCCAGGGGGCGCCGGTGGAGATCCGCCGCACGGCGGTGGCGGAGGCGGGGGTGTCCGTCATACGGCTACCGCCTGGAGCGCCTCTTCCAGGGTGAACGCCTTCGCGTACAGCGCCTTGCCGACGATCGCGCCCTCGACGCCTTCGGGGACGAGGAGGGAGATCGCGCGGAGGTCGTCGAGCGAGGAGACCCCGCCGGAGGCGACGACCGGGCGGTCGGTGGCGGCGCAGACGTCCCGCAGCAGGCCCAGGTTGGGGCCCTGGAGGGTGCCGTCCTTGGCGATGTCGGTGACGACGTAGCGGGCGCAGCCCTCGGAGTCGAGGCGGGCCAGGGTCTCGTAGAGGTCGCCGCCGTCGCGGGTCCAGCCGCGGCCGCGCAGGGTGGTGCCCCGGACGTCGAGGCCGACGGCGATCTTGTCGCCGTGCTCGGCGATGACCTTGGCGACCCACTCCGGGGTCTCCAGGGCGGCGGTGCCGAGGTTGACGCGGCGGCAGCCGGTGGCGAGGGCGGCCTCCAGCGAGGCGTCGTCGCGGATGCCGCCGGACAGCTCGACCTTGATGTCCATGGCCCCGGCGACCTCGGCGATCAGTTCCCGGTTGTCACCGGTGCCGAAGGCGGCGTCCAGGTCGACGAGGTGCAGCCACTCGGCCCCGGCGCGCTGCCAGGCGAGGGCGGCCTCCAGCGGGGAGCCGTAGGAGGTCTCGGAGCCGGACTCACCGTGGACGAGGCGGACGGCCTGGCCGTCACGGACGTCGACGGCGGGGAGCAGTTCAAGCTTCGGCATTACAGCGTCTCGATCCAGTTGGTCAGCAGCTGGGCGCCGGCATCGCCGGACTTCTCGGGGTGGAACTGGGTGGCCCACAGCGCGCCGTTCTCCACGGCGGCCACGAACCGTTCGCCGTGCGTGGCCCAGGTGACCCTGGGGGCACGGATCTTGGCGTTGGTGACTTCGAGGGACCAGTCGTGCGCCGCGTAGGAGTGCACGAAGTAGAAGCGGGCCTCGGGGTCCAGGCCCGCGAAGAGCCGGGAGTCCTCGGGGGCCTCGACGGTGTTCCAGCCCATGTGCGGGACGACGTCCGCCTTCAGGGGTCCGACCGTACCGGGCCACTCGTCCAGGCCCTCGGTCTCCACACCGTGCTCGATGCCGCGCTCGAACAGGATCTGCATCCCGACGCAGATGCCCATGACGGGGCGGCCGCCGGAGAGCCTGCGGCCGATGATCCAGTCGCCGCGGGCCCGCTTCAGCCCGTCCATGCAGGCGGAGAACGCGCCGACGCCGGGGACGAGGAGCCCGTCGGCGGCCATCGCGCGGTCGTAGTCGCGGGTGATCTCGACGTCCGCGCCGACGTGGGCGAGGGCCCGCTCCGCGGAGCGGACGTTGCCGAAGCCGTAGTCGAAGACGACGACCTTTTTCCTGCCAGTCGTTTTGTCAGTCACAGCGTGCCTCTCAGTCCCACAGGCCCTGGATCCGCAGGACGCCCGCCACCAGGCACATCACGGAGCCGATCGACAGCAGCACGATGACGCCCTTGGGCATCCCCTGCTTGGCGAAGGAGTAGACGCCGCCGGCCAGGAAGAGGCCGACGACGATCAGGATGGTGTTGAGGCCGGTCACAGGGCGCCCTTCGTGGAGGGCAGGATGCCCGCGGCGCGCGGGTCGTGCTCGGCGGCGTAGCGCAGGGCCCGGGCGAGCGCCTTGAACTGGCACTCGACGATGTGGTGGGCGTTGCGCCCGTACGGCACGTGGACGTGCAGGGCGATCTGGGCCTGGGCGACGAAGGACTCCAGGATGTGCCGGGTCATCGTCGTGTCGTACGTGCCGATCATCGGCGCGATGTTCTCCGGCTCGGTGTGCACCAGGTAGGGGCGGCCGGAGAGGTCGACGGTGACCTGGGCGAGCGACTCGTCCAGCGGGACGGTGCAGTTGCCGAAGCGGTAGATGCCGACCTTGTCGCCGAGGGCCTGCTTGAAGGCGGCGCCGAGCGCGAGGGCGGTGTCCTCGATGGTGTGGTGGGTGTCGATGTGCAGGTCGCCGTCGGTCTTGACCGTGAGGTCGAAGAGGCCGTGGCGGCCGAGCTGGTCGAGCATGTGGTCGTAGAAGCCGACCCCGGTGGCGACATCGACCTTTCCGGTGCCGTCGAGGTTGATCTCGACCAGCACGGACGTTTCCTTCGTGGTGCGTTCCACGCGGCCTACGCGGGGGCTCATGCGTCGTGCTCCTTCTTGATTTCGCGTACCGCATCGAGGAACGCGTCGTTCTCTGCCGGGGTTCCTGCGGTGACCCGCAGCCATCCCGGTACGCCGTTGTCCCGGACCAGGACGCCCCGGTCGAGGATCCGCTGCCAGACGGCGTGGCTGTCGTCGAAGCGGCCGAACTGGACGAAGTTGGCGTCCGACTCGGTGACCTCGTAGCCGATGGCGCGCAGCTCTGCCACCAGCCGGTCGCGTTCGCTCTTGAGCTGCGCGACGTACCCCAGCAGCGTATCGGTGTGCTCCAGGGCGGCGAGCGCGGTGGCCTGGGTGACGGAGGAGAGGTGGTACGGCAGGCGCACCAGCTGGACGGCGTCGACGACGGCCGCGTCGGCGGCGAGGTAGCCCAGGCGCAGTCCTGCCGCGCCGAACGCCTTGGACATGGTCCGCGAGACGATCAGGTTGCGGCGGCCCTCGATCAGCGGGAGCAGCGAGGGGTGGTGGCTGAACTCGCCGTACGCCTCGTCCACGACGACGACCGAGGGCCCGGCGGCCTGGGCGGCCTCGTACAGGGCGAGGACGGTCTCGGCCGCCACGGCGGTGCCGGTGGGGTTGTTGGGCGAGGTGATGAAGACGACCTCGGGCCGGTGCTCGGCGATGGCGGCGCGGGCGGCTTCCACGTCGATGGTGAAGTCCGCCGAGCGCGGGCCGGAGATCCAGCCGGTGCCGGTGGACCGGGAGATCAGGGCGTGCATGGAGTAGGAGGGTTCGAAGCCGATCGCGGTGCGGCCGGGCCCGCCGAAGGTCTGGAGCAGCTGCTGAAGGACCTCGTTGGAGCCGTTGGCGGCCCAGACGTTGGCGGCCCTCACCTCGTACCCGGCGGTGCGGGTGAGGTAGCGGGCCAGCTCGGTGCGGAGCTCGACGGCGTCCCGGTCGGGGTAGCGGTTGAGGTCGCGGGCGGCCTCGCGGACCCGCTCGGCGATCCGGTCGACGAGCGCTTCGGGCAGCGGGTAGGGGTTCTCGTTGGTGTTGAGGCGTACGGGGACGTCGAGCTGGGGTGCTCCGTACGGGGACTGGCCGCGCAGTTCGTCGCGGATGGGGAGTTCGTCCCAGGGGTTGCGCGGGGTGGTGTCGCTGCCGTTCGTCACTGCTGTGGGACCTTCCATCCGAACCGTGCCTTCATCGCGGCGCCGTGGGCGGGGAGGTCCTCCGCCTCGGCGAGGGTCACGACATGGTGGGTGACCTCGGCGAGCGCGTCGCGGGTGTAGTCGACGATGTGGATGCCGCGCAGGAAGGACTGCACGGAGAGGCCCGAGGAGTGGCAGGCGCAGCCGCCGGTGGGCAGGACGTGGTTGGAACCGGCGCAGTAGTCGCCCAGGGAGACCGGGGACCAGGGACCGACGAAGATCGCCCCGGCGTTCCGGACCCGGTCGGCGACGGCGGCGGCGTCGGCGGTCTGGATCTCCAGGTGCTCGGCGCCGTACGCGTCGACGACCTTGAGGCCGTCCTCGACCGAGGAGACCAGGACGATCGCGGACTGGCGGCCCGCGAGGGCGGGCTCGATGCGGTCCTTGATGTGCTTGGAGGCGGCGACCTGCCCGACCAGCTCGGCCTCCGTCGCGGCGGCCAGCTCCTCGGAGTCGGTGACCAGGACGGCGGCGGCCATCGGGTCGTGCTCGGCCTGGCTGATCAGGTCGGCGGCCACGTGCGCCGGGTCGGCGGTGGCGTCGGCGAGGATCGCGATCTCGGTGGGCCCGGCCTCGGCGTCGATGCCGATACGGCCCTTGAGGAGGCGCTTGGCGGCGGCGACGTAGATGTTGCCGGGGCCGGTGACCAGGTTGACCGGGAGACAGTCCTCGGTGCCGTACGCGAACATCGCGACGGCCTGGGCGCCGCCCGCCGCGTACACCTCATCCACACCGAGCAGGGCGCACGCGGCGAGGATCGTGGGGTGCGGCAGCCCGTCGAAGTCCTTCTGCGGCGGGGAGGCCACGGCGACGCCCTCGACGCCCGCCTCCTGGGCCGGGACGACGTTCATCACGACGGAGGAGGGGTAGACCGAGCGGCCGCCGGGGACGTAGAGCCCGACGCGCTCGACGGGGACCCACTTCTCGGTGACGGTGCCGCCGGGGACGACCTGGGTGGTGTGCGTGGTGCGGCGCTGCTCGCGGTGGACGAGGCGGGCGCGGCGGATCGACTCCTCCAGCGCCGCGCGGACGGCGGGATCCAGCTCCTTCAGGGCCAGGGAGAGGGCCTCGGCGGGCACCCGGACCGACGGGATCCGGACACCGTCGAACCTCTCCCCCCACTCGATCACTGCCGCGGAGCCACGATGGCGTACGTCCTCGCAGATGGGCCGCACCGTCTCCAGGGCGGCTTCCACGTCGAACTCGGCTCGGGGCAGCAGGTCGCGCAGGGCAGCGCCCTCGGGGAGGACGTCACCGCGCAGATCGATTCGAGAGATCACACGGCAATTCTCGCAGACCGCCGCAGGCCGCCGGTCGCCCGTATCACTGGCTGATACATGTCTCGGCCATGTCCGGCTGTCACTGCTGACCGCTAGCTTTCACCGCGTCACAGAGAGGGAAGAACAGCACTACAGCACGTGTGCACGGAGGGAGCGGCCGTGACCGAGCCGCACGAAGGCGATATCCCGGACGGCCTCAGCGCAGCGGAGCTGGGCATGTGGCAGTCCTTCCGCAACGGGACCACCTACGACTTACGTACCTACGACACGACCCGCAACGATCCGTTCGCCCCGCACGCGTGGGGCCCCGAGCGAAGTGTCGGAGCGCGCACGGTGGCGCGGCTGCTGCTGAGCGGGCCGCCCGCCCGGCCCGGCCGGGTGGCGGCGCTGAAGCTCCGGGGAGTGCGGATCACCGGGAAGCTGGATCTGGCGGGCGGCCGGGTGGCTCCGTACGTGGAGCTGACCGGCTGCCGGATCGAGCAGGAGCTGGTGCTCCCGGAGTGCCACTTCACGACCTTGCGGCTGGTGGGATGCGCGCTGCCCCGCCTGGAGGCCGCGCGGCTGCACACGGAGGGCGATCTGCATCTGCCGCGCTGCCGGATCGAGCGGGGCATCCGGCTGACCGACGCCCAGATCGGCACCGATTTACTGATCAACCAGCTCAGCGTGGGCCCCGACCGGCACGGGCAGGCCTTCGCCGGGGACGGTATGGCGGTCGCGCAGGACCTCCAGGCCGAGATGATCGAGACGCGCGGCGAGCTGAGCCTGCGCGGGGCGAAGGTGGGCGGTTCGCTGAGCCTGCGGGGCAGCCGGCTGCGTGCCGGAACGGACCGGCGCGCGCTGAACGCCCCGCAGCTGACGGTGGAGCGCACGCTCTACATGACCGAGGCGTGGGTGAACGTCGACACGGGGAACCAGGGCACCACTCCCCCGTACGGCGTGGTCTACGCCCCGACCCCGGCGCGCGGCACCCGCTCGCAGATCTTCGAGTGCAGGGGCGGGGTGCGGCTGGACGACGGGCGGTTCGGGGACGCGGTGGACCTGCACAAGGCCCGGTTCACGATGACCCGGCAGGAGGAGCTGTCGCTGCGCCGGATCGTCACGCCGGAGCTGCGGTTCAACGCGGAGCGCCCCGAGGAGGGCCGGGTCGTGCTGAACGGGGCGAAGGTGGTCACGCTGATCGACCTGTCGACGAGCTGGCCGGGCCCGGGCGGTCTGGCGATGGGCGGCTTCGTCTACGAGAACCTCGTCCCGTACGGCCACTTCCCGCTCTCGCGGCGGCTGGAGTGGGTGTCGGCGGCGACCCCGGAGTACGTGCCGGAGCCGTACGAGCGGCTGGCGACGGTGTTGCGGGGCAGCGGGGAGGACGCGGATGCGCGGGAGGTGCTGCTGGCCAAGCAGCGCCGCCGCCGGGAGACGCTGCCACCCGCCGCGAAGGCCTGGGGGTTCCTCCAGGACTGGACGGTGGCGTACGGCTACCGGCCGGGGCGCGCGGCGGTGTGGATGGCGCTGCTCTGGGCGGCGGGCGCCGCGGCGTTCGCGCAGTACGACCCGGCGCCGATCCAGGACGACGGGGCGCCGCTGTGGAATCCGACGCTCTACGCGTTGGACCTCCTGATCCCGGTGATCAACCTCGGCCAGGACGGCTACTGGCGGATGGAGGGCGGCTGGCAGTGGGCGGCGGCCGCCCTGGTGCTGGTGGGGTGGGTTCTGGCCACCACGGTGGCGGCGGGGGCGTCCCGGCTGCTGCGCAGGGGTTGATCGAAAGGCCAGGTCGAACCGGTCGGAAGGTGTCCGGGACCGGACATCCGGGCCCCCGCGAGCGGTGACCACCGAGAGGAACGAGCACGAAAGGAGGTCGCATTCAAGCCATCGGATGCCCTTTTCTTTGCCTTTTCTTGACCCGGTCCGATACAACCCATCCACTCGGCACAGAAGCTTCACAGCACACCTCTGGCGCGGCCCTCACCAGCGCTTTTCAATGGTCTGCACCATGGCTTTCCTTCGCGCTCTGCTCCGTACCGCGCGCATGGTCCGGCACAGCCCTCCGCTGTCCGCCGGCCTGTCCGCGGATGACGCGGTACTGCTCGACGCCCCCGACGAGCGGCTCTCTCCCGCGCTGGTCGCCGCCGCCCTGGGCGACTACGAACCGGCCGCCAAGCTGCTCGCCACCACCCGGGACGCGGCCGAGTGGGAGAACCGCGACCGCTACCTCGGGCGGCTCGTCGCGTTCGCCCGCAGCCGGGACGGCTGGCTCGTCGACTGGCTGGCCGCCGCCCCGCGCGACCCGGACGCGCTGCTCGTCAAGGCGGAGCTGTCGGTGCGCCGGGCCTGGGAGTCGCCCGCCCGCGCGGAACGGCTCCGCGAGGTCGGCCCGATGATCACCGCGGCCGCCGAGGCCGACCCGCGCGACCCGGTGCCGTGGCGGCTCGCCCTGGACCACGCCCGCGGCACCCACGCCACGCACACCGCCTTCGAGACGCTGTGGGAACAGGCGGTGCGCCGCTCCCCGCACCACTACGGCTGCCATGTGGCGGCCCTGCGCTACCTGTCGGCCGCCTGGTACGGCTCGCACCGCGAGTGCTTCGACTTCGCCGAGCGGGCCGCCGAGGACGCGCCGCCCGACTCCCTCGTGCAGGCGCTGCCGGTCCGGGCGGCCTTCGCGCTGCTCCTGGACAGCCAGGCGGCGGGCCGGACCACCTCCGTACTGGAGGAGCGGATCGACGCGGCGGCCGATCCGGCGATCAGACTCTCCGCCGCCTACCGCCCCGGCGACCCGTGGCCCGCCGAGGTCCGCAACCTCCTCGCGTACGTCCTGCTCGCCCGGGGCCGCTGGGCCGAGGCACTGGACCAGTTCACGCTGATCGGCCTGTACGCGACATCGTTCCCGTGGTCCTCCGTCTCCGACGACGCCCTGGGCCGGTTCCTCGACGCACGCGACGGAGCACGCCTCCAGGTGGCCTCCCTGACCCCTTTGCGCAACCGGGCCGACCTCGGCCGTCCCCGCGGCCATTACGCTTGAGCGCTGTGACCACCGCCCGCCTTCCCCTTTTCCCGCTCAACGCGGTGCTGTTCCCCGGCCTGGTGCTGCCGCTCAACGTCTTCGAAGAGCGATATCGCGCCATGATGCGGGAGCTGCTGAAGAGCGACGAGGACGAACCTCGCCGCTTCGTCGTGGTCGCGATCCGCGACGGCCGCGAGATCGCCCCGACGGCCACCGGCATGCCGGAAACCGTCGCGGCGGCCCCTCCCACCGAGCGCGCCCCGGCGGAGGGGTTCGGCCCGGACCCGATCCAGACCTTCCACCGGGTCGGCTGCGTCGCCGACGCGGCGACCATCCGCGAGCGTGCCGACGGCAGCTTCGAGGTCCTGGCCACCGGCACCACCCGGGTCAGGCTGCTCTCCGTCGACACCCACGGCCCCTACCTCACCGCCGAGGTGGAGGAGGTGGCCGAGGAGCCGCCCGCCGACGACGAGGCCGACGAGGCCGGAGCCCTCGCGGAGGGCGTCCTGCGGGCGTTCCGCTCGTACCAGAAGCGCCTGGCCGGAGCGAGTGAACGCTCGCTGACGACCGGCGCGGACCTCCCCGACGACCCGTCCGTCGTCTCGTACCTGGTCGCGGCGGCCACCGTCCTGGACATCCCCACCAAGCAGCGCCTCCTCCAGGCCCCGGACACCGCGACCCGCCTGCGCGAGGAGCTGACGCTGCTGCGCAAGGAGACCGCGGTCATCCGGCACCTGCCGTCGCTGCCCGCGGCCGATCTGACCCGCGCCCCCACCCACCCCAACTGAGGAGGAGCGGCCCCGGTGGCGAAGAAACCCAAGAAGCAGTCGGGCGGCACCCCCGCCACGGTCGCCCTGACCGCGGCGGGCACCGCCTTCACGGTCCACGCCTACGACCACGACCCGGCCTCCCCCTCCTACGGCGAGGAGGCCGCCGAGGCCCTGGGCGTCTCCCCCGACCGGGTCTTCAAGACCCTGGTGGCGGACGTGGACGGCGAACTGACGGTCGCGGTGGTCCCGGTGGCGGGCTCCCTGGACCTCAAGGCCCTGGCCGCCGCGGCGGGCGGCAAGCGCGCCACGATGGCGGACCCCACGGCCGCGGAACGCACCACCGGCTACGTACGCGGCGGCATCTCCCCCCTGGGCCAGCGCAAGCGCCTGCGCACGGTGCTGGACGCGTCGGCGCGGTCGCACCCCACGATCTGTGTGTCGGCGGGGCGGCGGGGCCTGGAGGTGGAGCTGGCGGCGAGTGATCTGGCGGAGCTGACGGGGGCGACGTTCGCGGAGATCGCGCGGGGGTGAGCCGCCCCATCGACCACCCCTCCGGCGCTTGGGGAGGCTCCTTCAGCCCCTCCGGCACTTGAGGAGCGGAGTCCGGGGCAGCGCCCCGCTTTCGGAAGGGAGCGAGGCGGACGGGAACTGTCAGACAGGCCCTTGGGCCGACCCGCCGTCCGCAGCGGGCGAGGCCGACGGCGACCCCGAGGACGACGGCGACGGCGGCCCCGCCAGGGGGCCCTGCACCGGCCCCCCGTAATACCCAGACCAGTCCGGCTCCATGTCCCGCGGCCCGAACGCCGCGGTCAGCAGCAGATGGATCGCCATCGCCGCGAACGGCCACACCAGCGCCGCCACCCCCACCGCGTGCAGCTCAAGCGGCGCGTCGAACGTCACGCCCTGGCCCACCTCCCGGGCCCGGCCCACCACGTCGGACGAGGGCCCCAGCCAGACGCCGACCCGCCACGCCAGCAGCGATCCGAGCAGCGCGCCCAGCGCCAGCCCCAGGACCACGAAGATGCCCCCGCGGCGCAGCCGCCAGAAGACGGCGGCCGCCGTGAGCACACCGAAGCCGATCGCCAGCAGGACGAATGTTCCGTCCGCCCCGATCGCCTCCTCGCCCTCGCTGTTCTTCAGGAAGACGGCGGTTTCGTCGGAGACCAGCGGGACCCGCGGCGCGAGCCACAGCCACAGCAGCCCGAGCCCGATGCCCGCGAGCGCGACCAGGACGACGACCGCGGCGGCCTGACGGAGCTCCGTGGCGGTGTCCGGGTCGTCCGGCGAGCCGGAGGAGGGGACGAAGTGGGAGCCCGAGGGCGGGGCCTGCCACGGATCGTGGGGGTTCGGCTGGTGCGGCGGCGTCAACGGTGCGGTCACCGTGCCATCGTGCCAGGCCACCCTGTGCGCCGCCTCACCGGCTGCCGCACCCGTGCCCGGGACCGCGGTCCGGACCGCGACCGGACCCGCTGGCGGGCGCACGACCCGGCCCCGGCCGCCCCGCGGCAGGGCCCTACCGTACGGCCGCCCGCCGGTACGCCCACGTGGCCACGGCCAGCGACAGCACCCCCACCACCGCGCAGATCGCGAGGAAGAAGGCGATCAGCCCCCAGTCCGGGCAGGCGTCGAAGGAACGGGCCAGCGCCTCGACCCCGTACGTGGAGGGAAGCAGGTCACGCGCCCACCCCACCGGCTCCGGCAGCCGGTCGGCCGGCAGCACTCCGAGCAGCAGGGCGGCGGACATGCCGAGCTGCCCCAGCAGGGTGGCCAGCTCCTGGCGCGGGGCGAGCAGCCCGAGGGCGGCGCCCAGACCGGCCAGCGCCGCGCCGGAGAGCGGGATGACGGCGGCCAGGACCCACAGATGGGTCAGCGGCAGCTGGAACAGCACGCTCCCGGCGACCGCCGTGAAGACCGTGCCGGGCACGGTGAACGAGGCGTACGCGGCGGCCGCCCCGAGCACCACCGCCGCGGGCGGCACGGGCAGGGTGGCGTAGTGGTCGAGCCCGCCGCCCGCCCGGAGCTGGCCGAAGTACTGGGCGAGCAGGTTGAGCGCGACGAACGCGACGACCAGGACGCTGGAGCCGGCGACCACCGCGCGGGCCTCGGACCCGCCGTCCACGACGCCCCGCATCAGGACCATGATCCCGACGGACTGGAAGGTCGCCACGAAGAGCAGCGGAATCCGGGCGACCCGCGCCCGGGAGAGCTGGGCGCGGTAGACGGCGGCCAGCGAGGGCAGCAGCCGGGCGCGCGGCGCGAGGGGCGCGGAGACGGTACGGGCGGGGGCCGTGCCGGAGGTGCCGGGCACGGGCCGGACACGCGAGGGGGCGGTCCCGGCCGGAATGATGCTCGTCACCTGAGGCCGCTCCCCTTACACCCGTCCGGTACCCGCACCGGGCCCACCACGTCCCGTACACCGACTGCGTACGGCGTCGGCGCGGTGTTCAGCACCCGCGCCCCACGTCCGATCCTCACGCCTTCACCAGCCCCTTGGTCGCATTGGCCGCGTCTCCCCCGAGGGCGAGATAGACATCCTCCAGGCTGGGCGTGGCCAGGGTGAAATCGTCGAGCGCGGCGAAGGCCGCGCCGCCGGTCACCGCGGCGACCGCCGCCCGTGCCTCGTCCGGGCCGAGCCGCAGCACCCAGCGCCGCCCGGACTCCTGCGCGGAGGGCCTCAGCGCCGCCACCTCCGGGACGTCCAGCGGGGCCCGCTCGCGCCACACCAGCTCGACGCGGACCTCCCCGGCCACCTGCTCCTTGAGCCCGGCGGGGGTGTCGCAGGCGATGACCCGGCCGCGTTCGAGAACGGCGACCCGGTCGAGGACGGTCTCGGCCTCGATGACGTTGTGGGTGACCAGCAGGACCGTGGCCCCGCGCTCCGCCCGGCGCCGGTCGACGGCGGCCCAGACCGCGCGGCGGGCGACCGGGTCCATGCCGGTGGTCGGTTCGTCGAGGACCAGGACGGGCCGGTCGCCGACGAGCGTGGCGGCGAAGCAGGCGAGCCGCCGCTGACCCCCGGAGAGCTTCTTCAGGGGCCGCCCGGCCAGCGGGGTGAGGCCCAGCTCCTCCAGGACGGCGTCGCGTTCGGCACGGGCCTCGCGGACCGGTAGTCCGCGCAGCCGTCCGGTGGTCTCGGCGGCCAGGGAGACCGTCAGTTCGTCGAGGGCGGTGGACTCCTGCCCCAGATAGCCGATCAGCCGGGAGGCGCGCTCGGGGTGGCGCACGAGGTCGTGGCCCAGCACCTCGACGCTGCCGGAGTCGGGCCGCATCAGCCCGGTGAGCTGGCGGACCAGGGTGGACTTTCCGGCGCCGTTGGGGCCGAGCAGTCCGAAGATCTCGCCGCGCTCGACGTCCAGGCTGATCCCGTCGGTGGCACGGACCTCGGGCGTCGCGGGGGCTCCCCGGCGGCCCCGGACGGCGGGATAGGTCTTGACCAGATCCCGCACCGCGCACACGGTGCCGGTGCCCCTCTGCGCCTGTGCTGTGCCCGTACTCACGAGGTACGAGGGTACGGGGTCACACGCCCCGGTTTACGCCCGGGGGGACCACGCGTCGCACGGCCCGCGGGATCGGCCGGGGACGCCCGGCCGCGCGGCTGGGGCAGGCCCTACTCCCCGGCGGGCACGTGTTCGGCGGCCGCGCGCACGTCGATCTCGCGCCAGAAGCCCGCCCGGATCGCGTAGCGGTCGTGCTCGTCGATCTGGTCGTCCTTGTGGGCGAGGAGGCCGAAGCGGGCCGCGTACCGGAGCAGTTCGCCGTCGATGCGGTGCGGGATGCGCGGGTACATGGTGGACAGCTTCTGCAGGTGGACGGTTTCCGGGAGGCGTTCCATCCAGCGGCGGGCGAAGACCTGGCCCACCTCGAAGGGGTCGCCGCCCACGGTGGTGATGTCCTCCTCCCGGTCCGCCCAGCGCTGTTCGGCGCTGGTGAGCTGGGCGAGGGTCGGCAGGGACGCGGTCTCCGCCGGTTCCCCGAGGGGGCCGCCGCGCTCCACCCATCCCTTGTCGGAGGACCAGCGCAGGGTGGCGCTCGCGGGCTGGGCCGGCTGCTGGCGGTCCGGGTGGGTGGCATGGGCGCGCAGGGCGGCCAGGTCCTTCGGGGTGGGGACGCCCTTGTGGCCACCGGGGGCCGCGGGGACGGCTGCGGGGGGCTCCGGGCTCTCGGCGGGGGCGGCCGGGCCGTTGCGGGCGGCGGCCGCCTGGGCCTCGGAGGCACGCTCGGCGGAGGCGGCGAGGGCGGCCTCGGGCAGCGGTGCGGAGAGGATCGCGGCGATCTCGGGGCGCGGGGCGGGCTGCGGGGCGCAGGCGCCGCCGGTGTCCTTGGCGCGTACGGCCTTGGTGATCCAGGCCCGGTCGAGGACCCGGCGTTCGTCCGCCTCGGCGACCAGGTCCTCGGACTGGTTGTAGTCACCGTCGGCGGCCTGGACGGCCCACAGATGGACGGCGACGCCGTGTTCCTTGGCTGACATCAGACCGGGCAGCAGATCGCCGTCGCCGGTCACCAGGACAACATCGGAGCAGGCGCGGTTCCGGGCCAGTTCGGTGAGCTCCGCGTGCATGGCCGCGTCGACGCCCTTCTGCGCCCAGCGCCCGTCGCTGCGGGTCAGGGCGCCCAGCCGTACGGTCACCCGGGGCATGACGCGCAGCCTGCGGTGTTCGGGCTGGGGCACCCGGTCGGGGGCGCCGTCGAACCAGTAGATGCGCAGCAGGGGTTGCTGGGTATCGGCCTCGGCCCGTTCCCGCAGCCCCTGGATGAGGGCCGCGTGGTCGACGGTGATACGGGATCGGGCGGGCTCTCCGGCCAGCAGACTCGCGGCTGCGCCCAGCAAGTAGCCGGCGTCCACCAGGACGACGCAACGGTCCACGTTTTCCACCCTCTTCCAGAATTCGGGAACGGTTCAGCGGCCCGCCCCTCGATGACCGGGTCCGCTTACCCAGGGTTTCCTTCGAGTCTGCCCGACCGCGGAAGGGTTAACGGCCGGAACTGGATCATCGGCGTGGCGGATCGGGAAAGAGCTGGAAAAGGTCCGGGCGGATGACGGGGGAGCAAGGCCACCGCGAATACCACTACGCACGGTAATGATCCAACATGCGGCTTTTGCGGTGCCATGTGAGTCTGACAGCGGTCCTGGCCCCCCAGGATTCCCCACAGGAGGCATTCACCATGGCCAAGAACAAGAACCGCAAGCAGGGCAGCCAGCACGACCGCGCGTCCGCGTCGGAGCGTAGTGCGGAGCAGGCGAAGTCGACGGCGTACGAGTCGCAGACCCAGCCGCAGGCGCAGGCCCAGGGCAGTCCCGCCGACGTGGCACGCAAGCATCAGCGGCGCTTCGGCCACAACTGACGCGTCGGCCGCTCGCGGTAAAGACATGCGTTGAGGACAGCGAGAGGGGCGTCCCGCACCGGCGGGACGCCCCTCTCGTCGTACGCGGCCGCTCAGCCGGCCAGGCAGGAGGGCCCGAGCAGCACCTTCAGGTCACCGAAGAGCGCCGGGTCGGGCTTGACCCGGTGCCGGTCCAGGCGCAGCACTGTCGTCGTGCGCGGCCCCTGGAGCTTGATCCGCACCTCGGTGTCGCCCCGGTGGTGGCTGAGCACCTCGCCGAGCCGGGTGACCATCGGCGGGGTGATCTTCACGGTGGGGATGGTGAGGACGACCGGGGCATTGGTCCCGGCGTTGGAGATGTCGGGGACCTGCATCTCCATGGCGACCAGCCGGGGCACGTCCTCGCGCTTGTCCAGGCGTCCCTTGACGAAGACGACGGTGTCCTCGACGAGCTGGGTGGAGACCAGCTGGTAGGTGGCGGGGAAGAACATGCACTCGATGGAGCCCGCGAGGTCCTCCACGGTGGCGATGGCCCAGGCGTTGCCCTGCTTGGTCATCTTGCGCTGGAGGCCGGAGATGATGCCGCCGACGGTGACGACGGAGCCGTCCGAGTAGTCCCCCCCGGTGAGCTGGGAGATCGAGGCGTCGGCCTTGTCGGACAGCACGTGCTCCAGGCCGAAGAGCGGGTGGTCGGAGACGTACAGACCGAGCATCTCCCGCTCCTGGGCGAGCAGGTAGGCCTTCTCCCACTCGACGTCGGAGAACTCCACGTCGAGCCCGAAGCCCGGCTCGTCGCTCTCCTCCTCGCCCATGCCGCCGAAGAGGTCGAACTGGCCCTCGGCCTCCTTGCGCTTGACCTGGACCACGTTGTCGATCATCGGCTCGTGGTGGGCGACGAGGCCCTTGCGGGTGTGGCCCATCTCGTCGAAGGCGCCGGCCTTGATCAGCGATTCGACGGTGCGCTTGTTGCAGACGACCGCCTCGACCTTGTCGAGGAAGTCGGGGAAGGAGCTGTACTTCCCCTTCGCCTTGCGGGAGCGGATGATCGAGTCGACGACGTTCTGGCCGACGTTGCGGACGGCGGTCAGGCCGAACAGGATCACGTCGTCGCCCTGGGCGGCGAAGTTGGACAGCGACTCGTTGACGTTCGGCGGGAGCACCTTGATGCCCATGCGGCGGCACTCGTTGAGGTAGACCGCGGACTTGTCCTTGTCGTCCTTGACCGAGGTCAGCAGGGCCGCCATGTACTCGGCGGGGTAGTTCGCCTTGAGGTACGCGGTCCAGTAGGTGACGAGACCGTACGCCGAGGAGTGCGCCTTGTTGAACGCGTATCCGGCGAACGGCACCAGGACGTCCCACAGCGCCTTGATCGCCGCGTCGGAGAACCCCTTCTCCTTGGCGCCCTTCTCGAAGAGGACGAAGTTCTTCGCCAGCTCCTCGGGCTTCTTCTTGCCCATCACGCGGCGCAGGATGTCGGCCTCGCCGAGCGAGTACCCCGCGACGATCTGGGCGGCCTTCTGGACCTGCTCCTGGTAGACGATCAGGCCGTAGGTGAGGCCGAGGACCTCCTTGAGGGGCTCCTCCAGCTCCGGGTGGATCGGGGTGATCTCCTGGCGGCCGTTCTTGCGCTCCGCGTAGTTCGTGTGCGAGTTCATGCCCATCGGGCCCGGCCGGTAGAGGGCCGAGACGGCGGAGATGTCCTCGAAGTTGTCGGGCTGCATCTGGCGGAGCAGGGAGCGCATCGGGCCGCCGTCGAACTGGAAGACGCCGAGCGTGTCGCCCCGGCAGAGCAGTTCGTACGTCTTGGGGTCGTCCAGCGGCAGGTGGAGCATCTCCAGGTCGATGCCCTTGTTGGACTTCACCATCTTGATGGCGTCGTCCATGATCGTCAGGTTGCGCAGGCCGAGGAAGTCCATCTTCAGCAGGCCGAGCGACTCGCACTGCGGGTAGTCCCACTGCGTGATGGTGACGCCGTCGGTGTGTCGCGTCCAGAGCGGCGCGTGGTCGACGATCGGCTCGCTGGACATGATGACGCCGGCGGCGTGCACGCCCATCTGCCGGACCAGGCCCTCGACGCCCTTGGCGGTGTCGATGACCTTCTTGACGTCGGGCTCGCTCTCGTACATCCCCCGGATCTCGCCCGCCTCGCTGTAGCGCGGGTGCTTGGGATCGGTGATGCCGTTGAGGTCGATGCCCTTGCCGAGGACGTCGGCGGGCATGGCCTTGGTGAGCCGGTCGCCCATCGCGTACGGGTAGCCCAGCACACGGGCCGAGTCCTTGATGGCGTTCTTCGCCTTGATCTTGCCGTACGTGCCGATCATGGCGACCTTGTCGGCGCCGTACTTCTCGGTCACGTACCGGATCACCTCGACGCGCCGGCGCTCGTCGAAGTCGATGTCGACATCGGGCATCGAGACGCGCTCGGGGTTGAGGAACCGCTCGAAGATCAGCCCGTGCTCGATCGGGTCGAGGTCGGTGATGCCCATCGCGTACGCCACGATCGAACCGGCCGCCGAACCACGCCCGGGGCCGACCGCGATGCCGTTGTTCTTGGCCCACATGATGAAGTCGGCGACGACCAGGAAGTACCCCGGGAACCCCATCTGGATGATGATGTCCATCTCGTACTCGACCTGCTTCTGCCGGTCGTCGGGCACGCCGTTCGGGAAGCGGCGCTTCATCCCGTTCCGGACTTCCTCCTGGAACCAGGTGATCTCCGTGAAGCCGTCCGGGATCTCGAACTTCGGCATGAGGTTCTTCGCCTCGAACATGCCGGTGGTGTCGATCTGCTGGGCGACCAGGAGGGTGTTGGCGCACCCCTCCTGCCAGGCGTCGGAGGAGTCGATGGCGTACATCTCCTCCGTCGTCTTCAGGTAGTAGCCGGTGCCGTCGAAGCGGAAGCGGTCCGGGTCGGAGAGGTTCTTGCCGGTCTGGATGCACAGCAGCGCGTCGTGGGCGGTGGCCTCGTGCGCGTACGTGTAGTGGGAGTCGTTGGTGACCAGCGGCGGGATGTCGAGCTTCCGGCCGATCTCCAGGAGCCCGTCGCGGACCCGGCGCTCGATCTCGATGCCGTGGTCCATCAGCTCCAGGAAGTACTTGTCCGCCCCGAAGATGTCCTTGTAGTCGGAGGCCGCCTGGACCGCCTCGTCGAACTGGCCGAGCCGCAGCCGGGTCTGCACCTCGCCGGAGGGGCAGCCGGTGGACGCGATCAGGCCCTCGGACCACTGGGAGATGGTCTCCTTGTCCATCCGGGGCCACTTCTGGAGCCAGCCCTCGGCGTACGCGTCCGAGGAGAGCCGGAAGAGGTTGTGCAGCCCCGTCTTGTTGGACGCCCAGATCGTCTTGTGGGTGTAACCACCGGAACCGGACACGTCGTCGCGCTTCTGGTGCGGCTGCCCCCACTGCACCTTGCGCTTGTGCTTGCGCGACTCGGGGGCGACGTACGCCTCGATGCCGATGATCGGTGTGACGTCCGCCTTCTTCGCGGAGTGGAAGAAGTCGTACGCCCCGTGGAGGTTGCCGTGGTCGGTCATCGCGATGTGCGTCATGCCCATCTCGTTGGCCGCCTCGAACATGTCCTTGAGCCGCGCGGCACCGTCCAGCAGCGAGTACTGGGTGTGGACGTGCAGGTGCGTGAAGGGCGGCTTGGTCACGGCGTCGGGCCTCCGGGAAGTCGGGCGATGACGGACGGGGGGACAGCGTGGAAGTCTACGACGTGAAGGAGCCCGACAGCGGGCACTCCGGGCTTCCGCCGAGCGTTGGACAGGGCGGAACCGGTGTCCGTTTTGTCATGCACTCGGTCACGTGGGCCGTTGGCCCGCCAGGTACGCCAACGACAGCAGGAGGCAGCAAGAGATGTCGGAAACGCAGACCGGCGCAGCGCGGCGCGGGGAGCAGATTCTCGCCGTTTTCGACACCGCCTTCGGGGAGCTGCTGGCCGCCGACCCGGCCGCCTTCCGGGTCAAGTTCCGCAAGATGGCGGGCTCGGCCTTCGCCTTCTACCGGGGCACGGCCTGCCTGTTCTACGACGACCTGGAGCGGGAGCGGCACGGCGGCCCCTTCCTCGACGAACGCACCGGCCGGGTGTGGATCCACGGCGATCTGCACGCGGAGAATTTCGGCACCTACATGGACGCCAACGGCCGCCTCGTCTTCAACGTCAACGACTTCGACGAGGCGTATGTCGGCCCCTTCACCTGGGACCTGAAGCGCTTCGCCGCCTCCGTGGCCCTGATCGGCTACGCGAAGGCGCTGGCCGACGAGCAGATCAGCGAGCTGGTCCGGATCTTCGCCGGGGCCTACCGCCATCGCATCCACGCGCTGGCGACGGGCGCGAAGAACGACGAGGTGCCGCCCTTCACCCTGGACACGGCGGAAGGCCCGCTGCTGGGCGCGCTGCGCGCCGCCCGCTCGCTGACCCGCTTCTCGCTGCTGGACTCGATGACCGTGATCCGGGACTTCGAGCGCCGGTTCGCCGACGGCGGCGGGGCGATCGATCTGGACGCCGCGACGCGCTACAAGGTGCTGGCCGCCTTCGACGGCTATCTGGAGACGCTGCCGGAGTCGAGCCTGACCCGCCCCGATTCCTACCGGGTGAAGGACGTGGTGGGCCGCCGGGGCATCGGCATCGGATCGGCCGGGCTCCCCTCGTACAACATCCTGCTGGAGGGCAACAGCGACGCCCTGGAGAACGATGTGGTGATCTACCTCAAGCAGGCGCAGACCCCGGCGGTCGCCCGGCACATCACGGACGCCGCCGTGCGGGACTACTTCCAGCACGAGGGGCACCGCACGGTGATCTCGCAGCGCGCGCTCCAGGCGCACGCGGACCCCTGGCTGGGCTGGACCGAGCTGGACGGCATGGGCCAGCTGGTCGCCGAGGTCTCCCCGTACGCGGTCGATCTGGACTGGGCCGACATCGACGAGGTGGACGAGATCGCGGCGGTCGTCGCCGATCTGGGCCGGGCGACGGCGACCATGCACGCGGCGGCCGACGACGAGAGCGGTCACTCGCTGGTGCCGTTCTCCACGGAGCGGGCGATCGACGCGGCCATCGCGGCCGACGAGGAGGGCTTCGCGCCGCTGCTGGTCGACTTCGCCCACAGCTACGGCTCCCGGGCCCGCGCGGACCACCAGATCTTCGTGGACCTCTTCCGCAACGGCCGGATCCCGGGGCTGTAGTCCCGCACAACCGGACGGGCCACGGCTCTCAGCCTCTTTTAAGGCCCGCTTACCTCAGTACATGACACACTTTCCGGCGATGGACATCTCAGGGACGCAGCTCAGGGTGGCGCGCGCGGCGCTCTTCACCGCGCTCGTCGTCACCCTGTCCACCGCGTCCCATGTGCTGCTCTCCCGGGTCCCACTGCCGCTGACCGCGGTCGCGCTGCTCGCGGCGGTCGTGTTCGCCGTGGCGTACGCCCTGGCCGGCCGGGAGCGCGGCTTCTGGCCGATCGCGGGACTGCTGGTCCCGCTGGAGCTGGCGGCCGACACGCTCTTCACCACCGGCCAGCACCTCTGTTACGGGGCGGCCGGCGGCCCGGTCGCGGGGCCGCTGCGCGCGGTGGGCTTCGACGTCCTCTGCGGCGGCGGCGAGGTCGGTTCGGGCGGGGCCCGGATCGCGGGCGTCGGCGCGATGGGCACTCCGCTGGCCGACGTGGCCGGTGCGGGCGACCGTGCGGCGGCCCTGCTGGCACACCCCGGGCCCGCCGTGCCGTGGCTGCTGCTCGTCGCCCATGTGTCCGTGGGACTGCTCGCCGCGGCCTGGCTGCGGCGCGGTGAGGCCGCCCTGGCCGGGCTGCTGCGCGCGGCGGCCCTGACGACGTTCCGGCCGATGCTCGTCGCGGCCGCCGTGGTGCGGGCGAGCCTTCCCTCCCTGGGCCCCCGCCCGCGCCCCGCCGGGCGCCCGCGCCCGCGCCTGACCGCCCGCTTCCTCGTGCACTGTGTGGGACGCAGGGGCCCGCCGCCCGCGCTGTACGCCGCTGCCTGAGGCCGCGGCGACGCATGCGCGCAGCGCACCGCCCACTCCCCGCACGTACCACGCATTCACGGAGAACGATCATGAGCAAGCGCAACAGCCAGGCGAACAAGGCAGCGGCCCGCGAGCGGCTGCGTGCCGAGCGGGAGCGGCAGGCGAAGAAGGACCGGACCCGCAAGCAGCTCGTCGTCGCGGTCTCGGTCGTCGCCGCCCTGGCCGTGGTCGGCGGCATCAGCTACGGCGTGATGCAGCTGAACAAGCCCGACGCCTGGGAGGCCGCCGCCGACGCGAAGAACGTGACGGCGCCCAAGAACACCTCCGGCGACGACGGCACCACCGTGGTGATCGGCGAGCCGAGCGCCAAGAAGACCCTGGAGCTGTACGAGGACTCGCGCTGTCCGGTCTGCGCCACCTTCGAGCAGGGCATCGGCGAGACCCTCGCGAAGGACGTCGAGGCCGGCAAGTACAAGGTCAAGTACGTCGGCGCGACCTTCATCGACAACACCGACAACGGCGAGGGCTCCAAGAACGCCCTGAGCGCGCTCGGCGCGGCGCTGAACGTGAGCCCCGAGGCGTTCCTGGACTTCAAGGCCGCGCTGTACTCGGAGGAGTTCCACCCGCAGGAGAGCGAGGACAAGTTCGCCAAGGACAGCTACCTGATCGAGATCGCGGACTCGGTCGACGCCCTGAAGGGCAACAAGGCCTTCCAGAAGGACGTCGAGGACGGCACGTACGACGCCTGGGCGATGAAGATGTCCAAGGCGTTCAACGACAGCGATGTGAAGGGCACGCCGACGCTGAAGATGGACGGCAAGACGGTCACCAGCGAGGGCAGCAGCAACGCCCCGATGACGGCGGCCGAGTTCACGGCGGCTGTCGACAAGGCGCTCAAGGGGTAGCAGCCGGGGCGCCTGCCCCTCCTCCCCGCCGACCGGCGGGCCGCCTTCCGGCGACGGTTTCCCGACGGGCGGGCGAACTTACGCTGTTCGCCCGCCCGCTCGCCGTACGCGCCCGTAGGGTGATCGGCCGTGACCAGTCGACACCCTTCCTCGCCGCGCCGCCGCACGGTCGTACGGGCCGCCGCCGCGAGCGCCGCCGCCGCCCCCGTACTCGCCACGGCCACCACCACCTCCGCCGCCCCCGCCCACCCGGCCGGGCCGCCCGCCTTCCTCCACGGTGTCGCCTCCGGCGACCCGCTGCCCGACGGTGTCCTGCTGTGGACGCGCGTCACCCCCGAACCCGGCGCGGAGCCCGGCTCGGGCCGCGGTGCGGCCACCCCCGTGCACTGGGAGGTCGCTGAGGACCGGGAGTTCGCGCGAATATCCGCGAGCGGCACCGCCGTCGCCTCGGCCTCCTCCGACCACACCGTGAAGGCCGACGTACGGGGGCTGCGCCCGGCCACGGCGTACTACTTCCGCTTCACCGCGGGCGACGCGACGACCGGTGTGGTCTCCCCCGTCGGCCGCACCCGCACCGCCCCCGCGGCCGACGCCGCCGCCCCCGGCATCCGCTTCGGCGTGGTGTCGTGCGCCAACTGGGAGGCCGGCTGGTTCTCCGCGTACCGCCATCTCGCCGCCCGTCCGGATCTGGACGCTGTCCTGCACCTGGGCGACTACCTCTACGAGTACGGCACCGGCCAGTACCCCACGCAGGGCACGGCGCTGCGCGAGCACCTGCCCGCCCACGAGATCCTGAGCCTCACCGACTACCGCACCCGGCACGGGAACTACAAGACCGACGCCGACCTCCAGGCCCTGCACGCGGCGCACACGGTGATCGCGATCTGGGACGACCACGAGTTCGCCAACAACGCCTGGTCGGGCGGGGCGCAGAACCACACCCCGGACACGGAGGGGGCGTGGGAGCAGCGGGTGGCCGCGGCCAAACGGGCGTACTTCGAGTGGATGCCGGTCCGCGCCTCCACCGAGGGCACTGTCTACCGGCGGCTCCGCTTCGGGCGGCTCGCCGATCTCCATCTGCTGGATCTGCGCAGCTTCCGCTCCCAGCAGGCGTCCATCGGCAGCGGGCGGGTGGACGACCCGGAGCGCACGGTCACCGGCCGAGCCCAGCTGGACTGGCTGAAAGCGGGCCTCGCCGCCTCGGGTGCGGCCTGGCAGCTGGTCGGTACGTCGGTGATGATCTCCCCGGTCGCCTTCGGCGCGCTCCCCGCCCATCTGCTGGAGCCGCTGGCGGGGCTGCTGGGGCTGCCGAAGGAGGGCCTCGCGGTCAACGTCGACCAGTGGGACGGCTACACCGACGACCGCAGGGAGCTGATCGCGCATCTGCGGGACCGGTCCATCGCGGACACGGTGTTCCTGACCGGCGACGTCCATATGGCCTGGGCCAACGACGTACCCACGAGGGCGGCCACCTATCCGCTGTCGCCGTCGGCCGCCACGGAGTTCGTGGTCACGTCGGTGACCTCGGACAACCTCGACGACATCCTGCGGGTCGCCCCGCAGACCGTGTCGCTGGTCGCAGCCGCGGCCGTACGGGCGGCCAACCGCCATGTGAAGTGGGTCGACATGGACGCGCACGGCTACGGGGTGCTGGACGTGACCGCGGAGCGGGCGCAGATGGACTACTACGTGCTCTCCGACAGGACGGCCAAGGACGCCACCTCCGCCTGGGCCCGCTCCTACCGCACCCGTCGGGGTACCCAGCGCGTCGAGCGGGCCGACCGCCCGGTGCGCTGAGCGCCGCGCACCGGGCTACAGCGTGGCGAGGAAGCCGAGCGCGACCTTCCAGGTCTGCTCGGCGGCCGCCTGGTCGTAGTCGTGCAGATCGGGGTCGGTGAACAGGTGCCCGGCCCCGGGGTAGCGGTAGACCTCCACGTCCGCACCGGTCCGCTGCATCTGGAGGTACCAGCTGTTCAGCCAGTCGTGGGACTCGAAGGGGTCCGGGTCCGCGACGTGCAGCTGGACGGGGAGGTCGTCCACCGAGGCGTTCTCGGCGATGTCCGAGGTGCCGTGGAACAGCAGCAGCCCGCGCGCCTTCGCGTCGCCGAGGGCCAGGGTCTGCGCGGTCGCCGCCCCCAGGGAGAAGCCCGCGTAGACGAGCCCCTGGTCGGAGTAGGGTGCGGCGGCCAGCACGGCGCGCTTCAGCAGCTCCTCCTTGCCGACCTCGTCCTTGTAGGCCATGCCCTCTTCCACCGTGTCAAAGGTGTGCCCCTCGAACAGATCGGGCACGCGCACCTCGTGGCCGGCGTCCCGGAGACGCGCGGCAGCCGCGTGCACGGCGGGCCTGAGCCCGTACGTCGAGTGGAAAAGCATGATGTTCATGAGGCCTATGGTGCCATTGGTGCCCTGAGGGCTGCCCTAACAGCTTGGAGAACGAAAGCAATGGAGAGCGTGCTGCGCCCGCTGATCGTCATCGGCGGTTCCGTGGTGATCACCCTGCTGGTCGGCTGGCTGGTCGACCGGCTGCTGCGGCGGGCCGACAGCCGTCACCACGAGACCCCGCTGTGGGGGCTGCTGCGGCGCTGCCGGCCTCCGTTGCAGGTGGTGATCATCACGGCGCTGCTGAGCGCCAGTTACCGCCAGTCGGGCATCGCCTGGGTGCGGGAGCACCGGGCCGGGATAGGCCAGGTCCTGACCCTGGTGCTGATCGGCGCGTCCGCCTGGCTGGTGGTGCGGATCGCGGCGACGATCGTGGAGGCCAGTTACAGCAGGTACGCGGCGGCCACCCGTGATCCGGCCCGGGTCCGCCGGGTCCGCACGCAGGTGACGCTGATCCAGCGGGTGGTCATCGCCGTGGTGACGGTGGTCGCCATCGCGGCGATGCTGCTGACGTTCCCCCCGATGCGGGCGGTCGGCACGTCGATGCTGGCCTCGGCCGGTCTGCTCGGCATCGTCGCGGGCGTCGCCGCCCAGTCGACGCTCGGCAATCTCTTCGCCGGGCTCCAGATCGCGTTCGGCGACATGGTGCGGATCGGCGACACCGTGGTGGTGGACGGCGAGTGGGGCACGATCGACGAGATCACCCTGACGTTCCTGTCGGTACGTACCTGGGACGAGCGGCGGATCACGATGCCGGTCTCGTACTTCACCAGCAAGCCTTTCGAGAACTGGTCGCGCGGTGGGGCGCAGATGACCGGCACGGTCTACTTCCAGCTCGATCACTCCGCTCCGGTGGCCGCGATGCGGGAGAAGCTGCGTGACGTCCTCGGCGACATCGGTGCCTGGGACGGCCGGGACTGGTCGCTGGCCGTCACCGACACCACGCCCACCACCATCGAGGTGCGCGCGGTGGTCACGGCGAAGGACGCGAACGACATCTGGACGGTGCGCTGCGCGGTGCGCGAGCAGCTGATCGGCTGGCTGCGCGACCACCATCCGTACGCGCTGCCGCGGATCGCCACCGCGCCCGCCGTGCTGCCGCCGGGCGAGCAGTGGGCCGATCCGGCGGACGGGCCCGGCCGCAACGGGAGCGCCCCGCCCGCCGGCAAGGCCCCCCGGACCGGCCGCGGCTGACCCCGTACCCGAAGGCCCGGGCGCGCAGCCGCTCAGCGCAGCGAGCGGAAGTCCAGATACCGCAGCACCCGGTCCACGACCTCCGGGTCGGCCCCGGCCTCGCTGCGCGCGGCGAGCACCTCGTGGCGGGCGGCCGACATCATCTCGCGCTGCACCCGGCTCACCGCCCTGAAGCGGTCGGCGCGCCGCGCGTACGCCTCGCGCCGCTCCTCGTCGACCATGTCCGGGCTGATCCGGGCCCCGATGTCGTACGCGGCGCGCTGGAGGCGCTCCACGACCTCCTCGGGGAACTCCTCCACCTCCTGGATCTCCTTGAGGCGGTACTTGGCGGCCTTGGCGGCCCGGATGGCGAGGTCCCGTTCCAGGGCCTCTTCGGCGGCGGTGTCGGCCCGGACCTTCAGCTTGCGGACCAGCCAGGGCAGGGTGAGCCCCTGGAAGACCAGGGTGACCATGATCACGGCGAACGCGATGAAGATGATCTCGTCGCGCCCGGGGAACGGGCGCCCGTCGTCCGTCTCCAGCGGGATCGCCAGCGCCAGGGCGACCGACGCCACCCCGCGCATCCCGGCCCACCACATCACGACGGTCTCCCGCCAGCTGGTGGGAATCTCCTCGCTGACGTCCCGCCGGGTGTGCAGCCGCTTGGCGAGCCAGGTCGCGGGCAGCAGCCACAGCAGGCGTACGCCGACGACGACCGCGACGACCGCGAGCCCCCAGCCGACCATCTCCAGGGCCCGCCCGTCGGCGGTGCCGAACACGCTGTGCAGCTCCAGGCCGATGAGCCCGAAGGCCACGCCGGTGACCAACGTGTCGACGATGTCCCAGAAGGTGCGACCGGTGAGCCGGCCGAGCACGTCGTCGGCGTCGGCGGTGTGCTCGGCGAGGAAGAGCGCGACGGTCAGAACGGCCAGCACACCGGAGCCCATCAGCTCCTCCGCCAGGACGTAGGCGACGAAGGGCACCAGCAGGGTCAGGCCGACCTGGAGGGTGGCGTCGCCCAGCAGGTTCATCAGCCTGATGGTGAGCCAGCCGAGCGCGAGGCCGACGACGACCGCGACGACGGCGGAGAGGATCAGCAGCCCGAAGGCCTCGGGGAGCGAGAAGGTTCCGCTGACGGCGGCGGCGATGGCCACGTGGTAGAGCACGATGGCGGTGACGTCGTTGAAGAGCCCCTCGCCCTCCAGGATGGAGACGAGCCGGCGCGGCAGCCCCACGGAACCCGCCACGGCGGTCGCCGCCACCGGGTCCGGCGGGGCGACGAGGGCGCCGAGCACGACGGCCGCGGCGATGGGCAGCCCCGGCACGATCGAGTTGGCGACCGCGGCGACGGCGGCGGTGGTGACGAAGACCAGGGCGACGGCCAGCAGGAAGATCGGGCGTTTGTTGGCGGCGAACTGCCGCCAGGAGGTGCGCTGCACGGTGGCGTAGAGCAGCGGCGGGAGCAGCGCGGGAAGGATGATCTCCGGCGGGATGTCGACACTCGGAACGAACGGCGTGAACGCCATCGCGATGCCCGCCAGGGTCATCAGCACCGGTGCCGGGAGGCCCAGCCGTGCGCCGAGCGGCACCGTGACCACAGCTCCGAGCAACAGCAGGAGCAGCAGTGTCAGTTGATCCACGGTGTGCCTTCCGGAGCGCAAGGGTCCGGGCCGTCGCCCACGGCCGGACAAGGCTTCCACCCTGCCACGCGCGGTGTGCGATTCGGTCGATACCCTCCGCTTCGAGCCCTTTCGGGGCACTCAGGCCGGGCGGATGTCCCGTCGCATGGCGCGGTGCGGGATGCCCGCGTCGGGGAACTCGGGGCCGTACGCGACGTATCCGAGCCGCTCGTAGAAGCCGAGGGCGTGGGTCTGGGCGTGCAGGTCGACGGCGGCCAGGCCGAGCCGGCCCGCCTCGTCCTCCAGGGCGCGTACGAGGGCCGCGCCGACCCCGAGGCCGCGGGCCCCCCGGGTCACCGCGAGCCGGCCCAGCGAGCCGACGGTGAGGTCGCCACCGGTCCTGCCCGACGCGGCCTCCCCGTGGAGCAGCCGTCCCGTACCCAGCGCCGTGCCGTCCGGCGCGACGGCGAGCACATGCACGGCGGTCGCGTCGTGGGCGTCGTACTCGATCTCCTCGGGCACGTTCTGCTCACCGACGAAGACGTCCTTGCGCACCTGGAAACAAGCCGCGAGGTCGCTCTCCTCGACGGCCCTGCGGGTGCTGTACGCGGATGGCGCCGAGGTCACTGGCTCTCCGCGGAGATGGTGTCGAGGGCCTTTTGCAGGTCGGCCGGATAGCTGCTGGAGAACTCCACCCAGCTGCCGTCGGCCGGATGCTCGAAGCCCAGGCGCACCGCGTGCAGCCACTGCCGGGTCAGCCCGAGCCGCTTGGCGAGGGTCGGGTCGGCGCCGTACGTCAGGTCGCCGACGCAGGGGTGGCGGTGGGCGGACATGTGGACCCGGATCTGGTGCGTGCGGCCGGTCTCCAGCTTGATGTCCAGGAGGCTGGCGGCACGGTAGGCCTCGATGAGGTCGTAGTGGGTCACCGACGGCTTGCCCTCGGCGGTGACCGCCCACTTGTAGTCGTGGTTGGGGTGGCGCCCGATGGGGGCGTCGATGGTGCCGCTCATCGGGTCCGGGTGGCCCTGGACGAGCGCGTGGTACTTCTTCTCGACGACCCGGTCGCGGAACTGGGCCTTGAGCAGGGTGTAGGCGCGCTCGGACTTGGCGACGACCATCAGGCCGGAGGTGCCGACGTCGAGGCGGTGCACGATGCCCTGGCGCTCGGCGGCGCCGGAGGTCGAGATCCGGTACCCGGCGGCGGCGAGTCCGCCGATGACGGTGGTGCCGGTCCAGCCGGGGCTGGGGTGGGCGGCGACGCCGACGGGCTTCACGATGACCACGATGTCGTCGTCGTCGTGGACGATCTCCATGCCCTCGACGGGCTCGGCGACGATCTGGACGGGAGGGGCCGCCTGCGGCATCTCCACTTCCAGCCAGGCGCCGCCGTGGACCCGCTCGGACTTTCCGGCCACCGAACCGTCCACCTGAACCTTCCCGGCTGCGGCCAGCTCGGCGGCCTTGGTGCGGGAGAAACCGAACATCCGGGAGATGGCGGCGTCGACGCGCTCGCCCTCCAGGCCGTCCGGTACGGGCAGGGTGCGGATCTCGGGGTGCGTACTCACCTGTCGAGTATGCCTTGCGCCCGCGGGTCTCCGCGCCGGGCGGTCGGTCCGCCCGGAACCGTCAGTCCTTGTGGACGGTCCCGTCGGGGTCCAGGCCCTTGAAGGAGAGGATCACGATGAGGATGCCGCCGCACACGATCGCGGAGTCGGCGAGGTTGAAGACCGCGAAGTGCTTGGGGGCGATGAAGTCCACCACCGCGCCCTCGAACACGCCGGGCGCCCGGAAGAGCCGGTCGGTGAGGTTGCCGAGCGCACCGCCCAGGAGCAGTCCCAGGGCGATGGCCCACGGCAGGCTGTAGAGCTTGCGGGCGAGCCGGACGATGACCACGATCACCCCGGCGGCGATGATGGTGAAGATCACCGTGAACGCCTCGCCGAACCCGAAGGCGGCGCCCGGGTTGCGGAGCGCGCGGAACTGGAGCCAGTCGCCGATGATGTCGATCGGCGGCTGGTGCTCCAGCTTGGCGACCACGATCGTCTTACTGATCAGGTCGAGCAGGTAGGCGACGACGGAGACGCCGATGAGCACGAGGATCCTGCGCTTGCCCGTGCCCGCGTTCACGGCGGCGTCGGCGGCCGTGCTGCCGCCCTCGTCCGTCCCCTCGGCCTCGGGATTGTCCGGCGTACCGATGATGCGCTCCGCCTCTGCCACGTGAGTCCCTCAACCTAGATGCCTGACTGAGGATGAGGGTACGACACACCTGTGCGGATCAGCCGCGCCGCTCCTGCTTCTGTTTGTCCTCGACGCACAGGGTGGCCCGGGGGAACGCCTGCATCCGGGCCTTCCCGATCGGTTTGCCGCAGACCTCGCAGAGCCCGTAGGTCCCCGCCTCCAGCCGGGCGAGCGCCCGCTCGGTCTGCTCCAGCATCTCCTGGGCGTTGGCGGCGAGCGACAGCTCGTGCTCGCGGGTGATGTTCTTGGTGCCGGTGTCGGCCTCGTCGTCGCCCGCACCGTCGCCGGAGTCCCGCATCAGCCCGGCGAGCGCCGCGCCCGAGGCCTCCAGCTCGCTGCGCAGCCGCAGGGTCTCGCTGGTCAGCAGCGTCCGTGCCTCGTCGACCTCCGCGGGCGTCCAGGGGTCCTCCCCGGGCCGTACGGCCAGCTCTCCGGGGGCGGCCGCGCGGGCCGGCGGCACCGGGGCCGTCGCCTGTGCGCCTGCTGCGGGGCGACTAGCGCTCTTCTTGGCTACCACCGTGTGGGCTCCCGTCTGCTCGGCGGCCTCGGCCGCCCCCGTGGCCGTCGTCGCGGCCTTCTTCGCGGCCTTCTTGGCCCCGGTCTTCTTGGCGGCGCTCTTCTTGGGGACGGCTTTCCCGTCGGCGGTCTTCTTCGCGGCCGCCTTCTTGGCCACTGCCTTCCGGGGGGCCGTTGGGGGGGCCGTCTTCTTCGCTGCCTTCTTGGTAGTCGTCTTCTTGGCGGCGCTCTTCTTCGCCGTCTCCTTCGCGGGCTCGGCCGGTGGCTCGTGGGCGCCGTCGTGCTCGGCCGCGGTCTCTTCCGCCGTCTTCTTCGCCACCATGGCCGCGGCCCCTTCACATATTGTGATCTTGCTCGCGAATCGTGCTGGGACGATAAATCGACCCCAGCGCCGCGGCAACGGGGCACGCCGCCGTTCCGCCTCTCCCGGGACCCGGTCGTGGCGCGCCTGCATCCGTTGTTCCCAGCTCCCCGCCGGGTAATCCGCCCCGCGCGGCCCGCCGGGAAGTCCCTACGCCCCGTCCGCCCACTCGGGTCACGCCCGCGCGCCCCCGATAACCGGTCGGCCGTCGGCCGTACGGGCCCGTACACTGGGCCCAGCGAGAGGCATGGATGGGACGAGTAGCGCCGTACGCAGCCAGCAGCGACCCGGGGACGGTGGGAGCCCGGGGGCGAGCGCGACGTGAAGATCACCCCGGAGCCGCCGGAAGAACGCCTTGGGGCCACTAGACCCGGCATCGCGACCCCAATGAGGGGGCCACGGGCGCACGCCCGCGGCCAAGGAGGGTGGTACCGCGGGAGCCGAGGCGCTCTCGTCCCTCCGACGGAAGTGGAAGACGTCCGCCGGAGGAAGCCGCACATGACATCGCCGCAGTACCGCCAGGTACCCGCCCAGGTCGACCTGCCCGCGCTGGAGCACGCCGTGCTCGACTTCTGGCGCGAGAGCAAGATCTTCGCCCGGAGCCTCGAACAGTCCGAGGGCCGCCCCGAGTGGGTCTTCTACGAGGGCCCGCCCACCGCCAACGGCATGCCGGGCGCCCACCACATCGAGGCCCGCGTCTTCAAGGACGTCTTCCCCCGCTTCCGCACCATGCAGGGCTACCACGTGGGCCGCAAGGCCGGCTGGGACTGCCACGGCCTGCCGGTCGAACTCGCGGTGGAGAAGGAACTGGGCTTCAACGGCAAGAAGGACATCGAGGCGTTCGGCATCGCCGAGTTCAACGCCAAGTGCCGTGAGTCCGTGACCCGGCACACCGACGCCTTCGCCGAGCTCACGACCCGTATGGGCTACTGGGTCGACCTGGACGACGCGTACCGCACGATGGACCCCGAGTACGTCGACTCCGTGTGGTGGTCGCTGAAGGAGATCTTCAACAAGGACCTGCTGGTCCAGGACCACCGGGTCGCCCCCTGGTGCCCCCGCTGCGGCACCGGCCTGTCCGACCACGAGCTGGCCCAGGGCTACGAGACGGTCGTCGACCCCTCGGTCTTCGTCCGCTTCCCCCTGACCTCCGGCCCGCTGGCGGGCGAGGCGGCCCTCCTGGTGTGGACGACCACGCCCTGGACCCTGGTGTCCAATACGGCGGTCGCCGCGCACCCCGAGGTCCGCTATGTCGTCGCGACGAACGGCGAGGAGAAGCTCGTCGTCGCCGAACCGCTCCTGGAGAAGGCCCTCGGCGAGGGCTGGGAGGTGACCGGCCAGTCGTTCACCGGCGCGGAGATGGAGCGCTGGACCTACGAGCGCCCCTTCGCCCTGGTCGAGTTCCCGGCGGAAGCCCACTACGTGGTCAACGCCGAGTACGTCACGACCGAGGACGGTACGGGTCTGGTCCACCAGTCCCCCGCGTTCGGCGCCGACGACCTCGTGGTCTGCCGTGCGTACGGCCTCCCGGTGGTCAATCCGGTCCGCCCCGACGGCACTTTCGAAGAGGATCTCCCGCTGGTCGGCGGCGTCTTCTTCAAGAAGGCCGACGAGGCGCTGACCGCGGACCTGGAGGCGCGCGGCAAGCTCTTCCGCCACGTCCCGTACGAGCACAGCTACCCGCACTGCTGGCGCTGCCACACGGCGCTGCTCTACTACGCGCAGCCGTCCTGGTACATCAGGACGACGGCGATCAAGGACCGCCTCCTTGAGGAGAACGAGAAGACCAACTGGTTCCCGGACTCGGTCAAGAACGGCCGCTTCGGCGACTGGCTGAACAACAACGTCGACTGGGCGCTCTCCCGCAACCGCTACTGGGGTACGCCGCTGCCGATCTGGCGGTGCGAGGACAACCACCTGACGTGCGTGGGCTCGCGCGCGGAGCTGACGGAACTGACGGGCGCCGACCAGTCGAACCTGGACCCCCACCGCCCGTTCATCGACGAGATCACCTTCACCTGCTCGCACGAGGACTGCCGGCTGGAGGCGTACCGCGTCCCGGAGGTCATCGACGCCTGGTACGACTCGGGTTCGATGCCGTTCGCGCAGTGGGGCTACCCGTACAAGAACAAGGAGATCTTCGAGAGCCGCTACCCGGCGCAGTTCATCTCGGAGGCCATCGACCAGACCCGCGGCTGGTTCTACACGCTGATGGCGGTAGGCACCCTGGTCTTCGACAAGTCGTCCTACGAGAACGTGGTCTGCCTGGGCCACATCCTCGCCGAGGACGGCCGCAAGATGTCCAAGCACCTGGGGAACATCCTCCAGCCGATCCCGCTGATGGACCAGCACGGGGCCGACGCGGTGCGGTGGTTCATGGCGGCGGGCGGCTCCCCCTGGGCGGCACGACGGGTGGGCCACGGCACCATCCAGGAGGTCGTCCGCAAGACGCTCCTCACCTACTGGAACACGGTCGCCTTCCAGGCCCTGTACGCGCGCACCTCGGGCTGGGCCCCCTCGGCGGCCGACCCGGCCCCTGCGGACCGCACGGTCCTGGACCGCTGGCTGCTGAGCGAACTGAACGCGCTGGTGGACCAGATGACGGTCGCCATGGAGGGCTACGACACCCAGCGCGCGGGCAAGCTGCTCTCCGCGTTCGTGGACGACCTGTCCAACTGGTACGTACGCCGCTCGCGCCGCCGATTCTGGCAGGGCGACAAGGCGGCGCTGCGCACGCTGCACGAGGTCGTCGAGACGGTGACGCGTCTGATGGCCCCGCTGACCCCGTTCATCACGGAGCGGGTCTGGCAGGACCTGATCGCCCCGGTCACCCCCGACGCCCCGGAATCGGTACACCTGTCCACCTGGCCCAAGGCGGAGGTCTCCGCGATCGATCCGACGCTCTCCACGCAGATGGCGCTGGTGCGCCGCCTCGTGGAGCTGGGCCGGGCTACGCGCGCCGAGTCGGGCGTGAAGACGCGGCAGCCGCTGTCGCGCGCACTCGTCGCGGCGAACGGCTTCGACGCCCTCTCCCCGGAGGTGCGCGCGCAGATCACGGAGGAGCTGAACGTCACGTCCCTGGCCTCGCTCTCCGAGGTGGGCGGCTCGCTGGTGGACACGACGGCGAAGGCGAACTTCCGGGCACTGGGCAAGCGGTTCGGCAAGGGTGTGCAGGCGGTGGCCAAGGCGGTGGCCGAGGCGGACGCGGCGGCTCTCTCCCTCGCCCTGCGCGAGGGCACGGCGACGGTTGAGGTGGAGGGCGAGCGGATCACTCTCTCCCCCGACGAGGTGATCATCACGGAGACCCCCCGCGAGGGCTGGTCGGTCGCCTCGGACTCGGGCGCGACGGTCGCCCTGGACCTGGAGATCACCCCGGAGCTGCGCCGCGCGGGCCTGGCCCGCGACGCGATCCGCCTGATCCAGGAGGCCCGCAAGAACAGCGGCCTGGACGTCGCGGACCGCATCGCCGTCCGCTGGACCTCCACGTCCCCGGCGACGGTCGAGGCCCTCACCGAGCACACCCCTCTGATCGCGGACGAGGTCCTCGCCCTGGACTACGCGCAAGGCGAGGCGGACGACACGTACGGCGAGGTGTTCGAGGACGAGGGCCTGGCGCTCACGTTCCGCCTGCGCAAGCGGTAGCCACAGCGCGACAGCCCGCACGATCAGGGGCCCGGCCGACACAAGTCGACCGGGCCCCTTCGCCGTCCCCCTCAGGGACTCCGCCCCCGAACCCCCCGCGCCCGCCTCCGACGTCCGGCCAGACCCAGCCCCTCCGGCTTCTGCGGTGCGGGCTCCGGGGCGGCGCCCCGGTTACGGGCCCGCCGCAGGCGCCCCACCCGCACCCGGCAACCGCGTACCCGCCCACGGCAAAGGGCCGGGCCCCGGGAAATCCCGGGGCCCGGCCCTTTGCCTGCCGACGGCTACGCGCTCAGCGAGCGCGCACCGCTCAGTTGTCGTCCTCGTCGATCAGAAACCCACGCATCGGCGACGGCGCCTGCTGCATCGGCTGCGGCGCCTGCGGCCGCACCGGTGCCATCGGCTGCGTCATCGCGGGCGACATCTGCTGCTGCCCGCCGTAGGACGGCGCACTGCCCATGGACTGGCCGCCGCCCATCTGCTGGCCGCCATGGCCACCGTGGTTGGAGCCGCCCATGGAGTGACCCATCGCGCCCGCACCGGCCGGGGCCAGCGAGGGGGACGGCGGCAGCGAAGCGGTCGCCGGGGTCCGCGGCGGGGCGAGCGAGTCGTCCGCCTGGGTCTCCAGCTGACGCAGCTGGCTCTCCAGGTACGACTTCAGCCGCGTGCGGTACTCGCGCTCGAAGCCACGCAGGTCCTCGACCTTGCGCTCCAGCGTCGCGCGGGCCGACTCCAGCGAGCCCATCGCCACACGGTGCTTCTCCTGCGCGTCCCGCTCCAGGGCGTCGGCCTTGGCGCGCGCGTCGCGCTCCAGGCCCTCGGCACGGCTGCGCGCCTCGCCGACGATCTTGTTGGCCTCGGAACGGGCCTCCGCGATCGCCTGGTCGGCGGTCTGCTGCGCGAGCGAGAGGACACGGGCGGCGCTGTCGCCACCGGGGCCCTGACCCTGCTGCTGCATCTGCGGCTGCTGCATCTGCTGCATCTGCTGCTGGGGGTTGTGACCCATCGGACCGCCCATGGGGCCACCCATGGGACCGCCCTGCATCGGGCCGGGGCCGTGCGGGCCCTGCTGACCGGGGCCGTGGCCGCCCTGGGGGCCGTGGCCGCTGGGACCTGCGGGCAGCTGCGGCGCGCCGCCGGGCAGCTGGGGCGGACCCATCTGCGGGGGCTGCTGCTGCTGCGGCGGTCCGGATATGGCGGCGGGAACGGGCGCGCCCGGGCGATCCTGCTGTTCCGGCGGCTTGCGCATACCCTGCTGCTGTTGCTGCTGTTGCTGCTGGTTCTGCGCGGCGGCCCGCGTCGCAGCGGCCAGCTTGGCGCGCAGGTCCTCGTTCTCACGGAGCAGACGGGTCAGCTCCGATTCGACCTCGTCGAGAAAGGCATCGACCTCGTCCTCGTCATAGCCTTCTCGGAGGCGGACGGTCGTGAACTGCTTGTTCCGCACGTCCTCGGGGGTCAACGGCATCTCTTCTTCACCTCTACGTAGTCGTCGGCAGTCGGCAAGACCGTATCGCTCACAACCTGACCACAACGCTGATCAGGATGTAGACGATGATCATCAGAACGAAGAAGGACAGGTCGAGTGCCACGCCCCCGAGACGCAGCGGCGGGATGAACCGCCGCAGAAGCTTGAGCGGTGGATCGGTGACAGTGTAGGTGGCCTCAAGTACGACCACCATCGCCTTGCCGGGTTGCCATGAACGTGCGAACTGGAAGACGTAGTCCATGACCAGCCGGAAGATCAGCACGATGAGGAAACACATCAGCGCGATATAGACCACATCCAGTGCGACGCCCATGTCCCGCGCTTCCCTCTCCCCTGGCTCTCGTAGCTCCGGCCGGGTGGCCGGTTTCCGGCCTTGCGGCCGGGTCGTTCCCGGTGTCGTGTTCTCAGCTCTGGTTGAAGAATCCGCCCTCTGCGATGCGGGCCTTGTCCTCCGCCGTGACATCGACGTTAGCAGGCGACAACAGGAACACCTTCTGCGTCACGCGTTCAATGCTGCCATGGAGACCGAAGACGAGTCCTGCGGCAAAGTCGACAAGTCGCTTCGCGTCCGTATCGTCCATCTCCGTGAGATTCATGATCACCGGAGTGCCTTCACGGAAGTGTTCCCCGATGGTACGGGCCTCGTTGTAGGTCCTGGGGTGCAGCGTGGTGATGCGGTACGGCTCCCGCTCGGACACGACCTTGGGCATGATCACCGGTGCGTTCTTCTCCAGACTCGGACGTTCAGGTGTGATGGATGCCACGGGGGCGATTCGGGCGGGTCGCCCGCTTTCCGCGGGGAGCTGAACCGGCTCGCGCTGAGCGGGCGGCTGCACTACTCGTACCGGTTCGTCCCTTTCGCGCTCCCGCTCGCGATCGCGCTCACGGTCCCGCTCCACCTGGTGGGGGGGCTGGTGCCGGCGCCGGTCGCGCTCGGGCTCCGGCTCAGGTTCGAATTCGTCATCGGGGTCGAACCCCGGACCGTCGTACCCATCGTCCTCCACGAGGCCGAGGTAGACCGCCATCTTGCGCATCGCGCCGGCCATGCTCCGAGTCCTCCGCTCTGTGGTGGATCGGCATTCGTCACCAAGTGCCCGCGATCCACTGTGGTCTGCCCCGTTTTGTGTGGGAATGACCATATTTTCTGCTGTGGTCCGACTTGCTTCGCGACGTTACCCGAGCCGGGGTCGGTCTCCGAGTACCGCCGTACCGACGCGTACATGTGTCGCTCCGGCCGCCACCGCGTCCTCCAAGTCCCCGCTCATACCTGCGGAGACCATGTTCGCAGCCGGACGGTCGACGCGCAGGCGGGATGAGATTTCCATCAGCCGGTCGAAAGCGGCCCGTTGCCGTCCCGCAAACGGTCCGGCCAGCGGCGCCACGGTCATCAGACCGTCGAGCCGGAGTCCGTCGGCCGCGTCCACCGCGGCCGCCAACTCCTCGACCCCGTCCGGCGCGACCCCGCCGCGCTCACCTCGCTCACCGCTCCCGGCGTCCAGGGCGACCTGGATGAGGCAGCCGAGCTCGCGGTCCGCGCGGACCGCGGCGGCCGAGAGGGCGGTGACCAGCTTGGTACGGTCCACCGACTGCACGACATCGGCATAACTCGTCACAGACCGAACCTTGTTCGTCTGCAACTGTCCGACAAAGTGCCATGTCAGAGAAAGATCCGCACAAGCGGTGGCTTTCGGCGCCGCGTCCTGGTCACGATTCTCCGCGACATGGCGCACACCGAGTTCATGCAGGATCCGCACATCGCTCGCGGGGTAGGTCTTGGTGACCACGATCAGGGTCACATCCTCGCGCTTGCGACCGGCCGCGGCGCAGGCGGAGGAGATCCTTTCCTCCACCTGTGCGAGATTCGCCGCGAGTTGAGCCTTACGGTCCGTCATGCCCTATCCGTCCAACCAGACATATCCGGCGAGCCGCCCGGTGGTGCGGTCGCGGCGGTACGAGAAGTGGTCGCCCGATTCCCGGGTGCAGACCGGCGAACGGTGCCGGTCGGTCACGCCGAGAGCGGCGAGCTGGGCGTGCACTCCGCCGGTGACATCCACCGCCGGGGTCCCCCAGCTGGTCTCGGACCAGGTGCCGGGAACGGCCTCCGCGACCTCGGCCCGCATCTCCGCCGGGACTTCGTAGCACCGTCCGCAGACGGCCGGTCCGGTGTGCGCGGTGATCCGGGCGGGTTGTGCGCCCAGCGCGACCATGGCCTCGACCGCCGCCGGCACGATTCCGGCGACCAGTCCCGGCCGCCCGGCGTGCGCCGCTCCGACGACTCCGGCGACCTGGTCGGCGAGCAGTACGGGGGTGCAGTCGGCGGTGAGCACCGCGAGCGGCAGTCCGCGCCGGGCGGTCACCACCGCGTCCACCGCCGGAATCTCCGTGTCCGCACCCCAGGGCCCGTCCACCACCGCGACATCCCGGCCGTGCACCTGGTTCATCCAGACGACCGAGGCCGGGTCGATGCCGAGGTCGCGGGCGGCGCGCTCGCGGTTCGCGCCGACGGCGGCGGGGTCGTCGCCGACCGCGCCGCCGAGGTTGAGCTCCTCGTACGGAGCGGCGCTCACTCCGCCCCACCGATCGGTGAAGGCGAAATGAGCGCTGCCCGTGACGGGTTCTGCCCGATGCTGACCTATCACTTCAAGAAGTCCGGAACATCCAGCTCTTCGGCCTGGGCGTCCTGGTAGGGACGGGCCGGCGGGACGTGCGGCGGAGAGACCGGCGGAAGCGTGCTCTCGCTCGAAGCCGACGCGGGGGCGGGCTCGGCCGGGGCCGGGCTCTCCTCGCGCGGGGGTACGGAACCGAGTCCGCCCGTCGGCCGCACGGACTCGGCGGAGGACCTGGCCGGAGCGGCCGGCTCCTCGCGCTTGTTGGAGTTCGCGCCGAGGACGTTCTCGCGGCGGGCCGGCGGCTGTCCGCCGTCGAAACCCGCGGCGATCACGGTGACCCGCACCTCGTCGCCCAGGGCGTCGTCGATGACGGCGCCGAAGATGATGTTGGCCTCGGGGTGGGCCGCCTCGCTCACCAGCTGGGCGGCCTCGTTGATCTCGAAGAGACCGAGGTCGCTGCCGCCGGAGATGGAGAGCAGGACACCGCGGGCGCCGTCGATGGACGCCTCCAGAAGCGGCGAGGAGATCGCCATCTCCGCCGCCGCGACCGCACGGTCGTCGCCGCGCGCCGAGCCGATGCCCATGAGCGCCGATCCCGCCTCGGACATGACCGACTTGACGTCGGCGAAGTCGAGGTTGATCAGACCCGGCGTGGTGATGAGGTCGGTGATGCCCTGGACACCCGAGAGCAGCACCTGGTCGGCCGACTTGAACGCGTCGAGCACGCTGACCTGGCGGTCCGAGATGGACAGCAGACGGTCGTTGGGGATGACGATGAGGGTGTCGACCTCTTCGCGGAGCTCGGCGATGCCGTCCTCCGCCTGGTTCGCGCGTCGCCGGCCCTCGAAGGTGAACGGGCGGGTGACCACACCGATCGTCAGGGCGCCCAGCGAGCGAGCGATGTTGGCGACGACAGGTGCGCCGCCGGTGCCGGTGCCGCCGCCTTCTCCGGCGGTGACGAAGACCATGTCGGCCCCCTTGAGGACCTCCTCGATCTCCTCACGGTGGTCCTCTGCCGCCTTGCGACCGACGGCCGGGTTCGCCCCGGCGCCGAGGCCACGGGTGAGTTCGCGGCCGACGTCGAGCTTGACGTCGGCGTCGCTCATCAACAGGGCCTGTGCATCCGTGTTGATCGCGATGAACTCAACGCCCTTGAGGCCGACCTCGATCATTCGGTTGATGGCATTGACACCACCGCCGCCGACACCGATGACCTTGATGACTGCGAGGTAGTTCTGCGGTGCTGCCACGTCGAAGGCCTCTCGCCTCGAGTTACGTGTCGTCGCTCTGCGGTGGCCCCGCGGCGACGACTGATGTCGATGGGGACGGTCCGAACGCCGACCCAAACCCTAACGTTGAAGTTTAGGGTTACCAGTGTGTCTGCTTCCTGGACTCTTCCGAACAGGACACTAAGTCGACAAGTGGCGCACGTTCAACGAACACGCCGAACCTCCCGTTTTTCTTTTCACCCTATGTGATCACCCGTAGCGCTGACCAACCAGGGTGCTGGCCAGCACAAATGCCCGTCAACTCGCTGATACCGCCGGGGCGCTGGGAGCGCTTACGTCGAAGTGCCCCGCTTTGGGGGCGGCTTTCATGAGCGCGGTGAGAACACGTGCCTTCACCGGCCCGTCCTCGCCGCTGCCCCAGGTCACCACACGATCCCGGGTCAGCCGCAAGGAGATCGCGTCGTACGAGATGACCCGTACGGCTTCGGTATCCTTGGCGACGCCCGCGGGAAGGTCTCCGGCGACCCGTACCGCTTCCCGCAGCAGACGGTCGTCGCCGAAACGGCGAAGGCTCGCGGAGGGGGCGGGGGTCAGCTCCAGCAGGGGCACATCCTTCGGTGCCTTGTCCACGGTGGCGAAGCGGACGCCCTTCGCGTCCACTTCCACGAACTTTCCGCCCTTCTCGACCAGCAGGACCGGCTCCCGTTCCGTCACCTTAAGACTGATGCCGTGGGGCCAGGAACGAGCGACATCCACTGTGTCGATACGAGGCAACTTCTGGCGCAACCTGCTCTCCATGGCGTCGGTGTCCACGGAGACCAGCGGGGCGCCGACCGGTGCGGCCGCCACCGCTTCCACCTCTGCGCGGGTGAGCACCTCGACGCCGCTCGTACGGACGCGTTCGACGCGCAGCCAGGAGGAGCCGTAGAGCACCCAGATCACGAACGCGGTGAGAAGGGCCGCCGCGAGGGCGATCAGGATCAGCAGCGTACGGCGGCTGATCCCGCGCCCCTCGGGGCCGGTCAGCGGCGGGCGGGCGGGGGTGCCCGCCCGCTCGGAGGCGCCGCGCTGGGCGGTCGTCGGTCCGGCCACGCTCGCTCCTTCGCCGGGCCCGGGGCGTGTGCCCCGGGCTCGAACCGCCTCGCGCCGCACGCCTAGCTGCGTGCGGCGATCGCTTCGTACACCATGCCGACGAGCAGGTCGTCGGCGTCGCGCCGGCCGAACTCCGCGGCCGCACGGGACATTTCGTACAGCCGGTGGGGGTCCGACAGCACCGGCAGGACATTGGCCTGCACCCACTCCGGGGTGAGCGCCGCGTCGTCGACCAGCAGGCCGCCGCCGGCGTTGACCACCGGCTGGGCGTTGAGCCGCTGTTCGCCGTTGCCGATGGGCAGCGGGACGTAGGCGGCGGGGAGCCCGACGGCGGAGAGTTCGGCGACGGTCATCGCGCCCGCACGGCAGAGCATCATGTCGGCCGCGGCGTACGCGAGGTCCATCCGGTCCACGTACGGTACCGGGATGTACGGCGGCATCCCGGGCATGTTGTCGATACGCGGCAATTCGTTCTTCGGACCGACCACATGCAGGATCTGGATCCCGGAGCGCTGGAGCAGCGGCGCGACCCGCTGGACGACCTCGTTGAGGTGGCGGGCGCCCTGCGAGCCACCGGAGACCAGCAGCGTCGGCAGGTTGGGGTCGAGGCCGAAGGAGGCGCGGGCCTCCGGGCGGACCCGGGCGCGGTCCAGGGTGGCGATGGTGCGGCGCAGCGGGATGCCGATGTAGCGGGCGCCGCGCAGTTTGCTGTCCGGGGTGGATACGGCGACCCCGTGGGCGTACCGCGAGCCGATCTTGTTGGCCAGGCCCGGGCGGGCGTTGGCCTCGTGTACGACGATGGGCACACCGACCCGCTTGGCCGCGAGGTAGCCGGGCAGGGCGACATAGCCGCCGAAGCCGACCACGCAGTCCGCCTTGGTGCGCTCCAGGACCTGCTCGGCCGCCTTGATGGTGCCGCGCAGTCGGCCCGGGACGGTGATCAGTTCGGGCGTGGGCTTGCGGGGCAGCGGGACGGCGGGGATGAGCGCCAGCTCGTATCCCCGCTCGGGTACGAGCCTGGTCTCCAGTCCGCGTTCCGTGCCGAGGGCAGTGATTCCCACGGTCGGGTCCTGCCTGCGCAGGGCGTCTGCGAGGGCAAGCGCGGGCTCGATGTGTCCGGCGGTCCCCCCGCCGGCGAGTACGACATGCACCGAAATTCACCGCTCTCCGGACGGACGCTTCTTGACGCGCCGTCTCATCGTCTTCCATCTCACCCCGGGCTTCCGCATGGCCAGGGCCGCCTTCGCGGCGGGATCCTCCCGTGCGAAGGCGATCATCAGCCCGACCGCGAACATCGTCGGCAGCAGAGCCGATCTCCCGTAGGAGAACAGCGGGAGCGGAACCCCGGCGATCGGCAACAGGCCGAGCACCGCACCGATGTTGATCACGGCCTGGGCCGTGATCCACGTGGTCACGCCTCCCGCGGCATACCTCACGAAGGGGTCCTCCGTGCGTCCGGCCACGCGGATACCCGCATAGCCTAGAGCCGCGAACAGGGCGAGCACGGACAGCGTCCCCGCCAGACCCAGTTCCTCACCGGTGATGGCGAAGATGAAGTCGGTGTGAGGTTCGGGGAGTTGCCCCCATTTTTCCACACTCGCACCCAGACCGGAACCGAACCATCCGCCGGACGCCAGAGCGTAGATTCCGTGTGCGGCCTGCCAGCAGCCGTCCTCCGGGTCGGGTTCGCCGACGATGCCCATGCAGGAGAGCCGGGACATCCGGTTGGGGCTGGTCCAGATCAGCAGGAACGCGATGACGGCGGCGAAGCCGAGCACCCCGGCGAACAGCCGGGTGGGGGCGCCGGCCAGCCAGAGCAGGCCGAACAGGATCGCCGCGAGAATGATCGCGGTTCCCATGTCGCCACCGAGCATGATCAGTCCGAGCAGCATGAAGGCGACCGGCACGAGCGGCACGAGCATGTGCTTCCACTGGGTCAGCAGCCGCTTGTCCTGTTTGCGGGCGAGCAGGTCCGCGCCCCACAGAATCAGGGCGAGCTTGCCGAACTCGCTGGGCTGGAGCTGGAAGGAGCCGCCCAGAGAGAGCCAGTTCTGGTTGCCGTTGACCGACATCCCTATCCCGGGGACCTGGACCAGGACCATCAGGAAGGCGGTGACCATCAGCAGCGGGTAGGCCAGGGCCCGGTGGAGTTTGACCGGCATCCGGGCGGCGATCAGCATCAGCGCGCCGCCGATGACTGCGGCGAGGAACTGCTTCCCGAAGAAGTACGTCGAGGGCTTGCTGATGTCCAGCGCCTTGATCATCGAGGCGGAGTAGACCATCACCAGGCCCAGCACCGTGATCAGGAGGCTGGAGCCGAGGATCACGTAGTAGGCGGTCAGGGGCCGGTCCCAGGCCCGTCGTGCCCGCTCGAAGGCCCGGCGCGGTCCGCCGCCGCGTCCGGAGCGCGGGGTGCGGGGGCCCGAGCCGCCGCGTGCGGAGCCGCGGGCCGTCTCGGGACGCCGGGCGCCGGTGGCGAG
>NZ_NWVL01000068.1 GCF_002382885.1 Streptomyces sp. WZ.A104
TCGGCGGGCGCGGGCCCGGCGGAGGGCGCGGGCGAACCCGGCCCCGCCCCCCGCACCCGCATGCTCAGCGGGGCCGGAGCGCGGCCCGGGCGCCGCCCCGGGGGCGTCGACGACTCCGGCTCGACCGTGACGGTCGAGCCGGAGGGAAGACGGGTCAGGGCGGGCGGCAGGGGCTCGCCGGACCAGACCACCACCGTCGGCGGCAGCAGGTGCGAGCGGGACTCCGCGGCGACGAGGCACTTCCGTACGTCCGCCGGGGTGCCGGCGTCCACGCCCAGCGCGGCGAGCACGGCGATGACCGTGTCGTCGGGGACGGACACCGTGACATCCGGCGACGGGGAGTAGGAGGTGGCGACACCGTGCAGTGCGGCGAGCCGGGACAAGCCCATTCAGACTCCTGGGAACTCCAAGCCCCCTGCGGTGCCGGGTGCGGTCGGCTCGCTGGTCAGAGGGGCGACGGCGGCGAGCGGCGGCTCGCTCGTGAGCGGGGTGGCGTCGGCGAGCGGCGGCTCGCTGGTCAGGGGTGCGGCGTCGGCGAACGTGGACCCGCCGAGCAGCAGGGAGACATCGGCGAGCGGGGGCCCGCTGATCAGGTGGGCGACATCGGTGAGCGGAGGTTCACTGGTCAGCGGCGCGGAAACGGCCTGGGCGGGTACCTGTTTAGAGAGGGCGGAGAGCAGGAGCTGCGCGGAAGCGGGCATGGTGGCCTCCTGGCCATGGAGAACAGGACACATCAGACCTACCCAGGCCTCGCGACCGCAGACGTGGACGTGATGCAGGCGTTATGACAACGAGCCCAACGTGCTCTGAGTCACATCCGGTTCCCCCGTCCGGCAGGTATGGGCCGATTTCGGCCACTCCCGGCAGCCACACCAGCCCCATCCTGCCCGAAGGTGTCATGATTCCCGGCAAATGCGACAGAGCGGCCGTGCGCATTGACACTCCCGCGCCCGGGTGGTGGGCTCGGACCCCGCTACGAGCAGTCGGTACGGACGAAGGAGAGCGCAGCGTGCGGATCGGGCGCAGAAGGCAGGCGACGGCCGTGGCCGCCGCCGTGATCGGCGGACTCCTCGGCTCCGTCTCCGTGGCACCGGCCGCGACGGCCGCCCCCGTCGACCCCGCCATCCCCGTCACCGGGTCGGCCGAACGCTCCGACAGCGCGCAGCCGCCCTCGGTGTGGCCCCGGCCGCAGAGCATCAGGAGCACCGGACCCGCCGTGCCGCTGGGCGCCGAGGCCACCCTCGTCGCCGCACCGGACGCCGATCCGTACGCCGTGGAGCAGACGCGCTCGCTGCTGCGCGGGGCGGGCGTCCGGACCCTGCACGAAAGTCTGCCGGGCAGCGGGCCCGTGGTCCGGCTCGGCGGCACCGGCGCGGGCGAGGCGCTGCGGGCCCTGCGCGCGCCCGACCGGGCCGACCTTCCCTCGGGCGGCTACCGGATCGCCGTCGGCCGGGTGGCCGGGCGCGGCACGGTCGCGCTGGACGGGCTGGGCGAGGACGGCCTGTTCCACGCCGTCCAGACGCTGCGTCAGCTGGTCTCCGGCGGTTCGGTGGCGGGCGTCACCGTGCGGGACTGGCCGGGAACCGCCGTACGCGGGCTGTCGGAGGGGTTCTACGGGCAGCCGTGGACCCGCGAGGAGCGGCTCGCCCAGATCTCCTTCATGGGCCGCACCAAGCAGAACAGGTACCTCTACGCGGCGGGCGACGACCCGTACCGGCTGGCGCGCTGGCGCGAGCCGTATCCGGCCGACCAGCGCGCCGGCTTCCGGGCGCTGGCGGAGCAGGCGCGCGCCGAGCACGTCACGCTCGGCTGGGCGCTCTCCCCCGGCCAGGCGATGTGCATGGCGTCCGACCAGGACGTCCGGGCGCTGACGAAGAAGATCGACGCCATGTGGGCGCTGGGCTTCCGGGTCTTCCAGCTCCAGTTCCAGGACGTCAGCTACAGCGAGTGGCACTGCGATCTGGACGCGGAGACCTTCGGCAGCGGTCCGAAGGCGGCGGCCCGTGCACAGGCCCGGGTGGCGGGCGCGGTCGCCCGGCATCTGGCGGAACAGCACCCGGACGCGGCCCCGCTGTCCGTGCTGCCGACGGAGTTCTACCAGGACGGGGCCACCGACTACCGCACCGCGCTCGCCGCCGAACTGGACGACCGGGTGCAGGTGGCCTGGACCGGGGTCGGGGTGGTGCCGAAGACCATCACCGGGGGCGAACTGGCCGGGGCCCGCGCCGCGTTCCGCCATCCGCTGGTGACGATGGACAACTACCCCGTCAACGACTACGCCCAGGACCGCATCTTCCTCGGCCCGTACACCGGCCGGGACCCGGCGGTGGCGAGCGGTTCGGCGGCGCTGCTGGCCAATGCGATGGAGCAGCCGTCCGCATCCCGCATCCCGCTGTTCACGGCCGCCGACTTCGCCTGGAACCCGAAGGGATACCGCCCGGAGGAGTCCTGGCGGGCGGCGATCGACGATCTGGCGGGCGGAGACGCGGGGGCCCGGGACGCGCTGCGGGCGCTCGCGGGGAACAGCGCGGCCTCGGTGCTCGGAGCGCAGGAGTCCGCCTACCTCCAGCCCTTGCTCGACGGCTTCTGGAAGACCCGCGCGGCCGAGGCCCCCGCCCGCGGCCGGGCGGCCCGCGACCTGCGGGCGGCCTTCTCCGTGATGCGGCAGGCCCCCGAGCGGCTGAAGACCCCCGCCGATGGCCGGCTGACCGACGAGGTGCGCCCGTGGACCGAGCAGCTGGCCCGCTACGGCCGGGCCGGTGAGCTGGCCGTGGACCTGCTCCAGGCCCAGGCGGCCGGGGACGGTGCGGCGGCCTGGCGGGCCCAGCTGGCCCTGGAGCCGCTGCGCGAGGAGATCACGGCGAGCGGGGCGAGCGTCGGCAAGGGCGTCCTGGACCCGTTCCTGGACAAGGTGGCGAAGGCGTCCGCCGGGTGGAACGGCACCGACCGCGCACCGGGCCGGGTCTCGAAGGACGCGCACAGCTATACGGTCCGGCTGAACGGGGTCCGCCCGGTGGATGCCGTCACGGCGCTGGCCGAGCCCGGGTCCACCGGCACCGGCGCGGTCGTCGAGGCCCATGTGCCCGGTGAGGGCTGGCGGGCGCTGGGGCAGCTCTCCCCGAGTGGCTGGACCCAGACCGCGGCGAAGGGGCTGCGCGCCGACGCCGTACGGGTGACCGTGCCGGAGGCCGCCCGCAATGCCCCGCCCTCGTATCTGAACCCGCCCCTGCCTCCCTCTCCCGCGGTCGTGGCGGGGGCCCCGCAGGTGCGCGCCCTGGTGCCGTGGTTCGGGGACGAGCCCGCCGCCACGCTCGACCTGGCGCGCCGCGAGACGGACGCCGAGATCGGCGGCGAACCCCAGCGGGTCGCGGCGCGGCTGGCCGGGCAGCGACCGGCCGAGGTGAAGGGCAGGCTCACCGCGAAGGCCCCCGAGGGCATCAAGGTGCGGGTCCCGAAGGAGACGACCGTGCCGCGCGGGTCACGTACGGAGGTGCCCGTGGACATCACCGTCCCGGCGGACACCCCGGCGGGCGAGTACGAGGTGCCGCTGGCCTTCGGCGGCCAGGAGTCCACGCTGACCGTGCGGGCCTTCCCCCGTACCGGCGGCCCGGATCTGGCACGTACGGCGAAGGCGTCCTCGTCGGGCGACGAGACCCCGGACTTCCCGGCGTCGGCGGCCTCCGACGGCGATCCGGAGACCCGGTGGTCCTCACCGGTGGAGGACGGGGCCTGGTGGCAGGCGGAGCTGGAGCGGCCGGTACGCCTGGGTCAGGTCGTGCTGAACTGGCAGGACGCGTACGCCTCCCGCTACCGCATACAGGTCTCCGCCGACGGCCGCACCTGGCGCAGCGCTGCGACCGTCCGGGAGGGCCGGGGCGGGCGCGAGTCGGTGCGGATGGACGCGAAGGACACCCGGTTCGTCCGGGTGCAGGGCGAGGGCCGGGCGACCCAGTACGGCTACTCGCTCTGGTCGGTCGAGGCGTACGCGGTGGCGGACGACTGATACGTACGGCGGGCCGGGGGGCGGCCGCCCCGCGCAGGCGGGCCCGGGGGCGGCGAAGGCCCGGGTCTCAGGCGGAGACGCCGTCGATCCGGGCCATCACGTCGTCCGCGCCGAAGGGTTGCAGATACGGCAGCCAGCGCGGGTCTCGGTGTCCCGTCCCGATGATCCGCCAGGCCAGGCCGGTCGGCGGCGCGGGCTGATGGCGCAGCCGCCAGCCCAGCTCGGGCAGATGGCGGTCGGCCTTGACGTGGTTGCAGCGGCGGCAGGCCGCCACCACGTTGTCCCAGGCGTGCTGTCCACCGCGGCTGCGCGGGATGACGTGGTCGACGCTGGTCGCGGCGGCCCCGCAGTACATGCAGCGGCCCCCGTCCCGGGCGAACAGGGCCCGGCGCGTCAGGGGGACGGGCCCCCGGTAGGGGACCCGGACGAAGCGCTTGAGCCGGACCACGCTGGGCGCGGGCACGGCACGGGTGGCACTGTGCAGGAAGGCGCCGGACTCCTCCAGGCAGATGGCCTTGTTTTCGAGGACGAGGACGAGCGCGCGGCGGAGCGGTACGACGCCGAGCGGCTCGTACGACGCGTTGAGAACCAGGACGTGCGGCACGGTGGATGCCTCCTTGTACGCCGGCGGCGCGTGGCTCGCGCCGGGACGATCCGATCTCAGTCTCTCCTCATGCCTGGTCAAAGCGCCACCACGTACGGGTAACGGGCCGGGAGGATTTTCCTCACCCCGGGCGCCGCGTGCCGTTTCCGGGCACCGAGCGGGTGTCTTACCAGGGCGGCCGTCCGCGCTGTGCGATCGGCCACAGCCCAGGTATCCCCAATGAGACCTGTCTCTCCTCCCGCGACTGCAACGATCCACTCCCCCGGCTTCGTTAGTGTTATTGGTCAACCATCGTCAGCTCTGCCGGTCCGTCTTCGTCCTCCTGGAGGTCCCTGCCGTGTTCCTGTCCGCCCTCCTGGCCGCAGCCCCGTCGCCCGGGCCGGCCGACTCGCTGGGTGAAGCCGCCGAGCAGGCCGGGAACGCCGCGGGCTGGGTCGAGGAGAACTGGTCCACCTGGCTGAGCACCGGACTGCGGATCCTGCTGATCGTGGCTGTCGCGATCACGCTGCGCTATCTGATCCGACGTGCCCTGACCAACCTCATCGACCGGATGAACCGCAGCGCCCAGACGGTGCAGGGAACGGCGCTGGGCGGGCTGCTGGTGAACGCGGAGCGCAGACGCCAGCGCTCGGAGGCGATCGGCTCGGTGCTGCGCTCGGTGGCCTCGTTCCTGATCATGGGCACGGCCGCCCTGATGGTCCTGGGCGCCTTCAAGATCAACCTGGCACCGCTCCTGGCCTCGGCCGGCGTCGCCGGTGTGGCGCTCGGTTTCGGCGCCCGCAACCTGGTCACCGACTTCCTCTCGGGCGTCTTCATGATCCTGGAGGACCAGTACGGGGTCGGGGACTCCATCGACGCGGGGGTGGCCTCCGGCGAGGTCATCGAGGTGGGCCTGAGGGTCACCAAGCTGCGCGGCGAGAACGGCGCGATCTGGTACGTCCGCAATGGCGAGGTGAAGCGGATCGGCAACCTCAGTCAGGGCTGGTCCACTGCCGGGGTCGATGTCACCGTGCGCCCGACGGAGAACCTGGAGCGCGTGCGCGAGGCGATCACCGCCGCCGCGGACTCCCTGGCGAAGGAAGAGCCCTGGTCGGAGCAGCTGTGGGGCCCGGTGGAGGTGCTGGGCCTGGACGAGGTCCTGCTGGACTCCATGACGGTCCGGGTCTCCGCGAAGACGATGCCGGGCAAGTCCACGGGCGTGGAGCGCGAGCTGCGCTGGCGAATCAAGCGGGCGCTGGACGACGCGGGAATCTCGATGGTCGGCACGGTCCCGGCCCAGGCGGACGGCGGGAGCTCTCCTGACCCGACCGCCGGGATGGCCGCCCCCTCGGCTTACGCGTCCGCCACCTCCCCGCAGTCCCTGGCGGCCACACCGATACCGCCGGCCACGCTGACCAAGTAGGCCGTTCGCCCGACGCCCCCGGCCGACGCCCTGGACCCCAGGGCGTCGGCCGGGGGCGTTCGCGTGCGAGGCAACACTTTCGCAGCCGGACGGGCGGTCCCCATTGACGCCCAGGCGGCCTGCGCCCTACGGTCCTCTCAACCGAATAGGAAACTTTCCTAACAGAGTCACGGACGCGAGTTCCTGACAGAGGGCGGTGCATCCACGATGGCGGGAACCACTCCGGGCCCACCCGGCTCCCCGGGCACTCCGGGCCCACCCGGCTCCCCGGGCACTCCGGGCCCACCCGGCTCCCCGGGCACTCCGGGCACCCCCCGGGTGCTGCGGGCCATGAACGACCGGGCCGCCCTCGATCTGCTGCTGGAGCACGGGCCGCTCTCGCGGACCCGGATCGGGAAGCTCACCGGACTCTCCAAGCCGACCGCCTCCCAGCTGCTCGCCCGGCTGGAGGCGGCCGGTCTGGTCGTCGCCACCGGGACCAGCGAGGGGCGGCCCGGGCCCAGCGCGCAGCTCTACACGGTGAACGCGCGGGCCGCCCATGTGGCAGGGCTCGACGTGAACGCGCGGCGCATCGTCGCCGCCGTCGCGGACGTGACCGGTCGGACCGTCGGACAGTTCGAGCTGGCCACCCCGGGGCGGCGCGCCGACAGCGTGGTGCGGCAGGTCGCCGACGCGCTGGACGGGGCGGCGAAGGACGCCGGGCTGACGCGGGCCGATGTCCACCGGGTCGTCATCGGCACCCCGGGCGCCTTCGACCCGGGCACCGGGCGGCTGCGGTACGCCTCGCACCTGCCCGGCTGGCACTCCCCCACCCTGCTGGACGAGCTGGCCGCGTTCCTGCCGATGCCGGTGGAGTACGAGAACGACGTCAACCTGGTCGCCGTCGCCGAGCAGCGCCTCGGCGCGGCCCGGGGCCACGAGGACTTCGTCCTGCTGTGGAACGAGGAAGGGCTCGGCGCCGCCCTCGTCATCAACGGGCGCCTGCACCGGGGCTTCACCGGCGGCGCGGGCGAGGTCGGCTTCCTGCCGGTGCCGGGCACCCCCCTCGTACGCCAGGTCGTCAAGGCCAACAGCGGAGGCTTCCAGGAGCTGGCGGGCGCCCAGGCCGTGCCCCGGCTCGCGAAGTCCCTGGGCATCGACACCCCGCAGCAGCCGTACGCCGGGGTCGCCGCCTCGCTGCTGGCGCGGGCGGCCGAGGCGTACGGGCAGGACGAGGCGCTGACCGAGCTGCTGCGGCAGTACGCCCAGCGGCTGGCCACCGGGCTCGCCTCCGTCACCGCCGTCCTCGACCCCGGGCTGATCGTGCTGTCCGGCGGGGCGGTCGCGGCGGGCGGCGAGGTCCTGCGCTCCCTGATCCAGTCCGAGCTGGCCGAGCTCGCCGCCTCCCGGCCCCGGCTGGTGCTCGGCGAGATCGACCGCACCCCCGTCCTGCGCGGCGCCCTGGAACGGGCGCTCGCCGACACCCGCGACGAAGTGTTCGACACCTCGCGCTGAACCACCGCTCTCCCCCTTGCCCTCTCCCCCTGCCGTCTGTCACTTCCCCGTCCCTGGGAGTCTCGTCATGCGCACAAGCCGTCTCACCACCACCGCTGTCGCCGTCGCCGCGATATCGGTGCTCGCCACCGCGTGTACCGGCCAGTCCGGAACCGGGGCCACCGACGACCCAGAGGCGAACGCCACGATCAACTTCTGGCACGGCTGGAGCTCGCCCGCCGAAGTGAAGGCCGTCCAGGACAGCATCGACCGGTTCGAGAAGGCCCACCCGAACATCAAGGTCAAGGTCTCCGGCAACATCAACGACGACAAACTCAACCAGGCACTTCGGGCCGGCGGTTCGAACGGGCCCGACGTGGTCTCCTCGTTCACCACCGCCAACGTCGGCAAGTTCTGCTCGTCGGGCGCGTTCGCCGATCTGAAGCCGTTCATCGACAAGTCGAAGCTCGACCTGGAGAAGACCTTCCCGAAGGTCCTCCTCGACTACACCCAGTTCGAGGGCAAGCGCTGCGCCCTGCCGCTGCTCACGGACGCCTACGGCCTCTACTACAACAAGGACGCGTTCAGGAAGGCCGGGATCACCGCTCCGCCGAAGACGATGTCCGAACTGGCGAGCGTGGCGAGGAAACTGACGGTCGAGAAGGGCGACAGCTACTCGCAGCTCGGGTTCATGCCGAACTTCCACGGCTACGAGACCGTCGCCAGCCACTACCTGTCCTCGTGGGACCACACGTACTTCGACGAGAACGGCAAGTCCAACATCGCCAAGGACCCGGCGTTCGCGGAGATGTTCACGTATCAGAAGCAACTGGTGGACGATCTCGGCGGCTACGCCAAGCTGGAGAAGTACCGGGGCACCTTCGGTGACGAGTGGGGCGCCAAGCACCCCTTCCACACCGGCCAGGTGGCCATGCAGCTGGACGGCGAGTGGCGGCTCGGGATGGCCGAGGACGCCGGGGCCGACTTCGAGATCGGGGTCGCCCCGATGCCCGTCGCCGACGACGAGGCGGACAGCTACGGCAAGGGCTTCCTCTCCGGCACGGTCGTGGGCATCGCCCCCGCCAGCAAGAAGCAGAACGCCGCGTGGGAGCTGGTGAAGTACATGACCAGCGACACCGAGGCGGTCGTCGACTTCGCCAACGGCATCCGTAATGTTCCCTCCACCCTGGAGGCACTGAAGTCGCCCGACCTGAAGTTCGACCCGCGCTTCCGGACCTTCCTGGACATCGCCCAGCACCCGAAGTCCAGCACCCCCGACGGGGCCGTCAACGGATCGACATACCAGCTGACCCTTCAGGACTTCGGCTACCAGTACGAGAAGGGCGCGGTGAAGGACCTCCAGGCCGGCCTGGAGAAGACCGCCCGGCAGATCGACACCGACATCGCCAAGGCCAAGTAGCCCCCGATGACGACGCACACACTCCGCTCCAAGCGCCGCAGATCGGCGCTTCGGAACGCGGCCTTCATGTCGCCGTGGCTGATCGGGTTCTCGGTCTTCTTCGCCTACCCGATGGTCTCTACGGTCTACTTCTCGTTCACGGACTACGACGGGTTCGGGGCGCCGGTCTTCAACGGGCTGACGAACTGGACGTACGTCTTCCAGGACTATCCGATGTTCTGGCCGTCGCTGTGGAACACGCTCTGGCTGGTGGTCGTCGTGGTCACCTGCCGGGTCGTCTTCGGGCTCGGCATCGGCCTGCTGATCACCAGGATCAAGACGGGGACGGGCGTCTTCCGGACGCTGTTCTACCTGCCCTACCTGGCCCCGCCGGTCGCCGCGACGCTCGCCTTCGTCTTTCTGCTCAACCCCGGCACCGGGCCGGTCAACGCGATCCTCGGGGACCTGGGGCTGCCGACGCCCGGCTGGTTCAACGACGCCACCTGGTCCAAGCCCGCGCTCACCATGCTCGCGGTCTGGGGCATCGGGGACCTGATGGTCATCTTCATGGCCTCGCTGCTGGACGTACCGACCGAGCAGTACGAGGCGGCCGAGCTGGACGGCGCGTCCGCCTGGCAGAAGTTCCGCTTCGTGACCCTGCCGAACATCTCGCCGATCGTGCTGTTCGCCGTGGTGACGGGCGTCATCCAGGCCATGCAGTACTACACGCAGCCGCTGGTGGCGGGGAAGGTCGCCTCCGGGGTGATCGGCGGCTCAGGGCAGTCCTTCGAGCCCGGCTATCCCGACAAGTCGACACTCACGCTTCCCCAGCTCGTCTACAACCTCGGCTTCCAGCGGTTCGACTACGGCGCCGCCTGTGTCGTCGCCCTCATCCTGTTCGCCCTGGCCATGGCCTTCACCGCGCTGCTCATGCGGGGCCGCAACAACCTCATCCAGGCCGGTGACTGAGCCATGACCCAACTCCTCGACAAGCCCGCGGCCGGCACCGCCCCGGCGACCGGCCCGCGGACGCCCGCCGAGCGCACCGCCCGCCGCAGGGCGCTGCTGCACTGGATCGCCGTGCACTCCCTCGGGATCGCCGCCGCGCTCTTCTTCGTGCTGCCGTTCGTCTTCGTGGTGCTCACCTCGCTGATGAACGACCAGCAGGCGCTGACCCGTGACCTCACCCCGGACACCTGGGAGTGGGGCAACTACGAGCGGGTCTTCAACACCCCGGGCTTCCTCACCTGGTGGCGCAACACCCTGCTGTACGCGGGGCTCGGCACCGTCCTCACCCTCGTCTCGTCCATCCCGGTGGCGTACGCCCTGGCGAAGTTCCGCTTCCGGGGCCGCAAGCTGTCGCTGATGCTCGTCATCTCGATGATGATGCTGCCGCCGCAGGTCGTGATCATCCCGATGTACCTGTTCTGGGCGAAGCAGATGGACCTGTCCGGCACGCTGTGGCCGCTGATCATCCCGATGGCCTTCGGTGACGCGTTCTCCATCTTCCTGCTGCGGCAGTTCCTGCTGACCATTCCGAACGAGTACCTGGACGCGGCGAAGGTCGACGGCTGCGGCGAGTTCCGCACGCTGATCAAGGTCGTCCTGCCGATGGCCAGACCCGGCATCGCGGCCGTCGCCCTCTTCCAGTTCTTCGCCGCCTGGAACGACTACTTCGGACCACAGATCTACGCCTCCGAGAACCCGGCCGCCTGGACGCTCAGTTACGGCCTGGAGTCCTTCAAGGGCGCGCACCACACCGACTGGAACCTGACCATGGCCGCGACCGTTCTGGTCATGGCCCCCGTGATCGCCGTCTTCTTCTTTGCCCAGAAGGCATTCGTCGAGGGCGTCACACTGACCGGAGTAAAGGGCTGACAATGAAGCTCGCAGTAGTGGGTGGCGGGTCCACCTACACCCCTGAACTGATCGACGGATTCGCCCGGTTGCGGGACACGCTCCCGGTCGAGGAGCTGGTCCTCGTCGACCCCGCTGCCGACCGGCTGGAGCTGGTCGGCGGCCTCGCGCGGCGGATCTTCGCCAAGCAGGACCACGCCGGGAAGATCACCACGACCACCGACCTGGACGCGGGCGTCGCCGACGCCGACGCGGTCCTCCTCCAGCTGCGCGTCGGCGGACAGGCCGCGCGCGACCGGGACGAGACCTGGCCGCTGGAGTGCGGCTGCGTCGGCCAGGAGACCACCGGCGCGGGCGGTCTCGCCAAGGCTCTGCGGACCGTGCCGGTCGTCCTGGACATCGCCGAGCGGGTGCGCCGCACCAACCCGGACTCCTGGATCATCGACTTCACCAACCCGGTCGGCATCGTCACCCGCGCGCTGCTCCAGGCCGGGCACAAGGCGGTCGGCCTGTGCAACGTGGCGATCGGCTTCCAGCGCAAGTTCGCCCGCCTGCTGGAGGTGGAGCCGGGCGCGGTCCACCTCGACCACGTCGGGCTCAACCACCTCACCTGGGAGCTGGGCGTGCGTCTGGGCGGCCCGGACGGTGAGAACGTGCTGCCCAAGCTGCTGGCCGAGCACGGCGACGCCATCGCGGACGACCTCCGCATGGACCGGCGGATCGTGGACCGGCTCGGCGTCGTCCCCTCGTACTACCTGCGCTACTTCTACGCCCACGACGAGGTCGTCCGGGAGCTCGGCACCAAGCCGTCCCGGGCCGCCGAGGTCGCGGCGATGGAGAAGGAGCTGCTGGCGATGTACGGCGACCCGGCGCTGGACGAGAAGCCCGAGCTTCTCGCCAGGCGCGGCGGCGCGTTCTACTCGGAGGCGGCGGTCGACCTCGCGGCCTCCCTGCTGGGCGGCGGCGGTTCGCCGGTCCAGGTGGTGAACACGTACAACAACGGGACGCTGCCGTTCCTCCCGGACGACGCGGTCATCGAGGTGCAGGCCCGGGTCGGCCACGACGGTGCGGCCCCGCTGGCCGTGCCCGCGCTGGACCCGCTGTACGCCGGTCTCATCGCCAACGTGACGGCGTACGAGGACCTCGCCCTGGAAGCGGCGCTGCGCGGCGGCCGGGACCGGGTCTTCAAGGCGCTGCTCGCCCATCCGCTGATCGGCCAGTACGAGTACGCCGAGGGCCTCACCGACCGGCTGATCGCCCACAACCGGGAGCACCTCGCGTGGGCGTGAACGTGTCGGTCGTCGCCGTCGACGCGGGCAACAGCAAGACCGATGTGGCGCTGATCGGCGCGGACGGCACGGTGCTGGCCTCGGCCCGGGGCGGCGGTTTCCAGCCCCCGGTCGTGGGGGTGGCGGCGGCGGTCGACGGGCTGGCCTCCGTACTGGAGCGGGCGGTGGCGGACCTGCCGGGCCCGGTCGGCTCGCTCGGGCATGTCTCCGCGTGTCTGGCCAACGCCGATCTGCCGGTCGAGGAGGCCGAGTTGGCGGCCGCCCTGGAGGCGCGCGCCTGGGGCACGTCGGTGGAGGTCCGCAACGACACCTTCGCGATCCTGCGCGCAGGGGTGGACGAGCCCCGGGGCGTGGCGGTGGTGTGCGGGGCCGGGATCAACTGCGTGGGCATGACCCCGGACGGCCGGGCCGCCCGCTTCCCCGCGATCGGGCGGATGTCCGGTGACTGGGGCGGCGGTTCGGGTCTCGCGGAGGAGGCCCTGTGGTTCGCCGCCCGCGCCGAGGACGGGCGCGGCGAGCCGACGGAGCTGGTCCGGGCGCTGCCGGGGCACTTCGGTCTCGGCTCGGTGTACGCGCTCATCGAGGCGCTGCACCGGGGCGCCGTGGAGCCGGGGCGGCGTCACGAGATGACGCCGGTACTGTTCGCCACGGCGGCCGCCGGGGACGCGGTGGCCGCCGCGCTGGTGGAGCGGCAGGCGGCGGAGGTGGTGGCGATGGCCTCGGTGGCGCTGGCCCGCCTGGAGCTGCTGGAGGAGGAGGTTCCGGTGCTGTTGGGCGGCAGTGTGCTGGCCGCACGGCATCCGCAGCTGAACGACCGGATCGCCGATCTGCTGGCCGCCCGTGCGCCGAAGGCCGACGTGCGTGTGGTGGCCGAGCCGCCGGTGCTGGGTGCGGCGCTGCTGGGCCTGGACCGTACGGGTGCGGCGCCGGATGTGCACCGCAGGCTGCGCGCGCAGTACGCCTGAGCCGGAGCACACGGAACGCCAGGGGGCGCCCCACCGGAGACCGCGCGGTGGGGCGCCCCCTTGTACGCGGGAGCCGCCCCTCGTACGGGGGACAGGAGGGGGGCGAGGGAACCGATCGGCTTCGTGGAACGTGTACTTGATGGGGAGTCCGTTCGCTTATGGGGATGTTTCCGGGCACGTCGCACCGGTTGTCTTGATCGGCCGCGTCCGCACTGATCGAATGCGGGGGCCGATGGGGGATCTGGGCGTTCCTGGTGTGGATGCCCGTCCCCGCGGCCATACTTCTGGCCGGGCACGCGCCGTCCGGAAGGGGACGGGGGACCCGCCGTCCGTGACCGAGGGGGAGGTCGAGTGACACACCCGCCGAGCGGCGGCGCGCCGCCGCTGCACGCGCCGGACCCGGTGTCCGCGCCCGTCGGCGTGCCCGCACCGCGTGGCGGCGGCTTGGGCGCACAGGCGCGGCGGCTGCGTGCCGTGGCGACGACCGAGCCCGGCCGGCTCCAGATCATCGGGGCCGTCCTGGCCCTGCTCGTCGTGGCGTTCGGTGCGGTGACCACCCTGGAGATATCCCAGCGGGCCGCCGCCGCCGACGACGTGGTCGGGCGCAGCCAGCCGCTGAGCGCCGACGCGGCGGACATCTACCGCTTCCTCGCGGACGCGGACACCTCCGCGGCCAGTGGCTTCCTCGCGGGCGCGCAGGAGCCCGACGCCGTGCGCGAGCAGTACCGGAAGGACATCGAGGAAGCCGCGCGGCTGCTGGTGAAGGCCTCGGCCAACACGGACTCCGCCACCGCGTCCGGGCGGGAGATCACCACGCTCAACGAGCTTCTTCCGGTCTACACCGGCCTGATCGAGCGGGCCCGCGCCAACAACCGACAGGGCCTGCCGCTGGGCGGCGCCTATCTGCGGTACGCGAACCAGAAGATGACCGGCGAGATGCTGCCCGCCGCCGAACGGCTGTACGCGGCGGAGACCGGCCGGCTGGAGTCGGACTCCGCCGACGCCCGGCGGTGGCCGCTCCTGTCGCTCGGGACCGGGTTCCTGGCGCTGGGCGCGCTGGCGTGGATGCAGCGACGCACCTACCGCCGGACGAACCGGGTGCTGAACCACGGGCTGCTGGCGGCGACCGCGGCCGCGTCGGTGGTGGTGCTCTGGCTGGCCGCGGGGCATACCGTGGCCCGTACGGAGCTGCGGTCGGCGATGACGCACGGTCAGGCCTCGCTGGATGTGCTCAACGACGCCCGGATCAACTCCCTGAAGGCGCGCGCCAATGAGAATCTGACCCTGGTGGCGCGCGGTGCCGTGCTGACGGCCGACGGCTCCGCCGACCAGTACGAGACGGACTACACCACGGGTATGAAGGCGTTGAAGGACCGGCTGGAGAAGGCCGAGCGGCTCGCCGACGACAGGAGCGGGAGCGAGCCGGTGGCCAGGGCCGCCACCGCCGTGTCCGAGTGGCAGAGCCGCCACCGTGCGGCGCGTGCCACGGACGACCAGGGCGACTACGGCAGCGCGTTGCAGCAGATCATCGGGGCCGAGGGGTCCACCGGCGAGTCCTTCCAGCAGGTGGACGCCGCGCTGAGGAAGGCGCTCGCCCATGAGCAGGGCGAGTTCACCGCGGCGGCGGAGGACGGGCGCGGGGCGCTGCGGGGCCTGCCGACAGGGGCCGCGGCACTGGCGGTGCTGGGGGCGATCGCCGTGATCGTCGGGGTCAACCGCAGGCTCTCGGAGTACCGGTGAGAGGGGCAGCGATGACCAGGGCGAGGGGCCGGTCCGTGAAAGGCCGGTTCGCGGGCGGCCGGCTGCGTGGCTGGGGTGGCGTGACGGGGATGGCGGTGGCGTGCGCGGTGACCGCCGCGGTCACCCTGCTGCCGCTGTCCCACCACAGCGGCGGGCCGGCCGGTGCGGATGCGGCGGGCGGCGGGGCGGTCGCGGCCGTGCAGGCGCGCGCCGAGGCGTGCACGGAGCCGGAGGCGAGCCTGCCGCCGTCGGGGGCGGACGGGCCGAACATCGCGAAGATCAAGGCGCGCGGCAAGCTGATCGCGGGAGTCGACCAGAACAGCTTCCGCTGGGGCTACCGCAATCCGGCCAACGGTGAGCTGGAGGGGTTCGACATCGATCTGGTGCGGGCCGTCGCCGAGGACGTCCTGGGCGACCCGGACGCGGTGATCTTCCGTGCGATCCCCACCAACCAGCGCATCGCCGCCCTGGAGAGCGAGCGGGTCGACGTCGTCGTACGGACGATGACGATCAACTGCAAGCGGCTGGAGCAGGTCTCCTTCTCCACCGCCTACTTCCAGGCCGGACAGCAGGTCCTCGCCCCGAAGGAGTCCGCGATCACCGGCTACGACGCCTCGCTGAAGGGCAAGCGGGTCTGCTCGGCCGAGGGCTCCACCGCGTACGAGGCGCTGGAGAAGGAGTCCTTCGGGGCGGTCTACAAGGACGAGTTCGACGGCACCGAGCGCGACCGGGACCGGCTGACCGTGCCGAACCAGCTGGACTGCCTGGTGCGGCTCCAGCTCGGCGAGGTCGACGCGATCGTCACGGACAACGCCCTGGCGGCCGGTCAGGCGGCCCAGGACCCGGCGGTGGAGCTGAAGGGGAAGGCTCCGTTCACCACCGAGTATTACGGCGTCGCCACCAAGAAGGGCGCCGACGACCTGGTGGCCCGGGTCAACAAGGTCCTCGTCGACTACCGGGCGGGCGGCAGGAACAGCGCCTGGATGACGTCCTACGACAAGTGGCTGGCGACCGGCCTGCCCGGCATCACGGCACCGCCCGCACCCAAGTACCGCAACGACTGACCCCGTACCACCGGCAGGCGTACGGACCGGAGCAGACCGAAGCAAGCGATCCCGCCGGGCCGACGGCCGGCGGGGAGAGCGGAGAGGTGTTCGATGGGCGTCGCGGGATCCTTCCCCAGCTTCGCGGGGAGGCCTCCCGGCCCGGTCATGGACCGGGAGGAGGCGGACCGTGCGCTGGCCCGGCTCGGTGCGGAGCACGAGGCCATCGAGACCTCGCTCCTCGCCCTCCAGGACCATGCCGGCCGCCGGCTCCTGGAAGGTGCCGGGCTGACCGGTGTCACCCGGGAGCGCTGGGCCACGACCGAGCAGTCGATCACCCTGCTCTGGGGGTACTTCGACGCCTACGCGGGGGCGCTGGCCGAGGCCCGGGAGATACGGGCCCGCAGGCGCCAGCCGAACCGGGAGGACCTCGCCGCGCTGACCGAGCTGCTGCGCGGGGACGCGGTCCATGTGGCGAACCCGGGGGCGCTGCCGCCGCCCCCGGTCGCCGGCCCGGCACGGCTCTCCGAGCGGTTCTCGCTCCAGGAACTGGTCGCCCGGATGAACGAGCTGTACGCCCGTTCCCTGGACATGGTCGTCGCCGCCGACTCCGTCTGGTCGGCGCTGCCCGCCCGGATCGATCTGCTCGCGGCCGAGCTGCACCGGACGCGTTCCCTGGCCCACTCGGTGGGCGTGCGGCCCGGTGAGCATCCGGCGGGCGACGATCTCGCGGAGATCACCGAGGAGCTGACCACCCTGCGGACCCAGGTGATATCCGACCCACTGGCGTTCTGGCTGCCGGGGCCCGGCAGCGCGGCGCCCGGCGGGGGCCGCCCCGACACCTCGCGCTACGACCGGGCCGCCCGCGCCCTGGAGGACGTACGGCGGGAGATCGAGGCGGTCCTCGCGGTCCGCCAGGACGCCGAGGCCCGCCTGGTCCGGCTGCGGGACGTGCTCTCCCGGGCCGACCGCACCCTCACCGAGGCGCGGGCGGCGCGCGGTGAGGTGCTGGCGAAGATCGCCGCCTCCGAGGTGCCCGCGGTCAGCGGTCCGCCGACCGCCCTCCAGGAGCGTCTGGCTGCCGCGTCGGACTACCGCAGGCACGCCCAGTGGCACCGGCTCTCGCCGCTGCTGGAGTCGCTGGAGCAGGAGGCCGAGGACGAACTGCTGCGCGCCCGCGAGTCGCTGACCTCGGTGACGGCCCCGCTGGCGGTCCGCGCGGAGCTGCGCGGCCGGCTCGACGCGTACAAGGCGAAGGTGGCCCGGCACGGCCTGGCGGAGGACCCGATGCTGATCGAGCGGTACGACGCGGCGCGCCGGATGCTGTGGAGCGCGCCGTGCGATCTGCGGGTCGCCGAGCAGGCCGTCCTGCGCTACCAGTACGCGGTCCAGGAACTGCTGGCGCCGCGTCGGCCCGACGGACCCCAGGACCGGCGGGACGCGGGCGAACAGGGGGAGAGCCGATGAGTACGCAGTGCCAGCGCCCCGGTTGCGAGGGCGCCTACGAGGACATGGGCGGCGGTGAGCTGTACTGCGGCACCTGCGGCCTGGCCCCGGTCGTCTCGCCGACGGGCATGGTGAGTTCGCCGCCCACGGGGGTCGCCGGGGGTGGCCGGGCGAGCAGCCGGGACAGCTCCTCGCAGCGCTCCGGGTCCCGCGCCTCCTCGCGGTCCTCGTCGCGTTCGTCGACCTCGCGCCGCTCGGTCTCGGGGCGGCTGTCGCGCTCGCTGTCCGGGGCGTCCACCTCACGTTCGGTCTCGGTGCGCTCCTCGGGTTCGACGTCGGCGACCTCGGCCCGGGGCCGCCTCGGCGTCGGTCTGGTGGAGGTGCCGGACGTGCCCCGGCCCGATCCGCGTACGGCGGTGCTGGAGAACCCGGAGGTACCCGAGCGCAAGCGGTTCTGCTCCCGCTCGGACTGCGGGGCCCCGGTGGGCCGTTCGCGCGGGGACCGGCCGGGCCGCACGGAGGGGTTCTGTACCAAGTGCGGTCACCCCTACTCCTTCGTGCCGAAGCTGGGCGGCGGGGACATCGTGCACGGCCAGTACGAGGTCGTGGGCTGCCTGGCGCACGGCGGGCTCGGCTGGGTGTACCTCGCGGTGGACCGCGCCGTCTCGGACCGCTGGGTGGTCCTCAAGGGCCTGCTGGACACCGGCGACCAGGACGCGATGGCCGCCGCGATCTCCGAGCGCCGCTTCCTCGCCGAGATCGAGCACGCCAACATCGTCCGCATCTACAACTTCGTCGAGCACCTGGACCAGCGGACCGGCTCGCTCGACGGGTACATCGTCATGGAGTACGTCGGCGGCAAGGCGCTCAAGGAGATCGCCAACGAGCGCCGTACCCCGGCCGGGAAGCGCGATCCGCTGCCGGTCGAGCAGGCGTGCGCGTACGGGATCGAGGCGCTGGAGGCGCTCGGCCATCTGCACAGCCGCAATCTCCTCTACTGCGACTTCAAGGTCGACAACGCGATCCAGACCGAGGGCCAGCTGAAGCTGATCGACATGGGCGCGGTGCGCCGGATGGACGACGACGAGTCGGCCATCTACGGCACGGTCGGCTATCAGGCCCCCGAGGTCGCGGAGCTGGGCCCCTCGGTCGCTTCCGACCTGTACACGGTGGCGCGGACGCTGGCGGTGCTCACCTTCGACTTCCAGGGGTACACGAACGTCTTCGTGGACTCGCTGCCGGACCCGGACACCATCGAGGTGCTGCGCACCTACGAGTCGTTCTACCGGCTGCTGGTACGGGCCACCGACCCGGACCCGGCCCGGCGCTTCGCCTCGGCCGCGGAGATGGCCGAGCAGCTGACGGGGGTGCTGCGGGAGGTCGTGGCGCTCCAGACGGGGCGGCCGAGGCCCGCGCTGTCGACGCTGTTCGGCACGGAACTGCGCGTGACCGACACGGAGTTGTTCGCCGAACAGAGGGGCGACGTGTCCGAGCTGGGCGCCCGCGCCGCCTCCTCTCGCGGCGGGCTCTTCGGCCGCCGCAGGGGCGGGGCGCGTCCGCTGTCCGGAATTCCGGCACAGGGAGGGGCGGCGCCCGCAGCGCCCCCGCCACCGGTCGCGGGGGCGCTGCCGTCGGGAGCCCAGCCTTCCGGTCCGGCTTCGGGCCCGGCGGGGGCCCTCCCGGTGGGCGCCCAGCCTTCCCATCCGGCTTCGGACCCGGCGGGGGCCGACCCGCTGGGGGCGCCGCCGACCCATGTCCGGGGCGGTCCGCAGGGCGGTGCGCCGCTCACGTACGCGCCCCCGGCGCACGCCCCGGTCCCGGCGCCCCGGACGGCGGAGCCCGCCCCCGGCACGGCGATGGGAGCGGCGTACGGGCCCACGAGCGGACCGGCGGTCCCCGGGGACGTCCGGCTCGTCGCGTTCGACGCCCGGGCCACCTCGCTGGCGCTGCCCGTCCCCCGGGTCGACGCGACGGACCCGAACGCCGGTTTCCTCGCCGGACTGATGGCCGCCGCCCCGGCCGAGCTGATCACGGCCCTGCGCGCGGTGCCCGCGCCCTCGCCGGAGACCCGGCTGCGGGAGCTGCGGGCCTGGCTGGAGATGCGGGAGCTGGATTCGGCCGCCCGTGCGCTGACCACCCTGGAGGGTGAACACCCGGACGACTGGCGGGTCGTCTGGTATCGCGGCGTCACCTCGCTGGTGACCGGTGACGACGAGAGTGCCGCGCTCTCCTTCGACGCGGTCTACGACGCCTTCCCCGGGGAGACGGCGCCCAAGCTGGCGCTGGGGATCTGCGCGGAGGTGCTGGGCCAGCTGGACAACGCCGCCGAGTACTACCGCCTGGTGTGGGCGACCGATCCGGGTTACGTCAGCGCCGCGTTCGGCCTGGCCCGGGTGCAGATGGCCGCCGGGGACCGGGACGCGGCGGTGCGCACTTTGGAGTCGGTGCCGGAGGCCTCGATCCACTACACGGCCGCCCGGGTCGCCGCCGTGCGGTCACGGCTGCGCGAGCGCTCCCCGCACGAGCCGCTGCTGACCGATCTGACGGCCGCCGCGGGCCAGGTGACGGCGCTGGCCGCCTTCGGTCTGGATCCGGTGCGGCGCGAGCAGTTGTCGACCGAGGTACTGGGCAAGGCGCTGGACTGGGTACTCTCCGGTAGTCCCGGTGCCCCGTCACCGGGCGGGCCGGAGACCGGGCCTCCGGGCTCCCGGAAGCTGCTCGGCGCCGAACGGGACGAGCGGGGACTGCGGTTCGGGCTGGAAAGCTCGTACCGGATGCTCGCCCGGCTCGCGCAGCGGGGCGACGAGAGGATCGAACTGGTGGAGCGGGCCAACCGTTTCCGCCCCCGGACGTGGGTGTGAAGATGTCTCAGAGCGACCAGCAGCCCGCCGTGTCGAGGTGCCCCGGCTGCGAGGAGCCGCTGGATTCGGGCGATCTGTTCTGCGGGGCGTGCGGCTACGACCTCTCGGCCGTGCCGGCGCGCCCCCACGACCGGCCCACGATGGCCATCACGGTGCCGGCGGGCGAGGCCGCCGGAGCCGTGCGCCACGACGAACGGACGGGCCCGGGGGCCCGTGGCGGTGCGGACGACTCGGGGGACTTCGCGCTGGCGGCGCCCGATCCCCGTACGGCGGAGCACGCCGCCGCGCCCTTCGCCGCGCCCGCCGCCGGGGCGAAGGTGTGTGTGGCCTGCCGCTCGGGCCAGGTGGACCGGGACGGCTACTGCGAGAACTGCGGGCACGCGCAGCCCCGCGAGCGCGACCACATGGAGCAGGAGCTGGACGCGGTGGCCGCCGTCAGCGACCGGGGCCTGCGCCACCACCGCAACGAGGACTCCTTCGCGGTGTCCTCGACCGCGCTGCCGGACGGTTCGCCCGCCGTCGTCGCGATCGTCTGCGACGGCGTGTCCTCGGCGAGCCGGCCCGACGAGGCGTCGGCGGCCGCGGCGAGCGCCGCCAACGAGTCGCTCCTGGAGTCGCTGCCCCGGGGCACTCATCCGCAGCAGGCGATGCACGAGGCGATCGTCGCCGCGTCCGAGGCGGTCAACGCCCTGGCGCAGGAGCCCGCCGGGGCGATGGAGCACGACGCGCACCGCCATCAGAACGCCCCGGCCTGCACCCTGGTCGGCGCGATCATGGCGGGCGGGCTGCTGATCGTCGGCTGGGTCGGCGACAGCCGGGTCTACTGGGTGCCCGAGGACCGCACGGGCCCGCCCGCCCGGCTCACCGAGGACGACTCCTGGGCCGCGCAGATGGTGGCGGCGGGCCTGATGAACGAGGCGGAGGCGTACGCGGACGAGCGCGCCCACGCCATCACCGGCTGGCTCGGCGCCGACGCGTACGAACTGGAGCCGCACACCGCCGCGTTCAAGCCGGACCGGCCCGGCCTGGTGGTCGTCTGCACGGACGGCCTGTGGAACTACGCGGAGTCGGCGCAGGAGATGGCCGCCGTCGTCCCGGCCGAGGCCCGAACGCGCCCGCTGCACGGGGCCCAGGTGCTCGTCGGGCACGCGCTCGACGGCGGGGGCCACGACAACGTAACAGTGGCTCTTCTGCCGTTCGCCGTGGGGCCGCAGGGGGCAGGATCGGCCTGCACCGCCGTTTGAGCTTCAAGGAGCCGACCAGATGGCCAACTTCTCCAAGTCGAACGTGCCGCAGTTCTCCGTCGAGGTGTACCAGAACGCGTTCCTGCCCGAGGGCGGACGTGAGGTCAACGCGATCGTCACGGTCACCTCGACCGGCGGCGGCACCACCGGGGGCGTTCCGCTGGCGGGGATCGCGCCCTCACCGGCGTACGGGCCGGGGCAGGCGCCCGACGCGGCCGTGGTGCTGATGGTCGACTGTTCCGGTTCGATGGACTATCCGCCGACGAAGATGCGCAACGCGCGCGACGCGACGGCCGCGGCCATCGACACCCTGCGCGAGGGCACCCGGTTCGCGGTGGTCGCCGGGACGCATGTGGCCAAGGACGTCTACCCGGGTGAGGGGCGGCTCGCGGTCGCCGACGCGCAGACGAAGGCGCGGGCCAAGGACGCCCTGCGGAAGCTGAGCGCGGGCGGCGGCACCGCGATCGGCACCTGGCTGCGGCTGGCCGACCGGCTGCTGGGCTCCGCCGACGTGGGCATCCGGCACGGCATCCTGCTGACCGACGGCCGCAACGAGCACGAGGCGCCCGAGGACCTGCGGGCGGCCCTGGACTCCTGCGCCGGGCGGTTCACCTGTGACGCCCGCGGGGTGGGCACCGACTGGGAAGTGAAGGAGGTCACCGGCATAGCCGCCGCCCTCCTCGGCACGGCCGACATCGTGGCCGACCCCTCGGAGCTGGCCGCGGACTTCACGCGGATGATGGAGAACGCCATGGGCAAGGAGGTCGCGGACGTGGCGCTGCGGCTCTGGACGCCCGTGGGGGTGGAGATCCGCTTCGTGAAGCAGGTCGCGCCGACGGTCGCGGACCTGACCGGCCGGCGCACGGAGGCGAGCCCCCGGGCCGGGGACTATCCGACGGGTTCGTGGGGCGACGAGTCCCGCGACTACCACGTGTGCGTCCAGGTGCCGGCGGCCGGGATCGGCCAGGAGATGCTGGCCGCCCGGGTCTCGCTCGTCCTGCCCGGCCCCCCGGGCGCGGGCGCCCCGCAGACCCTGCCCCAGGGGCTCGTACGGGCGGTGTGGACGGACGACATGGTGGCGTCGACCTCGATCAATCCGCAGGTCGCGCACTACACGGGTCAGGCGGAACTGGCACAAGTCATCCAGCAGGGTCTGGACGCACGCAAGTCGGGCGACTTCGACGGCGCGACGGCGAAACTGGGCCGTGCGGTGCAGCTGGCGTCGGCGTCCGGGAACCAGGACACTGCGAAACTGCTTTCGAAGGTGGTCGACGTCGTCGATGCGGCGACAGGTACTGTGCGACTGAAGGCGAAGGTCGCGGAAGCGGACGAGATGACCCTCGAAACGCGCTCCACCAAGACCGTTCGCGTCAAGAAGTAGCACAACACGATCACCTCGCGGTCATGGCGCCGCGATCGACAGCATGCGGCCTCCGGGGCCGGAAGAAGAAAGGGGGAAGCGCCGACATGCCGACCTGCCCGAACGGACACCAGTCGGGTTCCGAGGACTGGTGCGAGGTCTGCGGACACCGCATGGCCGCCGGCGGTGCGCCCGCGGGCGCCGTGCCCCCGCCGCCTCCGCCCGCGCCCGGTTACGGCTATCCGCAGGGCTCCGGCACCAGCGGCGGCCAGCCCACGATGCAGGCGGAGCTCTGCCCGCAGTGCCGTACGCCGCGTGAGGCGATGGCGCCGTTCTGCGAGGAGTGCCGCTGGAACTTCCTCACCAACACGGCGACCTCCTACACCCCGCTGGCCCCGCAGCACGGCACGCCCGGCGGCCCCCCGCCCGGTCTCAACCTGCCGCCCGGCTTCCAGGCGCAGGGCCCCGGCGGCCAGGGCGGACCCGGCGGCCAGGGCAGCCCGGATGGACCCGGCGGTCAGAACGCGCCCGGTGGACCCGGCGGTCAGAGCGGTCCCGGCGGTCAGGGCGGGCCCGGTGGCGCGCCCCAGCAGCGTGACCCGTTCGACTACCAGGGCTCGCGCCCCTCGCAGATGAACCGTCCCGCCGAACCCCTCGCCCCCGAGCAGGGCGGCCGGAGCGGCCAGGGCCCTCAGGGCGGTCCGCACGGCCACGGCGGCCAGGCCGGTCCTCCTCCGCAGTCGTTCCAGCAGGGTCCCCCGCCGCCGCCCGCGTATGCGCAGCAGGGGCACCCGTCCCAGCAGCAGCAGTCGGCGCCCTCCCCGTTCGAGCCCCGGCAGTCCTCGCCCTTCGCATCGCCGCAACAGCAACAGCAGTCGGCTCCTCCCACGCCGCCGCAGTCCTCCGGCCACACCGGCGGCGGGGACGACTGGCTGCTCCCGCCGCCCTCCCAGGCCCAGGGGTACGACCGGCAGGGTCAGCAGAGCCACGGCGAGGACCAGGGGTACGGCCGACAGGGGCGGGAGCAGGGGTACGACCAGGGGCAGCCGAACGGCGGGGTGCCCGGCCAGGACCGCCCCCAGCAGCCCCTGTCCTGGACCGCCGTCATCGCTCCGGACCGCGAGTACTTCCTCGCGATGATGCAGCGCAGCGGTCCCGAGGCGACCGGGCTGAACCTGCCCGCGTACTCCCCCGAGCAGCGTCTCCCGCTCACCGGCAACCAGATCACCATCGGCCGCCGCCGCCAGAGCACCGGCGAGTCCCCCGACATCGATCTCTCGGTGCCGCCGGAGGACCCGGGCGTCTCGCACCAGCACGCGGTGCTGGTGCAGCAGCCCGACGGCGGCTGGGCGGTCGTCGACCAGAACTCCACCAACGGCACCACGCTGAACGGCGCCGAGGACCCGATCCAGCCCTACGTCCCCGTACCCCTCCAGGACGGCGACCAGGTGCACGTCGGGGCGTGGACGACGATCACGGTCCGCCGGGACTGAGCGGCGCTCATTCGCTCAACGGCCAGGTGTAGGGGCCCTGCGGGTCGTCGAGCCAGGCCCACTGGCGGCCCTGGCCGACCGTGATGCCGTACCTCTCCCGCTGCGGGCGCCCCTCGCGCTCCCAGAGGGAGAGGGCCTCGTGCGGATCGAGAGCGCCCGCGGTCAGCGTCAGCAGGAACCGGAACAGATCGTTCCCGGCCGCCCGGCGGGGCAGTCCGCCCAGGTGCGGAAGCCCGGCGGGGAGCGGCAGCGCCCCGCGCAGGGGCACGAAGTACGCCGGGGTGTGCAGGAAGTGCCCCTCGGCGCGCGGCCCCTGCGCGGTCGCGGAGACCCGGAGCGCGACGAGCCCGGTGGCGAACGGGGCCAGGACGCGCGCCCCCGGGCGGCACTGCTCCAGCCAGGCCTGCGGTACGGACGGCAGGGTGCAGGTCGCGATGATCCGGTCGTACGGGGCGCGCCGCGGGCAACCGCGGGCGCCGTCACCGGTGATCACCGTCGGGCGGTACCCGGCGGCAGCGAGGTGGCGGCGGGCCGGTTCCGTGATCTCCGGATCCAGATCGATGCTGGTCACCGCCTCCTCGCCGAGCCGGTGCGAGAGCAGGGCCGCGTTGTAGCCGGGGCCGGTGCCGATCTCCAGGACCGTGTCGCCGCCCCGTACGTCGAGGGCCTCCAGCATCTGCGCCATCAGGGACGGCTGACTGGAGGACGAGATGAGTTCGCCGTCCCGGATGCGGGTGGCCAGCGCCCTGTCCACGTACACCCCGCTCAGCCAGCGGGAGCGGCGCTCGGGGTCGGGGTCCTCGCCCCAGAGGCGCTCGTATCCCGCGATGCCGTGCACGTAGTAGGACGGCACGAACAGATGGCGGGGCACCTCGGCGAAGGCGGCGTACCAGGCGGGGTCGGTCAGCCCGCCCTGCGCGACGATCTCCCGCACCAGGGCATGCCTCGCCGCGTCGGCCTCGGCGGCGGGGACGGCGGGGGTCTCCCGGTCTGCTCCCATCTCTCCACTGTCCTGCGCGGGGCCCGCAACGGCCAACGGCGATCCCGGGCCCGGTCCCTTGGTCCTAGGACCCCTGTCCTCGGCCGGTGCGTCTGCGAACATGGACGGGTGACAGAGATTCCGCGCGACACGCTTCAGGAGCAGACCTTTTACGATCAGGTCGGCGGCGAGGCGACGTTCCGACGCCTGGTGCACCGCTTCTACGAGGGCGTGGCGGGCGACGAGCTGCTGCGGCCGATGTACCCGGAGGAGGATCTGGGCCCGGCCGAGGAACGGTTCGCCCTGTTCCTCATGCAGTACTGGGGCGGCCCGCGCACCTACAGCGACCACCGGGGCCACCCCCGGCTGCGGATGCGGCACGCCCCGTTCCGGGTGGACCGGGCGGCCCATGACGCCTGGCTCGGCCATATGCGGGTCGCGCTGGACGAACTGGGGCTCGCGCCCGAGCACGAGCGGCAGCTGTGGGACTACCTGACGTACGCCGCCGCGTCGATGCTCAACACCGCGGACTGATCGCCTGCCGCCGAATCCTTCCGGATCTCGCCGCATTCCCTCCGGATCTCACCGGAATTCGGCGTTCCGGCGTCAGATATCGATCACGATCACATCAAGGTGGGCCTGCAAGCGGTTACCAGAATCCTTTCGCTCTGAAAGCATCACCAGTACGTCGGGGGGCGTGCGGACACGGTGTTGACGGGGCGGGGGACACAGGTGACGGGTTTTGTCTTGCTGCGGGTGAGGGCGCACCGCCTTCTCCTCTCCGCGGCCGTGCTCGCCGTTCTGCTGACCACGTCCGTCCTGGCCGCGCTCACCGCGTTCTCCGGCTCGGTGGGCGACGCGGCTCTGCGCCACACGCTCACCCACCGGTCCGCCGCCTCCGCCTCGCTCGTCGTCTCCGCCTCGGTGGACCACGACCGGCGCGCCGAGGCCGATGCCACCGTCCGCGCGGCCGCCCTCGACGCCTTCGACGGGCTGCCCGTGAACGTGGGGAAGCTGGAGAGCTCGGGGGCGTACGCGCTGCCGCGCGGCCTCCAGTCCCCGGCCGCCCGGCGCGGCGAGCCGGACCTCACCCACTTCGCCGCCCTGGACCGCGACCGGGTCCGGATCACCGAGGGCCGGGCGCCCGCCGCGCCGGGCGGCTCGGGACCGGTCCAGGTGGCGCTGCCCCTCGTCGCCGCCGAGGCCCTGAAGCTGAAGCCGGGCGCGCGGCTCACCGTCACCGACCGGCTGCGCGACGACAAGCCGCAGCAGATCCTGGTCACCGGCGTCTACGAGGCACTCGACCAGTCCGACCCGTACTGGCAGCTGGACCCGCTCGGCGGGCGCGGGGTGCGCAAGCTCGCCTTCACGACGTACGGTCCCCTGCTCACGCACCCCGCCCCGCTGACCTCCGGGAGCCTCGGCGACGGGGAGACGTCCTGGCTGGCCACCGCGGACTTCGCCACCCTGACCACCGGCTCCATGGCCGGGCTGCACCGGGCGTCGTCGGACGCCCCCGAGGCCCTCACCGCCGCGCCCGTGTTCAAGTCCGGGGTCACCGCGCGGACCTCGCTGCCCACCGTGCTCGACCAGCTCGACCGGGCGCTGCTCGTCTCCCGCTCCACGCTGATGATCGTCGCGGTGCAGCTGGTGCTGCTGGCCGCGTACGCCCTGCTGCTCGTGGCCCGGCTGCTGAACAGCGAGCGCGACGGGGAACGGGAACTGCTGCGGGCCCGGGGCGGATCGCGCGGCCGGATCACCTCGTTCGCGGCGATCGAGGCGCTGCTGCTCGCCGCTCCCGCCGCGCTGGTCGCCCCGCTGCTGGCGGGGCCGCTGACCGGCCTGCTGGCCGAGCGCGGCGCCCTGTCCCGGATCGGGCTGCGGGTCGGGGAGAGCTCCACCGCGACGGTATGGCTGGTCTCCGCGGCCGTGGCGCTGGCCTGTGCCCTGGCGGTGGTCGCTCCGTCACTGACGGCCGGGGCGGGCGGGCGCAGGACCCGGGCGGCCTCGCTGCCGGCACCCGTGCGGGCGGGCGCCGACATCGGGCTGCTGCTCATCGCGGCGGTGGCGTACTGGCAGCTGGAGCGGCAGACCACGGGGTCCGGCAGCGGGGCGCTCAGCGGCGGCCAGGACGGCAGGCTCGGGATCGACCCCCTGCTGGTCGCCGCTCCGGCGCTGGCCCTGCTCGCCGGGACCGTGCTCACGCTGCGGCTGCTCCCGCCCGCCGCGAAGCTCGCCGAACGGCGTGCCGCCAAGGGCCGCGGGCTGCCCGCCGCACTGGCGGGCTGGCAGTTCAGCAGGCGCCCGATGCGCGGCGCGGGACCGGTGCTGCTGCTGGTGCTGTCGGTCGCGATGGGCATGCTGGCCATCGGGCAGAGCGCCTCCTGGAACCGTTCGCAGAGCGACCAGGCTGACTTCGGCTCCGGCGCCTCGGTCCGGGTCGTGGGCGAGCACGGAGGCACTCCGGTGACGGCCGGTGCGTACGCCTCGGTGGACGGGGTGCGGCAGGCCGCCCCCGCCCACCGGACTGAGGTGGAGGTCTCCGGCGGGCGCAGGGCCGAGGTCCTCGCCCTGGACACGGCGCACGCGGACGAGCGGATGCTGCTGCGCTCCGACCTCACCGACGGGTCCCCCCAGCAGCTGTTCGACGCGATCGCCCCGGAGCGGGACAGCCGCGCCGGGCTCGTCCTGCCGAAGGACAGCACCCGGCTGAAGCTGGACCTGCGGATCACCGCGGTGCCGCCGAAGCGCGCCGACGCCTCCGAGGACGACGTCTTCGACAATCCGGACGGGCAGCCGCCCGTGGTCACCCTGCTGCTGGAGGACCGGTACGGGCTCCCCCACCGGGTGCTGGCCGGATCCGTCCCGGTCGGCGACCGTCCCGCCACGGTGTCCATCCCGGTGTCGGCGGCGGCCGGACTGTCCCTGACCGGCATCGAGGTCGACGGCGACGCCCCCTCCGGCGCGGCGGAGAAGCGCAGGGTCTCGGTGAGCGACGTACGGGTGGTCACCGCATCCGGCGCCGAACACGCCGTGGCGACGCCCGGCTCGGTGCGCTGGAAGGCCGCCGTGACGCTCACCGAATTCGGTGAGGACCGGCCGGGCGAACGGCCCGTGCCGAACAGGTCTTCCGGTGCGCCGGACTTCACTTACGACACCGGCGTGCAGGACCTCGACCCCTGGGAGCGGACCACCGGCACCCTGCGGATCACCGCGGTCAGGCCCCGGGCCGCGGCGGTGAAGGCGGTGGCGACGGACGCCTACCTGAGGAGCACCAGCACGAAGCCGGGCGACGAGATCGATCTCACGCTGGCCGGGAACACCGTCCGGGTGACCCTGGTGAAGGCGGTACGGCAGCTGCCGACCACCGGCACCCCCACCGGCGCCCCGGACCCGACAGCGGGCGGCGGCGGGCTGCTGCTCGACCTCAGGGCGGTCGCCGGTGCCCTGGCCCACCGGCCGACCGCCACGATCGAGGCGAACGAATGGTGGCTGAGCACCGCCCCCGGCGACAGCGCGAAGGTGGCCGCCGCACTGCGCGCCCGGCCGGACACCGATCCGGCCCAGGTGCTGGTCCGCGCCGAGGCCGCCCAGCGGCTGGTCGACGACCCGTTGGGCGCGGGCCCGCAGTCCGCGCTGCCCGCCGTCGCGGTGGTCGCCGCCGCGCTCGCCGCGGTCGGCTTCGCCGTCAGCGCCTCCGGCTCCCGGCGTGAACGGTCCGCCGAGCTGGGCGTGCTGCGGGCGCTCGGCGCGCCACGCCGCCAGCTGGCCCGGATGGTCGCCGCCGAACAGGGCGTCCTCATCGCCATCGCCCTGCTGATCGGGGCGGCCATCGGCACCGTGCTGACCCGGGCCGTCGTCCCGCTGATCGTGCTGACCGGGCAGGCGGACCGGCCCGTGCCCCCGGTGCTGGTGGAACTGCCCGCCGGGCAGGTCGCCGCACTGCTGGCCGGGGTCGCCGCGCTGCCTCTCGTGATCGTCGCGACGCTCGCGCTCCGCCGCGGGGACCCGGCGGTATCGCTGCGCCACCAGGGGGACCACTGACATGAGCGACGACAACAGGCGGTCGGCGGAAGCCCCGTGGATACGGACCCGGCTGCGGACCGCGCCCGGTGCGGCGGTGGCCCTCGCGGTACTGGTGCTGGTGACCGTGTTCCTCGCCGCCTCGTTTCCGCGCGCGGTGGACGCGTACGAGACGAAGGGGCTGCGCCACGACATCCTGACCGCCGACCCGAACCGCAGCGTCGTGGAGGTCGCGCGTCCGCAGCCCGGCCTCGAACTCCCGCAGGGGCAACGCGAGGCCGAGATGCGCGGCCCGCAGCTGACGCGCGTCGGCGGGGAGCTGCTGAAGGCACTGCCCGCACCGCTGCGCGCCGACACGTCCTCCGTCGCGTACGGGGTGCGCACCACGAAGCCGGTCGTCGCCACCGAACCCTGGCTGCCGCGCCCCGACGCGGCTCCGCCGCGGCTCACCTATGCGGCACAGCTCGGCCTGAGGGAGCACGCCACGCTCAGCTCGGGGGCCTGGCCCGCGACGACGGGCCGGGTGACCTCGGACTCCCGTGCGGTGGAGGGCGCGGTCACCGAGGAGACGGCCGCCGAGCTGAAGGTGAAGGTCGGCGCGAGGCTCGCGGTGCCCACGGCGTCGGGCGAGACCGTCACCGTACGGATCACCGGCATCGTCGCCCCGCGTGACCCGCACGGCAGCTACTGGTCCGCCGATCCGCTGCTGCGCAGCCCGTCCCTGGTCCCGGACCCCACGAGTCCCTTTTCGACCTACTTCTGGACCGGCACGGTCCTGCTGGCCGAGGACGCCGCTCCGGTCCTGCTGAGCACGGCCACCGAGCCCGCCCTGTACTGGCGGATTCCGCCCGACCCGGCGGCTCTGACCGGCCCCGACGGCCCCCGTCTGGCGTCCGTCCTCGCCTCCCTGGAGAGCGGGCCCGGGCTGCTGAAGGCGCGGGAGATCGCCGGGGACACCGCGGTGGTCCGCAGCGGGCTCGGCCACATCGTGGCGGCGAACGCCCGGATGCGCGAGGCGATCAGTCCCGTGATCGCGGTCGCCGCCCTGGGCATCGCCTCCGTGGCCGCTGTCGTCCTGCTGATGACGGGGGCCCTGATCGGCGGGCGTCGCCGCAGCGAACTGGCCCTGCTGCGCTCGCGCGGCGCCTCCCTGCGCGGCATCGGCGGACGGCTGCTCGCGGAGACCGCGGTGACGGTGCTGCCCGCCGCCGCGCTCGGGCTGCTGCTCGCGGTGCTGGTGGTGGGCGAGGGCCGGTGGTGGCCGGGAACGCTGGCGGCGACGGGGACCGGCCTGCTGGTGTGCCTGGCCCTGCCGCTGCGGACGACGCTCCAGCACATCCGGCCGACGCTGCACGGGGCGCGCGAGGACATGGTGAGCGCCCGGCCGTCCCGTCGGCGCACCGTCGCCGAGCTGACGCTGCTGGTGCTGGCGGTCGGCGCGGTGACGGCCCTGCTGCGGCGCGGTACGTCGAGCGGCGGCGGCACGGATCTGCTGGTCAGCGCGGCACCGGTGCTGGTCGCCCTGATCGCGGCTCTCGTCCTGGTCCGGCTCTACCCGTTGCCCTTGCGTCTCGCCGCGCGCCCCGTGGCCCGGCTGCGCGGGGCGATCGGCTTCCTGTCGCTCGCCCGCGCCGGGCGGTCCTCGGCCGGCGGGACACTGCCGTTGCTCGCCCTGCTGCTGGCGCTGGCCACGGCCGCGTTCGGCGGGTCGGTGGTGGCGGGCATCGGGGACGCCCGGGACGACGCGGCGCTGAAGGCCGTGGGGGCGGATGCCCGGATCAGCGGGCTGAGCGAGCGGACGACGCTGCCCGGTCCCCTGGTCCGTACGGTGAAGGACCTCGACGGGGTGGAGAACGTCGCTCCGGTACGTGTCGAGCACAGCGTGGCCCTGCCGACGGCGGACGTGGGCGGCATCGACGCCGCGGGAGCCGGTGCGAGCGGCACCGGGGCTGCGGGCGCCGACAGCGCGGCCCTGGTGGGCGTCGACCCCGCCACGTACGCCCGGCTGGCGCGCGCGACCGGGCTGCCGGAGTTCCCCGCCGCCCGGCTGAAGGCCACCGGCCCGGCGGCGCCGGTGCCGAAGGGCGCGGAACCCGGCCCCGGGCGCGTCCTTCCGGCGATCGCGTCCCCGTCGGTGGCGGCCCGCCTGGGCAAGGAGCCGGTCGCCGTCACCACCTTGTCCGGCGACTTCGAGGTCCGGATCGTGGGGGTGGCCTCGCGCACGGCAGCGGTCTCGACCGCGCACTTCCTGATCGTGAACTCCGCCTCGCTCGACCACGGGGAACCCACCACCCTGTTCCTCAACGGCACGCCGGACCCCGGGAAGCTGCACGCGGCGGTCGGCGGGAGCGGCAAGAAGTACGTCGTACAGCTGCGTTCCGAGGAGCGCGAGCGGTATGTGAACGCCCCGATGCAGGCGGGCGCCGAACGCATCTACCTCGCGGCCGTCGTGGCGGGCGCCGGATACGCGCTGCTGGCCGTACTGCTGTCGCTGCTCCAGACCGCACCGGAACGCAGGACGCTGCTGGCGCGGCTGCGCACGATGGGGCTGACCACCGGACAGGGCAGGCGGCTGCTGGCCTTCGAGGCGATGCCGCAGGCGCTGCTGGCGGCGGTCGGCGGCCTGTTCACCGGCTGGGCGACCATCGTCCTCCTCTCCCCCGGCGTCGATCTGGTCGCACTGGCGCTCGCGGGCGTCGCCGGATCGGCCCCGGACCCCGTCCCGTTGCGCACCGACCTGTGGTCGCTCGGGCTTCCGGCGGCCGGGGTGGTCGCGCTCGCCGCCGCGGTCGCGGGCGTCCAGGCGTGGTGGGCGAGCCGCCGCGGATCGATCACCGAACTCAGGGCAGGAGACTCCCGATGACCTCGTCCACCACGTCCGCCCGGACGGCAGCCACGGCCCGTGGGGCCGAGACGACGCTGGCCGAGCTGGAGCAGCGCGCGGCGGCCCGCCGGGACCGCCCCTCCTACGGCCACGACGCGCTGATCGCCTGCGACCGTGTGGTGCGCATCTTCACCACGGACGGGGTGGAGGTGCAGGCCCTCCAGGGCCTCGATCTGCTGGTTGCCGAGGGCGAGTTGATGGCCCTGGTGGGGGCGTCGGGCAGCGGCAAGTCGACGCTGATGAACATCCTGGCGGGCCTGGACGTGCCGACCGCCGGATCGGCGAAGGTCGCGGGATGCGATCTGCTGTCGATGGGGCCGAAGGAGCGGCTGCGCTACCGCCGTGACGTGGTCGGGTTCGTCTGGCAGCAGACCGCCCGCAATCTGCTCCCGTATCTCACCGCGATCCAGAACATCACCCTGCCCATGCAGTTGCGCGGCGGCGGCAGCAAGCGCGAACGGGCCGCCCGCGCCGAGTCGTTGCTCGCCATGCTCGACATCGCGGACTGCCGTGACCGGCGGCCCCAGCAGCTGTCGGGCGGGCAGCAGCAGCGGGTGGCCATCGCGGTGGCGCTGGCCAACTCCCCTTCCGTCCTGCTCGCGGACGAGCCGACCGGCGAACTGGACTCGGCCACCGGGGAGCAGGTGTTCGCCGCGTTCCGGCGGGCCAACGAGGAGCTGGGCACCTCGATCGTGATCGTCACCCATGACCAGGCGGTGGCGAACGAGGTGCGCCGTACGGTCGCCATCCGTGACGGCCGTACGTCCTCCGAGGTGCTGCGCCGCACGGAGGTGGACGCGGCGACGGGCCAGGAGTCCCAGGTGGCCCGGGAGTACGCGATGCTCGACCGGGCGGGCCGGCTCCAGCTGCCCGCGGACCACACGCGGGCGCTGGGCATGGAGCACCGGGTGCTGCTGGAGCTGGAGCAGGACCACATCGGCGTCTGGCCGGACGCGCACGGGGAGCCGGGCGGCACGGAGGGGAGGTCCGAGGGAGCTCCGGAGCAGTAGCAGCCGCAGGCGGCGAGGCGGTCGGGGGCTCCCGGAGCCGTATGCCGCAGCCGGGTCCGAGGGTTCAACCGGGTCCGGTGGTTCAGCCAGGTCCGACGATCCAGCCAGGTCCGGCAGATCAACCGATTCCGACGATCCAGCCAGGCCCGGCAGATCAACCAGGCCCGACAGAGCAGTCGGCTCCGACGATTCAGCCAGGCCCGACCGACAGCCCCAGTCCGCCCGGCCCGCCGAGGCCGCCGGTCCGGTCGCGGCGCAGGGCGATCGAGCCGAACGGGGTCCGCAGCCGCAGCCAGCCGCCCGAGGCGAACAGCGAGACCGGGAAGTCCGGGTCGGCTCGGAGGAAGCCGAGGGACTGGGCGGCGTGCACGGCGCGCAGGGGCAGGTCCGTCGTACCGACCGGCCGGGACCAGATCTCACGGCCGATCCGGTCGCGCTCGGCGCGGGTGCGCGACTCCTCGGGCAGCGCTTCGTCCCGCGTACGGAATTCGGCGACAGCCGCGTCGAGGGCGGTGCGCAGGGCGTCCGGACCGGGCAGCCCGGCCTGCTCCCGCCAGGGCCCCCGGGGCGGCAGGACACCGGTCCACGGCGGCCCGGTGACGGGTGCGGGCAGCGCCCCGGCCTGCTCGCCGGGGCCCTCACCGGAGACGTCGAGGGACTCCAGCAGTTCCCCAGCCGACACCGTGATGTCGAGCGTCTCGGGGCGGGCCAGACGGGCCGCACGGATGGCGAGGACCTCGAAGGAGGGCGGGCGGCCGAACACGGCCAGCGCGTCGCCGCCGCCCGCCTGCAACCGGACCGCGGCGGCCCGGTCGTAGTGGAGCAGCCGGCCGAGGAAGGCGGCGAGATCCGCCGCCTCCCTCGGGTCGGCGAACAGCAGCGACTGCACGGGCACGGTCATGCCGCGGCGGGCTCCTCTGCCAGGTACTTCTGGAGGAAGAGCTTCTCCTCGGCGGAGATCCGCCGGGGCCGCTCCGCCGCCAGGTCGTAGGGGACGACGACGGTCGAGGCCCGTACGTACACCTGCTCGGGGTCCTTGATCTCATAGGCGATCGTCAGGGACGCGGCGCCTATCTTCGTGACCCACGACTCGACGGTCACCGGCTCGTGCCGGTGGACCAGCGGCCGTACGTAGTCGATCTCGTGCCGGGCCACGACGGACCCGCCCGAGAACGACGGCGAGCCGTCCCCCGGCGCCAGCCGGAACATGAAGTCGATGCGCGCCTCCTCCAGATAGCGGAGGAAGACCACGTTGTTGACGTGGCCGAAGGCATCCATGTCCGACCAGCGCAGAGGGCAGCTGTAGAGGTGACGAGCCAAGACGATCAGCCTCGCGTGAGCTTCTTGTACGTGGCACGGTGCGGACGGGCCGCGTCCGGACCGAGGCGCTCGACCTTGTTCTTCTCGTACGACTCGAAGTTGCCCTCGAACCAGTACCACTTGGAGTCACCCTCGTAGGCGAGGATGTGCGTGGCGACGCGGTCCAGGAACCAGCGGTCGTGGGAGATGACCACCGCCGCGCCCGGGAACTCCAGGAGGGCGTTCTCCAGCGAGGAGAGCGTCTCGACGTCCAGGTCGTTGGTGGGCTCGTCGAGGAGCAGCAGGTTGCCGCCCTCCTTGAGCGTGAGGGCCAGGTTGAGGCGGTTGCGCTCACCACCGGAGAGGACACCGGCCGGCTTCTGCTGGTCCGGGCCCTTGAAGCCGAACGCGGAGACGTAGGCGCGGGACGGCATCTCGACCTGGCCGACGTTGATGTAGTCCAGCTCGTCCGAGACGACGGCCCAGAGGGTCTTCTTCGGGTCGATGTTGGCGCGGGACTGGTCGACGTAGGAGATCTTGACCGTGTCACCGATCTTGATGGAGCCGGTGTCCGGGGTCTCCAGGCCCTGGATCATCTTGAACAGCGTGGTCTTGCCCGCGCCGTTCGGACCGATGACGCCGACGATGCCGTTACGGGGCAGCGTGAACGACAGGTCGTCGATGAGGACCTTGTCGCCGAAGGCCTTCGAGAGGTTCTCGACCTCGACGACGATGGAGCCGAGCCGGGGGCCCGGCGGAATCTGGATCTCCTCGAAGTCCAGCTTCCGCATCTTCTCCGCCTCGGCCGCCATCTCCTCGTACCGGGCGAGACGGGCCTTGGACTTGGTCTGACGCCCCTTGGCGTTCGACCGCACCCACTCCAGCTCCTCCTTGAGGCGCTTCTGCCGCTTCTCGTCCTTGCGGCCCTCGACCTTGAGGCGGGTGGCCTTCTTGTCGAGGTAGGTGGAGTAGTTGCCCTCGTAGGGGATCGCGCGGCCGCGGTCGAGTTCGAGGATCCACTCGGCGACGTTGTTGAGGAAGTACCGGTCGTGGGTGACGGCGACGACGGCACCCGAGTACTTCGAGAGGTGCTGCTCCAGCCAGTTCACCGACTCGGCGTCGAGGTGGTTGGTGGGCTCGTCGAGGAGGAGCAGGTCCGGGGCCTCGATGAGGAGCTTGCAGAGCGCCACCCGGCGCTTCTCGCCACCGGAGAGGTTGGTGACCGGCCAGTCGCCGGGCGGGCAGCCCAGGGCGTCCATGGCCTGCTCCAGCTGGGCGTCCAGGTCCCACGCGTTCGCGTGGTCCAGGTCCTCCTGGAGCTTGCCCATCTCCTCCATCAGCGCGTCGGAGTAGTCGGTCGCCATGAGCTCGGCGACCTCGTTGAAGCGCTTGAGCTTGCCCATGATCTCGGCGGCGCCGTCCTGCACGTTCTCCAGGACCGTCTTCTCCTCGTCCAGCTTCGGCTCCTGCATGAGGATGCCGACGCTGAACCCCGGCGACAGGAACGCGTCACCGTTGGACGGCTGCTCCAGGCCCGCCATGATCTTCAGCACCGTGGACTTACCGGCGCCGTTGGGTCCCACGACACCGATCTTGGCACCGGGCAGGAAGTTCAAGGTGACGTCGTCAAGGATCACCTTGTCGCCGTGCGCCTTGCGCGTCTTGCGCATGGTGTAGATGTACTCAGCCAAGAGAAACCGTCCGGCAGCAATAGAGGTGTGGGCAGATACACCCCATCTTGCCTGACGTCCACCCGCCGGGGGAAACCCGTATGCGCACAGGCCTCTGACCTCGGGCGCGAGGACCGGCGCGACCGTCTGTCACGGTCATTGAAGGTGGTCGTCGGGCGTCCTTGGCCACCCCCTGACGGCCCACAGACGGCCCAGTAATGGGCGGACTACGCAGGTCAGGCACGAGGCCCGTGGCCCGGGACCGGCCCTTCGGCCGCTCCGCAAAGCAGGACGATCGGTTCTGCACGGGACACCCGAAGATCGCTTCGTGCTGCGTACGCCCCCACGCTCTCCAACTGCGCGTATCGCCGCACGCAGCCGTTCAGCGGCGTTGATGCGGCAGGTCAGAGGGGTACAGCGGACAGCTTCGAGGAGCGGTGTTCAAGAGCGTCTGCGTTCTCCTACGCGCGAGCACTGCCGTGGCCCACACATGGCCCGCCGCGCCGCGACTCGCGCCCCACCGGCAAGTCCGGGCACCACTCTCAGCAGAGCCGACGAGATGGAGGAACATGGCAAGCTTGGACCGACTACGACGGAGAGAGGGGAGACTCGTGTCGCAGCAGGCCAGCCCTCGCGGGACCTTCCTGAAGATCGCTGAAGTCGTCAGGGCTCGGATCGATGCCGACCCGGCGATGACCGAGCTACCAACGGCTGCGGACCTGATGGGCGAGTTCGGCGTCTCCCGAGGCGTAGCTCTCCGGGTCTTCGATGTCCTCCAGGAGCAGGGCGCCGCAGAACGCGTTGCTGGCAGTCGCTTGCGAGTAGTGCGACGCGGTGAAGCCGTCGACCGCCGACCGTTGGCCGAACGACTCACCGACGTGATCACGAATGACCAGCTCCCCGTGGGGGCGACCTTCCCGAGCTCGACCAAGCTGTGCGCGCGGTTCGGCGTCTCCCGGCCCACCCTGGCCAAGGCGCTTCACAAACTGGAAGCCGCCGGGCTTCTGTCGGAAAGCAAGCAGGGCAAGCCTCGCACCGTACTGTCCCTGCCGAAGCGAGAGGAGAGTGCCAGCCCGTGAGCACCAAGGTGTTGACCGATTGGGCATACCCCCTTGCCGAATCGCTGCTCTCAGAGCCCCTGCCGCGTCGGTGGGCGCACTCGCAGGGCGTGGCAGAAAGAGCCCGTGTGCTTGGCCCGATCCTCGGCTCGGACGCCGATCTGCTGGAAGCGGCAGCAGTGCTTCACGACATCGGCTATGCGCCCGATCTTGCCAAGACGGGCTTTCACCCGCTGGACGGGGCGCGGTATCTGCGGGATGTCGCTCGCGCTGACGAGAGGGTGGTGCGCCTAGTGGCTCATCACTCCTGCGCGTGGATGGAGGCGGAAGCCCGAGGGCTCCGGGATGAACTGGAGGAGGAGTTCCCCCGAGAGGATCCCCACCTGAGCGATGCTCTCTGCTTCTGCGACATGAACACCACGCCGGACGGCACCCCGACGAATCCCGTGGACCGGATCAATGAGATCGCTGGTCGCTACGGTCCGGAGAGCTTGATCGGGATGTTCATCCGCCGAGCCGAACCGGAGATCCTCGGCTGCGCGGTGCGCGTCCTTGAGCGACTTGCCACCGTCAAGCGTCAGCCGACGTAGGGCGCTGTCCGCTCCCGGTCCAGAGCGTGCTCGATCCGGAGCCGCATGGTGGGGTGGATGTCGAACTCCCGCAGGTCCGATGGGCTGACCCATCGGACCTGCGTCGTCTCATCACTCGTCCGGACGTCTCCACCGACCGGGCGGGCGCGAAAGCAGATGCTGAACTGCTGACGTGCCTCGCCGTCGTCGTACAGCATCACGTGCCCGGGGTCTGTGTAGATCCCAGACATGTCGACGACTTCAGCTTTGATGCCGGTCTCTTCCCACACCTCGCGCACCACGGTGTCGCTGATGGACTCACCCACGTCGTGCCCACCGCCGGGCAGTGCCCAACGGCCGTTATCCGACCGCTGGATCAGCAGTACCTCGCCTGAGTCGTTCTGGACGAAGGCCACGACGGACGGCACGACAGAGTTGGCCGGTGGGGCATCGGGATCGTGAAGGTAGTCGATGCGTCCCATGTTCAAGCTCCCGTGATGTCGTGGTCCGAGACCGGGCGGGCACTGCCCCAGGTCTGTTCGATGCTATTCGCGTAGGTGTCGAATAGTCCGCCGCCTGGCAACCGCCGCAGGTGCAGGACGGGCGCCATGTAGGCCCCGATCCCGTAGACGTGGGCGTTCACCAACATCTCGTCATCGGATCGGAAGAGCGAGTTGTAGAGCGTCCCGTCATGCAGGCGGAAGCCGATGTCCGGGTGGCTAGCGAAGAGCGGTCGGTAGTTCACCAGAGCGTTGCGAATCTTGCCGTCCATAATGCGGTGGCCTTCGTCTATACCGCGCTGCCGCACAGCCGCACAGTCCGGGTCCCCCAGCAGGATCCGCACCTGCGTGGCTTCTTCCGCCTTCTTCTTCAAGAGGTCATGAAACAGCGGGTCTTCCGAAAGCCAGAGCCCAGAGTAGACGAGGACATCAACCCGGGACTCGGCTCGTTCGTAGATCTCACGCCACAAGGTGTTCGGCACCATGTGGCGGTGCGGGTAGATGGTGACGATCTCAGCCTTGCTCAAGTCGGTTGACGTAGCGACAGCGCGCGAGTCGTCCCACAGCGTCGTCACATCGACGTTGAGCTTCACGGCCGTGGCGTACTGATGCCGTCTGTAGGGGACTTTGCCCTGCGTGATCCAGCGTTCGACCGTCTTCGGGTTGACCTCGATCGAGTCGGCCAGTTCCTGGATGGTCACACCCTGAGCGAGCAGGGCGGAGCGCAAGCGTTCGTTGGACATCTCAACCCCCGTGGGACGTCTTGGGACCTCTCGAAGGTAGCCAGATGCCCTTCAGCTGTCCACGGACGGGGTGAACAACGCCCCCGGCCTGGCCTGATGCTGATGGTGCGCCAGGAAGTCAAGGCGCGAAACAAGAAGCCACCACGGCCACGCTTGACAGAACCCCAATGCAGGACCTGTAATACAGGTATCGCATCAGCCGTCAGGCAGAGGCGAAGGAGGGCCCTCTTGGGGGTGCTTCGACGTGCGCGACCAGAGCGCCCGGAGGGTCCCGGAAGCGGGAGTGAGCCCAAAGGAAGCCCTGTTCCTTGAGAACTGAACAGTGAACTGAAGCGAGGTGAGAGCCCTCGCTCCCGTGACGGCCGGGTGAGCCGTCGGCAGTGGTGCGGCGCGTCGGCGCAGTACGCACGATCCTGCGGCCCTGGAGAACACCACGGTGCCACCCGCAGCGAGCTGCCCTGCTGAGCGCCAGGCAGAGAGATGGCGTGTCACCTTCCGCAGCTCACGCTGCGGCCGGTTGCCTCCTCTGCCCGTCCGGCCCCCTGGGGTCGTACGGGCGGGGCTGAGGGGAGCCGGATTGCTGGTTCCAACGGCGAGAACCCCCGGAGCTGTAACTCCGGGGGTTCGTGTTGAGCCGTTCCTGCCTGAGAGGAACAGACCCATGAAGAGCATCGCAGCACTTCAGGCCGTTGTTACGGCCACCCCGTTCGACGGTGAACCGTCGGACGCCGAGCTGGACGCGATTGACCGGGAGATGCCGCTGATCCTGGCGGACGTCGCCTTGCTGGATGCGCTGATCATGACCATCGACCGCATGCCGTCCGAGCTGGATGAGCGGCGTATCCGTCGGGCCCGGCGTCGGGTGCTGGCCGCCCGCCGGGACCTGACCAACCAGGCCGCCGCCGTGAACACCTCGGACGGTGCGGCATGAGTGAGCCGATGACACGGGAGAGCAGTCCGGCCGCCGCCGGGCGCGCCTACCCGATCACGCCCCGGCCTGAGGATGACGCCCGGTTCACCGTGGGTCTGACCCTGGACGTGGCCGACGTGCTCACCCAGCACGGCTACCCCCGGCCCGCCTCCGGCCTGGACTGGGTGGAATTGAAGATGGCCCTGTTCCGCTTCCTGTACGGGAACGGCGGTGCGTCATGAACCGCTTCGGCAAGGGCCTGCTGGTCGCCGCTCTGGTCGGCGTGGTCGGTATGGCGTTCCGGGTCTCGTGGAACGCGTTGCGGGACGTCGCCACGGCGACCGGTGCGGACGCCACGGCCGCGTTGCTCTACCCCTTCGTCGTGGACGGGCTGATGGCCCTGGCGCTGGTCGCGGCCCTGGTCCTGACCGGTGATGCCCGACGGTTCGCGCTGCGGGTGCTGGCCGCCTACACCCTGGCCTCACTCGTCCTCAACTACGTCCACGGGCTCGTCCCGCAGCTCCACGACAAGGTGGTCGACTGGGGTCGACTGGCCGAGTGGGACCCCGCCAACTGGGCCCTGGTCCTGCTGGCCACGTCACTGCCGGTCGGGTCGATCTACTTCGGCTCCGACCTGGTCGCCAAGGTCCTGCACCACCGGCCGATCGAGACACCGGCCAACACCCCGAATCAGGATGAATCGTCCGAGACATACGCAAATCGGTCTACAGCTGACCTGGGGGAATCGGCCCCCGCGCCGATCATCCCGGCCCCGGTTCCTGCGGAGCTGGAAGCCGCCCCGGTGGTCTCGTTGGTGAAGTCGACCGATCGGGTCCCGGTCGGCGCGGTGGCCGCCGAGTCGACCCGCCCGCGCCGGGCGACCGGACGCGTTCCCGAGGTGGCCCGATCGAGCCGACCGGTCCGCACCGCCGACCAGCTCCTGACCGAAGCTCGAAAGGCTACGGCCGACTGGTCGGATCGGGAGCTGACCGCCGAGGGCATCCGCCGGGCGGTCCGCACGTCCCCGGCCAAGGCCCGAGTCCTGCGGGACACGCTGCGTGCCGAGCGCGAGCAGTCGGTGGCCGGTGCGGGTGAGGCGGCGGCCTGATGGCCGCCGTGTACCGGTGGCGGCTCGCCCCGGACGGGTTGGCCACCCGGCGTCAGCTCCGTGCGCTGGGGTTGCGGCCGGGTGGTCAGGACGTGGTCGCGGAGGTTCATCGCCCCCGGCGTCGGGGGCGGGCTCCGCTGGTCGCCTACCTCTACCGCATCGACCGCGCCCGGCCCGTCCGGCCCATGACCCCGGGCCGTACCGCAGCGCTCGCCGCCGCGATGACCGCGCGCCGCACCTGCCCCAACTGCCGCACCGATGTGGGGTATTGCATCCCGCGCTCGCTCGGCATGTGCGTCCCCTGCCACAACGCCCCCGCCCCCTCGCACCTCGAAGGGAACCGCTGTGTCCTTCCGTGAACGCCTCACTCGCACCCTCCACGCCGCCGGTCTCCGTATCGCCGGAGAGCCCGGGGGCCGTGCCGCGAACGTCCTGACCAGCCTGCTCGGGCTCGGCCGGATCGAGCTGTGCACCAACCCGGCCTGCACCGACTGCGCGCCCGCCCCGGCCACCTGACCCGAAGGGAACTGCCGTCGTGTTCGCTTCCCTGTTCGTGCTGCTCTACCTCGGTCACCTGCTGGCGGACTACCCGCTCCAGACCGACCACCAGGCCGCCCACAAGGCCGACAGGTGCGCCGCCGGGTGGGCCGCCAACCTGCGTCACGCCGCCACCCACGTGGCCACCTGCGCCGCCGCCCTGGCCGTCGGGGCCCTGGCCCTCGACGACGTCGCGCTGTCACTGCCCGTCGCTGTGGCCGCGCTGCTGTGGATCGGTACCACCCACGCCGTGATCGACCGCCGGTGGCCGGTGGCGTGGTGGATGAACCACACCGGCCAAGCCTCCTGGGCCAAGCACGGCGGGGCGGCGCACGTCGACCTTCTCTGCACTAACGCTGCTGCTGGCGGTGCCCGATGACGAGCGTTGAGCAGGTCGCGACTCTCGCGACGTTCGGAGCTGTGTGGGCGGTGCTCGCCGTCGGTCACAATCTCGCG
>NZ_NWVL01000069.1 GCF_002382885.1 Streptomyces sp. WZ.A104
CCGAGGCGGCCCGCACCGTGCGCCTGGCCCGGGCGGAGGCCGAGGCGGCGCGCGAGACGGGCGCGGCCCGCGCCGAGGCCCAGGCCCGCTGGCTGCGGGTGCACGGCGAGGTCGACCCGGCCACGCTGCACGCCCTGGCGGCGACCCGGCTCGCGGAGAACCTGCCGCGGATCGAAAGCCTCACGCTCTCCCCGGACGTGCTCACCGGTCTGCTCACCAAGCTCGGTCGCCCGGACGGCGGGCCGGGCGCGTGAGCCTGGCTCCCCGGGCGGTGCTGGTGCACCGGCGCACCGAGTACGAGGAACTGCTCGCCCGGCACGGGACGCACGGGCAGGCCGCGTTCTTCCTCACGAGCCGGGGCCGGGCGATCGACGAGGTGGTCCGCCGCCACGAACGTACGCGGCAGGCACTGCGGGACGTGGCGGCGGCCGTGCCGCTCACCTGGCGCTCCACCCGGGTCGAGCGTGCGGACCTGGACCGCTTCCTGTTCGCGCCGGAGGACGTGGTGGTCGTGGTCGGCCAGGACGGCCTGGTCGCCAACACAGCGAAGTACCTCTGCGGTCAGCCGGTGGTGGGCATCGACACCGATCCGGGGCGCAACCCCGGCGTCCTGGTCCGCCACCGCTGCGCCGACGCGGCCGCCCTGCTGCGCGCCGCGACCGCCGCCGGGGGCCGGGCGGAGGAGCTGACCATGGTCGAGGCGGTCGCCGACGACACCCAGCGCCTGGTCGCGCTCAACGAGATCTACGTGGGTCCGCCCGGTCACCAGACGGCCCGCTACCGCCTGGGCCCGGACGGCGGGGCGGCCCCGGGCGAGGCCCAGGCCTCCTCCGGGGTGCTCGTCGGCACGGGCACCGGCGCCACGGGCTGGCTCCGCTCGCTGTGGCTGGAGCGCGGCAGCACCCTCACCCTGCCCGCGCCGGGCGACCCGCGGCTTCTCTGGTTCGTCCGCGAGGCCTGGCCCTCCCCCGCGACCGGGACGTCGAAGGTGGCGGGCGAGCTGGGGAGGGGGCAGGGGCTGCGGCTGACCGTGGAGTCGGACCGGATCACGGTCTTCGGCGACGGGATGGAGTCCGACGCCCTGGAGCTGACCTGGGGCCAGAGCGTACGGCTCGGCATCGCGGGGACGTCGCTGCGCCTGGTGACCTGACCTCCGGTCCGGCCGGCCCGGTCGCTTCGCTACGGTGTGGGCGTACCGGCACCGGAGAGCGGAGACCCAGCACCATGACAGCCGATCCCCTCACCGCACCCTCCCGCAACACCCGTCCGCCCACGGCGCAGGCGGCGCTCGGGGTCGGGGTGATCGTCGAGGACGGGCAGGGGCGCGTGCTGCTGGGGCGACACCACAGCGGTTCGTGGGAGCTGCCCGGCGGCAAGGTCGACGCGACGCACGAGTCGGTCGCGGCGGCGGCCGCCCGGGAGCTGCGCGAGGAGACCGGTCTCGTGGTCGACGAGGCGTCCGTGGACGTCTTCGCGATGGTCCATGACGTGATCGGCGGGATCAACCGCATCAGCATGGCGGCACTCGTACGCCTCGCGTCGGGTGTTCCGGAGGTGACCGAGCCGCATCTGATCAGCGCCTGGCGGTGGACCGTGCCCGAGGAGCTGCCGACGCCGCTGTTCGATCCGTCGGCGCAGATCCTGGCGGCCTGGCGGCCGGAGCTGGGCGTCACCCACCCGCCCGCGCATGTGCTGCGGATCGTCCCGGCCGAGGAGACCGCGCGGTAACGGATGCGTACAGATGCGGGTGAATCGGACCGGATGTATGAATGAGGGACCATCCGCGCGATCGGAGTAGGCCCCCATGGACGATTACCCGCTCCTGAACGTCTTCCTGACCATGCTGTACCTGTTCCTCTGGGTCATGTGGTTCTTCCTGCTGTTCAAGGTGATCACCGACCTCTTCCGGGACCACTCGCTGAACGGCTGGGCCAAGGCGGGCTGGCTGGTCCTCGTGATCCTGCTGCCCTACCTGGGCGTGCTGATCTACCTCATCGTCCGCGGGCGCAGCATGCACGAGCGTGACGCCCAGCTGGCCAAGGACTCGGAGGCGGCTTTCCGGAAGTACGTACAGGAAGCCGCGGGAACGCAGGGCGGGTCCGGCGGGAACGGCCATGTGACCGATCTGGCGAAGCTCGCGGAGCTCAAGGACAAGGGCGCGCTCACCCCCGAGGAGTACGACCGGGCCAAGGCGAGGCTCCTCGCCTGAGGGCCCGGTCGCTCAGGCGCCGTTCAGCGCCCTCGCCGCTTCCCCGGAGCGGGCCGCCCGCATCAGCGGCTGCCAGGCGTCGATGAGGAGGGCGAAGTCGGCCATGTCGTCCGCCGCCTTGTCCAGCAGCTCTTGGCGGCGGGCGGCCATGGCGTCGGCGACGTCGGTGTAGCGGTGGCCCAGGGTGCGGTAGGCCCGGTCGAGCACGTCGAGCCGTTCCCCGTTCTCCGTAAGGTCGAGCAGGGTGCTTTCCCTGACGTACCCGGCGACGAGGGAGGCGCGCACGTGCCCGTCGCCGTCGAGGAGGCTCTCGCCCGCGGCGGTCATACGGGCGTAGACGGCGTTGAAGTAGTGCATCGACAGCAGGAACCGCACGAAGCGGAGCTGGTAGGCGAGGAAGCCCCGGTCGGTGCGGCGCTCGCCGGTGTAGTAGTTGACGATGTGGCGGTTGTGCAGGACGCCGGGGAGCTTCGCGTCGTGCACCAGGTGGGTGAGGAAGTAGTCGCTGCCGATGGTGTCGGTGGCGGGTGGCAGGGGGACGCGTTCGTAGACGTCGTCGATGAAGCTGATGTTGCACATGTCCACCCGTGCCGGGCTGACGGCGGTGAGGGTGGTGTGGTCGCGGGTGAAGGGTGTGGTGCCGGCGCCCCGGAAGGACTCGTCCACCAGCTTCCGCCGCCAGATCTCCGGGCACTCGGCGGGGATCGAGAGACCGACGACGTCGTGGTAGACGGCCGGGTCGGCCCGGCTCATCTCCTCCAGGTCCACCGACATCTCGCCGATGAAGGAGCCGCCGACCAGCGCCACCGGCCGGTCCGCGCAGGCCGGGTCGAGCCGGGTCCTGGTGGGATGACCGGCGGCGGCCACGTCGGCGGCCCGTCGCCCGAGGGACGTCAGCTCGTGGTGGACGGGGAATACGGGCTCTCCCTCGTGACTCTGGTAGCGGCCGTCGGAGTCCCTCCGGTGGACGGACGTACAGCCCAGGGCGCTCGCGACGAGGAACGCCCGGTTGGTGCAGGCGCCGTAGGACACGCCGTCGGGCAGCATCAGGCCGAGCACCCGGTCGGCCTCTTCGGTGCCGGACCGTTCCAGGGCCGTACGCAGGAACGTCCGCTGCCGCTCCTCGTCGAGGTGGTGGACGACGACTCCGGGGGCCGGGCGCAGCGCGTCGGCAGCCGCGCGGTTCCCGGCGAGCGCGGCCGGTTCGGAGGTGTCGAGGATCAGCAGCCGGACCTCGGCGCCGAAGCGGCGGGCCGCGTACTCCGCTTCCGCGCCGAGCGCCGCGATGGCTTCGGTGCAGGCCCGGTTGGTGGGGAGGGCTAGGCAGATACGTCGCATGCCGGCTTTCCGCTCGTGTCCCCGGCCCGGGCCGCCGGCCCGTCCGCGTCTTCCGTCTCGTCCTTGTCGTGCCACGAGGTGAGGCCGAGGAGGCGGCGGCCGAGGCCGTCCAGGGTGGCCGTCTCGTACCGGAGGGACTCGTGCCGGATCGCGTCCCCGGCCAGTGTCCTGTTCCAGCGCGGGGTCCTGAGGTGCCGCCAGGACTCGACCCGGGAGGAGCGCAGCGTCTCGTGTTCCTCCAGCGCGGGCATCATGGCGAGGTACTGGACCGCCCGCGCCCCGTCCCGCGAGGTGTTGCGCGCCACGCCGTGGGCGAGGAGGCCGTTCCAGATCAGCAGGTCGCCCGGGCGGAGATCCGGCCGTACGACGGGGAACTCGTCCCGGTCGACGGCGGGTCTGATCGGGTCCCGGTCCTCCGGCTGCACGGCCTTCCACCGGTCGAACCGGCGGAACAGCTCGGGCGAGCACTGGAAACCGCCCAGCTCGGGCCGTGTGTCGTTGAGCGCGATGATCCCCTGGACGCGCTGCGGGGGAACGTCGAGCGTGGTGTCGATGTCCCAGTGCAGCTCGATGTCGAAGCCCCGGTCCGTGGGCTCGATCAGGGCCCGGTCGCGGTTCTTGATGTTGGGCGGGTTGAGGTTGAGCCGGTCCAGGGTCACCCACAGCTCCTCACAGTCCCAGACGTCGACGAACGCGTCGTACACCCGCCGCGTCATGCGGCTGTCCCAGAGGAGCTGGTGGTGGTACGCCTCCACGAAGCCGTAGATGTGGAGCTGGCGGTCCAGGTCCGAGCGGAACGGCCGGTCCTCGTGCCAGCTGTCGGGCCGGTTCGGGTCGAGGCCCTGGAAGTCCCAGGTGAAGTCGAGGAGCCTGCGCGCGGCGGCCGCGGGGATCGCCTCGCGTACGACGACGTAGCCGTAGGTCTGCCAGTGCGCGAAGTCCTCCTCGCTGAGCACCCGCAGCGGGCGCGACTTGTCGAGTTCGCGCAGGGAGGTCTGCGCGAGGTACGACTCCCCGTCCGCGCTGAAGTACGGGGTGTTCGAGGCGGCGCGGTGCAGGTGGGGACGGCGTCGGATGCGGGCGGGGCGCGGCGTCGGCATGGGGTCCTTCCCGGGAGGGGGTGGGGTGTCGGTCAGCGGTAGGCGCGGGCCTGGAGCTCGAAGAGCTCCGCGTAGAGGCCCCGCCGGGCGAGGAGCTGGTCGTGGCTGCCGTGTTCGTGGACCGTGCCGTTCTCCAGCACGACGATCAGATCGGCGGACCGGACCGTGGAGAACCGGTGGGAGATGAAGAGGGTCAGCGAGCCGGAGTCGGAGCGGGCCCGGTCGGCCGCGTCGGTGAACCGCTGGAACAGCTCGTGCTCGGCGGCCGCGTCCAGGGCGGAGGCCGGTTCGTCGAGCAGCATCAGCAGCGGGTCCTCCCGGAGGAGGCAGCGGGCGAGGCCGAGCAGCTGCCACTGACCGCCGGACAGTTCGGCGCCGTCGCCGTACCCCTTGCCGAGCAGTCCGTCCAGGCCGTCCGGCACCCGGTCGAGCACCCGCTCGGCGCGGGCCTCGGCGATCGCCTCGCGCAGGGCGGGGTCGTCGTGCAGGGCGGGCAGCCGTCCGACCCCCACGTTCTCGCGCAGCGGCAGTTCGAGCCGGGCGAAGTCCTGGAAGAGGGGGGCGATCCGGGCGGACCATTGTGCGGGGTCGAGGTCGTTCAGGTCGGTGCCGTCCACCAGGATGCGGCCGGAGGTGGGGCGGTACATCCCGCACAACAGCTTGACCAGGGTGGACTTGCCCGCGCCGTTCTCCCCGACGAGGGCGACGGTCGCTCCGGCGGGGAGGGTGAGGCTGACGTCGGCGAGCACGTCACGGTCGCTGCCGGGGTAGCGGAAGGACACGCTCTCCAGGCGGATGCCCTGCTCCAGCCGGGCCGGGGCGGGACGCGAGGCCGGGCCTGGTTCCTCGGCCGCCATGGCGCGGAGCCGGTCGAGGCGTTCGAAGGTACGGCCGGCGCCCTGGAGCATCGCGAGCAGGCCGAGCCCGCTCGCCACCTGGACGCTGACCTGCACCGCGAGCGCGATGACGAGAATGATGTCGCCGGCCCCGGCGGCTCCGTCCAGCGCCTGGCGGATCACCAGCCACAGTCCGCCTCCGTAGGCGAGCGCGAACAGCAGCTGCCCGCCTGCCCGCAGGGCGGCCGCGCGCAGGGCGGCACGCCGCAGCAGATCGGTGGACCGCTGCCAGGCCGCCGCCTGGAGCCGCATCAGTTCCCCCTCCGCACCGGCGAGGCGGGCCTCGGGCACGGAGTGCCCGGACGTCGCGAGCGCCAGCAGGTGGCGGCTGAGCCGGGTGGACTCCGCGGAGCGCTCCTTGGCCCTGTCGAGGACGGCCTGGGCGCGGTCGGCGACCAGGACCGGCGGCACCGCCGCGAGGGGCAGCAGCGCGAGCCACGGGTTGACGGTGGCGAGGATGACGGTGGTGATGACGGCCTGGAGGGCGAGGCCGCAGATCTGGAGTACGGCCTCCAGCGAGGCCCTGGTACGGGACACGTCCTCGCGGACCAGCGTCAGCGTGTCGGCGAACTCCGCGCTGTCCAGGTGTTCCAGGCCGCGGGTGCCGTTGGAGACGGCCAGCACCTGCTGGTGCAGCGCGGTCTCCTGCTGTTCGCCCAGCTCGAAGTAGAAGAGGTGCGCGAAGTGCCCCATGGACAGTTCGAGGACCAGGGCGACGGCGACGCCGACGGCGAGCCAGGCGGTGGTGGCCACGGCTCCGTCGAGGGCGCTGTCGGTGAACTCCCGCAGCAGCAGGGCCATCGCGGGGGTGGCCAGGAGGCCGACGAGGAGCAGGAGGGCCGCGGTGTGGAGGCGCCTGCGGTCCAGCCGGTGGGCCAGGACGAGCAGGGTGCGTACGGCCGTGAAGAGGGTGGTCACCGGGCCTCCTCCGGGACGGGACCGGCGAAGCGCTGCGCCTGGAGGCGGAACAGTTCGGCGTACCGGCCGCCGAGGGCGGTCAGCTCCTCGTGGGTGCCCTGTTCGGCGACCTTGCCGTGCTCCAGGACGACGATGCGGTCGGCCCGGCGTACGGTCGAGAAGCGGTGCGAGATGACCACGCTGGTCAGCCCCTTGGTCATGGTGAGGAAGCGGTCGAAGAACTCCACCTCGGCGCGGACGTCCAGCTGGGCCGTCGGCTCGTCCAGGACGAGCAGGTGCGACCCGCGCTCGGCGGCGTAGAACGCGCGGGCGAGCGCGACGCGTTGCCACTGTCCGCCGGAGAGGTCGACGCCGCCTTCGTACTGGCGGGAGAGCACGGTGTCCGGGCCCTCCGGCAGCCGGGCCAGGATGTCGTCCAGGCCCGCGCGGGCCACGGCGGCGTCGAATGCGCGGGGGTCGGGGGTGGCGCCGCCGGGGGCGCCGAGCACGACGTTGTCGCGCAGGGACAGCTCGTACTGGTTGAACTTCTGGAAGATGACGGCCAGTCGGCGCTGCCATTCGCTGTCGGACAGGTTCCTCACGTCCGTGCCGTCGGCCGTGATGCGTCCGGACGACGGTTCGTGGAGGCGGGTGAGCAGCTTGACCAGGGTGGTCTTGCCCGCGCCGTTGAGGCCGACGACGGCGGTCGAACGGCCCGCCTCGATCTCCAGGTCGAGATGGTCGAGCACGGCGGGTCCGTCGGGGGTGTAGCGGAAGACGACGTCCTCGAACCGGATGCCCCGGGTCGGCGGGCCTCCGGCCGGAGCCGTGGCGCCGGCGGCGGCCGGGGGGACGGAGGCAGCCGGTGGGCCGGAGGCGGCCCGGGGAATCGCCGTCTCCTCGGCGGCTCGGCGCGTGAAGGCGGTGAGGGAGTCGTACGACTGCATGCCGTACAGGGTCTGCACATCGCACTCGGGGAAGTAGACCCCGAACCGCATGGGGATGAGCACGGCCTGGAGCGCGACCGCCATGGTCAGCAGCGACAGCTCACCGCGGGCGGCGGGCCCGGCGAGCAGCAGCAGGACGCCTGTGCCGCCCGCCAGACCGACCAGGGCCAGCACGACGAACGGCCCCATCAGGATGCGGCGGCGCCCCGCCCACAGCGGGTCGAGGTAGTCCCGCATGTCCTGGTGATGGCGGGTCCGGAACCAGTCGGCAAGACCCAGGACGCGGATCTCCTTGGCGGCATCGGTGCCCCCGGCGGTCCGGAGCATGTACGCGATACGGCGCCGCTGTCCGGCCATGTCCTGGTAGAGCTCGGAGAACCGGCCGAGCGAGCCGCGCTGTCCGAACCGCAGGACCAGCGCGGTGGCCCCGGTCAGGATGCCCGCCCACGGGGAGAGAGTGACCCCGACGAGCACGACGGCCCCCAGGAGCTGGGTGTAGCGGGCGATCAGCGCGATCGCCCCGCCCACCGCGTCGCCCGGCGTGGGCAGCAGCCGGTCGAAGGCGCCCCTGGCGTCGCTGAGCAGGTCGAGGGTCTCCTCGCGTTCCAGCATCGAGACCGGCGAGCGGCGCAGGGCGGTGTCCATCAGCCCGGTCACGCACTGCCCGTCCACCTTGCGCGTCGCCACCTCGCCGAGCACGGCCTGCAAGGGGGCCAGCAACTGCTGGAGGACGAAGGCGCCGAGGGCCAGGAACAGGGCGGCGAACACCCCGGTCGTACCGCCGGACACGGCCTGGGCGTCCGGCAGCCGGTCCAGCAGCACGCTCATCCAGACGATGAAGGCCAACGGAAGGAGGCCGATGAGGACGTTGAGGACGACGGCGGCCGACAGCAGCCCGCCGCCCACGCGCGGCAGCAGTCGCAGCAGGACGAGCCAACGGCCGACGCGGGCGCGTACGAAGGGCACGGCACGCGAGGCAGGGGGCGACGATGACAAGCGCTTCTCCTCGGTCGGGCAGGCGGACGAGCGAGCGGTGGAGCAGGCGGGCGGGCGGACGAGCGAGCGCTCGGGCAAACGGTCGTGCAGACCGTCGAGCAGGCAGTCGTGCAGGCGATCTGTCATGCCCGCAATCAGTCAGGCGGGCGATCGGGCAACCGGTGGTGCAGGCCGCGAGCGGGCGGGGGCGGCCCCCGGGGGATGCCCCACACAATTGGTCCAGACCTCCTGCGCTGTCAAGTGCCGTATTGGAAGGCGGACATGAGGAGGATCTCGTTCCGGAGGTGGCCCCGATCCCGTCGGTCGATGAGGATTCAACTTGGTCTAGACATGCAACGGCAGCCATGGTTACTGTCGAGCCGATTCACCGCCGAAGCTCAACCACGCCGCCCCCAGAGGCGCCCCGGGACCCGTCTTCCGAGCCGCGTAGGCTCCCCGGCCCCTTCGAGCTGTCCGCCCGCCTGCCCGCCCCGCCCGCGCACCCGCCGTCGGGCCGCCACGCCCTGCCCCGGCCGCCCGGTCCGCCTGTGCCCGCGCCCCGCCGCTGCGCCCGCCCGTCCACACCCGAGAGGGAACGGTTCCGATGAGCACCTCCCCCACCACCGCCCTGCCGAAGCTCGGCCTGAAGAGCCCCGGCGCGGGCCTGATCACCCTGGACCCGGTGCGTACGGCACTGCTGCACGGCCTGGACGGCCTGCTCACCGGACTGGCGGCACAGCTCTCCGCCCCCGAGGTCGTCGGCCCGCCGCTGCTGTCCGTCGAGGGGCTGACCAGGCTCGACTACTTCCGCAACTTCCCCCATCTCGGCGTCTCCGCCGCACGGTTCGCCCCGGAGGGCCTGGACGGGCTGGCCGCCGGTTCGCCCGCGGCCGAGCTGCCGTTGCGGCCGACCGGCCACCTGCTGCCGTCCGCGACCTGTTACGGCCTGCTGCTCTCCCTGGAGGGCGAGGACGTCGGCGCGGCCGGGCTGCGGCTGTCGGCGACCGGGCGCTGCTTCCGCAACGAGACGCACTACGACGGGCTGCGACGGCTGTGGGGTTTCCACATGCGTGAGGTGCTGTACCTGGGGACGAAGGACGGGGCCGTCGAACACCTGGACAGGGGCTCCGAGTTCGTCCAGGAACTGGCCGCCCGCCTGGGGCTGACCCTGACCCGGGCCACGGCCGACGACCCCTTCTACGACAAGGGCGGCTCGCGGGCGAAGCTGATGGCCCTGGACCCGGTCAAGCACGAGTTCAGCGCGCCCGACGGCACAGCCATCGCCTCGGTCAACCGGCACCGCAACTTCTTCGGCGAGCGCCTGGGCATCCGGGCCGGTGAACACGGCCCCGCGTACAGCGCCTGCGTCGCCTTCGGCGTGGAGCGCTGGGTCCACGCCATGATCCTCGCGCACGGAACGGCCGAAGAGGCGCTGGACAGGCTCCGCGAGGCCCGGCCCTGAAAGGCCGTCGAAGACCGGCCCAGCACACGGCCACCCTCCCGGATTCAGGAACCGAGCAACCGCGCAGCCGCGGAGAAGGAGCAGCCCGCCATGGAACGCATCGTCGCGTGGATCCACGAGAAGAACCCCGGCCTCGACGGACCGATCGGGGAGGACGAGGACCTGATCGAGGCCCGCCTCATCGACTCCCTGGACTTCCTGGAGTTCGTGTACCTCCTGGAGAGCATCTCCGGCCGGGAGATCGACCTCCAAGAGGTCACCATCGACGATTTCGGCACCCTGAACCGCATCAAGGAACGCTTCCTGTCCACCGCCCCGGCCCCGGCCGCCCCCCAGACGGCTTCCCGGTGAGCGTCCGGCCGGACGGCGTACGGCAGTGATGACCGGTCCGGATCGGGAGCCGCCGGACGGTCGCACCGCGCTGGCCGTCGTGGCGACCACGGCCGAGGTACTGGACCGCCCCGATCTGGACGAGGGCCTGCTCGCCCCGTGGGAACGGCGGCGCCTGGCGCGGGTCCGCGTCCCGAGCCGGCGCGACGACGTGCTGGCGGCACGGCTGTTGCTGCGCCTCTGCGCGGCACGGTTCACCGGACGGCAGCCGCACGAGCTGCTCCCCGCCCAGTTCTGCGCGGCCTGTGAACGTTACGGGCACGGTCGGCCGTACCTGCGCGGTCACCCGGACGTGGGCGTCAGCCTCAGTCACGCGGACGGGCTGGTCGCGGCGGCCGCCGGGCCCGGGGCGGTGGGTGTCGACGTGGAACCCGCGGCCCGCACGGTCGGACCGCCGCCGATGCTGGCACGGCTGATGAGCGAGGCCCAACTGCGGGCCGTGGGCGCACTGCCCGACCCGGACCGGGCAGTGCTGCGGATGTGGGTGCGCAGGGAGGCCCTGCTCAAGGCCGGTCACCCCGGCGCCGGCAGCGCGGCCGACGTGCCGCACACCGTTCCGGACAGCGGCAGCCGTGCAGGCCGCCCGGGCGGCCTGCACGTCCTGGACTGGACGGACGAGCGCCGGGCCGCCGTGGCGACCGTGGCCAGCGCCGTCCCAGCCCGGCGCTTCTCCGTGACGCCAACTCCGAGCGCTCTGCGCGAAACGATGTGAGGTAGCAGATGTCATCGCACGACACCGGGACCGTCGGGGCCGCAACACTCTCCGTCCCGTTCTCCGGTCTGCGGTCCGGATCGGCTCCGATGAGCTGGGGACAGCAGGCGATCTGGAAGTCCATCAGCTGGCTGGAGGAGGAGGCCCATTACTTCAACCTCGCCCGTGTGGTGGCCCTCCCCGACGGCACGGCCACGGACGGCGTCATCACCGCCCTCGGGCAGCTGATCGCCCGCCACGAGGCCCTGCGCAGCACCTTCGCGAACGGGGCGGACGGGCCTGTGCAAACGGTGTACGGGGACGGCTCGGCCACGGTGACCGTCCACGCCTCCCCGCCGGACGCCCCCGGCCCCCCGGACGAGACGGACGCCCAGGCGTTCGCGGACCGCCTCGCCGCCAGCCCCTTCCGCAACGGCGAGGAGTTCGGGATGCGGTACGCGCTCCTGACCCACGCCGGGGAGCCGGTGTGGCTGGTCATGGTGGTGTCGCACCAGGCCACCGACTTCTGGGGCGTGCGGGTCCTGGAGGACGAGCTGGCCCGGCTGCTGCGCGGCGAGAGCCTCGGCCCGGTCGAGTGGCAGCCGCTCGACCAGGCCCGCCACCAGCAGGAGGGCGAGGGCGCCCGGCGGGGCCGCGCGGCACTGGAGCACTGGGAGCGGACGCTCAGCACCGCGCCCGCCTCCCACTTCGACTTCGCCCCGCCGCCGGACGGGGCGAGCGAGGACGACCCCGAACGCTTCGTGCGGCTGCGGCTGGACTCGGTGGCAGGTGCCGTGGCCGCCCAGCGGCTGGCCGACCGCTGCCGGGTCAGCACGAGCACGGTACTGCTGACGGCCGCGGCGGTGACGCTCGCCGCGTACACGGGCCATGACCGCGCGGTGCTGCTCCTGATCGCGGGGAACCGCAACGAGCCCCGGCTGCAGAGCATGGTGGGTGCGCAGACGGAGAACGCCCTGTTCGTCCTGGCGCACGGGGAGGGGACCTTCGAGGACGCGGTGCGCGGCGGCTTCCTCACGACGATGAGCGCCTACCGGTACGGGGAGTACGACCCCGCGGCGATGGACGAGGTGCACGAGCGGGTCGGCCGGGCCCGTGGCCGGAAGCTGGACCTGTCGGCGTTCTTCAACGACGTACGGATGCAGGACCGCTGGGACACGCTTCCGGACACGGGGGACGACCCGGAGGCCCTACTGGCCCTGCGTGAGCGCAGCGAGGTCGACTTCATCGGGTCGTGGGCCCGCCAGGACGCCAAGTACTTCGTCCACACGCCGTACTCCGCTGACAGCCTCCAGCTGTTCCTGATGGCCGACACGCACTACCTGCCTGTCCCGGTGATCGAGGGGCTGCTGCGGGCGATGGAGACCCTGCTCGTCGAGAGCGTGCACGGGAAGGTGACACCGGCGGAAGCGCTGAGCGGCCTCACGCTCCCGAAGAGGGAACGGACACCGGACACCCGCGCCTGAAAGGACGTGGTGCATGGGTGCCTGGTGTCCGGTGTCTGGTGTCGAGAACGTTCGAGCCCCGCATGCCGCGGCTCACCTCCGCTCGGCCGGAGGTGAGCCGTTCGGCGCCACTCCCGAGGACCGGGCACGGTTCCGCGTGTGCTCGCCGCCTCAACAGCACCCGTCCTGCCTGGCCGCCCTCCTGATGCCCCACCAAAGCGAACTCCGATGCGAACGACGCAGATCGTAATGACATCCATTTTCATGTATCGTCTGCCTCGTTCACCGATCGCACCCGGAGGTCACCATGGCCGTACCCAAACGCAAGATGTCGCGCAGCAACACCAGGCACCGCCGCGCGCAGTGGAAGGCCTCAACGCCTCAGCTGGTGACGGTCACGGTGGACGGCGCTCCCCACCTCGTCCCCCAGCGGCTCGCCAAGGCGTACGAGCGCGGCCTGCTCCGCCCCGAGGGCTGACGCCGGCATGCCGCCTCACGCACCCCCGCCGCGCCTCCCCGTCACGGTCCTGTCGGGGTTCCTCGGCGCCGGAAAGACCACCCTGCTCAACCACGTCCTCGGAAACCGCGAGGGCATGCGCGTCGCCGTCATCGTCAACGACATGAGCGAGGTGAACATCGACGCCGCCCTCGTACGCGGCGGCGAGTCCGCCCTGTCGCGCACCGAGGAGCGTCTGGTCGAGATGACCAACGGGTGCATCTGCTGCACCCTGCGCGACGATCTGCTGGAGGAAGTCGACCGGCTGGCACGCGAGGGGCGTTTCGACTACCTCCTCATCGAGTCCTCCGGCATCTCCGAGCCCATGCCGGTGGCGGCCACCTTCGCCTTCGCCCGCGACGACGGCGCCACCCTCGGCGACCTGGCCCGCTTGGACACCATGGTCACGGTCGTGGACGCCGCCAACTTCCTGCCCGAACTGGCCGGTGGAGACGAACTGGCCCAACGCGGCCTGGACCAGTACGAGAACGACGAGCGTACCGTCAGCGACCTGCTGATGGACCAGATCGAGTTCGCCGACGTCATCGTCCTCAACAAGCTCGACCTCGTCGACACCGCCTCCGCCGACCTGCTCCGAGCCACCCTCTCGCGACTCAACCCCGCCGCCCGTGTCGTGCCCGCCGAGCGGGGACGCGTACCGGTCGGCGAGGTCCTGGGCACCGCGAGGTTCGATCTGGAGCGGGCACAGCAGGCTCCGGGCTGGGTGAGGGAACTCAACGGTGACCACGTTCCCGAGACGGAGGAGTACGGCATCTCCTCGACCGTCTTCCGCTCCGATGCGCCCTTCCACCCCGGACGGCTGTGGTCGTTCGTGACGGAGGCGCTGGACAGCGGCACCTACGGGCAGGTCATCAGATCCAAGGGCTTCTTCACCCTCGCCAGTCGCTCCCACGTGATGGGACTGTGGTCCCAGGCGGGTTCAGTGGTCCGCTTCGAGCCCTACTCCGCTCGCGACACCGACAGCCTCCACGTCCAGGAACTCGTCTTCATCGGAACCCAGCTCAAGGCGGCGCGGCTGCGGGCAGCCCTGACCGACTGCCTCATGCGGGAAGGCGAAGCCCAGCCCGCGACCGACCCCTTCCCGGTCTGGGACGCCTACGGCTTCGACGAGCTCTGCGCGCACGAGCACGACGCCCTCACCACCGTGACGGGGCACTGAAACCCCGGGCCGGACGGTGGTCGCAGCCACGGCACCGTCCGGCCCGGTGCATACCTGCGTCGCCGACGTCGGTCTCGCCCGCATGGGCCACATGGGCACCGACCTGCTGCGGAAGTTCACCTCCGACCGCGGAAAAGCACGCAGTCGCCGCCACATCACTCTTTCCAGTGAGAAGCGGCCAATCCCCCTGCACAAGCCCTTTCCGCGGGAGATCTGGAATACGGAGGAACGCGGAATGCACCCCCAGGAGTAGGGGTGAATTCCGCGTTCTCGAATGGCGCTCGCGAAACAGTCAGTGGTCGTCCCAGTGGCCCTCGTGAGCCGCGTGCCGGTGGCCGTCGTGCACGTAGTCCATGTGGTCGCCGTGGGGAACCGCCACATGCCCACAGCCCTCGCCGTGCACGTGGGCGTGTCCGGAGTGCTCTCGATGCCCGTCAACCTCGCACTCATCCGCGTGGCCGTCGTGCTCACGGTGCAGATGCCCGTCGTGCACGTAGTCGACATGATCGCCGTGAGGGACTGCCACGTGCCCGCAGCCCGCGGCGTGCGCATGGCCATGCCCGGGATGCGGCTGATGTTGCAGGGATGTCGCCACTTCACTCATCTCCATGGATTCAGACCACCACCCATTTCGCGGCGGCAGCTTCCAACGTCCTCCTGTTTTTTCACCTTCGCGGCCGAGGCTGCCACAGAGAACACACATCGGCAAGCAGGCCAATTACGCGGCGTGCTATCGGTAACGATTATCGACGCTATATCCGAGAAAGCATTTCACCAGTTCCAGTGTGCACGGTCCACACCGGAATCCATTCCGTCGTACGGATCGCGGAGCCGTCGGACCCGTACGAGGAACGCCGGCGAATGCGGCGGACGGCGCGGTCGGCGGCTCACGCGGCTGGCAGGCCAACGGGGGTGACAACGCATAAGCCCTCACGTGTCACCAGGTCGCGGCCGGAGCGGTAAGCCCTCAGGTGTCACCCATGACCGCCACCAGGACGGCGCTGTCGCCGAACTGCCAGACCGGTGCGACATGGGCGAAGCCTGCCCGGCGCAGCAGGGCGGCGTGTCGGCACACCGTGACCCGCTCGTCGCCGCCGCTGTGGGCGTGGAGGGTGTGGCGCCGTCGGCGTTCGTCGAGCAGGTCGGCCAGTTCGGGGTCCCGGGCCGCGGCGTCCCACCAGGACCGCCAGTCCTCCCACGCGTGGCCGCCCGTACGCTCGGACCTGCGACGACCCACATGGGCGGTGAGGTCCGAGCAGGGCGCCGCGTCCGGCGGGAAGTGGTCCCCGTTGACGAGGACGCCGCCGGGGCGCAGCAGGGACGCGAGGGAACGGTAGGTGCGCAGCAGCACCGGCTCGGGCAGGTAGTGCAGGGCGGTCGTCGAGACGGCGGCGTCCAGGGGGCGGTCCAGCCCGAGGGCGTCGGTCCAGCCGTCCGCACCGATGACGGTGTCGACGTAGCGGGCGGCGTCGGCATGGTGGGTGCGTCCCAGTTCCAGCAGCACGGGGTCCATGTCGGCGGCCACGATCTCGGCACGCGGGAACCGGTCGGCGAGCCTGGCCGCCAGGGAGCCGGGGCCGCACCCGAGGTCGAGCAGCAGGGGACGGGCGCGGCCGACGACGGCGTGTTCGACGACATCCGCGATCACGGTGAACCGCTCCTCGCGGTCCACCGCGTACCGCTCCTGCTGGCGTTCCCAGCGCTCGACCCAGGCCCTGGCCGTCGCCATGCTCACACCCATAGCGTGCGTCACCTCGTCTGTCTCACGTCCGTGCGGGGGCACTGACGAATCTACAGGTGGTAACGATTATCAGTTGCCATTCAAGTCAACGACGCGAGGACGGTCAGCAGCCGGTCGATCTCCGCCACGGTGTTGTACACGTGCAGGCTCACACGCACCGAAGCGTCCCGAGGATCGGCTCCGGCCTGGCAAAGGCTGTCTGCGCGCACCATGAAGCCGTGGCTGTAAAGAATGAACCCGAGATCGTCCGAGGGGATGTCACGGTGCCGGAAGGCGACGATGCCGTGTCGGCGCTGCGCGGCGGGGAGTGCGGAGTCGGCGGACAGGCTCAGCTGACAACCGAGGACCTCGTACGGGCCCAGGCGCCCGAGCCGGTCCGTCAAGCGGGTGGTGAGCATGGTCGTCCAGTGCTCGACGCGCTCCGGTCCGACCGTGTCGAGCCAGTCGAGAGCGGCCCGCAGCGAGACGATGCCCACCGTGTTGGGCGTACCCTGCCAGCCGCCCGGCCGGAACACCGGCCCCCGCGCGTTGCGCGCCCAGATCACCCCCGAGCCGGGCAGAGCCATCGCCTTGTGCCCCGAGAAGACCACGAAGTCCACGTCGAGGGACGGATCGTCGAGGTGGACGGGCAGGTGGCCGACGCTCTGCGCCGCGTCCAGACAGATGGCCACGTCCGGGCCGACCGCTTCGCGGATGCGGTGCACGTTCATGTCGCCGCCGTAGACGTGGTGGACGTGGGTGGCGGCCACGAAGCGGGTCCGCGGGCCCACGGCCTGGGCCAGGGCCAGGTGGTCGTAGTCTCCGGAGACCGCTTGGTACGGCAGCGCCAGCACCCGCACCTCGACGCCGCGCTCGGCCAGCAGCTGCCGGGCCTCTATCCAGGGGTCGAGATTGGCCCGGTGGTCGGCGTACGGCACGAGGATCTCGTCCCCGTCGGTGAGGTACGCCACGAGCCAGTCACGGGCGACGGTACGCAGGCCCTCGGTGGTGCCGCTGGTGAAGTGGACGCCGGAGCGGCCCGGTTCGGGGTCGTGGAGGAACTCCTTGACCCGTTCCCGGGTCGACTGCACCAGTTCCGTTGTCCGGTTGGCCCAGGGGTAGGTGCCGCGGCCGGCGTTGGCGTTCGACGTCGTGAGGTAGGTCTGTACGGCCTCCAGTACGGCACGTGGCTTCTGGGACGTGGCCGCGCTGTCGAGGTAGGCCAGCTCCGGGTGCGCGGTGACGATGGGGAACTGTTCCCTCGCTTCCTGCTGCCAGCGCGGGCTCTCAGGATCTGCGGAGGGAAGCGGGCCCGCCGGGCTCATTCGCGCACCAGCGGTGCGCCTGCGTCCCGCCACGCGACGATCCCGCCGTCCAGACTGCGGGCGTCCGGGTGGCCCATCCGCTTCAGCGCGGCAGCGTAGCGCAGTGATTTCTCGCCGACGGGGCAGGCGAGCAGCACGGGAGTGCGCTTGCTGAAGGGGAGCCCGCCCCGGAGCAGGTCCTCGAACACCTCGTCGACGATGTTGACCGAGCCCTCGATGTGAAGGGCGGCATAGGCGTGCGGGCTGCGCAGGTCGACGACGAGTGGCCGGGGATCGCCCTCGGCAGACCAGCGCCGGGCGTCGTCCACCCCGATGACGCGAGCCTCCGCACGGGCCTCGGCGTCGGTGACGGCCGTCGCGGACCGCTCCTGGGCCGTCCGGCCCAGGAGTTCCGGGCGCCGCTGACGCACATAGCCGAGATAGCTCTCGGCCCGGTCGCACACGATGAACACCGCCGTGCGGCGCTGCCCCGTCCCGTCCAGCTCGCCGTCGGCGTACCGCAGCTGCCGAACCGTCCCTTGGTAGGCGGCGCCGCCGGTCGGTCCGCTCAGCAGTCCGCAGCGGCGGATCAGGGTGACCATCCCGTCGATGGCCTCGTCCGAGGTGACCGACTCGATGGTGTCGTACGTCGCCGGGTCGAACAGGCCGACCTCGTGGACCTCGTCGATGGTGCGGATGCCCGGTATGAAGTCCGATTTGTGGGCGACCAGGCCGAGGACCCGTACGCGCGGGTCGTGCTCGCGCAGGACCTTGGCGACGCCGGTCGACGAACCGGCCGTACCCACGCAGGCGATGAACCAGTCCGGTGCCCGCCCGTCCAGGTCCTTCACGATCTCGGGCCCGGTGCCCTCCGCGTGGGCCTCGACGTTACGGGGGTTGAAGTACTGGTCGGTGTGCAGGTACGTGCTCCCCGGGTCGGAGAGCGCCCGGTGGAAGTGCGTCAGCGGGTCGTCCGTGTCGGTCGGATCGAGGCACTCGCTGCGCCCGGGAAGTTCCTCGATCTCGGCGCCGATGAGCAGCAGGAGTTCCTTGATCTCGGGGACGCGCATGCGGTTGGTGACGCTCTTGAACCTCACTCCGTGCATACCGGCCAGCAGGGCCAGCGCCTTGGCCGTGTTGCCGCTGGAAAGCTCCACGAGCGTTCCGTCACCCCCGGCGGCAGCCTCCAGGTGGGACCGGGCCATTTGCCAGGCGGGCCGGTCCTTGACGGACCCGAACGGATTGAGCATCTCCAGTTTGGCGTAGAGGTCGATGTTGCGCAGTCCGTGCACGGCGGGATCGATGCGCACCAGAGGCGTGTTGCCTATGGCCTCGGTGATGCTGTCATACCTCATCCGACTGCTCCCCCACGGGTGTGATCGGCCAGTAGTCCTCGTCCGGGCACCAGTGCCAGGACTCGCCCCGCCGCTCCACCGCGACCGTGCGCGCGACGGGCTGCCGCTGCGCGTGATGGGCGCGGAAGTCCATGGCATAGCCGACGGTGTTGACGAAGGCCAGCAGATCCCCCGCCCGCGGCAGCCGGGGCAGGAAGACCAAGCGCCGAGTGATGAGGTCACCTTCCAGGCAGAGGTTGCCCGCGAGGTAGACACCGACCGGCTCCCCGTCACCGGGGGCGGCTTCACCTCGCGGCAGCAGGACGGGGTCCACCAGGACGCCGTGCTCCTCCAGGCTCATGTCGCCCGCGTTCATGGCGAGCTGCACCAGGTACTGCCCGGAGCCCGTGTCCACGGGACGTACGTCCAGCACGCGGGCGAGCGAGAGTCCGCACTGGTCGACCAGTGAGCGGCCGGGTTCGATGTGCAGGTCGTGGAGGTGCTCCAGCAGGAGGGTGGCGGGCGGTCGGCCCAGCACCGGCGCGGGCAGTGAGAGCAGCTCGTCGAGGTAGCCGGGGCCGGCGGTGGGGCGGTACGCGGGGTACAGCGCGGCGGCACCGCGCACCGTGCCGCCCTCGTTGCGCAGCCCGTATCCGTGACCGCGCCAGGTCAACGGCGGGCGGACGCCGAGCACCGCCTCGGTCAGCGCGGTGGTCCACCGCTCCCACTCCTCCGCCTCGGCGACGTAGCCGACGCCGAAACCGCCCCCGATGTCGAGAGCGCGCGGCGCGAGTCCCCGTGCCCGGCATTCGTCCATGAACAGCACGCACTGCTCCAGCGCCCGCGCCTTCTCCTCGATGCCGGTGGTGTCGAGGTGGTAGGCGGCGCCGATGAACTCCACGGTCTCCACGTTGCGTTCGAGCGCCGACAGCAGCGCCTCCGCGTCCCGTACCGGAGTGCCGAACCGGCTGCGCCGGGAGAGCAGTCGGGTGCCCGCTCCCTCGCGGCCGGAGGCGCACTCGAACCCCGACAGGCGCACCAGCACGGCGACCCGGCCGAGCCCGTGCGCGCGCACCAGGCCGGAGAGCCGTTCCAGTTCCCCGGGCGAGTCCAGGCTGACCGTCGCACCCACACGGGCCGCCAGCCAGAGGAACGCGGAATCCTTGGGGCCGGTGGCCATGATGCGGTCGCCGGTGAACCCGCAACCCAGCGCGTGCCTCAGCTCCGCCACGGAGGCGACGTCGACGCCGACGGCGGCCGGGTCCTCCGCCGCCAGCCGCCGCAGCAGGGCGCTGGAACGGTTCGTCTTGTGTGCGAAGTACACGCGTCCGGTGAGATGGTGACGGTCGTAGACGACGCGGAAGCGGGCGACGTTCTCGGCCACGGCCTCGGGGATCAGCACGTTGAGCGGCGACCCCAGCACGTCGACGAGCGAGTGCAGGAAGGGCCGGTCCGTCAGCAGTGCGGCGAGCGGTGGCTCCATCCTGGGCCTCAGATATAAGGGCGCGTCCACGTAAGACCCCTCCCGGTGTCGGCGGACCGCCGAAGCGACGATCGCTCGGGAGTAGTCGTTTCCAGGTACACCCGCTCCTAAGCGTCACCGGTCCGGTTCCCGGAGCGGAGTCCCGGGCCCGGGAGAGGGTGCTGAGGCTGCGGTCGAGGGCGATCCCGGGGCTGCTTGTGAGTGCTGAGCACACCGGCGGGGCAGGCGTGTGCCCTCGCCACCGCGTCATCGAGCCGTGGCGGCGAGGGCACGAAGGCGGTCCGGGTCAGTGTCCGGCGACGACGCCCGACAGCTCGTTGGTGCTCTTCGGCAGGGTGACCGAGCTGATCTTCTTCCCCGTTTCCACGTCGATGGCGTGCAGCGCCTTCTCGGCGGGCTCGGAGACGTAGGCAACGTGCCCGCGCACGAACAGGGTGGGCCGGGCCTGCTGCCAGTCCAGCGGCTCCTGCCAGTCGCCCACGGCGGGGATCTTCTTCTCGATCCCGCCGGTGTTCGGGTCGATGACGTGGATGGCGCCGTCGGTGCCGAGGACCAGGGCCTCGCCGTGCGGGCCGCGGGCCAGCGAGCGGAAGGAGTAGCTGGTGCCCAGGTCCACCAGGCGCAGCTTCTTCCTCTCGGTGTCGATGAGGGAGACGCGGGAGGGTCGCTCCAGCTCGGCGTCGGGGTCGCTCTTGTAGTCGCCCAGCAGGACGGGCGAGGCGTCGCTGCCTGCCTGGTTGCCGATGCGGCCGTAGTCGTCGGGCGAGTCGATCTTGGTGAACCTGCCGTCCTGGTAGATCAGGATGCCGTCCTCGCAGCCGATGCCCACGGCTTCGTTCTTGGCGGCGGCCTCGCCGTGGACGCCGGGGCAGTCCTCGCTGCGCGCGATCTCCTTGTTGTTCCGGTCCAGCACCAGCGCGCCGGTGCGCTTCTCCTCGGTCCCCAGGGTGCTCACGAGTTTGCCGTCGGCCAGTTCGATGGCGACGCCGTGGTGCGGCTCGGCGGAGGTGTAGGTGCGCCCTGCGGGCTTCTTGCCGCTGCTCAGTGCCGTGGGGTCAAAGACGTTGACCTCTCCGGTGCCGTCGGTGAAGAGCACGGTCTTCGCGGCGTGGCGGACCACGTGGCCCGGCTTGGCGCCCTTGTACTCGATGCCGGTGAGGGCCTGGTCGGTGGCGTCCAGGACGCGGAACCCGCTGTCGGTGGAGACCATGACGTGGTCCTTGTCACCCGCGGGGTTGACCCGGTTGAAGCCCGGCAGGTCAATGGTCTTGGCGAGCTTCAGGCTCTCGCCGTCGAGGATGTACAGGCCGCCGTCGAAGGTGGCGACCAGCGGCTCCTCGACCGCCACCGCGGGCGTGGCGCTCGCGGTTCCGTCGGACCTGGTGTCGGTGGAGGAGGCGCTCTCTGGGCCACAGGCGGTCAGGACCGTGGAGATGGCCAGGGCCAGTGCCGTGCCCGTGAGGGCTCTGCCGCGTATCGACTTGTTCATCGGTCTGTTCCTTTCTGCACCGCGCGGTGGCGGCATGGGGGTACGACGAGCCGGCGCCCGATGGCGGGGGGGCGGGAGGCTCGGAGGGTCAGTCGCCGGTCAGGCCGGTGACCATGGCGGTGGTGTTGGCGCGCATCATCCGCAGGTAGGTGTCGGCGCCCGCGCCCTTGGCGGTCAGGGACTCCGAGTGGAGTTCGACGACACGAACCCCGCCGCCCAGTTCCGTTCGCAGTACCTCGGCGAGCCGCTTGGGCTGGGAGGAGTCGGCGAAGACGGTGCGTACGCCCGCTCCCTCCATCGCCTCGGTCAGGGAGCGCAGGTCCGAGGAGCTGGGCGAGGCCAGCGTGGTGCCGCTGGGAATGACCGCGCCGATCACCTCGAAGCCGAAGCGTTCGGCGAGGTAGCCGAAGACGTGGTGGTTGGTGACCAGGGCCCGCTGGTCCGCGGGGACTCGGCCGAAGGACGTCTCCATCCAGGTGGTGAGGTCCGTGAGTTGCTTCGCGTAGCGGTCGGCGTTGGCCCGTATCGTGGCGGGGTCCACGCTGTTGACGTGCTCGATGACCTGCTCGGCTATCAGGCCGGTGACCCTGTGCATCCGGTCGGGGTCTGTCCAGAAGTGCGGGTCGGGCTGCCCTTCCTCGCCCTCGGGGCCGCCGTCGTCGGCGGTGTGGAAGGTGAGCGGGTCGGCCGCCTCGCCGGCCGCGAAGGTGGCGACACCGGACTCGCGAGCGGCGCCCACGTGCCGCAGTACGTTCTCCTCCAGGCCCAGGCCGTTGTAGACAACCAGATCGGCCTGTTCCAGCTCGGCGGCCTGCACCGCCGACAGACCGAAGGAGTGCGGGTCGGCGTTGGGCTTCATCAGGACAGTGACGTCGGCCTCGTCGCCGACGATCTCGCGGGTGACGTCGCCGAGGATGTTGGTCGTGACGACGATGCCGGGTCGGTCGTCATCGGTCGCGCAGGCGGTGGCGGTCGCGACTGTCACGAGGGCGATCAGCCCCGCGATCAGGTGTCGCAGGCGAGCGGCTCCCACCCTCGCGCGACGCTTCACCTCGGTGGGGCTCATCGTCCGGTCTCCACCATGAGGACCGGCTTGACGTCCAGGTCGAAGGAGCGCGCGATGCGCAGGCCGTCGTTGTAGTCGATCTCGAACACCTTCTTGCCCTCGGGGTCGTTGACGTAGGCGCGGCTGCGGTCGACCTCGATGACCGGGGCGCTGCCGTCGGAGCCGTCCCGTTTGCCTGCTGTCAACAGCGACTTGGTCCGTGCGGTCCGCTTTCCGGACGCGACGTCATAGCCGTGCACCGAGCCGTCGGTCTCCAGAACCAGCAGCGGGGAGCCCTCGCCGGCCGTGTTGGCCGCGACGACGGGCCCGGTGTCCACCCGCTTCCAGGTCCGCTCGGTGACGTCGAGGATCCAGACGGCGTCCTCTCCGGCCGGGGCGGTGAGGGTGTCGCTGCCGGGTCGATGGCGGAAGGCGGTGGCTCGTTCCCGCGCCGGGACGTGCTTCGGGTACGGGATCTCCTCGGCGGTGAAGGCGCCGCCCTGCGCACGCACGAGCAGGGCGCCGTCCGTGCAGCCGAGGATCACGCCGCGCCGGGTGACGGCGTCTCCTCGGGGTGCCTCGCACGTCGCGTCCGGGGAAGCCACGCGTTCGCCCTTGCGGTCGAGGACGACGAGTTCGGTGGTGCCGCCCTTGTTCGCGAAGGCGAGCAGGTGTTCGTCGTACGGCACGACGACACCGGTGTAAGTGCCGTGCAGCGTCCGAGGAGTGGCGACCTGCCCTTTCTCCAGCTCGCTGCGGTCGTAGAGGAGGGTGCGGCCGTTCTCGTCGGTCACCGCGGTCACGGCGGCATCACTGCGTATCTGTGCTCGGCTGCCCGCAGGAAGCTCACCCACGTCCCGCGTCGCAGCGCTGTAGTAGTGGACGTGGTCCCCGTGGTCCACCGTCCAGGCGCCGCTGTCGAGCACACGGGTGCCGCCGGGCGCGTGGAGGTAGCCGAACCTGCCGTCCGTGCCCAGCCGAACGGCGTCCTTCACCTGGGCCGTCCTGTGCACCTTGCCGGTGATGAGGTCGAGAACCCCGGTGTTTCCGCTGTCCGGGTCGTTCAGGAGGAGTCGGGACTGCTGCTCGGCGGCCTCCTGGGCTCCCTCGACGTACCCGTGCGGAGTGGCGGACGTGGGACTCGCGGCGGGTCGCGCGGCGTCGTGCTTCTCCTCCGCGCAACTCGTGGTGAGCAGCGCGGTGAGAACCAGTGCGGCCGATGCCCACGGAGCGACGTTTCTGTGGACGGTCATGGTGATCGCCTCTGGCTTCTTTCAGTTGACTTCGAGCAGGGGTGCCGTGGAGCGGACCTGGCGCGTGCGGCGGTCTCGCAGGCCGGACAGCACGTGGGAGAGGAAGAACAGGCTCACCGCGAGGGCCGCGACAGTCGCGCCGGCTGCGGTGCTCAGGTGCCAGGACAGCAGCAGGCCGCCGAACGTGGCCAGGGTGCCGAGCAGTGCGGCGAGCGCCATGACCCCGCACACGGAGCGGGCCCAGGGCACGGCGGCCGCCGGCGGTGCGATGAGCAGCCCGAGGACGAGCAGCGTGCCCACGATGTGGAACGAGGCGACGATCGCCAGACCGAGCAGGCCGAGGAGCACCGCGTGGGCCAGGCGCGGCCGCAGCCCCAGGGTGTGGGCCTTGCGCGAGTCGAACGCCAGGGCCAGGAAGGCACGGTGGCCGAGGACCGACACCGCCAGCGCCACGAGCAACGCCGCCGCGAGCACGAGGAGATCCTGCTGTCTGACGGCGAGGACGTCGCCGAAGAGGAAGCCGGTCAGGTCGACCGCGAAGGACTGCGACCGCGACACGATGATCACGCCGAGCGAGAGCATGCCGACGAACAGCAGCCCGATGCCGGTGTCCTGCGACAGCCTCGGCGTACGGCCCAGCACGGTGACGCCCGCCGTCATGACGGCGGCACTGACCACCGCGCCCACCATCAGATTTCCCCCGAGCAGCGCGGCGACCGCGACGCCCGGCAGCAGCCCGTGGGACATGGCGTCACCGAGGAAGGCCATCCCCCTCAGCACCACCCAGGTGCCCGCCAGCGCACAGATGGCGGAGACCAGCATCCCGCCCCACAGGGCCCGCTGCACGAAGGTCACCTCGAACGGGACCGTCAACCATTCCATGCCCCGGACACTACAATGAAAATCATGTTCAATACACTGCGCCCCTCACCCGTCCCGCCCCTCGACCGGACTGGCACCCTCCGCTTCTCGGAGCTGTGCGCCGGCTACCCGGGGCGCCCAGTACTCCATCAAGTCAGCGGGGAGATAGCCGAGTTGGCCACGACGGTGCTCGTCGGCCCGAACGGCAGCGGCAAGTCGACTCTGCTCGGCGTACTCGCCGGTGTGATCAAGCCGACATCCGGCGACCTCCTCCGCACCGGTGACCGGCCGCCCGCCTTCGTGCCGCAGCGCGGAGCAGTCGGCGACACTCTTCCGCTCACCGTCAGGCAGACCGTGGAGATGGGACGCTGGGGCGAGCGCGGCCCGTGGCGCCGACTGACCGCACGGGACCACGCGACCGTGGACGCGGTGCTCGACCGGCTCGGCATCGGCGACCTCGCCTCACGCCAGCTGGGCGAGCTCTCGGGCGGGCAGCGTCAGCGTGCGCTCATCGCCCAGGGTCTGGCGCAGGAGTCGGACCTGCTGCTCCTCGATGAGCCGACCACCGGCCTGGATCCAGAGGCGAGGGAGCGGATCGGGGCACTGCTGACGACGCTGGTCGCCGACGGGGTGACGATCGTCCAGGCCACGCATGACCTTGAGGTGGCACGCGCAGCGGACGCCTGCCTCCTGCTCCAGGACGGCCGTCTCGCCGGGCAGGGGCGTCCGGACCAGGTCCTCACCACGTCATCACTGACCCGGGTCTGGCAGGCACTCTGAGGGGCCCGCCACATCTGAGGGGCCCGTCACGGTCGACCGCGAAGGACATGCCGACATGGCCGAGCGGTGCGTGGGGTCCAGGCGTTCGCCCTGTACAGCAGGCCCGTCCCGCACGACCGGCTGCCCCGCTGACCCGGTCAAGGGCGCCGGCCCCCAAAGGGTCTCCCGAAACGATCAGGGCCGGTCTCGGATTGCTCCGAAACCGGCCCTGATCTGCGACTTTCACAAGTCGGGACGACAGGATTTGAACCTGCGACCCCTTGACCCCCAGTCAAGTGCGCTACCAAGCTGCGCCACGTCCCGCCGCGTTTCCTCCCGGTTCCCCGGGCGGCCGCGCAGGACAAACATTACCTCACTCCGAGGACCGGATCGACGCCCGTGCCCGCTGGGCGCGGGCGGCCAGCCCCTCGGCCCCGCAGGTCATCGCCTGCTTCTGGGCGCGGGCCAGTTCCCGGTGGGAGCCGATCGCGATGCCGTATTCGACCCGGGCGAGGGCGTGCTCGTAGGCGGAGGGCGACTTCTCCAGGTGGCCCACCGCATCGGCGAGCAACTGGACGGACTGCTCCGGCGGTGCGAAGAGCGAGACGCAGCGCAGGGCCTCGCCCAGGGCGGTGGGGGTACCGAACCGTTCCGCGTGCACCCGGGCGCGGGCGGCCAGATGGGACGCGCGGGCCGGGTCCTCGTCCGCCAGGGCGCGGGCCAGATCGCCCGCCCAGGGGGCCCAGACGCCGTTGAACCGTTCGCGCGGCTCCAGGGCTGCGCCCGCCGATTCGAGCTCGGCGACGGCCTCCGCCTTGCGGCCCTCCGCCAGGAGCAGGCGGCCTCGTACGCACGGGGCGTCGGGCAGCACCATGGCACTGGGGTAGGGCGGGCCGAAGGCGTACCGGTCGGCGACCCGGCGGGCCTCCTCGACCCGGCCGCGGGCCAGCAGGGTGTCGATGAGCAGGCACGCCGCGTCCCAGTGCACGGGCAGCCCGGAGCCGACACGGTCGGCGAGACGGAGCCCTTCGCGCAGAAAGCCCTCGGCCTCGGCGAGGCGGCCGCGACGGCGGTGGACCATGCCGAGCAGGGTGTGGGCGAACGCCAGGTGGGCCCCGCTCCAGCCGGAGATCTCGAAGGCCCGGACGGCTTCGCCGAAGAGGCTCTCGGCGCGGTCGAGCTGGTCGGTGAAGGCGTAGGTGATGCCGACCATGGTGGGAAGCTCGAAGCCCCACTCGGAGTCGGTCCAGCCGAGACCGCGGGCGGGGCTGCCGTCGATCAGGGCGCGTTCGCAGAGGTCGACGATGAGTTGGGCGTTCTCGCCGCGCAGCATCGCGTCGAAGGCCCGCAGGGTGAGCAGGGCCCGCTCGGAGTTGTCGCGGCCCTTGAGGTGGTCGGCGTTGCGGGCGAGCCGCCGGGAGCGGGCCGGTCCGTCGTCCTCGGAGGCCTGCATGCCCTCCCACATGAAGTGCGCGGCCTGGAGCCGCATCAGCCCGGGGCCGGGTGCGGTACGGCCCGCCTCGGCGGCCAGCGAGAGCGCCGCGTCCTTGAGCTGGTTGTTGTGGGCGAGCGCGGCGGCGAGCCGGAAGGTGGCGTCCACGCGCAGGCCGTCGTCGAGTCCCGGCATGTCGAGGGCGGCACGCAGGTACTGGACCGTGGTGGGCGGTGAACTGAGCAGGGTCGCACAGCCCAGCTCGTAGAGGAGGACCGCCCGGTCCTTGGGGCGGGGCGGCTCCTCCAGGGCCCGTTCCAGACAGCGCCTGGCCGCTTCGGGGGCGCCGACCGCGAGGTGCTGCCTGGCGGCTTCCCGCAGCTGCGCGACCAACTCCTGGTCGTCGTCCGGGTGGACCTCCAGCAGATGCCGGGAGGCCGCGGCGGCCCCGAGACCTGCCCGGGTGATCGCCCAGGCGGCACGCCCGTGCATGGCGGTGCGGGTGGCGGGCGGGATGGAGCGGTAGACCGCGGTGGCGATCAGCGGATGGACGAACTCCAGGGGGTCGAAGCCGCTGACGATACGGGCGTCGCGCAGCCGGGCCGTACAGTCGGCGGCCTCCGCCGAACTCATCCCGGCGAGGGTGGCCGCCAACTCCTGGGAGATGTCGGTGCCGAGGACGGCGGCCGCCCAGGCGAAGCGGTTGGCGTTGGTGCCCAGCCGCTCCAGACGGGCCACGAGCCCGCTGCCCCGGGCGGAGGCGCCCAGCTCCCGCAGCTCCCCGGCCGATTCCTCCACCGGTGGCAGCTCGCGGTCCTGGACCTTGGCGACCAGCTCGACCGCCTCGTACGGGTTGCCGCCGGTCACCGCCCACACCTCGCGGCAGAACGGGTCGTCGGCGTGTTCGCCGAGCCCCGCGCGGACCAGTACGGCGGTGGCGTCGGGGGTCAGGGCCCGTAGGGCCACCCGGTTCACCTTGCCGTGGCCGCCGGAGTCACGCTCGGCCTCGCGGTCGGCGATGTAGTTGGCGTCGCGTTCGGCCAGTTCCTGCGGGCGGTGCGCCTGGACGACAAGGACCGGGAGTTCACCGAGGCGGGCGGTGAACGAGCCCAGCCAGGCGAGGGATTCGCCGTCCGCCCAGTGGGCGTCGTCCACGATGAGGAGCAGCGGCCGGTGGCTCAGCCGGGAGGCGAGCCGGCCGACGACGAAGTCCAGGCCGTCGCGCACACCCTGCGGGTCGAGCTGCCGGCCGCTCGGCTCGGCGAGTCCGAGGGCGGGCGCGGTGGTCTCGTACCAGTCGCCGAACAGGGCCCGGGTCTCGTCGGGCGGGAACCGGTCGAACGCGGGCTGCAACAGCTGCCGCACCACATGGAACGGCACGGAGGTGACGGTCTCGCCGCCACGGGCCGACCAGACGGTGCAGCGGTCGGCGGCCATCGCCTGGATCTCCGCGAGCAGCGCGGTCTTGCCGATCCCGGCCTCTCCGCTGAAGACCAGCAGACCGCCGACGGCCTGCGCACCGCACAGGGCGTCCACCGCCTCGGCAGCGGCGGCGAGTTCCGGTTCACGTTCGTACAACGGCCGGGACGGCTTCATGCCCACCCCTTCCCACAGAGGCAGTCTTCTCGACGGTCGAGCCTAGTCGTGCGCGGGTGCTCACCGACAGGGTTCGCAGGATTCCTTGCAGGTGCGGGGCACAATCGAGTAGTGAACGAGACGCGCAGAGACCGTGATGCCGAGGGCCGGGCGCGCAATGCGCGCCCCCGCGACGGGCTGGGGCGCCCGCTGCCGTACGGGACGCCCGGCGTCGAACGACAGCCGGAGGGGGTCCTCAGGACGCCTCCGGAAACGCTCCGGGAGGCGCAGCGGCTGCTGGACGCGGGGATGCCGTTCCACGCGCACGAGGTGTTCGAGGACGCCTGGAAGTCGGGGCCGGAGAAGGAACGCGAGCTCTGGCGGGGGCTGGCCCAGCTCGCGGTGGGGCTGACCCACTCCGCGCGAGGCAACACCGCGGGCGGGGCACGGCTGTTGCGCCGGGGCGCAGGGGCGATCGCCCCGTACGCCGAGGCCGGGCCGCACGGGATCGCGGTCACCGGACTGACGGCCTGGGCCCGGGAGTTGGCGGACCGGGTGGATACGGGCCGGACGGTCGACGCGGCGGCGGAGGCGCCACGGCTGCTGGGGTAGCGGGGGGGCTGTGCGTGGCCCGCGCACGGCCGGAAGGAACGGGTCCGGGGGCCGGGGTGCCGGGCAGCTACTACGATCCGGCTCCATGAGCACTTCTGACCAGGACCAGCGCCGGGACCAGCGCGAGGACGAGCCGAAGGACGAGCCGTCCGCCGGCGACCGGGCCACCGCCGACGCACCGATAGCGGAACCCGAAGCCGTGGCCGCGCACGCCTCGACCGCGGGAGCCGGGACGGCAGCGGGTGAACAGGGCTCCGAGGAGAAGCGGCTCACACCGCGTCAGGCGAGACGGCTGCGGATCGCCCTCTCCTCGGTGGGTATGGCGGCGATGGCCGTGGTGCTCGGCCTGCGGATCGCCAGCCGCTCCTCGGTGCTGGTCGTCGGCGTGTACGGGCTCGCGCTCATCCTGTGCGGTGTGGTCATCGAGCTCAGCAGGAACGGCCGTACCAGGCTGGGCAGCTGGCTTCTGGGGACGGGGCTGGTCGCCGCCGTCGGGGCGGACTGGGTGCTGCTTCCGTGAGGCGGTCCCGCGCCTGTCCCTTCGGGCTCCCCCCGGAGGACCGGACGTCGAGTCCGTACACCGGCTACACCCGCGCCCACTGGGAGGCCGTCGCCGACGGGATGCTCGACGCGGCCTGGAAATGGGCCACCCCGGGCGGGGCCCGGCTCGATCTGCCCGGCCCCCCGTCGCACTCCGGGGTCCGGTCCGACGGTCTTGAGGGGTACGCGCGAACGTTCCTGGCCGCCGGGTTCCGGGTCGCCGGAGCGGGGGGCGAGGACCCGCGCGGGCTGCTGGAGCGGTACGCCGAGGGGCTGGACGCCGGTACGCGCACGCCGGGGCGGGACGACGCGGAGTCCTGGCCGCTGATCCTGGACCACCATGTGCAGGGGCAGCCCATGGTGGAGTCCGCCTCGGTGGCGCTCGGGCTGCGGCTCACCCGCTCCTGGCTCTGGGACCGGCTGGCACCGGACGTACAGGACCGGGCGGAACGGTGGCTCCGGTCCGCGCTGCGGCACGTCCCCGCGGGCAACAACTGGTACCTCTTCCCGTACACCGTCGCCGGGTTCCTGGAGTCGGTGGGCCGGGGCGACGCGGAGACCGTGCGGGCCCGGGAGCGGGCCCTTGAGCTGCTGGAGAGCTGGTACCGGGGCGACGGCTGGTATGCCGACGGCGACGGGCGCGCCTTTGATCACTACAACGGCTGGGCGCTGCACCTGTATCCGCTGCTCGACGCGCATCTGGCGGGCGACGCGGGGGAGTCGGCGCGGCACGGGGCCCGGCTGCGCGAGTACCTGGAGAGCTTCTCGCTGCTGTTCGGCGGCGACGGGGCCCCGCTGTACTTCGGCCGCTCGCTGGCCTACCGCTTCGCCGCGAGCGCGGCCGTGGGCCTGGGCGCGGTGACCGGGCACACGCCGCTGGGCCCGGGGGCTTCCCGGCGGGTGGCCAGCGGGTCGCTGCGGTACTTCCTGGAGCGCGGGGCGGCCGGGGACGACGGTCTGCTGAACCTCGGCTGGCACGGCCCGCACCCGGCGACGCTCCAGACGTATTCGGGTCCCGCCTCGCCGTACTGGGCGTCCAAGGCGTTCGTGGCCTTGCTGGCCCCCTCCGGGCACCCGCTGTGGGCGTCGGCGGAGGAGGCGGCCCCGAGCGAGGGTCCCGACCGGGTGCTGTCCGTACCGGCCCCCGGGTTCCTGGTGCAGTCGACCCGGGCGGACGGGGTGGTGCGGCTGCACAATCACGGCAGCGACCATGTCCGCCCCGAGGAGGGCGAGTCGGCGGCCGACGAGGACCCGCACTACGCACGGCTCGCCTACTCCACGGTCTCCGGGCCGACGTCGGCGGCCAACCCGGCGGACAACCATCTGGCGGTGGCGGTCGGCGGGGAGCGCAGCGCACGCCGGCGCATCCATCCGCTCGGGTCCGGGCACGGCGACGGCTGGGGCTGGGCGGGCTCCTGGCACCGGCCGGTGTTCCCGGCGGGCCCGCCCACCGTCCCGGGGCTGCGGGTGGAGAGCGTGACCGTGGCGCGGGGCCGCCACGAGCTGCGGGTGCACCGGGTGCTGTTCGCGCCGGACGGGGCGCGGGCTGAGCTGACGGGGTGGGCGACCGGGCCCGGCGGCCCGGTGCGCTCGCAGCTGCTCGGTCTGCACGGCTGGAACACGGCGGAGGCGGAGGACGTACGGGCCCCGCGGGGTACGGCGTTCACCCGCTGGGCGACAGTGCCCCGGCTGTCCGCCGACGTGACCGGCACGGCGGTCCTGGTGGCCCTCGCGTCCCTCACCGCCGAGCCGGACGCCGCCCCACTGGACGGGGTGGTGGACCGGTTGGAGGTGACGGGTGACACGGTCACCGTGTACTGGGCAGAAGACGGGGCGCGGGCCCGGATCGTTTTCGGCCGTGGCACCACGGTGACGGTCGATCACAGCCCTTGGACGCTCCCTGGCCAACTCCTCGAAGAAGATCGGCGAACTGCTCGTCATCAGCATCAGGACCGTGGAGCGCCACCGGGCCAACCCGCCCCAGAGGCTCGGCCTGCGCGACCGTCCTGAGCTGACGCGGTACGCGATCCGCGCGGGCCCGATCGAGCCGTGAGGAACGGGTGCGGGCAGTTCATGTGATTCTCACCCGATCCGCATAAGGTGCACCCCGTGACCCAGATGACCCCGCCCGGCTGGCATCCAGACCCCGGGCATTCAGGAAACGGTCCCGCTCAGGAACGCTGGTGGGACGGGGCCCGGTGGACCGGCCACGTCCGCGCCTCGCCCGCCGGGGCGCGGCGGCGCGGAATCCGTATCGGCGTCGGCGTGGTCGTCGGCGCGGTGGTGCTCGCAGCAATCGGGGGCGGTGTGTATCTGCTGGGCGAGGACGACGGCGGACGGCCCGGCACCGCGGCCTCCTCGCCGTCCGCCGCTCCCGACGGCTCCGGCGCACCGGACGGCGGCCCGGAGGGCGACCGGAAGGGCGGCGGCAGCGGGGGCGACGGTGACGGCCGGGGCCCCGGCGAGCGGGCCCCGCAGACGGAGCCGGGCTTCGCCACGGACCTGGCCGCCGGGATCAGCATGCCGGTGCCGAAGGGGTGGCAGGGCAAGTCCGCCCCGGTCGGCGCCGGCATGACGACGGGTGAGCACCCCTGCCCCGGTGACACGGACGAGACCTGTGTGCGCGGCGGAGTGTTCTCGGCTCCGGCGGCCGCCCTGGAGCTCACCGCCGGCACCCCGGAGGAGGCGGCGAAGAAGGACATCGCCGTCAACGCCAAGGAGTCCTACGGCGGCACGACCTACGGAAAGATCACCTCGCACGAGGTGCTGAAGTCCGAGGCGGTCACCGTGGCGGGTGAGAAGGGCTACGCGGTGCGCTGGAAGGTGGCGACGGAGAGGGGCGACGACGGTTACGTGGAATCGCTGGTGTTCCCCTCCCCCGCCTCCACCGACATGCTCGTCGTGGTCCGGTCCGGGTTCGATATCAACAAGGACGCGCCGAAGCTCTCCGTCCTGGACGAGATCACCCGGGGCATCAAGGCGGCGTCCGGCGCCGGGGCGGGCAACCGCGGAGCGGCCTGAACCGCACGGTGGACGGGGCTGCGGGCCGTGGACCGTGCGGTCGGGGTGCCGCCGGGCTCCTGCTCGGGCAGGGAGCCGACGGCGGGCGGGGTGGGCCGATGGCCGACAGCCCACCAGCCCGCAGCCCGCAGCCCGCAGCCCGCAGCGGATTTTCCGACGTATACCCTGTGTTCGCGGCCGACCGGCCGGGCTCGCCTGGAGCGATCGACCGGCAGCCGCCATGGTTCGCGTTGTACAGACAGTGCACAGGTGTTGCGCTTTCGTCAGAGGTGTGGGGCTGCATATGGCTACGGGCAGGGTCGTCCGGTTCGATGAGGTGCGCGGATATGGTTTCGTCTCCCCCGACGGCGGGGGCTCCGATGTGTTCCTGCACGTCAACGACCTCCTCATCGACAAGTCGCTGATCAACCCCGGTGTCCTGGTCAGCTTCGACCTGGAGGCCGGAGACCGGGGCCTCAAGGCGTCCGCCGTCTCCCTCGCGAGCGACCGGGCGTCCTCGTCGCCCCGCACCGACCCGCGTCCGGCATCGGCCGCCTCCCACGCCTCGGCGCCGGACGCGAGGACGGACCTGGACGACGGCACGTGCGAGGTGCTCTCGGTCAAGGACTACACCGACGAGGTCACCGAGGCCCTGCTCATCAGCAAGCCGCCGCTGACCGGTGAGCAGATCCTGAGCATCCGGGAGCGCATGGTGCGGCTCGCCATGAGCCATGGGTGGGTGGAGTCCTAGAGCTCCCCCCTGTCAGCCGCCGAGCAAGGCGCCCACCGCCTGACCCACCGCCACCGCAGAGGCCATGGTCGCGGTCACCGCACCCGCGTCGGCCAACGCCTGCCGCAGCCTTGCCAGCCGAGCCGGGCTCGCCGCGCCACTGGACGTCAGCTCGTCCTCGGCGTCCGCGAGCTCACGGTCCAGCCCACGGATCACATCGAGGCCTCCCTCCCCCGCGACCCCCTGCCTCTCGGCGAGTTCGGCCCGCAACTGCCTTACGGAGAGGCGCAGTTCTCGGGTCCGGGACGGATTGCGGCACGTGACCGTGTTGTGGTCTCCGACGACAGCGACGCCATGCACCGTGCCGATGTTGACGCCCGCCGGGCTCGCACCCTGGGGGACTCGGCCCGCGCCCCGCAAGGCCGCCACGCACAGCCGCACCAACGTGACCGGCGCGGCGAACGTGGCGCCGGGAACCCGCCGGAACACCCAGGCCGTCCTGTCCCACGGGCTGCGGCGGCGCCACTCCCGCGCCTCCCGGTCGGCCCTGCGGTAGGCGGCCTTCACCGGGTGCAAGGTGTACGGCACCAACTCCAGGACCAGGATTCCGCCCTGGGTGTGCACCCGCACGAAGACGGTGACGACGAGCTCGCCGCTCCAGCCCACCACGGATATCCGCAGGTAGTACCGGCGAGCCTCGCCGCCCTCCTCGACCGCCTGGGTGCGGTGCTCCCCCGAGGTCCGCAGGATCTGCGGCCCGATGTCCCTGGCCGGCAGGCCCTCAACCGGCAGGAACACCACCTCCTCGATCTCCAGCCCCCGCAGACGGTCCCGTACCGCGTCGGTCTCGGCACGCGTGGACGGGGTCCTCAGCCGCTCCAGGGTCGGTACGAGGTGGCGCAGGATCGTCCGGTTGTCCACCGGGCCGGGCGAGTGCCCTTCCCTGGGACGCAACTCGACCGAGAGAGACCAGGGTTCATTCGGCACGCCCACACCGCAGAACGGATTCTCCGGCCGGTACATCACCAGGGGGGCGTGCTGCTCCTCCCGGATACGCCGACTGATGCGCCGGAACCGGGCTGTGCCACGGCGGGCGGGCACCTCTGCGCCGCGCGGGCCGAACAGCGCCGCGCCCTGTTCACCGAACCGCTCAGCGGACAGTTCGTGGTGCAGCACCCCGGCGAGCCACGTCCAGCGCAGGTGCACGACCTCGGCCAGCGCGAAAGGAAAGACAAAGGCAACAAACGCCTGGATGTCCGGCACTTCATCGCGCCCTGAACCCCAGCCCCACCACGCACCGCCCTTCAGCAGCGGCAGCGTCAACAGAGCCGCCGACGCACCGCACAGTGTGAGTACGCCTGCCGACACCGCGCGGTGCGGGGTCACCTCCGGTGCACGCCCTCTGACCGCAGCAGCAAGGACGACAAGCACAAAGGGCGGCAACCACAAAAGCACCAGCCCTTGCGTGAGAAAGCCGAACACGGCTCACAGGAGCAGGGTCACCGCCGCGAAGCCGGCCTCCGCCCGACGGGCCCTGAGGGCATGGCCGAGCACGCACGCCATGTCGGCCCCGGGCGAGGGGGCCACAAACCGCTCCTCGCAGACGTAAAGCTCGTCGATCACCGCAGCGCGGAACGACGCATCACGGTAGGCACCGACACAGAGCAGTCGGGTGGCCGTACCCGCAGCGTCTCGGCCCAGGGGCGACCGCTCCACCAGCTCCCCCCTTCCGGCGGCTGAGGCATCGCTCGACCGAACGCACAGAAGGCCGCCCTCTCATGCATGAGAAGACGGCTTCCGACCCGCGAAAAGCAAAGTCGGGACGACAGGATTTGAACCTGCGACCCCTTGACCCCCAGTCAAGTGCGCTACCAAGCTGCGCCACGTCCCGTTGCCCGCCTAACCTGGGGTTTCCCCTGGCCGAACGCGCATGAGAACAATACCGCACTCGGACCGGTGGTCACCAACACCATTCCGCACTTGACCTCGACCTTGGTTGAGGTTGAACGCTGGACGGCATGACGAACACAACCGCCGCACCGGCCCACGACCACCGGCCCCTCACCGATCGGAAGGCTCCCGCCCCGGCCTTCCAGGGCCTCCCTCGCCTCCTCTCCCTGATGACCGGGGCCGAGAAGCACGCCCCCGCCGCCCACTCCACGCTGGACGCCCTGTGGGTCCTCTACAGCAGGGTGCTGCGGGTCACACCCGCCACCGTCGACGCCCCCGGGCGGGACCGCTTCCTGCTCTCCAAGGGGCACGGGCCGATGGCGTACTACGCCGTCCTCGCGGCACACGGGTTCTTCGACGAGGAGCTGCTGCCCGGCTTCGGGGCGTACGACTCGCCGCTCGGGCACCATCCGGACCGGCTGCTCGTCCCCGGCGCGGAGATCGGCAGCGGGTCCCTGGGCCACGGGCTGCCGCTGGCCGTCGGGACCGTGCTGGGATTGCGGGCCCAGGGGCTCACCGACCTCCGGGTGTGGGTGCTGATCGGCGACGCCGAGCTGGACGAGGGCAGCAACCACGAGGCCCTCGCCCACGCGGGCCCGGCCGGTCTCGAACAGCTGCACACGCTGGTGATCGACAACGCGTCCGCCACCCACGGCTGGCCCGGCGGGGTCGCCTCCCGGTTCGCGTCCGCCGGGTGGTCGGCGGTGACCGTGGACGGCCGTGACCACGAGGCCCTGTACGCGGCCTTCACCGCACCCCATCCGGGCAGGCCACGGGCCGTCGTGGCGCGGGTCGAGCCCAAGAACTGACCACGTACGACCAGAACGACCACGCCCGACGACGTACGACCAAGCCCCGGGAGGGACCCTTCATGGACACCATGCGCGACCGCTTCATCTCGACCACCACCCGGCTCCTGGACGAGGAACCCCGGCTGGCCGTCGTCCTCGCCGACATCAGCGCCGACGGCTTCGCCGCAGCGCGGCGGGCACACCCCGACCGGGTGATCAACGTGGGCATCCGGGAACAACTCCTGGTCGGGGCCGGAGCGGGGATGGCCCTCACCGGGCTGCGACCGATCGTCCACACCTTCGCGAGCTTCCTGGTGGAGCGGCCTTTCGAGCAGGTGAAGCTGGACTTCGGGCACCAGGGGGCGGGCGGGATCCTGGTGAGCGCCGGAGGCTCGTACGACTGGCCGGCCGGCGGCTTCACCCACATGGCGCCCGGTGACGTCGCCCTCCTGGACACGCTCGACGGCTGGACCGTGCATGTGCCGGGCCACCCCGACGAGGCCGAGGCCCTGCTCCGGGCTTCGGTCACCGGGGACGACCGGGTGTACGTACGCCTCTCGCTCCAGACGAACAGGCAGCCGAGGCCGGTGGGCGGCGGCAAGGGCTTCTCCGTCGCACGCGAAGGGCGCGGCGGAACCGTGATCGCGGTCGGCCCCCTCCTCGACAACGTCCTCGCGGCCACCGAGGGACTGGACGTGACCGTCCTGTACGCGACGACCGTGCGGCCGTTCGACGCCGTCGGGGTACGCCGGGCCGCCGGTGCGTCCGCCGCGGCGGACGTGGTGATCGTGGAGCCGTACCTGGCGGGCACCTCGGCCGCGGCGGCGGGCGAGGCGCTCATGGATCTGCCGCACCGGGTGCTGGGCCTGGGGGTGGGGCGCGCGGAGCTGCGACGCTACGGACGGATGGACGAGCACCTGACGGCGCACGGGCTGGACCCGCAGGGGCTGCGGGACCGGATCACCGGCTTCCTTCGCCCCTGACCTGCCGATCCGGTCGGGCGGGCGACCGGTGGGGCGGCGGGCCACGCTGCGGGAGGCGGGCGGGTGCGCGAGGACATGGCGCTCGCGGGGTTCGACGACGTCCCCGTCGTACGGGAGTCGGCGCCGCCGCTGACCACGGAGGCGCTGCCGCTCACGGAGACGGGCGAGCAGGTGATCGCCCTCGCGTCGCGGGCCGTCGGGTGCGGGGCGCTCCCGGGTACGCGGATCGAGGGGGACGTGGTGCTGCGGGGCAGCATCGGTGCTCCGCCCGGGCGTTGAGCGCCCGCTCCGCCGTACGGGGCACGGGGAGCCGGAGGTCGGGGCGGGAGGTCAGAGGGGGTGGTGGCCCTCCCGGTGGTCGATCTGGCGGACGAGTTCATGGGCGAGGGACTTGATGGTGTCGAGCCCGGCCCGCCCCCAGGGGCGGGGCACGGTGTCGACGGCGCAGACGGTGCCGAGCGCGATCCCGGTGCGGTCGATCAGCGGCGCCCCGAGGTAGGAACGGATGCCTATGTCGTCGACCACCGGATTGCCCGCGAACCGCGGGTAGTCGCAGACGTCCTCCAGGACGAGCGCCTTGCGCCGGACGAGGACGTGCGGGCAGTAGCCGTGGTCACGGGCCAGGTAGCGGCCACTGCGGTTGCTGCCCGCGGCGGCGGCTCCCAGGTCCCGGCCGCCCCGGTTGCCCGCCGGGGTGTGCAGTCCGGCGAAGAACTGCCGGTTCTCGTCGATGAAGTTGACCATCGAGAAGGGTGCGGCGGTCACTTCAGCCACCTTGTCGGCGAAGGCGTCGAAACTGTCGAAGGAGGCGTCGGGGCGTTCGCCGAGGTCCAGCGTGCGCAGCCGCCGCGCACGGGCCGGACCGTGCCGGTCGGTGGGCGTCAGAAGCATCCGGCCGGTGGCGAAGGATGTCACGGGTGGGCTCCGAAGGTCTGCAGCGGGGCGGGCGCCGAGGTGGCGTTGATGAGGTGCTGGACGAGGGTGACCAGGGCGCCCGTGCCGGAGCTGGCGATCCGGGCGTCGCACAGGACGACCGGTACCTCGGGGCCGAGGTCGAGTGCGGCGCGGACCTCGTCGGGCTCGTAGCGGTAGGCGCCGTCGAACTCGTTGACCGCGACGATGAAGCCGATGCCGCGCCGTTCGAAGAAGTCCACCGCGGCGAAGCACTCCGCGAGCCGCCGGGTGTCGGCCAGCACCACGGCTCCGAGCGCGCCCTGGGAGAGCTCGTCCCACATGAACCAGAACCGCTCCTGGCCCGGTGTGCCGAACAGATAGAGAACGTGCTCTTCGGAGAGGGTGATGCGGCCGAAGTCCATGGCGACGGTGGTGGCTGACTTGGACTCCACGCCTTCCAGGTTGTCGGTCCCCACACTGACCTGCGTCAGCAGTTCCTCGGTGCTCAGCGGGGCGATCTCGCTGACCGCGCCCACGAACGTCGTCTTGCCGACGCCGAATCCGCCGGCGACCAGGACCTTGAGGGCCACGGGAAAGAACTCGGAGGTTCCGGTGCTGTCAGAGCTGTCGTCGTAAACCATCGAGCACTGCCTCCAGCAGGGATCGGTCGGTGGGCGTTTCATGGAAAGCGGGAGCGTGCGCGGTGACCGCTCCGCAGGCGACCAGGTCGGAGAGGATGACCTTGGCGACGACCGCGGGCAGCCGGAGGTGTGCGGCGATCTCGGCGACGGACATCGGCCCGTCGCACAGTCCGAGGGCCACGGTGTGCTCCGGGCCGAGGGGGATGTCCGGCTCGATACCCGTGGCCATGATCAGCGACAGCAGATCGAACGCGGTGGACGGCCGGGTGCGGCCGTTGCTCACCGTGTACGGGCGGATGAGCCGGCCGGCCGCGTCATCGAGCAGGGGCCCGTCCTGCGGGGCCGGCATCCTCACAGCCCCGGAGTGAACGGGGCCCCGGCCGGCTGCCGCAGCGGGGTCATCAGATAGGGGCGGACGCTCTTGACCAGCATCGCCATCTCGTATCCGAGCACGGCGGCGTCGGCCTCGCGCCCGGAGAGGACGGCGAGGCAGGTGCCCGATCCGGCGGTGGAGACGAACAGGAGCGTGGAGTCCAGCTCCACGACCACCTGCCGGACGTCCCCGTTGTCCCCGAAGCGGGCCCCGGCGCTGCGGCCCAGCGAGTAGAGACCGGCCGCCAGGGCGGCCATGTGGTCGGCGCTGTCGGGGTCCATGCCGTGCACGGATTTCACCAACCCGTCGGCCGAGAGCAGGACCGCGCTGCGCGTGTAGGGCACGCGTTGGACCAGCCCGCTCAGGAGCCAGTCCAGATCCGAGACCTGGCCGGACGGCATGTCGGTCGTCATGGTGTCTACTCCTTGAAGGTGATGTCTTTACGGGGTTCCGGCACGGCCCGGCCCGGCAGGACGGCGTCGGGGGCGAACACGCCGAGTACGGGGGCGGGGGATTCGCGTCCGCCGCCGTCCGGGGGGTGACCGTGCCGGTCCTGGGCGTAGCTGTTCGGCTGGTACGCGGCGCTGTCGTGGGCGTACGCGTCGGGTGGACGGCTGTCCGGTGCGGGAACGCCCGCCGCGGGCAGCACGCGGTCGGCAGGCGCCGGACGGGGCAGGTCGGCCGGGGCGGCCGCTCCGCGTACGGGGAGGGGCGCGAGGGTCTCCAGGGGGGCGTCGAGCGCGGTGTGACCGTCGGTGCCGGTGCGCCCGGTCCCGGTGTGGTCCTCGTATCCGCCGCCGGGGCCCTCCTCCTGGGCGGTCTGGGCCTCGGCCAGGTCGACGCCACGCCGGAAGGCCGCCATCAGCCCCGGGTCGTGCAGCGCGTGCTCGTCCTCGACGCGTGGGGCGGGTGCCTCCCGCAGCTGCGGGACCAGGTGTTCCTGGTTGCTCCGCTTCGGCAGCTCGGGCCGGGCCGCCGCCGCACTCGCGGGCCGGTCCTCGCGCTCGGGCACAGCGGCGGGCGGTGCGGGTCGCGGCTCGGGCGGCGACGCGGGGGGCGTCGGCCGGTCGATACGCTCGGCGCGCAGCGGGAGGGGCGGGGCCT
>NZ_NWVL01000007.1 GCF_002382885.1 Streptomyces sp. WZ.A104
TCGCGTCCCGCTTGAACTCCTCGGTGTACCGCTTCGTGTACTTGCTTCCCACCTGGTGCTACTTCCTCTGGAACCTCAGGTCCCAGTCTCCAGGTGTCCACGATCAAGGGGAAGCTTCACCTGCCCGCAACCTGTCGTACTGGGCTGAGAACGGTTCGTGTGCGCGTGAAATCTCGAGACCGGGTTCCTGGAGGGCTGCCGCGGGGCATCCCAGGAGTGGCACCCCGCGGCAGTGGTTCCTCACAGGCCGCCACCGCGAGGACCTGTGCGGCGTCCATCGTCGATGGTGCCGCAGTGAGCCTTCGCCAACTTGAAGTTGCTGGTCAAAGGGCTGGTGTGACCGGGCCCCAGCGTGCTCGTGGTGGTCGTGGGCGGAAGCCTTCGGTGAAGATCATCCGTCAGCGGTCGATTTCGAGGTCGGTCAGGACGAGCAGGGCTCGCAGGAGCTGGGTGGCACGGGCCGGCCCGGTGCGGAGTTTGGTGAGGGTCCGCCAGTTCTTCAGGTGGGCGAAGCCGTGTTCGACCGGTGCGCGTCCGACAGCGAGGACGCGGTTGGCTTCCTTCTGCCCGGGGGTGAGCTTGTGGGTGCGGCTGGCCGCGTACCCGGTGACGATCACGGGGGCGAGTAGGTCGTTGTCCAGCCCACGGAAGCCGAGGTCAGCCAGTGCCCCGAGGTCGGCGGCGCGCAGGTGGGCCAGGATGTGGTCGTGGCGGGCTGCGGTGTTGTCGTGGGTGCGGCCGGGCCGGGCGGCGGATATCCAGATCAGGCGGCCCTTCTCGTCGGTCAGGGCGAGGAAGTGCAGGCCGTGACGCCGGTGCTTGCCGGAGTAGTTGCGGCGGTCGGCTCTTCCGGTGCGGCGCTGGGTGGGGATGAGGGTGCCGTCGATCAGGACCACCTCTCCACCCTGTTTGGCGATCTTCTCCAGGGCGCGGTCCAGGCGCGGCGCCTGGGCCGCGAGGAGTCCGATCAGTTCGTCGCGCCAGCGGCGGACGGTGGACTCGGAGACGTGGTTGCCGCCGGCCATGTCGGCGAGGCGCTGGTCGTGGCGCAGTAGAGCCAGGACGATCACCGCGATCTTCCCGGGCGGCAGGATCCGCCAGCGGGAGCGTATCGCCTTCAGGTGGCGGCGCAGCAGCTCGGCGAGGTGGTTGACGGTGCGCGTGGATAGCGGCAGGAGGCACTGGTAGACAAGCGGGCAGGTGTCCTCGGCGTGCTCTTTGGTTTGCGTCACATAATTCCAACGGCCTTCGGGGGCAAGGCGGTTACGGGCTTGTCCTGTGCCTTCGGAGGTTGCAGATTGAAGCAATACGCTGCGGGGGATCTTGCGGGTTGAAGAGTTCCTTGCGGCGATGGCGGGCCGCCGCCGACCGGGTTCGAGGTCCGGTGGCTGGCGGGCTACCAGCACCCCCGGCACCGGGTTCTCCGCGATCCGCTCCGCCTCGACGGGGACGAGACGGAGCAGTGAGCGGCCGGGGCAGGTGAGTTCGCGCGGCTGCCGACGGGGGCGCCAATGACGGTGGTGTCCCTCTGGAAGCTGTCGAGACCGGGGGCAGGTGGTTGCGTGGGTCCGTCCCGGGCTGCTGGGCGTTCAGCTTCAGTAGCTCGGACTGGGCCCTACGATGTTTCGGCGGCGGTGATGTGGACCTCGGTTGCTCCGAGGACGCGTCCGTTGGCCTGGACCTCGATCCGGTGCGGGCCGGGGTGGATCGTGCGGACCGAGAGGTTCTCGAACCGGTGGCGGCGTGAGAAGTGGACCGCCTGGCCCGCGGGGAGGTCCCGGACGGCCAGCTTGAACACCTTGCCCGCCTTGGGACCACGGATCCCCTGGTAGTGGACCAGGTAGTCGATCGCGGCTCTCGTCGCCTCGGTGGCGTGCAGGGTGAAGGTGACAGTGGTCGCCTCCCCGATGGAGATGGTGGAGGGCGAGCAGGCGAGGTTCGTGATCTCGATCGGGGCATGGTGATCGAATCCGAGAACCGCGAGAGCCTCCGGGTGTCCTCGTTTGACGAGTGTGCGCAGGCCGTGGCGTACGACGAAATCGCCCTGCGTGCTGCTGCGGGCCCATCGCGTGGCGGTGTCGATTACGAGGTCGGGGTGGTCCTTGCTGATGTCGTTGAGGTGGTTCGCCACGGAGCGGCGCACGTAGAGGGACTCGTCGTTGACGAGGGGCTCCAGGAGCGCCAGCGCGGGAGAGGGATCGGCAATGAACTGCGAGATCTGTGCCGCCCAGGGCAGCCGCGGGCGCGTGCCCTCCGAGACGAGCCGCCGCACATGTTCGTCCGGGTCGGTGGTCCATGCCCTGAGCTGGTTCATCGTGCCCTCGTAGTGGGCGTCGATGAACGGGCGGATCGCGAATTCGGCGGTGTAGCGGGGAGTGAGCGCGGCCAGCAGCGGCAGCGCGATGTCGGGCCGCTCTATCAGTGCCGAGGCGACGTAGGTGTTGACGGGCATGGACGCCCACCCCGTCAGGCCCTCGCTGCCGAGGGCGGCGCGGATCACCTGGTCAGCCTCTTCGGGGGACGCCGGCATCGTCGCGGCGAGGGCACGGGCGATCCAGTCGATCCGGGCCTTCAGCTCCAGGTCACCGATACCGGTGCACGCGAGCTGCTCGAAGGCCGTCCGGTCGAATGAGGCCGAGGCACCGGCGAGGTCATCCGCGAGACGCCCGATGAGCTCCGGGGACAGTTCCTCCTTGAAATCGGCCATCTCAACGCCCGCCCACGGTCACGTTGAGGCCCCCGGCTCCTCGCCGCGTACGGCCCTCGGCAGGCGGGAGAAGGGGCTCGGTGTACTCCTGCCGGACGTTCGGGAGCGGGGTGAATCTCGACCTGGACATCATGGTCGTGAGTCTGCCACGCACCACTGACACCCGGCCGGTATCCCACCCACCCTGGGCTGCGAGGACACTGCGCTCCGCGTAGCCTGCCGGGCATGAACGACACCCACGCATCAGAACTGGAAGCCGAGGTCGTCGCTGCGAACCAGCTCCTGGCGACCTGGTTCGGTACCGACGACGCAGACCCGGAGATCCTGGAGCGCGTCGCCGCGACACAGTCCGAGACGTTCACGATGCTGAGCATCGACCGCGTCCCCGTCACCAAGTCCCAGCTGCTGGATGGACTACGGCAAAAACGCAGTTCCCAGCCCGGCCTCCGCATCGAGATCACCGAGTTCGAGGTGCTGTTCAGCCAGGGCGACGTCAGGGTGATCCGCTGTAGGGAGCGCCACCACTTAAACGAGGAGCGCAGCGATCGCTGGACGACCGCCGTTCTGACCGTCCAGCGGGCCCAGCCCCGATTCCGCTGGCACGTACTGCACGAGTCCGCAGCCGGCTGAAACGACACCGCCGCCGCGATTCCTAGGCTCGTCCGCGCCACGCGCCTCCCAGCACTGAACCTCAAGCCCGGGGCAGCGGCAGCCTCCGACTGCACGGGAGAGGGCTGGCTGCCGCCGGACGGGGAGCATCACGGCCCGCCCGGCCACCTGGCCAGGCGGCGGGGAGGCCGAGGCGCGTTCGCCTGCGATTTCTTCGCTTACTCGCTCGAGGACTCTCTTCGCGACAGCGAGTTCGTCTCGCTCGGATCGCACCGTGGCCAGCTGCTCGGTCAGCTGTGCTTCGAGGTGGTCCAGTTCCGCGCGACGGGCGGCGATCCGTTCCAGCAGCTCGGAATCCAGCATGCCGTGGATGTTAGAGGGCCGCCGGACCGCAACGGACACGAACTCCGAAGATGCTGCCGGGGCCGTCGCGTTAGTAGCAACCTTGAGCCTGCGGTACGCCCCTTGTAAACGATCTCTGCCGAGGACTTCCGCCCACGACCAGCATGAGCTCTCCGAGGGCCGGTCACACCAGCCCTTTGACCTGCGACTTCAAGTTGGCGGGGGCTCAGTGCGCGGCGCTCCTTCCAAGGCAACCGAGCACTGTGCATTCGTCGCTGGGCGGGCGGTGGATTGGTTCCCGAGAGGGTTGCTCACCGGTTGGCCTAACCTCCCGCTCGCGGGCGAGGCCCGGCGAGGATTCGCCTGATCAGTCGGCGAGTGGAGACCTCGGGGACGCGGTGGAAGGGGGGAGCATCAGGTCATGACGATTCAACCTCGTGCTTTCGCCCATGTGCGTCTCACCGTCACCGATATCGAGCGTTCCCGCGCCTTCTACGACGCAGTCTTCGGGCTGCCGGTGGCCTTCGATCTCCCTCCCGACGCCGACGAGGAAACCCGCGAGCGGCTTTCATTCCTTTTCGGTGGGGTGATCTATCAGCTTGGGGGCTCCCTCCTCGGTCTGCGGCCCGTCGCCTCGGACCGCTTCGACGAGGACCGGGTGGGCCTGGACCACGTCAGTTTCGCCGTGGACGGCCGGGCGGATCTGGAGCGGGCAGCGCGCCACCTCGACCATCTCGGGGTGGCTCATGAGGGGATCAAGGACATCGGAGCTGGATACATCCTGGAGTTCCGCGACCCGGACGGTATCGCTCTGGAGCTCTTCGCGCCCGCTGGTTGACCTCTGGCCCTGCCCTGATGGCAGGCTAGGTGCCCAGGCCCCGACACCGATCCATGACGGGGGCTGGTCAGGGGGCTTGAACCCCATCTGCCCCTGCTGGGGACGGTGTTCGGAGTCGTGTTCACCCTTTGTGTGGGCCCGCGTTGTCGAGGGTGGCGTAGACGACGAGGTTGTCGCGGTACTCGCCGCGGCTGCGGTCGTAGGTGCCGGAGCAGGTGATCAGGTGCAGTGCGGGTGGTCCGCTGGTCGTATACACCTGGTTGTCGGGGAAGGCGTCCTTCCCGTACTGGCGCAGGGCCCGAATGGTGAAGGTCATGGTGGACCGGTCGTCGCTCACCAAGGTGACGCTGTCGCCCGGGTTGAGCGTGGAGAGTCCGTGGAAGGCTCCGGGGCCGGTGGCGGAGTCGACGTGGCCGACGATGACCGTCGCGCCGGGGGCGCCGGGGCGGGGGCCGTCGCTCCACCAGCCTATGTTTCCGGGCTCGTCGGGAACGCCGAGTCGGCCGTCCTGCTGGACGCGCAGGCTGATCAGCGGCTGGTCGATTCCGATAGCTGGGATGCGGATGCGGATCGGTGGCGCGGGCGTCCGAGCATCGATGGCCGGGGCCTGGTCCGATCCGGGGTGAACCGGGACGCTGCCCCTGTCTATCCGTTCCGACACGTGCCCGGGGCCGTTTCCGGTTCCCAGCGTGGAGAAGCCGATGCAGGCCAGGGCGGCCCCGACGGCGAGGGCGATCACTCCCGGGGCTCGCCGCCTGCCCGGTATTCGCCGTAGTCGCGGGCAGCGGGGAACTGTGGCATGGCCTGGTCGTCCGACCCGCCGGCGGCGGGTCGGACGACCAGGGAGGAACGGGCTGTTCATGCCTGACCGACACCATGTCGTCGGCGCAGGGCCAGCACTCCCGCAACCGCCAGGAGCGCTCCACCGCCCAGAGCGGTGACAGGCACGACGGGGAAGCCGTCGCCGGAGACGAGGCCGCCGAGGCCGGCACCGACGCCACCGTCGGGGTGGAGCGAGTCGGCCTGGTTGACGGCCGCGGTGTTGGGGAGGGCGACATAGGGGAAGGTGTCGCCGGGCTCGCGGTAGGGGGTGTCGACGGCGTCGCCGGCTGCCAGGGCGGGCACGATCTTCCCGGTCTGCGCGGCGCCTTCGAGTGCCTGGAGTTCGATGTCGACGACGTCGTCGTTGAGGCGGCGGCCGTTGGGGAAGCCGGCCAGGTCCTTGCCCAGGACGCCGAGGCGGTTGGGCTTGGCGGCGGGCGGGACGGCCATGTTCAGGCGCAGCATCTCTGCGGGGACGACCGCGGCCTTGTCGACGTCCTGGTTGAGGCGCTGCGAGTTGAGGTCCGCCTTGATGGGGCCGCACTCCTTGCAGATCCCGGTGAGGAAGATCTCGACGAGGTCGTTGCGCGGCGTGGCGGGGGCGGGGATCTTGTAGATGCTCTCGACGAGCTTGGGGACGATGGGGTCCTTGACCTTGTCGACGACCGGAGTGATCGTGGCGTCCTTGACCGGGCTGAGCGCGTTGAAGGCGTCCTTGAACTTCAGCGGCACGACGACTTCGTTGACGAGCGGGTTGCCGAGACGGGAGACCTGCCGCCACTCGTCGGCGTTTCCGTCCTTGGCGGTTGCCTTGCCGTCGTTGGCAGCCTGAGCGGAGGTGTCCTCGCTGCCCTTGCTGCCGGCGCCCGTGATGTCGGCTCCTCGGCGGTCGGTGGTGGACCACACGCCGATGACGGGGTTGCGTTTGGCGTCGCCCTTGAGTGCCAGCGTCGACTTGGGGACCTGGATGGCGAGGGTGTTGATGTTGTAGCCGGCCAGCGTGTTGTGGCCGGTCTCCGAGAGGTCGCCCCCGTACAGGAGGTCGAAGATCCGCAGGTCCAGGAAGAACGGGTCGGACGCCTGGCCGGCGAAGGCCGTTCCGCCGCCCGGCAGCGGAAGTACGGCTTCCTTGCGTAGGGAGGCGTAGTCGGGCATCGACGCCTTGCCGACGTTCGACGGTGCGACCGGGGAGTCCTTCAGGAGCGTCTTGGTGTTCCCGTTGCTGTCGGTGACCTTCAGGCTGTAGGTCTGCCGGAAGTTCAGGGTCTCGTCGTTCACCGACTTCACGACCCCGGTGTTGTAGAGGAACTGGTCGGCGTCGTCGCGGATGTGGTCGGTGAACTCCCACGTGTAGGTCGTGTCCGGCTTGCCGTTACCGTCGGCGTCGATCTTGATGTTGTAGCGGGCGTCCTGGGCGAACGGGTAGAAGTTCGGTCCGCCGTTGGGTTCCTGGAACGGGAGCCAGTTCGCCACCAGGGTGACGGTGTCGGGCTTGTCCGGGCTGGTGAAGGCGTAGACGTCGGTGTTGTCGGCCCTCGGGTCTCCCGCGATCAGCGGTGCCTCACGGTGACTGGAGGCGGAACTGGAGGCGGGGGTGAGGCCGGTGACCGCCGCGGCGGTCAGCAGGGCCAGCGCGCCGGTGGCGGCGAGGGTGCGCTCGGCCCGGCGGGAAGCGGGGCGGCGTCGGAGCATGCGGGGAGAATGCACGGGGGGTCCATTTCCGGTGAGAGCCGCTCGCCCTCGAAGAAGGCCGGGCAGGGCGGCTGGCAGCTGAAGCTGACAAACGCCACACAGGCCGGCGGGGACTCGCCCTGATCGACGAGGATCGCACGGCAGAAGTCGCATAATGTGACGTTGGGCTACCCTCAGAGGGCGGTTCGTGAGTTTTTGAGCGGTTCTGCCATCGCCTGATGGTGTGGGCGGGGGCGGAATCTGTTGGTCCACGGCCGGTGGTCTGTTGGGGTGGCGGGGTGAGCGAACGCAAGCCGTACCCGAGCGACTTATCGGATGAGCAGTGGGCTCTGATCGAGCCGGTAATCACCGTGTGGAAGGACCGGCACCGCTCGGTGAGCGGACACCAGGGAGCCTACGAGATGCGGGAGATCGTGAACGCGATCCTCTACCAGGGCCGCACTGGCTGTCAGTGGGCCTATCTCCCGCACGACCTGCCGCCGAAGAGCGCGACGTACTACTACTTCGCCGCCTGGCGCGACGACGGGACCGACCATGTCATCCACGAACTCCTGCGCTGCCAGGTCCGTGAACGAGCCCGCCGGTTAGAGGACCCGACCCTGGTGGTGCTGGACACCCAGAGTGTCCACGCGGCCGCCGGGGTCCCCGCCTCCACGACCGGCCGGGACCCGGCGAAGAGGGTACCGGGCCGCAAGCGGGGACTGGCCGTGGACGTGCTGGGCATGGTCATCGCTGTCATCGTCCTGGCTGCGAACACGCACGACAACGCCGCGGGCATCGCCCTGCTGGACCAGGTCGCCGAGCACGCCGGCGGCACTGTCGAGAAGGCCCTGGTCGACCAGGGCTTCAAGACGGCCGTGGTCGCCCACGGCACCGCGCTCGGTATCGATGTGGAGATCGTCGAACGCAACCCGCAGGAGACGGGATTCGTTCCGCAGCCGAAGCGGTGGAGGGTCGAGCAGACCTACGGGGTCCTGATGCTGCACCGGCGTCTGGTCCGCGACTACGAGCACCGCCCCGCCTCCTCCGCTTCCCGTGTCTACTGGGCGATGACGCACGTCATGGCTCGTCGGCTCACCGGCACGAACGCCCCCACCTGGCGCGATGCGCAGGCGGTGGCAGCGTGAACGTCCAGCCTCTCCTCGACGCGCTCGGCCTCCAGGAGGAAGCCGCCCGGGCCATGGCAGGCGACCTCCGCACCCAGATCGAAGAGCTGCAGGCTCGGCTGCGGGAGGCAGAGACCCACCTCGAACACCTCGCGATCACCCGGAAGACCGTCACCGCTCTCGCCGATCGGCTCCCGGCTGTTCCGTCGCATCTGCCCGAGCATCCGGACTATCCCCGTATCCTCGCCGTCCTCAACGAGGCCACTGGCCCCCTCCGGGCCCGCGACGTCTGCGAAGCCCTCGACTGCGAACTACTGCCGAAGAACATCGAGGGTACCCGCGCCAAGCTGAAGCGCCTGGTGAAGCTCGATATCCTCGCCGAGGCCGACACCGGCAGCTTCACCAAGAGGCAGTAGCCGACCAAGCACCGCGGTCCGCGGCCTTGCCTCAACCTCGCCGGGAATCGCACAACACCTCAAGAACTGCTGCTCTCTGCGGCCTTGGGCTGCTGTTGGGTGGCGCAGTGGATGCCGCCGCCGCCTTCGGCGACGGTGTGGATCTCCAGCTGGACGACCTCGCGGTCGGGGTGGAGGTCGCCGATGACGGCGGCGGCCTGCTGGTCGGCTTTGCGGTCGCCGAAGCGGGGGATGAGGACGGCGTCGTTGGCGATGTAGTAGTTGGCGTAGGAGCCGAGGAAGTCCTCCCCGCGGCGGCCGAGCCTGGCGGGGTCGGGTTCGGGGAGGTCGATGATCTCGAACTTCCTTCCACGGGCGTCGGTCGTGTTCTCCAGGACGCCGCGTGCCTGGTCGTAGGCACGGGTCCACACGTCGGGTCCGTCGCCGTCCCAGGCGCGGCTGAGCAGGACGACACCGTTCTCTGCGAAGCGGGCCAGGGAGTCGATGTGGTAGTCGGTGATGTCCTGGCCCTTGACGCCCTTGAACCAGATCACCTGGTCGGCGCCGACCAGGTTCTTGAGGGAGTTCTCGATCTCGTCGCGGCTCAGGTCGGGGTTGCGGTTGGGGTTGACCAGGGAGCTCTCGGTGACCATGAGGGTGCCGTGGCCGTCCACTTCCAGTGAGCCGCCCTCTCCCACCAGGGGCGCGTCGATGCGGGGAACGCCGGCGTACTCCAGGACGGCGCGGGCGACCTTCGCGTCGTGCTCGTGTTCCTGTTTGCCGCCCCAGCCGTTGAAGTGCAGATCGATACCCTCGATGCCTTTCGGGCCCTGGACGAAGGTCGGGCCGCTGTCGCGCATCCACAGGTCGTCGGTGGGTACGGCGATCACCTCGACTCCGGAGCCGCAGGCCCGGCGGGCGGCCTTGACCTCCTCCGGGGCGGCCAGCATGACCACGGGCTCGAACTCGGCCAGCGCCCGGGCGATGCCCGCGATGTCGCGTTGGACGTCCCCGGCCATGTCCTCCCAGACCGAGTCCATCGGCGGCCAGGACATGAACGTGCGGACGTGCTCGCGGGTCTCCGCCGGCATGAACAGCTCGGCCTGATTCCGAACGGGCACCGCGCTCTCCTCCGCCCCGGCCGACGGTCGGCCTGACTTCTTCTCCTGGTCCCGGGCGCAGGCTGTCATCCCCGCGGCGGCCAGCGCGGCAGCCACACCGCCCCTCAGCACGCTTCGGCGGTTCGGTCTCCTCATGACACGGCTCCCATCCTCGACGGAAACAATTCCTGACTGAAATTTCAGTCAGGGCGAGACGGTAGCATTGCTTCCGTCGCCGCCTGGAACCTTTCGAGGGAGCCGAACCGTGTCCGCCCGCCGCACCGCCATCCTGGAGGCCGCCGCCCGTGTCATCGCGCAGCGCGGCATCAGGGGCCTGCGAGTCGAGGAGCTGGCCGAGGAGGCCGGCGTGTCGACCTCGCTGATCTACTACCACTTCCGCGACCGGGCCGGTCTCCTCGCCCGCACCCTTGACTTCATCAACACCCGAGCCGAGCACTACACCCAGCCCACCACCGACCCCGACACCGACCCCCGCGGCCACCTGGAAGAGATGCTGCTCCTCGAACTCCAGGACACCCCCGCCGTCGTCGAGAACAGCACCGCCTGGGGCGAACTGCGCTCCACCGCCGTCTTCCAACCCGAACTGCGCGACCAGCTCCGCACCACCACCGACAGCTGGAACGCCTACACCAGCGACCTCATCCACCGCGCCCAGCAGACCGGCCGCGCCACCCCCGACATCTCACCGGACGACGCCGCCGACCGGCTCACCGCCCTCGTCGAAGGACTCAGCAAACGCTGGCTCAGCGGCACCCTCACCCTCGAACGCGCCCGCCACCTCCTACGCGGCGCCATCACCGCAGAACTCGGCCCCTGACCCCAGCCAACACGACCCTCGCCCTCATCCGAAACAGGGCATCAACTTGCGAACCGCCCTCTCAGACCACCATGCGTGCGCCACGCCCGCAACGACGGCTGAGCCGAACGTGGCCGGGCCCCGGCCAGGGCCCGGCCCCGCCGGATGGAGTCGCGGCGTGCCGGAACTAGGCGTGCACCATCTCTCCCGCGGTTGCGAGGGGCAGGGAGTGCAAAGCGTGCGCGAGGTCGGGCCAGGCGGAGATGTGCGCGGCGACGGCAGGATCGGTGCCTTCGAGGAACGCGAGATGGCGGACGGCGTGTGCTACGACGTGGTCGAGTTCCAGGTCCGGTGGCGACGGATAGCCCGCCTTGGAGGAGCGGGCGATCTTGTGCGGCTCCGGGAGCGGGAGGCCGGGCCGGCCCGGGGCGGGGTCCGGGTGGACCAGGTAGGTGAGGGCGATGCCACCCTCGCGTGTGGTGCGCCAGCTGGTCGAGTGCACCACATGCCTCTCGTCGTGTTCGCGAAGCAGCGCGAGCCCCCTCGCGGCACGGTCCGGGCTCACCCCCCTGCCCAGCGCCGTGATCAGTCGGCGATAGGCGAAGCCCTCGATCGGGTCGTGCCGCAGCAGCACCACTTCGACGGTGACGGGTGGCGCATCAGCAGCTTCGTGCGAGGTGAGCGGCATGGTGCACAGCTCCAACGTCGGCGGGAGGACCCCGAGGGCAGGAACCCCACCGCCGATCTTATTGCAAAGGGGATGCAAGTGCACAAGTCAGGTAAAAGGGTCCAGTCTTTCCTTTACGCCTCGGAGCGAGAGTCGGTCTGCTGGTCGCCGCTCTTTCCTTCCCACCGCCACGCGCTGCCCTCTGCGGTGTCGTACAGCTGGACGCCGCCTGCTGCCAGGGCTTCGCGTACCTCGTCCGCCAGGTCGTAGGCGCCGTCCGAACGCAGCCTCGTGCGCAGGCCGAGCAGCGGAACCAGGATCCGCCCGAGGGTGTGCTCCGGCTCGCTCAGACCGCGGCCGGCGGCCTGTGCGAGACGGCGGATCATGCCGTGCAGGACCGTGCGGGCCCACTCTCCGCCCTGGTCCTCCTCCATGTCGGCGCTCCACGCCGCGATCACCGACTCAAGCTCCACCACCGCCCCGGCCATGGTCGCGGCATCCCGCGCCTCCTGGGCGGAGTCGAACCGCAGCTCCGCTGCCGCGACAGCCTCCTGGAGTGTCGCCGCATCGCCACTTCCGGTCGCGGCAGCGTCGGGCGCGGTATCGGCGGCGTCATCGGCCAAACGGTGGGGCAACGGGACCGCCGCGGGCTCCGCTCCTGTCACCAGGCGGCGCAGTCGCTCCAGGGGCAGCGTGGTACCTCCGGGCACCAGAGTGCTGGATCCCCGGCGCCGGACCGTCATCACGCCCCGCCCCCACACACGTACTGACGATGTGCCGAGATCGAGGATGACCGCGGTGTGCTCGTCGATGCCGAGGACGGCGCTCTCGTCGGGGAGTTCGTGCTCCAAGCCGTGGAGGCGGGGTTCGCCCAGGTAGCAGAATCGGGTGTCGTGTGTGCCGCCCTCGGCGTTGTCGTAGTGCGGGATCACCGCGACCGGAAGGCCCAGTGCCCCGAGGAGATCCAGTCCAGTGAGCCACGCGGGAGTATGTCCGGCCTTGTACACCTCGTAGACCGGCAGCGCCGCGAACCCCACGGTGCACGCCGCAGCGGAGGCCATCACCGTCACGCCGTACCCGCGTGCCACCCGCTCGCGCAGGATCTCGCCCAGGCGAAGGGTGCGCCAGCGGTTCAGTGCGTACGACGGGCTGCCGGGGCCGGAGAACACCCAGTCCGCCCTGCGCACCAGGTCACGCAACCTGTCCGCGTCGCCATCGCCCGGCGCATCGCCCGAGCGCCCGTCGGTGTGCGTGTCCGGAGCGACCACCGTCGTGAGGCCCACCGAGCGTCGGAAGTACTCCCGGGCTCGGGTGGAGATGTCGTCGCGGTTGACCTGAAATCCGTACGGTGTCTCCAGGATCACCGCATCGGCGTCACCGCCCACGTGGGCAACGAGCTCCCGGTGCAGTGTGACCATGGTCGGGCTGGTCTCGCCGGAGCCCATCAGTACCAGAAGTCCGTGTCCAGCGTTCATACCCACCCCGCCGCCTCCGCTCAGGGTGAGCGGACCTCCTATGCGTACCCGGGGCTCATCCGCCGCATGCCGCCGCCCGGTTCACCGAAGGTCGGTGATCGCTGTGCCCGAGGAGTGAGCCTCCTGGACTTGCTGCAGATGCGTCGTGCGGGCACTCCTCGCGCCCGTACAGGAGGCCGACCCCCTCGGTGCGTGGTTGTATCCCCGCAGGGACGTTCGCTGGAGCTAGTGCTCTGACCGGATAGGTACACCGGCTTCCGGGCCGTCCTGCGATCATGTGTGCATGGATGCGGGGGGATCTACTCATAGGCGGCGCATACCGGGCGACTCTCGGCGGTGTCGGGTCAATTCCACTCTTTTCGCGGTGGCGTCGGGGCTGGCCGTGCTAGCCGCGCTGGTCGTGGTAGTCGTGGTGCTGCCAGGGCTGGTGGTCGAGCGCGATCTCGGCGGGTCCAGAATCTCGGCCGCTGAACGGCTCACAGCTGTGAACAACGTACGCACGACGCTCGTGCAGGCGGTCGGTGGCGCTGTCGTTCTCTTCGGCGCGTACGCCACCTGGCGGCAGTTGAGGGTCAACCAGGAGGGGCTGAACGCCACCCGGGAGGGACACATCACCGACCGCTTCAGCCGGGCGGTCGACCAGCTCGGCAGCGAGAAGACGGACGTGCGGATTGGCGGCCTCTACGCACTGTGGCGGATCGCGGACCATTCGGCTCACGACCGGGAGGCGGTCATCTCGATCAAGGCCGCGTTCCTCCGGACTCACCTGCCATGGCCTCCGCAGGGGCAGGACTCCCCGGCGTCGGAAGCCTCCATCAACTCCGTGCCTCCGCTGGAAACCCGTGCCCCGGATGCCCAGGTGGCGCTCACCGGCCTCGGGGTCCTGTGTCAGGAAGGCAAGCCCGACTGGCTCAATGTCAGCTACACCGACCTGCGTCGGGCCGACTGCGACGGACTGTGGCTGCACCACATCAACTTCGACGGCGCCTGCCTGGAAGCGGCGAGTATTTACCAGGTCAACCTGACCAAGGCATCGCTGATCGGGGCCAACATGCGGCACGTGGAGCTCGGGACATCGATTCTCCACCAGAGCCGCTGCATCGAAGCCGACCTGCGCGGCGCTCGCATGGTCAGGGCCGACCTCAGCGACGCTGACTTCTCGGGGGCCGACCTGCGGGAGGCGAATCTGCGCAAGGCGCGAGCCCATGGCGCCAAGTTTACCGGCGCGGATCTGAGACTGGCTGACTTCCGAGGAATCGACCTCACCCGTGCCGACCTAACACGGGCGAAGCTGGAGGGCGCACTGGCAAGCGACGTCACCATCTGGCCGACAGGCTTCGACATCCAGGCGTCTGGCGTCGTCATGGTCGAGGATCCCGGCACCGAGCCGAGCATCCTGCTGCACGCCGCCGCGCTCGCGAGGAACGTCCCGCCACTGCGTTCGGCTTAATGTTCCAACTGAGGGGGTCCGTCAGGCGGCTGCACTGAGGGGTCGTCCGCCCCAGCGGATGCCCTTCTCGCTGCGGATGCGGGCGCGTTCCTTGCGCTGTGCGGCGAGCACGTCGGGGTGGCGGGCGTTGGCGTTGCGCCAGCGCAGGTAACGGTGCAGGGCCTGTGTCTGCACCGGGTGGTTGGGGTGGTTGGAGTTGGCCAGGGTGAACTGCCGCAGAGGGCCGAAGTGTGCCTCGATCGGGTTGGCCCAGGAGGCGTAGGTCGGGGTGAAGCACAGCTCGACCTTGTTCTTCTTCGCCCAGCGGCGGATGTGCGCGCCGGTGTGGGCGGAGAGGTTGTCCAAGATGATGTAGATCGGGGCGCCGTCGGGTCGGGCAGCGCGGATCGACTTCAGCGCGGCGAGGCTGTTGGCAGTGCCCTTGCGACGGCGATTGACGCCCCAGAGTGTGTCGTCGCCGACGGAGTAGCAGCCGTGGAAGTAGGTGACGCCGTGGGTGCGGCGGTAGGTCGCCGGCAGGCGGTTGGGTCTGTTCTGTTCGGCCCAGCAGGAGCCTTGGGTGGGCCGGATCCCCAGCGGCCCGAACTCGTCGAAGGCGAAGACCCGGTCCGGAAAACGGCCCAGAACGTCCTTGATCCGGTCCAGTTTCGCTTCGCGTTCGGAGTCCGGGGACTCCTTCCAGGTCTTGGTGCGCTGGAAGGTCACGCCGTGGCGGGCGAGCAGGAAGCGTAATGCCTCGCGGCCGATGCGGATGATCCGGCCGTGCACTCTCCGCAGGTAGGCGACCAGCTTGCGCAGCGACCAGCGGGTGAAGGGCTGGCCGAGCTTGGTGGGGCGGGTGGTGGCCGTCTGGACGACGAAGTCCTCGTCGTCAGGATTGAGCAGGCGGGGACGGCCTCCCGCCCACTGAGGGTCCAGACAGGCCAGGCCGATCTCGTTGAACCGGTGGATCACATCCCGGACTGTGTCCTCGTCGGCCTGCACCAGCTGGGCAATCACCGGCGCGCGATTCCCGCCCGCCGAGGCCAGCAGCATCATCGCGCGCCGGTATCGCACTGAACTGGTACTGCCCCGGCGCACGATCTTCTGCAGCCGCTGCCCCTCCTGGTCGGTCAGTCTGCGCACACGGACAGGCTCAGCCACCGCACCTCCACGGTCGGAACGGACGTCACCGCACATCCAACCGGCCCAACCGCCAACCCGGCGAACCTATGCGGTCACGGCACTAGCCGCTCCCTGTCGCTGCCCGCAGGGTCAGGCCGAGGCCGACGGCGACGACGAGGAGCGAGGTGACGACGGGTCCGGTCCGCACCAGCTTCCGGAGCAGGGGGTGGTGGCGGAGGGTTCGCGCCCGGTCGTGGCTCTCGATCCGTTCGCGCAGGCGTACGAGGAGGAGTCCGGCGAGGGTGAGCGTGGCGGCCATGCCGAGTCCGTAGCCGATGACGAGGAGCACGCCGAAGGCGGTGCGTCCCAGGGCGACGGCGCCGAGGAGCACGACGAGGGCGGAGGGGCTGGGGACGAGGCCGCCGGCGATGCCCATGCCGATGAGGCCGGAGCGGCTCGTCCGCCGGGCGTTTCGGGGGGCCGTGGACGTGTCCGCCGGGTGGTGTTCGTGGTCCGGCGGGGCGAGTGTCGCGACCGCGGGGGTCGCCTGGAGTTCCCCGGCCGGCGCGCTGTCGTGTGCGGAGGCTGGGGTGACGTGCCCGTGGTGGTGCGGGCTGTCGGCCCCGTGGTTGTGATCATGATGGTGGCCGTGGCCGTGGCCGTGACGGTGGCCGTGGTCGTGATCATGATGGTGGTCGTGGTGGTGGTCGACGTGGCTGTGGCTGTGGTTCGGGCCGTGGTGATGGTGGTTGTGTTGCGGCCTGCCTCGGACGGCTCCCGTGAGGAGCCAGAGGCCGATGCCGGTGACGAGGAGGCCGCTGGCGGCTCCGAGCCACATCAGGACGGTTTCTCCTGCCAGGTGGGTGGAGACGGGCAGGGCGAGTCCGAGGACGAGGACGCCGGCGGTGTGCGTCAGGGTGACGGTGGCCCCGACGGTGAGGGCGTCCCGTCTGGTGCCGCGGCGGCCCGTGAGGTAGGCGGCCATGATGGTCTTGCCGTGGCCGGGCATCGCCGCGTGGGACGCCCCGAGGACCAAGGCCAAAAACAGAGCCAGCAGTCCTACCGGCAGGGTGATCTCACGGGCCCCGACCAACGAGTCGAAGACCCCGGTGACCTTGGCGAGCACCCCGCTGATCACACCCGCGCCGGGGAGATCCGCCACCACGGAAGGGACGGAGGCCGCACCCTGCCCGGGTTCGCTGCGCAGCGATGCTGTGCGCTGGTCGAGCGGGGAGGCGAGGGGGTCCTGCGGGTACTGGCGCAGCTCGCGGGTCGGAGAGGTCGCTGGTACGTCGGTCCTGGTGAGCCTGACGTCCTGGCCGGTGGCGGTCATCTCGTGCCAGCCGATGCGCGTGGTGTCGTAGTCCGTCGAGGCGCGGATGTCGGCCCGCTCGGTGAGGTCGGCCGGAGTGTTCAGGTGGCAGGTGAGGCGGCTGGTCTTCAGTCCTGCCTCCCCGTTCTCGTACACCAGGGTGGCCGAGGACTGCTTCCAGTCTGCTCGCGTACCGCCCACGCTCAGGTGCAGCTGTTCGCTCAGATTCGAACAGACTCTCTCGGCATAGACACGTGACTCCCTGTCGCTGACGGTGTCGTTGCTGTCGGAGTCGATGGTGGGGCGCTCTTGAAGCGCCGCGATCTCCGCGCGGTCGACAACGATCCGAGCGTCGATCCGGTCGGGCCGAAGGACGAGGCCCGTGTGGTAGTTGACGCTGAAATTGCCCAATGGGTGGGCTGCAGCGGTGGGCGCTGACGCCACACTCGCGACGGCGGCGAGGGTGGTGACGGCCAGGGTGGTGAGGGCTCGGCGCAGGGTGTGGTTCATGGTGTGGTGTCGATTCGCTGGAGCAGGTCGCGGGCGGCGTCGGCGTGCAGGGGGTGGAATTCTGGCTCGCGCAGCGCTTCGTTCAGATCACGGCGGGCCGCTTCGTCGTCGCCGAGGGCGTGGTGGATGGCGGCGCGGTGGTAGTGGAAGAGTGCGCTGCGTGTCCCCGTGGCCAGTGCTTTGTCGGCCTGGACGAGGGCCGCCTTGTGCCGGCCGGCCTTGTGCAGGGCCCAGGCGTATGCGTCGTGGACGGCGACGAAGGGGCGGGTGCGCAGGGTCTGCTCGGCCATGGTGACGGCGCGTCGCGGATCGCCGTGATCGGTTTCGAAGAGGATCGCGTCCGTGTCGGCGGGGTCGCCCGCGGCTTCCCGGATGCGGTCCTGGGCGCGCAGGAGGGTGTACTGCGCTTCGGCTTGTTCCCGGTGGCCCAGGGACTGTTCGAGTTCGCCCAGGCCCAGCAGGTAGTGCGGCAGGGGCGCGATCGCGATGGCTGCCCGGTAGTCGGCGATGGCCTTGGCGGTGTTGCCCAGGGCCATGTGGGCGCGGGCCCGGGTCTCCAGAAGAGCCGAATCGCCCGGGGCGGCCCTCAGCCCGGTGTTCGTACGGGCGAGGGCTGCACGGGGATCGGCGTCCTGGAGGTCCAGGGTTGCCAGGACGTTGTGCGCGAACGAGGTGTCGGCCCGGGTCGCCGCCGCGGCCAGGGACCGGCGCATGAGGGCGCGGGCCCGTTCGGTGTCCCCCTTGAGCTCGAAGGCGTAGGAGGCACGGGCGAGAGACGCGGCATCCGGGCGCAGGTCCACCATCTTCTGCACGGCCTCGTCGGCTTCCTCGTAGCGGCCCAACTGGGTGTAGGCGTCGGCCAGAACGCCGTACGCGGAGGAGCTGTGGGGGCCACTGGTGGTGGCTTTGCGGGCCCAGCGCAGCGCGGTGGGGAAGTCGTGGCGTGCCGCGGCCAAGGCACCCATGCCGATCTCGGCGTCCGTGTTCTCTGCGCTCTGCACCGTGAGGGAGGTCCTCAGCGCCTTTTCGGCCCGGTTGTAGGTCGCCGGGTCGGCGGTGGAGCGGGCCTGCTGGACGTAGGCCATTCCCAGGGCGGCCCAGCCGCCCGGGTCCTTCGGCAGCCGGGCCGCCCGGGCCTGGAGTGCTTCGATCGACCCGCGGGGCGCACCGGCCGACTGGCCGTGGCTCGCCGGGCGGGGAGCGGTGGTGCCGTCGGGTGTCAGCATGACCGCGCCGACGGCGAACATCGCCGTGCCCAGGGCCAGGGTGACCGCGGTGTTCCGCAGCCGCCGGTGGCCTCGGGAGGGGGCGGGCGGTGGCGTGGACGTGGGTGCGGGGGGTTCGGTGTGGTCCGGGTGCACGAAAGGTCATCCCCATGGTTCGGTGGCACCGGGCCGGGGTGGTGCTTCCCGGCCCGGACACCTTCATAGCCTCGATCCGTGTTCTGCTGCGCCAGGTTCAGCTGTCCTTTCCGCGGCGGCGGAGGCGGAAGCCGCCGACACCGAGGAGGAGCGCGCCGGCCCCGGCGAAGGCCGCGGCCTGGGTGGTCTGTGTGACGGGGCTCGCCGCGGTGTTCTCCGTCGAGGACTGCTCCGCGTTGCGCCCGGCCGCGCCCGGGCCCCGGTTCACGTTCTTGGTGTGCGGCAGCGCGACGTACGGGAACGAGGTGCCGAAGGCGACCTCGTTGGCGTTGACCTTGTCGCCGTCCGCGAGCGCGGGGACGAGTTCGCCGGTCTGGGCGGCGCCTTCGACGGCCTGGAGCGAGATGTCGATGACGTCGTCGGCGAGGCGGCGCCCGTTCGGGAAGCCGGCCAGGTCGCCCGCGAGGACTCCGAGCCGCTGCGGCTTGGCGGTGGGGGGCACCGCCATGTTCAGGCGCAGCTCCTCGGCCGGGACGATCTTCCTGAGCACCGCGTCCTTGTTGAGGCGGTGGGCGTTGAGGTCTGCCTTGATCGGACCGCAGGCCTTGCAGATGCCGGTCAGGTAGATCTCGAAGAGGTCTTTGCGGGGGGCCGGCGGGGCGGGGATGCCGTAGACCTGCTGGATCAGCTTGGGCAGGATCGGGTCGAGTACCTTGTCGACGACGGGCTGGACGGTGCGGTCCTGGCTGGGGTTGAGGGTGTTGAACGCGTCCTTGAACTTCAGCGGGACGACGACCTCGTTGACCAGCGGGTTCCCCAGGCGCGAGACCTGCTTCCACTGCTGGCCGGTGCCCTTGTCGCGGGAGTCGCTGACCGTGACGCCCTTGCGGTCGGTGGTCGACCACACGCCGATGACCGGGTTGCGGGAGGAGTTGCCCCTCAGGGCGAGCTGCTTCTTCGGGACCTGGATGGCGATGGTGTTGACGTTGTAGCCGGCCAGGGTGTCCTGCCCTCGCTCGCTCAGATCGCCGCCGTACAGGAGGTCGAAGACACGCAGGTCGGCGAAGAACGGGTCCTCGGCCTGGCCCGCGTACGTCTTGCCGCCGCCCGGCAGACCGAACGTCGCCTGCTTCCGCAGGGCCGCGTAGTCGGGCATCGACCCCTGGCCCGTACGGGACGGCGCGGCCGGGACGCCCCGCAGGACGGTGCGGCTCTTTCCTCCGGTGGTGACGACGAGGTCGTAGACCTGGCGGAAGTTGAGGTCCGGGTCGTTCAGCGAGGTGACCTGGCCGGTGTTGTAGAGGAACTGGTTCGCGTCGTCGCGGTAGCTGCTGCGGAAGCGCCAGCTGTAGGTGACGTCGGCGACGCCGTCACCGGTGTTGTCGATCTTGATGTTGTAGCGCAGGTCGTCGCCGAACGCGTAGAAGTTCGGTCCGCCGTTGGGCTCCTCCATCGGGATCCAGTTCGCCACCATCGTGACGGTGTCGGACTTGTCGGGGCTGGTGAACGCGTACACGTCGGTGTTGTCCGCCCGCGGGTCACCCGCGATCAAGGGCGCCTCGCGGTGGCTGGAGGCCGCGCTCAGACCCGGGGCGAGCGTCATCGCTCCGAGTCCCGCGGCCAGCGTGGTGGCACCGAGCACGAGCAGGGACCGGTCCAGGACACGTCGCGAACGGGGCCTGGCCTGTGAAACCTTCACGGCATTCCTTCTGTCTGCTGACTCCCCTGCCAGACATGCGCTGTGAAGGCGTACGGAAGGCAGGAGGTGGCTGATGGGGGATAGCGTTCGGCGCGGCGGCAAGACATCTCGCATTGGACCGGGCCGACACGAATCGGGGCGCATGGGCGGATAGGCAGAGAAGCGCTCATTCCGGCACGCAACAACCTCGCATCCGTAGACAAGCACGCTGAAATCCCGCCTTTTGCACACCTCGACTACGCCTTGGCCCGATCCGTGGGGTCTTCGAAGGATGAAAAGGGCTGGTGGGACCGGCAGATCCACGAGAAGGGCGTGCCGCGAAAATCAACGGCGACACAGTTGCCGTCTACTGGGCCGAAAGGGTCACACCCTCTGCTATTGCAACACTCTCGCAATAAGGTTGACGGGGGGAATTCACTCGTGCGGCGCAGCGGGACTCCTGGAAAGCGGTGTCGCCCAAAGGCCGGGAGCGGGCCCGTCACCGCCCGCTGGGCTTTTGCCACCGGACGAATGACTTCACGTGACGACGGCCCTGACGCCGGGCAGGGGTCAGGGCCGTCACACGGAGTCCGACGTGGGGCGCCGGACTGTTGCACGTGTCCCCGTGTGCAACGTCCGCTGCCTCACTCAGTCACGCCGCTGAGCAGGGGAAGTCCCGGCGCGCGGCCGTACTCCGGCAGGCGGGCGTATTGCCGCACCAGCGGGTGACGCGAGCAGCAGACACGCGCTCCGATCCCGAGAAGCACGGAAGGGCGTGTTCTGGTGGTTCTCCGTCAGTTCGGGTCGGCGTGAGGGGATCGATGAGCGAGCCACATGGGCAGGACCGGAGCCCCGTCGGCCCACGCGGCAAACCTACGGCCCCTGAGCCCTCACGGACAGGCTCGACTCTCCGCCCGCCCGGGCGCCCCCGGCGCGGCGTCGCTGGTCTGTTGCGCGAGGGTCCTCCGGTCGGGCCGACCCGGCCGGGGTTCTGGCGCAGCCCGCTGCGCGGCCCCTGGCTGACGTCGGTGTTCGGTGCCGTTCTCCTCGTCGGCATCCCTCTGATGTTCGTCACGGGGCTGCTCTCCTACGCCGCCTACAACCCCGACCTGGGCGGGAACGACAAGACTCCGGACCGGGGGTGGCTGGGTTTCTACCTGTTCTCCTGGCCGACCGATCCGCACTGGCTGTACCGCCTGAACCAGGGGGTGCACGTCACGCTCGGCATCGTCCTGATCCCGGTGCTGCTGGCGAAGCTCTGGTCGGTGGTCCCCCGGCTCTTCAGCTGGCCGCCGGTGAAGTCGCTCAGCCATGCCCTGGAGCGCCTCTCCCTGCTCCTGCTGGTGGGCGGAGTGCTCTTCGAGTTCGCGACCGGGCTGCTCAACATCCAGCTCGACTACATCTTCCCCGGCTCCTTCTACCCCCTGCACTTCTACGGGGCCTGGGTCTTCATCGGAGCGTTCGTCCTCCACGTCGCGCTCCGCATCCCCCTCATGGTCCGCATGCTCCGCGACGGCGGCCTGCGCGAGGAACTGCGCCGCCCAGCCGCGACGAAGGCCGGAGCCGGAGCGGCCCTCGCCACGACCGGCCCGACCAGCATGACCGACCCGACCGGACTGACCACGCCGGAGCCTGCCGCGCCGACCATCTCCCGGCGCGGCGCTCTCGGTATGGTCGGCGCGGGATCGCTGCTGCTGTTCGCGATGACGGCAGGTCAGAGCATCGGCGGGGCCTGGCGCGGCACTGCACTCCTGGCCCCGCGCGGTCAGGACCCCGGCCCGGGACCGAACGGTTTCCAGGTCAACAAGACCGCGGCCGGCGTGGGCATCCGGCCGCGTGATGTGGGGCCCGCCTGGCGCCTGGTCGTACGGGGACAGGGGCAGGAGCGGGTTCTCACCCGTGCGCAGGTGCTGGCGCTGCCCCAGCACAGCGCGGCCCTGCCGATCGCCTGTGTGGAGGGCTGGTCCACACAGGACCAGTTGTGGAGCGGCGTTCGTCTGCGGGACCTGGCCGCCCTGGTCGGCTTCGCGGAGCTCGCGCCCGGTGTCTTCGTACAGTCCGCGCAGCGCAGCGGCTCGTTCCGCTCCACCACCCTGCGCGACAACCAGGTCCGCGACGCCCGGTCCCTGCTCGCCCTCAAGGTGAACGGCGCCGACCTTTCCGCCGATCACGGCTATCCGGCGCGGGTCATCGTCCCGGCCAACCCCGGCGTGCACAACACCAAGTGGGTCACCACGCTCACGTTCGGAGACCGCGCGTGATGGCGTTCAAGGAGCGCTACGGCGCCTCGCCCCTGCACCTGCTCCTCGTCCTCGGTTCGTTCGCCCTGACCGGCTACGCCGGAATCAGGCTGCTGTCCGGTCAGGAACCCTGGATGGTCGTCCTGTGGTTCGCCGGGGCGGCCCTGTTGCACGATCTGGTCCTGCTGCCCCTGTACACCTTCACCGACCGCGCCGCCCAGATCGTCCTCGGCGGCCTCCACCGGCCGCCCGGCCCCCCGGCCGGCGCGAGTTCCGCCCCGGGGCGGAGCTGGGTCAACCACGTCCGGGTCCCGGTCTTCCTCTCCGGTCTGCTGTTCCTGACGTACTTCCCGCTCATCCTCCAAAGGGGAAACCGGTTCACCGCCTACACCACGCTCCCCGACGACGTCTTCCTCGGCCGCTGGCTGCTCATCACCGCCGTACTGTTCGCCCTCTCCGCCCTCACCCTCCTGATCCGCCTGTTCCGCTCCCGCACCACCTCCTCCCGGCGAACGCCCGAGGACGACTCGCGGTCCGGTGCGGCCGCGGAGGCGTGAAGACGCCGGGCAACGACTTGCGGCACCGGCCGCAGCCTCCTGGCTGTCCTTGGAACCATCCGAAGAGCCCGAGCCCGCTGACCGGCAGGCGCAAGGGCGGGCATCCCCGCTTCCTCCCCGGCCGCTGCCGGTGGTCCTGGGGCCTGCAGGGAGCGAGCGATCCCGATACCCCTCCGCCTGTGCCCGAGCGCCTGAATAGGTGCACCCGTTCGCGTGCACGCGTTCATAGCGCTCTGATGCTGTCGCTGACGCAACAGGCCAGGTGGGCGGGTGGTTGGTGCGGCCCGTGGTGGAGATCGGGGCGAGGTGGCTCCGGTGGTCGGTGCGCCGGAGGCGGCAGAGAGTCGGTGTCGGAAACGGCAGGTACACACAACACACGTCGGGCGTCGATGTGCGCCTGCCCCACTGACTCAGAGGAGAGAGCTGTATGTCGAAGTCTGCTGTCCGCATACTGGCGGCGCTGACCGTCCTTGCCCCTGCTGTGGCGCTGGCCTCGCCGGCGCTGGCGGACGACTCGTCCAAGGAGCACGGTGACCGTGCGATCACGCTGCACGCGCAGCTGGATCCGTTCAAGGTCAACAAGGTCACCGGCTACGGGACCGCCCAGGTCCGCCTCAAGGGCAACGAGGCGCACGTGAAGATGAAGGTCAGCGGCCTGCTGGCCGGCGCGCCGCACGCGCAGCACTTCCACATCGCGGCGAAGGGCGTCTGCCCTCCGGAGTCGGCGGCCAAGGTCCGCAACGGCAAGCGGTTCCTCAACACCACCGACGGGGTGCCCTTCTACGGCGGCATCGGCACGTCGCTGACCACGAAGGGTGACACCGGGCCGGGGTCCGGTCTGGCCGTGGACCGGTTCCCGGTCGGCTCCGACTACCACTACGAGCGGACCATCAAGCTCAGCGACGAAGCCGCCAAGAGTCTGCGCGAGGGCACCGGTGTCGTCGTCGTCCACGGCATCGACTTCAACAACAACGGCAAGTACGACGACAACCTCGGCCCCAGCGACCTCGACCCCAAGCTGCCCGCCGAGGCCACCAACCCCGCACTGTGCGGGGCGCTGAAGAAGTCCGCCGACGGACCCGTCCACGGCGGCCAGGGCGGAACCCAGCTCGCCGCCTCGGACACCCCCGTCAGCACGGCAGCCACCGCGGCGGGCGGAGCGGTGCTCCTTGCCGCGGCCGGCGGAGCCCTTGTCCTGCGCCGCCGCGCGAACCGCCAGAACTGACCCGTTCAGCCATGGCACCGAGCCGCATCTGTGGCCGCCGCGGTCTCTGCACCGCGGCGGCCACCGCCTGCACGGCGACCGGACTCGCACTCCTGGCCGGCGCAGCCTTCACGTACCCTCCTCAGCCTCCTCCGGCGCCGCCCGCAGCAGCCCGCACCCACCAAGCACCCGCCCAGCCCGCTGCGGACCGGAACCTGCCGGTCCTCGGCCCGTCCCGGCCCGTACGGATCACCGCGCCTGCCGTCGGACTTGACGCAGCTGTGGACACGGTCGGCACCGCCGAGGACGGAACCATCGCCCTTCCCGGCCAGGGAGACCACGCCGGCTGGTACTCCGGATCCGTCACCCCCGGCCAACGCGGCAACGCCCTCCTCGTCGGGCACCTCGACACCACCCGCGGGCCCGCCGCCTTCTACTCGCTGGGCGCCCTGCGCAAGGGCGACCGCATCACCGTCCACCGCCGCGACAAGTCCATCGCCCACTTCAGCGTCACCGCACTCAACGTCTACGACCAGGACACCTTCCCTGCCGAATCCGTCTACGCAACCACCACCCACCCCCTCCTCACCCTGATCACCTGCGCCGACTGGGACACCACCACCCGCACCTACACAGCCAACCTCGTCGTCAGCGCCCAACCGGCAACCGGACCGGGTCAGTCCTGATACGCGCCCGCAGGACACGGAAAACTCCGTGAACCGGGCACCTGGCCCGAGCACTGTCCGGACGGGCGCTCCGCCGACCGGAGCAAGCGCCGGCGGGCGTGATGCTGGAAGGCGGATCTGGGACGGGCCGAGATCTGTGCGCCGAGATGCGGCCTCGGACGCGCATCCGACTGCCGCGCCTCCCGGGCCAGCCCGCATGGCGCTTCTACGGCCGAGTGAAGGCGGCTCGCCACGTCACCGCCGGGCGGCCCTGCCCATGCCCCTTGGCACATTCGGGCTGCTTCGCGAGGGAGTCGTTGCCCGTCGGTGAGGGGTCGAGCTTCGTTCCGCACCGGATGATCGACTACGCGTTCGAGGCCACCGGTGTGGCGCTGATCGCGGGCCGCACGGCGAGAGGGTAAGGCCAGCGACTCCGCCGACGCAACGGCAGGTCAGAGCCTTCTGGCTGCGACCAGGAGGGCTGACCTGCCGTTCGGTGAGACAGCAGTCGAGAAGGGGCAGACAAGTGACCTGCGCCAGGTCACCGTTCGTCGGCTCCTGTCGGCCCGCAAGCCCCCACGAAGAGTGCTAGCCCGCGCTGGGCCTGGCGGCTCTCTTGCCGGGGCATGGGCAGGGTAGCGGAGTGGTGGTTTGCCGTCTCTCCGCGACGCCGAATCGCACCCTCCTTACGATCGCGGCAGTGTGAGGAGCGTCCGCCGAGGCGTCAGGCTGTCGGGGTGGCGTTGGGGCGGCGGCGCTTGAGGCCGAAGACGACGCCGGCACCGGCGAGGATCGCGAGGCCGCCGATGGTGGCGATGACGGGGAGGTTGGAGTCGGATCCCGTCTGGGCGAGGGTGCCTTCGGGGTTGATCTCAGTGGCGCCTGCCGGCTTGACCGGGAGGGGCTTCTTGCCGCCTTCCTGGGGCTCGGCGTCGTTGACATTGCCGGGCTCGGCGCCGGCGGCGAGGATGTCGAACTCGTAGAAGGAATCGGTACCGGCGAAGACGCAGTTGCCCTTGTCATCGGCGTAGACGCCGATACTGATGGCGAAGCCGAAGCCTTCGGGGGCGTTCCTGCCGACGCTCAGGCGCATGTCGATGGAGAAGGACTCCTGGGCGCGCACGTCGGTGTAGCCGAGGTAGCCGGCTCCTTCGTCGTTCTCGTCCAGGGAGATGTCCGTCCACTGCCCCGTGTCGGGGTTCTTGAACTGCAGCGTGAGGTGACCGGTGGTCTCCTCCCACGTGTCGGTGTCGACCTGTGCCGCGAACACGCCGAGGTCGACACGCTTGTAGGCGCTGTCACCCTTGTTGGCCACCTTCAGCTCGAAGCCGTGGAACCCGCTTCCCGCGACGACCTTGGAGGGCAGTCCCGACAAGGTGGTACGCAGGTTCTTGTCGAGCGTGGGCTCCTCCTCACCGTTGCATATATCCGCCGGGGACGTCGGGGTCGCGGAGGGAGCAGGCGTCGTCGCGCTCTCCTGGGGAGCCGGGGAGGTCTCGGACTTCTCCGGTGCGGGCGAGGTCGCGGCCTCCTCAGGAGCCGGGGACGTTTCCGACTCCTGCGGGGCGGGCGAGGTCTCCGACTCCTCAGGAGCCGGGGACGTTTCCGACTCCTCAGGAGCCGGGGAGGTCTCGGAGGTCGTCGGGGTGGGGCTGGGTGTCGCGACCGCTGCGGTCGCGGACAGCAGGGTGAGCGGGGTGAGGACGGCGGTCGCTGCGGCGACCGCCATGGCACGGCGGAGCTTCATGGAGACCTTTACGGAGTCTGGGTGCCGGTCGGGGACGGCACGAAGGCTGGGAGGCCGCCCGAGTACGACATGGGGGGACACGAGTGAGGCCATAAACATGACAAGCCAGAATGACGAACAGTTGTGCGCAACCTTCGTACGCATCCGTGATCTGCGTCACGTTCAAACTCGTCCGCCCGTGACACAGGCCTGGCAGTGAGCGGTCGCGTCGACCGGGAGGCCACGGTCACGGAAGATGCCACCGGCCTCACAGCGCGCCCCACGAGGCCGGGCCCGCTCAGCACCCGAGAGCCGGACGACGGTGCTATTCACTTTTCCCCTCCGAGGGCGAAGTGGCGATCCGCCACCTTGCCGACGGGAAGGCGGGCGACCCGCGTCCGGGCCTTCAGCCCAAGGCACCTCGCCAGTAGCGCCCAGGTCCACACCGTGCTGCGCGAACGCCGCACCCGCCGCGGGTGACCTCGCCGGTGTTCGCGCGTTGAAGCGGCGTGACCACAGTGACGCCGCGGCCTATCCCGGGCACCGGCCGAATGAACTGGCCCCGCCTACGGTCAGTGAGCCGATCTACGCGGCGCTGGTCGCGCACTGGATGGCACTGGAGCGTGTCATGCCCGGTCAGAGGGGCCAGGGGTGGGCCCTGCCGTCAGACACCCCCTGGCCCCGGCATTAGGCCGGCCGGCGCGATACTCGCCCCGCGGCCCGCACCCGCTGCACCGGCCGGCAGCCGCGAACCCCGCCCAGCCACCGAGGCTGCCGGACCGGCGAGTCGTACTGGGCCCCCTTCCGGCCCGGCATCACCCTGACCTGCCTGGGGCGGGCTTTGGCACAAGGCCCTCCCGTGCTGCCGGGTTCGTCCTACCGGTGCGGCGAACCTCGCTCCGCGTTCACGTATCGCCGAAGCCGGCAGGACTCCTCCGAGAGGAACTGATCCCCTCCATCGCAGCGGTCACGACTCTGCGAAGTTCCGGAGCGTTCACCCCTGCCCGGGACCGCAGGTTGACACCGTGGGCGACCAACGCCAGGAGGTCGGCCGACGCCTCCACGTCGGCACCCGGGTGCAGCTGCCCCTTCGACCGGGCCGTGGCCAGTGCCGAGCGCATGGCGTTCCGCAGGGTGCCGTGCTGGTACTCCAGAACGGCACGTACGTCAGCGTCGGTGTTCTCGGCGCCGACGTACGCGTTGGAGATCATGCAGCCCCACCGCGCGTACTCACCCGCGCAACGGACGTCGATCAGAGCACAGAAGAAGTCGAACACGGCCGGCAGCCCGCGTCCGTCCTCGGCGAGCCGCCGGAGAAAGGGCGTTGAACTCTGCTGGGTGTACCGCTCCAGCGCCGCCAGGTAGAGCTGGTGCTTGCCGCCGAAGGTGGCGTACAGGCTGGAGCGGCTGAGTCCGGTCGCGCCGACCACATCCTGAATGCCCGTGGCGGCAACACCCTTCTCCCAGAAGAGCCGTACCACCGCTTCGAGGACCGTGTCCGGATCGAAGTGCCTGACATCCGGCATGCTCACCTCGCCGTCGACGTAATCAACGACTCCAAGGTACTCGCCCCGCCCACCGGATCGACGGCATCTTGAACCGATCATTCCAAGATACGCATCGGAGGGAACCACGATGGGCCTCAACACGGACCTGCGCGCCTTCTACGCCAGCCGGCAGTCGGACATCCCCGAGCACGTACGGGAGATCATGGACAGGGCCGGCCGTGAACTCGCCGAATCCGGACAGGCCGACAAAGCGCTGAACACCGGTGACACGGCACCCGACTTCGCCCTGCCCGCGGCAGACGGAGGAACGGTCCGCCTCAGCTCCCTTCTGGCGTCGGGACCGGTGGTGCTGACCTTCTACCGCGGCGCATGGTGCCCCTACTGCAACCTCGCCCTGCGAGCCCTCCAGCAGCACGTCGGCACCATGACCGAGCGTGGAGCCCGCCTTGTCGCCGTCTCGCCCCAGATCGCCGACGAGTCCCTCTCCGTCGTACAGAAACACGACCTCACCTTCGACGTACTGAGCGATGTCGGCTCCGCCACCGCCAGGCAGTACGGTCTCGCCTTCGACCTGACGGACGAACTCGCTTCCGTGTACGACGGCTTCGGCATGGACCTCCAGCGCGTCAACGGCGGGCACGCACGGACCTTGCCGCTCCCGGCGACGTACGTCATCGGCCGCGACGGCACCATCCGCTGGGCCTTCGTGGCCACGGACTACACCACCCGCGCCGAGCCCGCCGACATCATCGCGGCACTCGACCAGCTCAACATCCCGTCCGCCTGATCACCCGGCACACCCCGCAGCCGTCGCCCGGAGGGCGCCTGCCGGGACGTCACCAACTTGTAAGACCCACACCGCTGAACAGCAGACCGCCCCCGCCTAAGCTCACATCCGTTCCCCCGAATCCTCAGGAATTCTCGATGCGCGCCCGCACCCTGCTCCCCGGCTCCCTGGCTGTCGCCCTGCTCACCCTCACCGGCTGCGGCACGGACACCGGGGGCACGGACACCACACAGTCGCTGCCAAAGGAACCGGCCGCCTCGGCGCAGCCCTCGACACCCTCCGGCGACGGCGAGGAAGACAGCAGCGCCTCCGTTCCCGCGGCACTGAAGTTCACCGGCACCACGGTCGACGGGAAAGCGTTCGACGCCCGGTCCCTCGCGGGCAAGCCCACCGTGCTGTGGTTCTGGGCACCGTGGTGCCCCAAGTGCCGTGCACAGGCCGCCGAAACAGCGAAAGTAGCCGCGGAGTACGCGGGCCGGGCCAACGTCGTAGGCATCGCCGGACTCGACGAGAACGCCGCGATGAAAGCCTTCGTCACCGAAACCGGCAGCGGCGGCTTCCCTCACCTCTCCGACGAGAACGGCGAGGCGTGGAAGCGCTTCGAGGTCACCGAACAGAGCCGATACGTCATCCTCGACAAGAACGGCAGGACTACCTACGAAGGCGTCCTGCCCGGCGGAAAGGGCCTGGCCGACAAGGTAGCCGGGCTCACCGGCTGATCCCCGGTGTCCGACCTGCCGCTCGCCCTCGCGCTCAGCGCGGGCATCCTCGCCGCCGTCAACCCGTGCGGCTTCGCGCTCCTGCCCGCCTACCTCTCCCTCCTCGTCCTCGGCGACGACAACCCCAGCCGAAGGCTCGCCATCGGCAGAGCACTCACCGCCACGGCGGCCATCACCATCGGGTTCGCCACCCTCTTCGGCATATTCGGCCTCGCCGTCCAGCTGGTCGCCGGACAGGTCCAGGAACACCTCCCCTGGTTCACCATCGGCTTCGGACTGCTCATGGCCCTTGCCGGAGGGTGGCTGCTGATGGGCCGCCAGCTTCCCTCCCTCACACCGAAGGTCCGTAGAGCCCCGGCCGTGACGCGCTCCCTCCCGTCCATGGCCCTGTTCGGCATGGCCTACGCCACCGCCTCGCTCGGCTGCACGATCGCCCCCTTCCTCGCCATCGTCGTCTCCGCCTTCCGCAGCGGATCAACAGGTGAGGGAGTACTCCTCTTCGCCGCATACGCCGCGGGGATGGGCCTCATCGTCGGTTCGCCGTGGATGACGCGGATGCGACCGCGGACCGGGTACGGGAGCGCGGCGCCACCATCGCCGTCGGACCGCTCGCCCTCGGGCAAGGACGCGCCGTGCTCGCCGCCGACCGCGACGGAGCGACCTTCGGGTTCTGGGAGGGCAACGCACCGGCCTGGTCGGTCGGCCACGACAGTGCCCCAGCCCGCCTGGACCTGCACACCCGCGACGTATTCGCATCGGCGACCTTCTACTCCGAAGTGTTCGGCTGGGCCCGACCACCCGGCGGCTGCACACTCGACTACGCAGAAACATCCATCGTCGTCCAGGCTTCCGGCCGCAACGTTGCCACCCTACGCGCCACCGTCCCTGACCCGCAGGACCAAGCCCGGTGGATCACCGACTTCCACGTCCAGGACACTGGCCGGGCCGTCGAGGCAGCCATCGCAGCCGGAGGCCAGCCCTCGCCCCTGCTGCCGGAATGCGGTACAGGTACAGAGGTACTACCTGCGGCATCCGGGACCCCGGCGGGGCCCTGTTCACCGTCTCCCACCCATAGCGGAGCCCCATCCAGGGCACTGCGAGCGACAACCAAGTACGGAGCGTGCAGATGCGTCGGCTGATGGGCATGCTGCGGGTACTGAAGAAGGGCGGACAGTGGTGAACGCTTCCGACCAGCCGGGCAGCCGTTCCGGGCCGCCTCAGACCATGGCCGACGATCTCCGGCTGGCGGCCGAGCACTGCACCGACCCTGACGAGTGCCAGCGCCTCAAGGACAAGGCCCGCAGGATCGAACGGGAAGCCGCGGAGCGCCGCCTCATGGAGCGGCACGGGGACCCCATGGAATGAGTGACGCCAGCACCTGTGGCAGGCGCGCTCTCCAGCGCGGCGCGCCGACCGCTCGCAGGCGGCGCGCCCTCGGTGTCGCCCCGCCATCTCGCGCACCGCCCACACATCACAGCAGACCGACCGGGCGACCAACGCAATGCCCCCGTCTCGGGAGCCCGTCCAGCACGGCTCGGTGGCGCCAGTGCGTGTGGGCGGTAGACCAAGCGCCATCTCCGCTGGTCAAGCGACTCACATCACGCCCCCTGGGCGGCCCGGGGGCCCGGCCACGCCCCCGGGCACTAAGGGACGGCGATGACGATGGCGTAGGTACCGGCGCCCAGGAGGCGTTCGCCGGGGATGTCCTGGCCGGCCGTGATCAGGCGTTGGATGTGGCCGGTGGTTTCGTCGAAGTCGATGTCGCCGAGGGCGCCGAGGTCCTGTCCGGTTTCGGTCAGGACGCGTTTGCCGATCGGGTCGTGGTGCTTGTCGGCGGGGGCGGTGGTGTCCTGGTCGCCCTGGACGGTGTCGGGTGTGCGGACGGTGACCGCGTCGGGGCCGAAGGAGTGCACGTTGTTCCAGGTCACCTGGGTGCCGGGGCCGCGGGTCTTGACCCGCAGCGCGGCAATGCGGGCGGGTGCGGGAGCGATGCTGAGACCGGTGACAGTGGCCAGGGTCTCTGCGGTGCTCACGGCGACGACGTTGCGTCCTTTGGCCTGGCTGAACAGCATCAGTTCTCCTGTTCGAGGCGGGTACGCAGGCCGTGGGCGGCTTCGGCGAACCCGGCCAGGTCACCGGCGGTGAACTCGCCCGTCGCGTCCGGCACGAGGACCCTCTCGCCGGAGATGGCCACAGGTTTGATCACCGGCAGCAGAAGGTGCTCACGGCCCTGTGCGGGGGATTCGACTTCGTAGCCGGCCACGGCCGGATTGCGGCCCGTCGCGATGATGACGTCGATGATCTTGCCGAGGTCGGTGCCGCCCTCGGTCATCACGCGGGAGCCGATGACGTTGCCGCCGCCGGTGGCCTTGGCGTCCTTGGCCGCCTGATCGTCGTCGGCGAGGGCGTTCTCGTCGCGGATCATCACCGCGTCCGGCCCCAGGGCGTGCACCTTGTTCCACAGCAGGTCCCGCTTGAGCGGACCGGAGAACAAGCCGCGCCCGCTGAGGGTGAAGCAGCGAACACTGCCGCCGACAGCGTCGAAGACGATGTCCTTGACCTGGGCGATGTCGTCTCCCCCGAGGGTGACCACGGGCAGTTTCGCAATCTCGCCGGCCCGCACGTAGCCGCTCACGGTCCCGGCTTCTTTCCGCCGCGCGGGTGGTGTCTGCCGCCCGCGATGACCCCGCCGCTACGACGACGCGCCTGTACCCCGAGCAGTGACACGGCGCCCAGCGCCAACACCGCCAGGACGATCACAACCCACAGCCACCAGTCCATGAGCGACCTCCCGGCTCAGGGCCTGGCCGCGCCAAGCCCTGTTTTCAGTATGAGGTGCGCCGGTGTGGCTGTCGATGGCGCAGACAGGTGGCGCTTGAGGTGGCGGGCGGCGAGGAGGATCTGCATTGCTGCGGCCGGCCGTAGCAGGGCGGGGCGGGGCCGTTGGGGCATCCGGCCGCGTCGTACGCCGGTGGCGGTGACGGCGACGACGGGCAGGACCCAGGCGGCGACGGCAGCCGCCCGGATGGTGCGGTGGGGTTCGTGGCGCAGGGTGAACCAGGTCCAGAACGCGGCGTCGGCGAAGGTGTCGGCGTAGTCCCCGAACGGGGTCACCGTGCCCTGTCTGCGGGCGATGCGTCCGTCGGCCACGTCCAGGGCGAGAGCCGTCAGTCCGGCTCGGCGCCCGCTGCCCGCGGGCAGCGCGGGGAGGTTGCCGCGGATGAGGGTGAGCGCGTCGGCGAGCGCAAGGCGGTCGCGGTCTTCCAACAGCCCGAGGTGGAGGATGCTGAGGGTCCAGCTGGCCGCCACCCAGTTCCTGCCGCCACGGCCGCAGGCCGCGGCGAACAGGACACTGTGCAGTGCGGTGAGCTGTCCGAGTGCCCGGGGACGCAGCGCCGCCTGGGTGAGCGACCGGTCGGCTGCCACGGCCAGAAAAGCGGCGATGGCCCGGGGCCGCCAGCGGCCGGCCTTCAGCGCGTGCAGGAGAGCGTCGGTGGCGGCACGGCTGTCGGCGAGATCGGATACGGGCACCTATCCCCAACCCTTTCCTGGATCGCACAGGCGATGTGCCGCCACCGTAGTCCTCGGCGGGTACGTGGGCGCGCTCACCGATCGTGGGGGCTCACCGGGCCGTAGTGTCGCTTCGGACACAGCGCCAGGGACGGCGAGGAAGGGACGTGCGTATGGCATGGCTGGGGCGGCTGGCCCTCGTGGCAGCGGCAGGCGGTGGTGTGGCGGCCGGATATCTGGGGCTGGTGAGCGGGGCGCTGCCGGTGGATCTGGGCGTAGGCCGGCGCACACGCCCACTGGGGCCGCAGACCGTGGACATCGAGGCGCCCCAGGACGTGGTCTTCGAGGTGATCGCCCAGCCGTATCTGGGGCGTACCACCCGGGCGATGCGGGAGAAGGTGCGGGTGCTGGAGCGGGGCAGCGACATGGTCTTGGCCGCCCACTTCACCCCGCTGGCGGGCGGCCGGCTGATGGCGACGACGGTGGAGACCGTCCGGTTCACCCCGCACGGCCGTATCGACTTCCGTCTAGTGCGCGGCCCGGTCCCACACGTGGTCGAAGCCTTCGTCCTGACCGAGCGGGCGGGCGGCACCCAACTGGTGTACGAGGGAGAACTCGGCACGGACCTGTGGCGGGCCGGAACCTGGTGGGGCGCGAAGGTGGCCGCCCGCTGGGAGACGACGGTCGCCGCATCACTCGCCGCGGTCAAAACGGAAGCCGAACGCAGGGCCGCCCACCGGTAGCCCACGCCCTCGGGCAGGCATGGCGCCCACCCGCCGGGAGGCGCCGGGAATACTGGGCCGCCGGCCTACTGCACCCGTCCTTCGGGTTCCTCGTGGTCGTCTTCGTCCGGCAGGTGGACATCGTTGACAGCGATGTTGACCTCCACGACTTCGAGTCCGGTCATCCGCTCCACGGCGGCGATGACGTTCTCGCGGACCTCGGCGGCAACATCGGTGATGGCATACCCGTATTCCACGACCAGGGAGAGGTCGATGGCGCTCTGCCGCTCACCGACCTCGACCTTCACCCCGCGGGTGACGCTGGTACCGCCGCCGGGGACCATGTCACGTACCGCGCCCATGGTGCGGGCCATTCCGCCGCCCAAGGCGTGGATGCCGGGGACTTCGCGGGCGGCCATTCCGGCGATCTTCGCCACGACACCGTCGGCGATCGTGGTCCTGCCGCGGGCAGCCGGTGCCGCGTCCGGCCCCAATTCCGGCTCCGGGAGCCGGGATGCCTTGGACGGGCGGGAGGCGTCGGGCGTGGTCTTGGATGTGCTGCCGGTCGACTCCGTCACCAGGAGCCACCTCCTTACCTCAGGGCCCCGGCCCTGAGGGCCGGCCCGCTTCGGAACACGGTCAGTGCAGGGAGCGCCGCCCTCGTTGCCGGGACCAGCGCCAGGCGCCGACGACCACATCGGCGGCGAACAGCACGATCGCGATGATCAGCAGGTAGCCCAGCCCGGCGACCGTGGCGCCGATGATCCCCAGGACGAACGCGATGATGATCAGAAGCAGGAAAGCGACCATGCCGCGAACCTCCCATCGGGCTGAGCCGGACCCTCGATCACGCGTGCCACCCATCATCCGCCGCTTCCGGGCAGTCCGACACTGTTGCGCACATGTTTGATTCTGCCTCGCACGGCGCGAGTACGCCGCCCGGACCGGCACGGCTCCTCGCGGTGAGTGCCGTTACACAACTGGGGCCGCCCTCGCCCGCAGCGTGTCGGGCATGGTGCTGGGAACGCTCTACGTGGCGGGGCAAGCGCGAGGAGCGCGCCTACGCACATCGGGCCTGACGTCAAAGAGCGCAAAGAAGCCCCGGAGCCATGACAGGGTCCCGGGACTTCTGTGCACTTCACTGACGCCGGGTTCAACGACCGACCGCGGTCCCGGTTGCGGGCCACCTTTCGAGCCCGTCAGGTCCGAGGGGGCGAGAGCAGCTTCACATACGCCTCGCCGGCCGGCGGGCCCTGTACTTCAGGTGCGGGCTGACCGGTGGGGGTTCATCGTGAGGGGTGACCGTGTCTCCGGCCGGAATGGGGCAACCTGTCATGCAGCGCAATCAGAGCGACAGCTCGTCGTCGGCGAGGTCTGTCGCACCACTTGCTTCTGGTGACCTGTCCGGGGCCCTGACCCGGGGAGTGGCGGGCGGGTTGTTCGCCGGGGCGGCCTTCATCCTGGCGAACATGTGGTACGCCGTCAGTCAGGGAAACCCGGCGGTCGGACCGTTCTGGGCGATCTCCACCATCTTCCACGGCTCCGACCTGCCCGTGCCGTCGCCGGAGAATCTGGTGATCGGGCTGGTCACCCATCTGGCCCTGTCGATGAGCTTCGGTATCGGATTCGCTCTCCTGTTGTGGCTCGTGCCGATGCTGCGCGGCCCGCTCTTGCTGACCATGACGGCGCTGGTCTACGGAGTGGTGCTGTACCTGGTGAACTTCCAGGTCCTGGGCCGCACGGCCTTCCCCTTCTTCACCGACTCCAAGGGCCCCAACCAGGTCCTGGAGCTCCTTGCCCATCCCTTGGTTTTCGGGCTGTTCCTTGTTCCGTTCTTCCTCGGCTGGGGTCGCACACGCCGCACCCGCTGAGCCGCAGGCCGGTGCTGCTGGGCGAGCGCCGGAGCGGGCGGTGGGGTGGAGCGCAGGGCGATCTCCGGGTGAACGCCGCGTGCCGTGGCCCCGCACCACCGCCGGGTGGAAGCACGACCACGGCTGTCCGGTGGCCGTGACGCCGTTCGCGCGGCGCCGTTCGATCCGCACGCCGGAACCGCGGTGAACGGCCCTGGCCTCGCCCAGTCCCGGATACCGGCGCCGCGGCGGGCCTGTTCCCCGTCGCTTCCGACGGGGAACAGGCCGAGAATGTACACGGAGGCACTGCACGAGGAGCCACGATGCGTAACGACACGCCGGGTGGCGGTGAAGCGCCGAGGACGGTCGTGGGCGTGGACGGTTCGGAGCACGCCAGGACCGCCGCGCTCTGGGGGGCCGCCGACGCCCTCCGCCATCAGCAGGGGCTCTGCCTCGTCCACGCCGCTGACCTGGACCGCTTGGATCGATTTGCCTCGTTCGAGACGTCGCAGCACATCCTGCAGCACGGTCGCGAGCTGCTGCAGGAGCTCGCAGGGCAGATAGAGCACCGCTTTCCCGGACTGGACGTCGCGCTCGCACTGAGACGTGAAAGGCCGGTTCACGCGCTCCACACGGTTGCCCGGCCGGGCGACACCGTCGTGGTCGGCAGCAGGGGCAGCGGCGGATTCGGTCCTCTCCTCCTTGGATCGGTGGGTCTCGGTGCTGCCGCCGGCAGCAACCTGCCCGTGGTCGTGGTGCGGGGCAGAACCACGCGTGAGGACGGAATGCCGGTCGTGGCCGCGGTCGCGGATGAACGAGACGCGCAATGGGTTGCCCAGGCCGCGCGGGAAGCGCGGGCACGCGCAGGCGCCCTGCAGTTGCTGCATGTGCGGAGCACGCTGACGCGATCCGGTATCCGTCACGCTCCGCCGGAGGAGGCCGGACGATTCGAAGGACCGGGCCAACAACTGCTGGCCGGGCTTGCCGCCAGGCTCCGGGAGGAGGGAGCCGGTCTGACCGTGAGCACCGAGGTGATCACTGCCCGGTCGGTAGCAGCCGGGCTCGTCGAGGCCAGCCGGGGCACGGACCTGCTGATCGTCGGGAACCACAAAAGGCTGACCGTTCCGCGGCTCGGCCTCGGACACGTCGTCCACGCCCTGCTGCACCACGCCCACTGCCCCGTACAGATCATGCCCTGCACGGGCAAGGAGACAACCACGACCGGGAACCCGCCCGGGAACGAGCACTGACCCCGGCCCCGGACGGAAGGAGCCGACGGCCACCCACCGTGCCCGAGGAAAGATCATGCAGGACAAACGGCGGAACCTGAATCCGGCCGGGCCTGGGTACGGCACGCCGGATACCCACCGAAGCCACACCTCGCGCCACTGTCCGGACACGGCACCGCCGCCAGGGGCCCGCCGCAGCCGGGCCACATCGACCCGGCCCGCGGCCAGGGCGTCATAGAGGCCGCCGTGCCCGCGACGGTGTTCAGCCAACAGCGACAGTTCCACCAGCGACCGGACCGCCAGCGCACAACACCGCGTCCGCGAGTTCTAACAGCGCACCCGCACGCCTGGTCAGACAGGAGCAGAACTCACCCCGGAGAGGCCGGGGATCAGTCACCCGGAGCGCTGCCCGTACCTACCCGAGGAGCGGGCTGCTTCTCGCTGAGATGGGGGGCCGGTTTGAGGACGTCGTCTCCTCTTCCGGGTAGTGCGAGGTTGACGGCTCCGGACCAGCGTTCGTGGGGTGCGTGCCTGTCACGCCGTAGCAGGCGTGCGAGGGGAGGAGAGCCCCACATGACGAGGGCGGCGGAGGCGGCCAGGAGCGGGAGTACGGGGCCGATCGGCGGCGGCAGGGTCAGGGTGGTGGTGTGGTGGGCCAGGGCGAGCCAGGCCAGCGCGAGGGGCGAGTACAGGAGGAAGGAGCGCACCGTCAGGCGCAGCGGGCCGGGGGCACCCCCGGCCGGGCGGGTGAGGCGGAGCAGCAGGAGGTGTTTGCCGGGGGTGGTCGCGAGGAGTGCGGGCAGCAGCCAGAACCAGAGGAGGCCGAGTGCGGCGCCGGCGGGCAGGGCGTAGTGGCGGCCGGTGGGCCAGTCGGTGGTGAGTGCGAGCAGGCCGGTGGTCAGGGTCCAGGTGATGAGCCAGCCGGTGAGGTCGGCAAGGAAGGCCAGGGCGCGGCGGGTGAGGGTGACGCGGGTGCCGTAGCGGGTGCGTTCGCGGTCGGGGTCGTTGACGGGGAGCAGGTGGGTGAGGGGCCCGGCGAGCAGCCAGCCGCACAGGGCTCCGGTGGTGTTGAGGGTGAGGTCGTCCACGTTGAACTGGCGGTAGGGGCAGGCGTAGACGAACCAGAGTCCGGTGTACTGGGTGGTCTCGAAGAACAGGGAGGTCGCGAAGGCGAGTGCGGTGGTGGAGACGATGCCGCGGCGCAGGTAGTAGCGCAGGTAGACGCCGAGGGGAAGGAGGAGCATGAAGTTGAGGAGCGTGGTCCAGGCCGGCCGCACGGTGGCCAGGGCGGCCGGGGACCAGTCGCCGGCCGCCGCGGTGGAGATCCTGGTCTGGAAGGTGAAAGGTTCGAGCTGCGGAGTCTCGGCGTAGCGGATGGTGGCGCAGTGCGCGTCGGTGTCGGCTGGCAGGGGCATCACGGTCTGCAGCAGCGCGGCGAGCAGGTAGAAGACGAAGCTGTAGAGGACGAGAACGGGCCAGCCGCCGGCCCGGCCGCGTCGGCGGTATCCATGGACCGCGACCGGCACCATGATGACCGCGGCCAGCAGAGGGAACCAGGTCACCGCCGCCTCGACGGGCAGGAGATACGTACGGAACACGGCACGCACTTTCCGCGACGCCCTGCGCCGCTGGACGGATGACTGATGGAGCGGCAGGAGCGATCGGGTTCAGGGGGCGGCCTCAGAACAGCCCACGAGCCGGGCTCGTGACACGGCACCCAGGATAGGCGGTCCCGGGTCCGGCGACGCCGGAAGAATCGGTGGACGGGCGGCCCGCAGGGGCCACGTCTTCAGCTTCGGCAACATGCTGAAGTCTCCTGCTTGGAAGGCTGGTTGGGCGGGTAGAGGGTGGGTGTGGCGGCGCTTGCCGGCTGTGCGCGTTGTTCGATGGAGAGGGGTGCACAGTGCAGTGGTGGGTGTGGCTGGCAGGGGCAGGACTGGCGGCGGTGGCGTGCACAGGCTCGGTTCTGGGGGTGCAGGCGCGGCGACGGCGCGGCGCGGTGATCGCCCTGCGCCGCGGGAAGCCCGGGAGCGGGAGTGTGAAATGACCTCCCTGATGCTGGCGAGCGAGATAGTCAAGCGGCCCGTCGTGACGCTGGCAGGAGAAGTCGTGGCACAGGTCAAGGACATCGTGTTCGACGGCGCAGAAGGGTGTCTGACGGGGTTCACGCTCAACGGGTGCGGGCTGTTCTCCGGGCCGCTCGGGCACGCGCTGCCCTGGTCGGGCGTCACCGCGCTGGGCAGCCATGCCGTGGTGATCCGTGACGAGACGGTGTTCGAGCAGGCGTCTGTCGTGACGGACCGCGACCGGGCCGGCGGCGGAGACGTCCTGGGAGCCCGGCTGCTGACCGACGTGGGCACGGACCTGGGCAAAGTCATCGACGTCGTGATCGGGGTGACCATGTCCACCCAGCCTTCCGCGCGGGTCGTCGGCTGCCGCATCACCTCCACCGAAGCGCTGGGCCACCACCAGCGCCCCGTCTTCGTTCCTCTGCCTGCAACCATGGCCGTATCGGACGAACTGCTCCTCGTTCCGGCCGCGGCCTCGGAGTTCATCACCGAAGAACTCCCCGGATTCGCCACGGCCCTGCAGGGGTTCCGCGCCCGGCTCCAGGAGGCGTGATGCTGCTGTCACAGATCCGCGGTATGAAGGTGGTCAGTGCCACCGACGCCGTCAGCCTCGCCACCGTGACGGGAATCGTCATCGACTCGGCGCCCGCCGCCCGCGTCGCGGCCATCTGCCTGACCAAGAGCAGCTCACTGGGCCCGTACCTCGACTGGGACGCTGTCCAGGCGGTCGGCCACGACGCCGTGATCGCCCACGGAGCGAAGACCCCGCACCCCGGCGACGAGAGGATGACCCAGCTGGCAGCCCTCTCGCACGACCTGCCCGGCAGGCGCGTGCTCACCGACCGAGGCGAACCGGCGGGCACGGTCAAGGACATCGCCTTCGACCCGGAGACCGGCCTGATCACCAGGATCCACCTGACCGCGGACGACATCCCCGGAGACCGGCTGATCGCGGTGGGCTCCTACGCCCTCATGATCCGGACCGGCTGACCGCCACTGCCGCTGTCTCCACCGCGGCTCCGCGCCGACAACGGCAGCGGGGCAGCAGGCCACCATCGGCATGGGGCCGCACAGGCCCGGCGAGGGCGCTGCCTGCACCCAGACCTCCATGTGCGCCTCGGTGGTCACGGTCGAAGCACCACGGTCGTGGAAGCCGAGTACGGGCACCTGTCGGTTCTGGATCCGTGCTCGCCAACGGTGGATATCCCGGACTATCACAACCAGAGCGTCCAGGAACCCGGCGAAGGACGGCAGGTCCGGCGCTGTCCAGGACGCCGACGAGAACATAACTGGACACCACCGGCTCCCTCCATGACGAAAACGATGGCGATCGGGTCGTGCCGGAGACGGAATTCGTACCACCCGTCGTAGGCGACGGACGCCCCGAGAAGAAGGAGTCCGCCGCCGAACACGGGTACGAGAGCGACGGCCGGCAAGGCGGTGCCGAAGGTCAACCAGATAATTCGGCCTTCTCGTTCACTGCCTTCAGCGTCTGCCGTCCCGCCATACGCGTGAAGCCGCCCGGGGCGAGGAACAGCACGAGTGTGGGGACAAGGTTTCGTTCCGCAGAGACCGCGCCCCCCCACACAAGGGCATGTCGCCTTTGCGGGTGGTCGATGCCATCGGCTGCTTCGCGTTGCGGTGGCACACCGTGCTGCCGTACCTGCCCGACTCTGCGAGGAAGCACACCTCACCAGCCCTGCCGATGACCGAGTACCCTCACCCGCTGACGTCCTCGGTGGTCAACGTGCAGCGCGCATAGCCGATCAGTAGGGATTGCCGCGACGCCCTGCCCATTGAGGGCGAGGACGCAGCGGCGTGCCGGGTGAACCGCGAGCGGGTGGCGGGCTGCTGGCTGAGCCAATCACAGGGATGCGTAGATCGGGCCAGGCAGCCAGCCTCGACGGCAGGTCCTCGATCGCGCAATGCTGGCGCGAGGGCGACTTGACCAGACGCCGGTGTCTCGGTGTGTCCCTCGGCTGTCATGGCCGTGTGCGGCACATCCTGAGGCGATGGTGTATGAGGGGCAGGAGTGGCGGGAGACCAGCGTTCGCGGGCTGCAGGTCCGGATCTCCGGCAGTGGTGGCACGCGTCTGCTGGGCTGGCCGGGCATCGTCCCGCTCTCGGTGGTCCAGGCTGTTGTACCGACGATGCCACGCGTGTCGCCCGCCGTACGCGGCCATCCGTGCGGTGACAATGGCGTCGCTGACACCGGTTCGGGACAGGAGCGAGACGTGGCGCAGGGCACCGTGAAGTGGTTCAACGGGGAGAAAGGGTTCGGCTTCATCCAGCAGGACTCCGGGCCGGACCTCTTCGTTCACTACTCCGAGATCCAGGGCAGCGGCTACCGCAGCCTGGACGACAATCAGCGCGTCGAGTACGAGGTCACGCAGGGCCCGAAGGGCCCCCAGGCGAGCGCCGTGACCATGATCTGATCTGCCCCGGCCCAGCGGCCGCTGCGGTGTACCCGGTCGCTGTCCGCTGCGATGGCGGGCTGCCGGGACGGCCGGCGGGCTCGATGGTGAACGCGTCGCTGGTGTGGGTCAGCCGCAGCAGCCGGGCCACGGCAGGTGGCACCGCCCGCAGCCGCAACTCGGTGCCGTGTTCCTTCGCGCGGTGACGGGCGGACAGCAGGGCACTGAGGCCGGTGCAGTCGCAGAACCGGACACCGCCCAGGTCGACGACCGTGCACGGGTAGGTCATCACGGCCTGCTGGAGGACGTGGCGCAGTTCCTCGACCGCGACCACGTCCAGGTCCCCGGCCACGGACACGTCACAGCAACCGGGAGTCCGGGGCCGGACTTCCACGCGGAACGACTCGAGCACGGTGCCCTCTCTCATGTGCCGACACGGGCTTCTGCTTCCAGGGAACGCCCCTGGTGACGCGATGTCCACATGGTGACTCGGCGACCGGCTGCGGCCTCAGCCCGACACGATCCGGCCCGATGAGCACCCGGAGAATGGGAGCGGCAACAAGGGGCAGTGAGGGCAGGAGAGTAGGACCAGCCGGTTCTCGGCCTTGTGAAGGAGCCTTGATCGGTGACCTCCAGCCGTCACCGGGCGGAGCGCTTGGCGCGGTCGGGGACGGCGAGCGGCTGCAGACCCTGCTGTAGCGGGCGCGAGCCGGCCGGCGGATGAGTCAAGCAGCGCGGTCCGCAGTGGAGGTATGGGCGAGCGAGCCTGGGTCCTCAACGCCCAGAGCGCCCAGGTCTCTCAACGGCTGCCGTCGCCCTGCCCCCGACCGGCATCTCGAGGAGCGGTTCCGTGGTGCCGGCATGCGTGGCCGAGGTGCTGGGCTGATGAGGCCCCCGATGTCACCGGCTACGGGCGTGTGCGCGACAGTGGCGGGTCAGCGCGCTCCGGAGTGGTGTCCGCAGACGAAGCCCTGCCGTGGCGGCAGGTGCGTAACGGAAATGCGCCTGGTGAGGGGTTTAGGTATTCTGAGGGCATGTCTACGCCCCGAGTTTCTTAGCTCAAGGACCCGCTTCCACGTCACTCGTGTGTCCTTCTGCTGTCTCGGAGCGTTACCTTTTGATCACCATTCGTGGTGTCGATGTGCGCGCAGGCGCCCGTCTGCTGCTGTCCGACATCTCCTTCACCGTCGCCCCCGGCGACCGCATCGGTCTGGTCGGGCGTAACGGTGCGGGCAAGACCACCCTGATGAACGTCCTGGCCGGCCGGGCGAAGCCTGCCGCGGGAACCGTCACGCACTCCTCGCCGGTCGGGTACCTGTCGCAGGACTCCCGCGCGGCCGACCCCGGTGCCACCGTCACCGACCGGATCCTGTCCGCCCGGGACCTTGATCTGGCCGTCCGTGCCCTGCGCAGGGCCGAGGCGGCGATGGCCTGCACGACGGACGCGGCCGCGCAGGAACGGGCCATGGGCTCCTACGTCCGCGCCGAGACGGAGTTCCAGACCCGCGGCGGTTACGCGGCCGAGGCCGAGGCGGCCCGGGTGGCCGCAGGGCTCGGCCTGCCGGCACGGGTCATGGACCAGCCGGTCGGCGACCTGTCCGGCGGTCAGCGGCGTCGCGTCGAGCTGGCCCGTATCCTCTTCGCCGGCCACCACGGCACACTGCTGCTGGACGAGCCGACCAACCATCTCGACGCCGACTCCGTAGCGTGGCTGCGCACCTTCCTGTCCGGCCACCAGAGCGGCCTGGTGGTCATCAGCCACGACACCGCGCTGCTGGCCGACACCGTCAACCGGGTCCTGCACCTCGACGCGCAACGCACGACGATCGACGTGCACAACACCGGCTGGCACGCCTACCTCACCCAGCGGGAGACCGACGAGCGGAGCCGCACCCGCGAGCGGGCCAACGCCGAGCGCAAGGCGGCGAGCCTGCACGCCCAGGCGGACAAGATGCGGGCCCGGGTGGCCACGGCCGTCGTCGCGAAGAACATGGCCCGCCGTGCCGAGCGCATGCTCTCGGAACTGGAGCCCGCGCGGCGTACGGACAAGGTCGCCAGGATCCGGCTCCCGGAACCCGCCCCGTGCGGACGGACCCCCCTCGCAGCCGTCAGCCTGACCAAGACCTACGGCGACCACCGGGTGCTGACCAGCGTGGACCTGGCCGTCGACCGGGGCAGCCGGCTGGTGATCCTCGGCCTGAACGGCGCCGGCAAGACCACCCTGCTGCGCCTGCTGGCCGGTCAGGAAAGGCCCGACAGCGGGCGGGTGGTGCACGGGCATGGCCTGCGCCTGGGCTACTTCGCCCAGGAGCACGAGACCCTCGATGCCACTCGCACGGTCCGGGAGAACCTGGCCGCCGCCGCACCCCACCTCACCGACGGCGAGGTACGCCGGGTGCTCGGGGCATTCCTGTTCACCGGGGACGACGCCGACAAGCGCGCCGGAGTGCTCTCCGGCGGGGAGAAGACCCGCCTTGCCCTGGCGGGTCTGGTCCACAGCGGTGCGAACGTGCTCCTGCTGGACGAGCCCACCAACAACCTCGACCCCGCCTCCCGCCACGAGGTCCTGGCCGCGGTGGACACCTACCCGGGCGCCATCGTCATGGTCACCCACGACGAAGGCGCCCTCGACGCCCTGCACCCCGACCGCGTCCTGCTCCTCCCGGACGCGGAAGAGGACCTGTGGAGCGAGGAATACCGGGACCTGGTCGCCCTCGCCTGAGAGCGGACCGGCCGGCAGCGCAACGCATCGGTCCGCGGCATCAGCCAAGGCAGCTGATCCGCGGGCCGGTGCGCGCGTCAGGTGTGCCGGGGCTTGCGTGCCTCGATGAGCGTGCGGCAGGAGTGGGCGACGAACGGACCCTCGGCCTCGATCTTTTCGTGGAGTTCACGCAGCCGGTCGCGGTGCCCCTCGACGGTGAACCCGGGGACCGTCCAGATCACCTTGCGCAGAAAGTAGATGACCGCCCCGATGTCGAAGAACTCCATCCGCAGCCGCTCCGTACGAAGGTCCGCGATCTCCAGCCCTGCCGCCCGCGCCTGCGCCGTCTCCTCATCTGGGTGGCGCTTGCGGCGCACCTCCTCACCGAGCGGGCCGAGGAAGACCTCGGTCAGCTCGAAGACGGTCTCCGGTCCGACATGCTGCGCGAAATACGTGCCACCGGGCTTGAGCACCCGGGCGATCTCCGCCCACCACACCGTCGCCGGGTGGCGGCTGGTGACCAGGTCGAACGCCGCATCCGCGAAGGGCAGCGGCGGCTCGTCCGGGTCCGCGACGACCACCACGCCGCGCGGGTGCAGCAGCTCTGTGGCCTTGGCCACGTTCGGTGGCCAGGACTCCGTGGCGGCCATGGCCGGCGGGAACTTCGCCGCCCCTGCCAGCACCTCCCCACCACCGGTCTGGATGTCGAGAGCTGATGATGCGGACGCCAGCCGCCCACTCATCAGCCGCTGATAGCCCCACGACGGGCGCTCCTCGGTAGCCCGCCCCACCAGCCAGGAGAAATCCCAGCCATCCACCGAGACAGCGCCTGCCTCGTCTGCAAGTTCCTCGAAAGTTCGTGACATAACGACATCATCAGCCCCAAACTCCACAAAAGGCAAATACCATTTCGGACTCAACTGGCAGGCCGGGAAGGGCATTTCGCCTGCGCTCGTCTGCTCACGGCCCGGTGCCGCCTCCCTTGCCGGGCCAGCAGGGGTGGCCAGTGAGGAAGTGGTCCACTGCCGGAGCCCGCAGACCGGCTTACGTGCGCTGCGGACACCGCGCCCTCAGCAGTCGGTACCCGGGGCCGGGTCTTGCGGGTTCGGTGTCGACCTCGACATTGATCCCCGTGGCCTCCTCACCGTCGCTGACGCCGGTGCAGCCCGGCCCGACTTGACGTTCCAATCACGCTGATCAGAGCCGGTGAGCGTCAACACGGCACAGCGCAAGGCATCTTGGAAGATCAAACGGTACGCATTCACCCGATTACTCTGTGCGCTCATTCTGTCGGTTCAATGAGATCCGTATGAGCTACACAGACCAGGACGTGCGCGAGGGCCGCCGGCTGATGAACGAGGGCTGCGAGAACCGCCTCGTCATCGGCGACAAGCTGCTGGCCGTCACGGCCCCGGGCGGCCAGGACAGCGCTTTCGACCGGTACTGCGACGAGATCGGCCTGAGCCCCAAGACGGCCCGGCAGTACCGGCACACCGCCCGCATGTGCACCCCGCCCGTGCGGCGGCTCGTGGCCGACAGCGGCGTCCATGTCAGCTACAGCGCGCTTCGCGAAGGGGCCCGTCTGGCGCCCTCCGGCAAGCCGTACGACGAGGACTACAGCACCCTGCGCAGGCTGCTGCGCGAAACGAGCGAGGCCGGGACCGGCCGCATCAGCGCTCCCCGGTACCGCCGAGCGCTGGGCATCGGTCCTGCCTTGCAGGACTTGTTGGACCCCTCCAGCAACACATCCTTGGCGGACTATCTCGCCTCCCTCGCACCCCAGGAGCGTGATCAGGCTCTCCGGGACCTGGTGGAGAAGAAGACGGAGGTGCACAACGCTCTGAAGCGGGTCATGGACCAAAAGCGTCGCCGGGACCGCGAGACCCGCGGTCCCGAGTGCGGTGGCGGGAAGCCCGACAGGGCCGCGGTCGTGGCCCGGGACCTGGTGCGGCTCAGTGACCAGGGGGCCGCGTTCATGAGCCGCTACCCGCCTTCCGCCTCGCTGGCCTTCACCAACGAGCAGAGGGCCGCCTGCAAGGAAGCGCTGGGGACCCTGGATGTCCTCGCCACGTGGATCAGGGTCAGGGTCCTCGACGACCAGTCGGCTGCCGCTGACAACCGGACCGAGACCCGCGATCTGGTGGGTGTGTGATGGAGCCGTCCGCAGCAGACGATGGCGAGGATCGCCTCAACGCCGATATCGAGGAGTTCGCCACCCACGACCGCAAAGGCGGCTGGGCCCGGGCACTCCTGATCGCCCGCCGCGTCGAGCCCGACGAAGGTCACGGTGTCGGATTCGATCAGGCGTCCACGAAACGGTTCGACCGAACCGTTATCCGGCGCGTCAGCGCGCGGGAGTTCGCCCGCCGGTCGCACACGAGCCACAAACGGGTCATGGCCTTTCACGAAGCCTGGAAGCGGGCGGCCGCAGACGGCATCGTCCCGCCGGTGAGCGACCTCACGCCCGGCGTCCATGTCGACCTGCCGGACGAGGAGGAGGCCCCGTTCTTCGGCGAGCACGGCTACTACCGCAGCTACGAGACCCGCATGAACGGCGAGCGACGGCAGGCGATCGAGCAGGAAGCCGAGCGGGCCGGGATCAAGCCGGGCTCCCCTGTCTATGTGGCTCAGCGGCCGAAGGCTCTGAAGACGGCGATCCTGGCCGACGCGGATACCCGTGCCGTCGCCCAGGAAGCGTTGGCGGAGTTCGAACGGCGCGAAGCACGGGCGGACTTCGAAGACCGTGCAGCAGCCCGACAGGCGACCGAGGCAGGCGACCGCGCGGAGGATGTGGAAGAAGCGGCCCCAGGTCATCAGGTGCGGGAGGCGGAAGCCGAGGAAGCCGAGCGGGCGGTCCGCATCACGTCGCGGGAACAGTCCGAACCCGACGTGGCTCTCCAGGTCTTCACCGAGATGACCGAGGTCCGCCTCGCGACGCTGCGGGCTTTGTCGCTGTTGCAGCGTCACCAGGTGGAGTTCACCGGCGACCGCAGTCGGGCCATCACTGACCTGTGCACCGCGTCGGAGGCTGCCCTCGCCTTCATCCGCGACCTGGCCGCCGGCCCCTACACGGCGCTGAACGACGACGCTCTGCAAGCGTTCCTGGACGAGAGCGAGAAGAAGCTCCGGTGAGCCCCAAACGCGACAGAGACACTCCCTCCCAGCTGGAGCAGGACGCCATCGACGTCCTGCTGTGGCTCGGGCCCAACGCGGGCCGTGAACTGTCCTACACGGACATCTCCCGTGGTACCGGCATCCCTGACGGCAGCCGCCTGCGGCGTGCGGTGTGCGGGGCGGGCCCGCTGCCCCGGTAGGTGCGGCGCCGGCCAGGACCGCGCAATGAATCAGCCCTGCTCGGGGCGGGAGGGCCGGCGTGTCCGCCTGCGGCGGATCGCCCAGGCCGTCAGGAGCAGGGCGGCAAGGAGTCCGGCGATGACGGCGGGTCCGGCGGAATCGAGGGTGTCGGCGAGGACGCGCTGGACGGCGCCGGCTCCGTCGATGACGGGGCCGGTGGTGGCGGGGCCGCGCTGGACGCGGATTTCGTACCAGCCGTAGTAGGCGACGTACGCGCCGACGAGGAGGAGGAGTCCGCCGCCGATCCTGGGCGCGAGTGCGCCGGCGCGGCGCAGGTGGCCGACGGCGGTGCTGCGGGTGAGGGCGACGGTCACGGAGGCGACGCCGACGATCAGTCCCATGCCGGCCGCGTACGCGGCGAACAGGATGATTCCCTCGCCCGTGGAGCCGCTGCGGAAGGCGGAGACGACGATGGCGAGGAACGGGGCGATGGTGCAGCCGAGTGAGGCGGTGGCGTAGGCCATGCCGAACAGGGCCATCGAGGGGACGGTGCGGGTCACCTTGGGTGCCCGTCGGACTTTCGGCATCAGGGCGGGCAGCTGGCGTCCGGCCAGCAGCCAGGCTCCGGCCAGGGCGATGAAGATGCCGAAGGTGATGGTGAACCAGGGCAGGTGTTCCTGGACCTGTCCGGCGATGGGCTGGATCGCCAGGCCGAATATCCCGAACAGGGTGGCGAAGCCGACGGTGATCGAGGCGGTCGCGGTCAGGGCCCGGCCGACGGCGACGGCGCGGGTGGGGCTGTCGTCGCCGAGGACGAGCAGGGAGAGATAAGCGGGAAGCAGGGCGAAGCCGCACGGGTTGACGGCGGCGAGGATGCCCGCGGTGAGCGCGAGCGCGAGGGGGAGGTCGGACATCGTGGTTCAGCCGGTCAGTCCGGCGACCTTCTCGGCCAGCCCCTTGCCCCCGGGCAAGACTCCCTCGTAGACGGTCTTGCCGTCCTTGTCGAGGATGACGTAGCGGCTCTGCTCGGTGACCTCGAACCGCTTCCAGGCCTCGCCCTTCTCGTCCGACAGCTGCGGGAATCCGCCGGTCGTGGTGTCGGCGACGAAGTCCTTCATGGCGGCGTTCTTGTCCAGCCCCGCGACGCCGACGACGTTGACCCGGCCCTCGTAGTCGGCGGCCACCTTCGCGGTCTCGGCGGCCTGCGCCTTGCACTTGGGGCACCAGGGCGCCCAGAACCAAAGCACGGTCGGCTTGCCCGCCAGCGTTGCGGCGTCGAAGGGCTTGCCATCCACCGTGGTCGCGGTGAACTGCAGCGCCTGCGGCACCGCGGGCTTGGTGGTTGTGCTGTCGCCCGCATCGGGTGAGGCGGGCGGCTGTGCCGGGGACGAAGCGTTCGAGGGGGAGGTGCCTGCTGCCGCGTCGTCGGAGCCGCTGCCGGATCCGCATCCCGTCAGGGTGATGAGGGCGGCGGCGAGGGCTGCTGGGAGGACGGTGCGGGCGCGCATGGAGGGCTCCTGTGTGCTCGGGATGAGTGTGACTGTAGATCCAGCGTGCCTGCCTTGTGGGGGGTGGTGGTCTTACGGTTCGGTGACGTCAGCCCGCGGCGTCCTTGAGCTGGTTGAGGTCGAGGACGGTGATGCGACCGCGGGCGAGGCGCAGCAGGCCGCGGTCGGCGTAATCACGCAGGACCTTGGTGCAGGTTTCGCGGGACGTGCCGGCGAGGGCGGCGAGCTGTTCGTGGGTGAGGGCGATCTGCGGGTGGCGTCCGACCGGCCGCAGCGGTCCGGTGGGAGGCTGGGCACTGGTCAGGGTGGTCAGGGTGGTGGCGATGCGCTGGGCGACGGTCTTGAACACGCTGTCGGACAGCCGTTGCTCCAGTTCGGCGAGGCGCCGGCCGAGAATCGCGGTGATGCGGGCGGCGATGCGGGCGTCGGTCAGCAGCAGCCGGTGCACGTCCGCGTGGCTCATCACGCACACGATGGTGTCGTCGAGGGCTTCGGCGTAGTTGTCGTACATGTGCTGTCCGAGCAGGACCATCTCGCCGAAGATGGTGCCCGGGGAGATGATCGCGGTCGTCAGAGCGCGGCCGTCGGCGGAGAGACGGAAGACGCGGACCTGGCCCTTCTTGAGGATGAACAACACCTCGGACGGCTGGGTGGGCGAGTACAGGATCTCGCCGGCCTGGTAGGTCTTCATCGGTGCCGCGGCGGCGATGGCTTCCATATCCGACTCGGACAGGTCGCAGAAGATGTCGACCTCGGCCAGGCACCAGGTCCGCTCCGCTCCCTCGTCGCCGGTCGCGGTGTGGTCCATGTGGCGTGTCTCCTCGCGTCGTCCCGGCGCCCACGGCGGAGGTGCGGCACCCCACACCGGGCTGGCCAGCGCCTCGGCGCTGCTGAGCAGACAGTAGGGCACCGCACGACTGTCGCCGGGCATGCGGCGCGGCGCCGCGCCCGGCGCAGGGGCGGCGGCGGGGGAGGCCGGCGTGGGAGCCTTGGGGTTCATCGGGCCGGGCCGGTGCGCTTGCCCATGGCCTGGGCGATGCCCGCGAACGTCGCTCCGGCGAGCAGGCCGAAGACGAGGTGGGCGCCGAGGCTGGAGGCGGTGACGTCGTTCCACTGGAATACCGGCATGCCCATGTTGGCGGGCATGATCCACAGCGCGCCCAGCACCCACCACGCGGCGCCGTAGAGCAGGCCCAGGACGACGGCGGGGGCCAGGCGCTGGGCGAACTGGCCCAGCACCACGCCGAAGGTGATGCCCGCGAAGGTGGCGATCGAGAGGTGGATCAGCCAGCCGGCGAAGGCGTTCGTGGAGCCGAGGAGACCCGCGACCATGGTGATCATCGCGGTGTCCATCGTCGGCCGGGACACCGACATCCAGATGCCCATCCCGACGCCGCCTACCAGCCCGGCCGCGGCACCCCACATCGCGTGTACGGGGATCGCGGCCATCCTCGACGATGCCTGCATGGTGGTGGCCATGATGATCGTCCTCCTCGATCGGCAACACGTCCTACTTGTCGCTGATGCTAGAAGCCGTGGACAGCGCGGGTATGTGAGCGCGGTTACGTACCCGTGGGTAGACCGCCGGATGGTTTCACGGCGGTCAGCAGGGCGTAGCCGAGGACGCCGTCGGTGACGGCTGTGCGGGCCGCCTCCAGCACGGCCGGGGCGGCGTCCAGGTCCACGCCGGCGTCGGCCAGGTGGTCGGGGGCGGTGATGCGCAGCAGGCTGAGGCGGGCCTGGATCTGGTCGATCATGCGGAGCATCGCCTCGTCATGCCGCTCGGTGACCAGGATGCGCAGACCGGCGGCGGCCAGGATCTCGGCGTACGCCTGAATAGGGCGGGCGTCGGCGATGCAGGCGATGCGCGCGCCGAGCGTGGACAGCTCAGGCGGCAGGCGGCCGGGTGTGGCGGTGACGTCGGTGATGCCGACCCGGCCTCCGGGCCGCAGGTTGCGGGCGAACTCGGCGGCGGCCCGGGCTTTGTCGGGGAAGGTGCACAGGGCGCACTCGCTCACCACCGCGTCGAAGATGCCGTCGTCGTAGGGCAGGTGCTCTGCGTCGCCGGTGGTGAAGGCGGCCCGGTCGGTGAGCCCTGCGGCTTCGGCGGCTCCCTGGGCGAGGGCGGTGTTGGCGGGCGCGTAGTCGACACCGTCGGCTCGCACCTGGTAGGCGTCGGCGAGCAGGAGCGCAGTGGTGCCGCGGCCTGAGGCCACGTCGAGGACCCGCCCGCCGGGGGCGAGGGCGAGGCGGTCGGCGAGGCGGCGGGTCAGTGCGGTGCCGCCGGGATGGTAGGAGTCGCCGAGCAGCATCGCGACGATGTCCATCGCGTAGGCGTCCGCGCAGCACGCTTTGATCTCCTCACGGTTCACGGCCGGGCCTCCTCAGTCCTCGGTGCAGGTCGTCTTTGAGCCGTAGGGGGTGGTGGTGAGCCGGTCGGCGAGGGGCAGGGCATTGGGGGCTACCTGGGCGACGGGGACGCCGGACATCTGGGCGCGGACCTGTTCGCGGTAGCCGACGGAGTTGTAGGCGCAGAAGGGGATGAGGCGTCCGTCGGGGGTGATCTCCTCGACACAGCACTTCATCAGCTGTTTGACGTTGAGGGTGTAGGGGTCCTGGAAGTCCTGCACGACGATCATGAACGCCTTGTCGTTCAGCTGCTTCACGGTCTCGGGCAGGTCGATGCCGCAGGCGTCCGCGCAGTCCAGCGCCTCGGCGGTGGCCCGCAGCTTCTCCTCCGTTGTGGCGGTGCCCATGAACGCGGACGCGGACCACAGCTTCTCCAGGGCCTCGCGGATCCCGGCGTCGGGCATGACGCGGTTGGTGACGTAATCGAGGTAGTCCTCGACGTTCAGCAGCCTTGGGATCGGCACGATCGTGCGGTTGCCCGGTTCGCCGTCCACGAGGAGGTAGGTAATGGAGCGGCAGGTGGGGAAGCAGCAGGGGACGGGGAAGAAGTCGCCCTTGGCGAACCACTGCGGGCGTTGGGCGTTGATGAGCTTGATGACGTCGGGGTTGGTGAGCCGGTTCAGAGGGTCGAAGGCCACGTGCCGGCCGGAGTGGGTGACGGGCTGGAAGGCCACCGACCGAACGGCCGGGTGATCGATGCCGTACTCGACGATGTCGCCGAGCTCGTGCTCGTTCAGGCCGCGCTCGACGGCGGCGACCAGGGTGACGGTCAGCCCGGCCTCGGCGCAGTTGTCCAGCGCCTTCTGTTTGAACGTGCGCAGGTCCCGGCCCCGGATCTCCAGGTGCGTGCGCTCGTCGAAGCCGTCGAACTGGAGGTAGACGTTCACCGACCTGCCCGGGGTCTGGTTGCGCTTGCCGAGTTCGGCGACGAACTTCTTGTCGGTGGCGAGGCGGATGCCGTTGGTGTTGAGGTTGACGTTCCGGATGGGGCGGGCCTGGGCGAGGTCGATGAAGTCGAGGATGTGCTTGTGGATGGTCGGCTCTCCGCCGGAGAACATCACCACCTCCGCCTCCCCCTCCGAGGCGACGAAGGCATCCAGCATCCGCTCGCACTGCTCATGCGTGATGGAGTAGCCGTCGCTCTGGTGTCCGGAGTCGGCGAAGCAGATCGGGCAGTCCAGGTTGCAGCCGGTGTTGACCTCGATGATTCCCAGGCAGGCGTGCTGCTTGTGCTCCGGGCACAGCCCGCAGTCCGACGGGCAGCCGTCCTTCACCTCTGTCTGGAAGACCAGCGGGATCGTGCCGGGCTTGTTGAACCGGGCCGAGGACAGGTACTCCTCCGCGTCCCCGTAGACGAGGGCCTCGAACTCCCCGTGCTCGCGGCAGCGTTTACGCAGGTACACCTTGTCGTCGCGGATGTTGACCTGTGCGTCGACCGGGGTCTTGCACAGTGGGCAGATCGACTTGGTGAACTCCACGAACACCTCGTCCCGGTCCTGCTTGACCCGGAGCCCCGCCTGCGGGACCGCTTCTTCCTGCACGGGCTGCGTGCCCTCGTCCGCCGTCATCGGGTGTGTCCCTTCCCTGCGTGGTGTGCTGCGTCGCCACTGTGGTGAGCGGTGATCGCTGGTGCCGGCCGGGCGCGGCGGACACCGCGCAGCAGCAGGGCCGCGTACAGCAGGAGGAGGGCGTCCTGTGCCAGTACGAACCAGGAGAGCCGCTGGGACAGGTAGACGCCGAAGCAGCCGCAGTTGACGACCGTGAGGCCCCGGGCGAACGCCTGTACCGCCAGCGCGCTCCAGATCACGGACACGCTGGTGAACACCCACACCGGGGCGATGGCCGTCGAGCGCGGCCGGGCCAGGAACCACGCTGCACACGCCAGCTCTCCCGCGATCAGTAGCACGGTGAGCGCGGTCGCGGCAGGCCCGTCCACCAGCCCGTACGCGCCGAGAATGCCGGGCATGGCGTCGAAAGAGGCGAGCTGCCCGGCCGCCATCGCCGCGTAGAGCGTTCCCAGAACCAGTCGCAGCACCATGCCCACCACGCTACGGGTGAAAGCGGCCCCGGGTATGGAGCGGCGCTCACCGTAGCCGGGCAGCTACCGAATCCTGCCGGACGGACCGAGCTGTTCCTCGTCCGAGGGCTGCGGGCTCCGTTGCAGGAGGGCAGGCCCCGAACTGTCGGGAGAGCCCTGGCGGCTCCCAGGGGCGTACCCGCGCCTTGCGAAGCAGAATCAAAGGTGTGCGCAACAGCACCGGTCTGTTTGGCAGGCCCGGTGAGGAGCGGCGCCGCGCGTCGTCGGCAGTCCAGGGTTCGGCCCGATGGGAGGTTCGCGGCATGGTTGTCTTCCTGCTTCTGATCATCGCCGCGTTCGTCCTGGGGATCATCGATGCCACGGTCGCCGGGCTGGGCTACCTGCTGATCATCGCGATCGTCCTGTTCGCCGCCGATGTGGTCGTCGGCGTCTGGCGCTGGTCCCGGCAACGAGGGCGGCGTGCCGAATGTGCGGCCGGATGAAGCCCTGGAGGCAGGACCTCGGCATGGTCGGCGCGGGACACGCTGGGGATCCCCCGCTCTGAGGAGACCTGGCCGGTGGCGCTGAGTCGTGCTGCCGGGGACGCTGCACCAGAGGGAGTTCTGTACGTGTTGTCTTTCTGGCTCGAAGTGCCGCATGCGGGTGCCGGCCCGGCCCGACGGCCTGAGGGTCGTGAACGACGCGTTCGACGCCACCCCCGACTCCGTGGTGGTGACCCTGGCCGCGCTGGCCGGTACACGGCGTACGATCGCGGTCCTGGAGCGGGATGAAGGAGCTGGGCGGCCAAGCCCTCGGCGGACACCGGCAGGCTGGCAAGCTCGCCCGACTGCGGCATCCAGGTCCTGGTGGCCGTGGGAGGCGACCTCGTCCAGGAGCTCGCCGAGCGCAGCCATCGGCGCACCTGCGGCGGTCACAGTGCCGAGAGTGCCCGGAAAACGGTGGAAGTAATCTCTCCGAACAGTGATCTCCGCTGGTCAGCGGCAGCGTATGGCTGTCTCTGTCCGCCAGGTCCACCGTTCTCCGGGCAGTCTCCGTCAGAGTCAAGCTGATGCCGGACAACCTTGAGGGAGGCTCACGACTTGTCCTGGGTCGTTGCGATCGCCCATAGCACGATGGCCTGGTCGTCGCTGATGCTGAGAATGACGGTCGTGTACCCGGCGGGATCGAGGGAGGCGATGGTGGGGCCGCACGGGGTATGAGGAAAGCGGTGCCGGGTTCCCTCGGCGGTGTATCCGGTGGGGGCGGCCGAGCCCTGAGCGTGGCAGCGGTAGATGATGCGGCGGGTCCGGGGGGCCGTTCCAGGTGGCACCTGTAAGGAAACGGGGAGACCTGCTTTCGAGGTTCCGGAGTCCACCACTACTTCGCCGCTGGGGCGGGAGTTGGGAACGTCGTCCAGAAACTGTCGGTAGGCGCCTGCCGCCGGGTCTTCTCGGGGAACCCGTGGTGTGGTTGTGGTGAGGGATCCAGACGCCACCAGGACGATGGAGGCCAAGCCCGCTACCACGACGGCGAGCACGTTGGCGGTGCGTCGTCGGGCGTAGGGATGAAGGGTGTCGTCCTCGGCTCTTGGCATGGTGGGCCTCGGGCGGTGGTGCTGTGATTCCATGGGGCTTCTGCCTTCTGCCGGGAGCCGGCGGGGCCCGGCACGGTCGGGCCCCACCGATTCGGCGTTCAGAAGCGCAGAGCGTCGGCGATGAGGTTGAAGACGGGGCCGCCGTGCACGGCCAGTTCGGTCAGGCGTCTGAAGTCATCGAGGTAGAGATTGACCTCATGCTTCTGCTTTACCGTCAGGTACGCGGAGACGAGTTCCACGTTGACCTGCCGCTCATCGAAGATCCAGAAGTCTTCGACGGGCGGCATGAGAGTGCGGTCGGTGGTGCGCGGGATGATGCCGATGAGCACGTTGGGCAGGACTGCGGCCTTGACGAGATGGCCGAGTTGCTCGGCCATCACGCCCGGCTGCCCGACCCGTCTGTAGAGGACGGTCTCCTCCAGGACGAAGGCGAACTTCTTGGCCGGGTCGTTCAGCACCTTCTGCTTTTCCACCCGAGAGGCCACGGCCTCCTCGACGTCGTCGGTGAGTCGACGGCGTTCACGGATGGCTGTGAGGACGGTCCGGGTGTATTCCTCGGTCTGCAGCGGACCGGGAATCAAGTTCTGCGAGTAGGACTTGAAGTCTTTCGTCCTTGCCCACAACGGCCGTACCAGATCTTGTGCCGGCCGCAGCCCTCTGCCTTCCATCGACCGCCACTCGACGTACATGACCTCGATGCTGCGGGCCGCTTCAATGAGGTCCTCTGCCTCGGACTCGGCTCTGCATGCCTGCGCCCAGGCCCGGATCGTCTCGGGCGACGCTGGAGCCCGGCCGTTCTCAATCCGGCTGCACTTCGCCCGGTCCCACCCACACCTGCGTGCTAACTCCGCTGCCGTGAGCCCGTTGTCCTCGCGCAGTCGGCGTAGACGCTGACCAAGCGCTAGACGGGCTTCGGTGATGCTGGATGAGGTAGGCATGCGGCCCAGTGTGCAGTCCTGAGCACGAAGCCGTGGAACAGCCCGCGCAGCACCAAACGCACCATATGCAACAGTTTATGACTGTATGTCGGCTCTTGGGATTGCGTGGACGTGCGACTCCGTCCCCGGCTTGGGGAAGAGTGGCAGGAGCCTCTTGGGGAACTCGACGACGGTCTCGTGGTCGGGGACTGTGATGGACGCCAGCCTGGCTGCGTCGACCACCTTCCAGGACTGGAGCAGGTAACTGTCGGAGACGTCGTCATAGTACAAGGTCGGACTGCCATTGTTCGGGCTCTCCGGGTCCTTGCACAGCAAATGAAGCGCCATTGGTCCTCCAAGTGGTCAGGTGACTGCTGACGGTCTGAGCGCGATCCGTCGCGCAGAGCCATCGCTACGTGATTGCGTGATGTTGCGCCCTGAAACTTCGAGAGAGCCAAGGGTGTGCGCATTGTTGCGGTGCTGTGAGATCGGTCATGCCTGTCGTTCGTCGCGGCAGTGCCCCGCTCGGACGCCCGAAGGGGTGATTGCCATCAGCGATCAGATGACCGCTCCGGGCTTCTGATCGTCGCGGCGATGCCGGGTCCATGCCCCGCCATCCCCCGCACACTCGAGGACCGGGTGGTGGAGACGGTCGCCGGACGCGGTCGGCCTGGGCTTGCCGTGCTGCGCACGGTTCGTGGAGTGCATGAGCGGGTGCGGACCGGCACTTCGCACGTCAGCGAAGGCTTGTGGGCGCACCGCCATGTCGTTCCCGGGGCTGAGGGCGAAGACGCGTGTCCGCGACGGCCCACAACGATCCCGGTATGGGCCTGGGGCTCTCCGGGCGGATCGGGCCGCGTCGCTGGGATCGGTCTTGCGGCCCCGAATCCCTTTGAGGTGGGCTGGGTTGACCAGCATCAGATTCAGATGCGGCTGCAGCAGGTAGTAGACCGGACGCCAGTAGTCCGAGGTCGCCTCCATCACCACCACCTCGACCCGCCGCTCCAGCAGCCAGGCCAGCAAGCGCCGGACTTCAGCCGTCGTGGTACCGAACCGTTCGGTCTCCAGGGACCAGCTGCCGGCCCGTTTCGTACTCGGCGTCCGTACGCATGCAAGCAGGAACCGTTTGCCGAGGTCCACGCCGGCGGACCGTAGATGGATTACCTCGTCCTTGGAATCCTGGAGCCGGGCCATCCTGTTCTCCCTCCCGCCCGATACATCCGTGTGCGGCGGGCGTCCCGGAGGGGCCAAGGAAGTGGCGGAATCTGACACGCGTGCTCCAGGCGGCAGACAAATACCGCCCTGGCAACAATCCGTGGTCCCCTGGTCGGCCCCCATCGCCATCCTGTAAAACGAGCTTGCCAGCATCGCAGGCCCATCGGCTGACCGGGACGTCCGACCCCATTTTCCCGTACCCGAGGTGATCAGCGCAGCCAATCTCGCCCACCTATAAAACGTTCGGCTCTGTCTCACATCCGGTGGTAACGGACGGTGAGTTTCGTTGCAGAGAGTGCGGTTGGCGTTCTGGCCTTGATGTCTTTGGATCGGACGGTGCTGCAGCGGGATGCCAGCCCCGGTACGTCGGGCTCGCATCGGCTGCTGCCGCGCAGGCCGGCCGATTCCGTCAACGATCGCTGCAACGTCCGGACCTGCGACTCCGTGATACAGGGTCCATCCATCGCCATCACTACCGTCCGTCACCACCGGATGTGAGACAGAGCCGCTCGTTTGACAGTCCCCGGCCTGGCTGGCCTCTCCGTCCTCGTGGTCGTGCTTGTCAGCTTCGTGGGGCTGCGCCAACTGGCGTCTGCCCTGTCCGAACAACCTGGCGCAGGCGGCCACAGCCACGGCGGCGGCTCTGAACCGGAGCCCGAAGAGCACGCGCCACAAGAGGAAGACCGGCCGGGCGGCGCGTCCTTCCCCGCAGAATCCCCGAAGGCGAACACCTCGACGGCAACAGGGGGCGACGCTGCGGAATCCGGGAACGAAGACGGCCACAGCCACTGACCTGGCGGTCCCCCGCGTCACCGTGAACCGTCCCGGGCGGACTGGAGGACGGATCCCTGGCCGTACGAGGCATTGTGGAAGCTCTACAACTCGCGTGGCGCTCCTTGTTGCCGTCATCGGCGCGCCTCTCGGTGGCCAGTCGGTGGCCGGACGCCTTTGGACGACGTGATACGAGCGAGCACAGACCAATCAGCCGCACCTGCGCTGATCAGGCAGGACGTCACTCAGTAGCACGGTCAGGCACCACGCAACATGATCGCTCGCGGTCTCGTAATGCGTAGGTCTCGGGTTCGAATCCCGAAGGCGGCTCAGTAAAGGCCCAGGACAGATAGCCTCTGACCTGGGCCTTTGTGCTTTTCTTGATCTATTCTCGGCGGTGATGTGTCCCGTTCGGGGCACCATGATCGCCACCGGTGGACAACCGGTGGACAGGCGTGCAGCGGGCGTGCAAAGCGGTGGACAGGCGGGGGCCGGCCGACCGGCAACGGGGAGGCGACTTCAAGAGCGCATCTGCGGTCCACGGGCCGTAATCCGTCGTGAGTGCTCTTGGGGGGTTCCTATAAACCGACGTCGTCACCGCGCCGCCTAGTAGAGAATCGGTCGGTCGGAAGATCACGGTGGAGGGGGCGGTCGTGAACGTGATGCGCTTCGACGCGGAGGCCGGCGAATTCGTCCTCGGCGTCCGGGAGGAGAGCGTCCAGCTCCTTCGGGGCATGGGCACGATCTGTCTGCAGGTCGGGCTGGATGTGAAGGCACCCAGTGCGACGAAGGCCGGCAGGTTCCTGGCTCTCCAGACCGACCTGTACGGGATCGCGAACCCCTACCAGCGGACGCTCGTCGGACGGGGCACGGAAGTGCTCGCGTTCACGCCGGAGACCGGAGTCGAGCGGCCCGTCCTCAAGTTCCTCCTCACCTCAGCCCAACTCCACGCCATCAACGAGGCTCGCGACGGCGACCTCCGAATGGAACTGGAGGTCACCGGCACGCTTCCGCAGGCCCCCGGCTAACCCGGTAGCACGACGGAGGTCCTGCACTTCAGCGTGGCAAAGAGCCGCTGGATCGAACAGGTCTCCGCCCTCGGCCCCGCGGTCGCGTTCGAGATGCAGGTCCCGTTCCCGTTGGAGGACGACCCCCGCGCGACGCCCGCCCGGTTCCTGCGCGCAGCCCAGCGCCGACTCCTGGACGACGACATCGAAGGCGCGATCCTGGAGGCCCGTCGCGCGCTTGAATGGATCAAGGACCACAGCGGCTGGAAGTGGCCCGGCGGTAAGGACAGGTTGCAGCGCACGCAAGACGAACGCTGGGCTTGGATCCGTCTCGCCGTCGAGGACCAGACGAGCGCAGCGGTTCACAAGGACGCGGTGACGTCGGCGTTCAGTTACAGCCGGGACGAGGCGAAAGCGCTGATCGCCATCGCCGCAGCGCTGTTGACGGTCGTGGATGACCCTCTCTGAGCAGCCCAGCGAGGCCGTAAAGCGGCTTCGCGCACAAGCCGGAGCCCTGGTCAGCTTCCCTCTGACCGGGGCTCCTTCTCCGTCCACCGTCAGGCGGAACGATTCTGCTGGGTCGCGTCGTCCTTACGTGGCGGCGCCATCCTCGGCAGGCGAGACGCGGGGTCTACCTGCGGCACGACGTCCGGAACAGCCGCCAGCGCCTTACGCGCATGAGGGACGAGCTGCACGACCTTCTCGGCAGCGTCACGCGCCAGGTCGTCGAGGACCGACTGGTAGATGTCCCGCGTGATCCGCGTGTCCGAATGGCCGAGGGTCTCCGAGACGACCTTGATGTCGACGCCCGCCGCGAGCATCAGCGTCGCAGCGACGTGCCGGAGGTCATGAAGGCGGATCGGCGGAAGGCCAGCCGCCTCCACGAGGCGCTCGAACAGATCGCTGACCTTGCCCGGGTGGAGGAGAGAGCCGTCCTCCTGGGTGAAGATCCGACCGGTGTTCTGCCAGCCCTCACCCCATGCCTCGCGCTCGGTCTGCTGGCGCGCCTTGTGCGTGAGGAGGCCCTCGTTAGTCTCGCCGTCCAGGGCGATCAGTCGGAGGCCGCTGTCGGTCTTGGGCGCACCCTCGTGGACCTCCCAGCCGTCTTGGACGAGCTGCGTGGCGATGGCCAGCGAGCAGTGCTTCGCGGAGTAGTCCTCCCAGCGGACACCGCACGCCTCTCCTCGCCGAGTACCGCGAAACGCAATGAGTCTCCAGAGCAAGTACAGCCGGTCTCCCGCGACGAAGTCGAGGAAGACGGCGGTCTGCTCCGGGGTCCAGACCATGACCGGCGACGGCCGCTTACCGGTCTCCTGCCAACGAGCGATGCGCTCCTCGGTCCAGACGAGGGCCTTCGGCTTGGTACCGGGCAGCAGCTCGACGTGAGCGGCCGGGTTGAAGGCAGGCATGACCTGCTGAGCGATGGCGACGTTGAGCGCGGCCCGGAGCGTGTCGCGGATGTGAGGCTGGGTGTTCAGCCCGGTGACTCGACGGAACGGCGGCATCGCGTCGAGCTGTGCGCGGAACCACTTCCGGCGCGCCCGGTTCTCGGCTCCCTTGTTCGGGGTGGCCTTCAGCTCGTCGGCGACCGCGCGTCGCTGGGCGTTCTGCTCCTGGATCTCGATGTTCCGCTCGTTGATGGCGTCGAACATCTTGTCGATGTGGTGGACTCGGAGCTTGTCGAGGCGAAGGTGCCCGAGGTGCGGCTTGAGGTGGACGCGGATGTCGCATTCGTAGCGCGACGCACCGCCACGGCGCAGACGTTTACGCCCGGCCAGCCAGGTGTCGAGCCACTCCCCGACGGTGGTCTTCGAGTTGAGCGACTGACCCGTCTGGAACCGGCGACGGGTCTCGTCGTAGTCCGGCAGAGGGGTCTTCTCCTTGACGCAGTCCTCCAGCAGGTCGCTGATCTGCGTCCTGCCCCACGCGTCGTCCTCTTCGGGAATCGCCATGAGGGCGCGGACCTTGCCCAGCTCCTCCTGGGCTTTGGTGGAGGTCTCGAAGCCACCACGACGGAACCGCCGTCGTCGGCCGTCCTGGGCGGGGTCCAGCTCCTGGAACACCCCGAAGGTCCCGTGCCGTCGCGACTGGAGCTTCGGGCACGACGCCCCGAGGTCCTTGCCGGTCTCGGGGTCAGTGCACCGGCACCGTCGCGTGATGGTGCCCTTCTTCATTCACGCTCCTCGGCCTCGGGGTGTATGTCGGGCTCGTCGACAAAGGCGAGTCGGTCTGGAAGGGCCGGAGGGGTGAGGCCGCGCTGACGCATCCGCTCTCGGTACGCGCGCAGCTCTTGGGCGTCCTCGAAGGCGTGCGCCTCGTATCCCTCGGCCCGCTCAAGAAGCGTGGCTCGGCGACTGCGGTCCAGAGTGGTGCTGGCTACTCGTCGCCGCTCCTGCGCCAAGTCGTACGAGGACATCGACGCGGCAACGAGGTCGCCATGGTGTCGGAAGCTGTCGAGCACGTCCCGGGGCGAGCCCTCGGGGGCCGCATCATCCAGAGGTGTCTCACCGGTGAACCACGCGACCGCGTCCCAGGTGGACAGCTCGCGGCCCGGCAGAACCTCGACCGCCGCCGAAGAACCGAGCGGGAACAACAGGGTGACCGGCGGGACGTCCAGTACGTCGGCAAGCATGACGACGTCCGCCACGCTGACGCTCGTCTTGCGTCCGGACTCCAGGTTCTTGATCGAGTGCTCGGTGATTTCCGGCATGCCGCGAGCCGCGCACTCCTGCGCGACCTCGGCCATCGTGAGGCCGGCGGCCCGGCGCGAGTCTCGTAGGCGCTGAGCGATCCGACCGGTGAACGCTGTCGACCATTGATCAGGTGTCATGGTGACACCCTAAGAAGCGAAAAGGCGCTGCCGCAACTCCGTGATACATCTTTCGCGTCACAACGGCACGCGTGAGCGTCTGGAGGGCGTCATGGCAGCACCTAAGACGGCAGGAGTGGGGCGAGGACTGACGAGCGACGAGCTGCTCGCTCTTCCGGCGGTGATCGATCTCGACACCTCGAACAAGGCGCTGATGATCGGACGGTCCACCGGGTATGGGCTCGCCAAGCAGGGGGAGTACCCGGTCAGGGTGCTGCGCCTAGGGAACGCCTACCGAGTGGTCACGGCCGACCTGCTGAAGTTGCTGGGCCTTGAGCGACAGCAGCCCGGCGGCAGTCGAGAGCCCGATGGCAGCGAGCGGCACGACCTCGCCGCGTAGGGGAGTTCCGCGCACCCCTCGGAGGCGAGCTGCGCGGTCCAGTGGGCCGAAGTCCGACGGGTACGTTCGGCCCGGATCCGGGCGACCAGCGCTTGTCGACTGCGTCAGCCCTCTGGGTAGGGTCGCGGTACCCGAGCTGGAGAGGTAGCCGCATGGACCCCGAGATCGTGATCGCGCAGACGACGAGTGACGACGAGGAGCAGGCGAAGACCCTCGCCAGAGGCGCTGTTGAGAGCAAACTGGCGGCGGGCGTCCACATCGATGCGCCCATCACCGCCTTCTACTGGTGGCAGGGGAAGGTCGAGGCGGCTCAGGAGTGGCGGATCTCCTACATGACGTCGTCGGATCGGCTCCCCGCGCTAGAGGCATGGCTGCACGAGAGGCACCCGTACGACGTGCCCCAGTGGGTCACGCTGCCTGTCACCGGAGGGTCGGAGGCGTACCTGTCCTGGGTCGTCGACGAGACGCGCCCGGGGTAGAGGTCTCCACTACAGCGCCTTGCTCTCGCTGAGCCTGTGCGCTTCGACGCTTCACAGCGTCGCGAACGTCAGCAGGTGGCTGGCCAGGTCATGCTCAGTGTCGGGGAGCCCGGCAGCGATGGCCTGAGCCCGCTGCCGGCCCATGGTGTTGGGCTTCGACTCCGCCGCTGCGGCGAACTGGTGCGCTACGTAGGCTCCGCGATCTATGTCGCCGCCGCGCAGAAGGGCGGACGCCAGGTCACCCAGGACGACCACGCCGGACTCGGGTAGTTCGCCGCCGAGGCGCTCGACTGCGGAGTCGGCCGTGGCGGTCAGCTCCTGACGCGCGAGTTCGCCATAGACCGAGAGGGTCAACGAGTCCATGCGGTATGGCGTCACGAAGCGGACCCACGCCTGCTCGCTCGTATGGTCGGCGAAGTCATAAGCGAACTTGGCCTGATCGAGAGCACGAAGGGCGCCAGCGTCATCGCCTGACTGGGCGGCTTCCTCCGCGTACCGGCCCAGAGCCCACGCTGCGGCGGTTGCGTTGCCACGTCCGCGTACGTCCTGAGCTGCCTGCGAAAGCATCTCCAGCGCCTTCGCCGGGCTGGGGGCACCGTAGCTCGCGTATCCCAGAGCGAGAGCGCGCAGCGGAGGGTGTCCGGCCCTTTTCGCGCACTCCGAGGTCACTCCGTAATAGGAAGTGGCCTTGTCCTGCTGGCCGAGGTCCCAGGCGATCCACCCAGCAAGAGCGGCAGTCTCCCCGGCCGCGATGGTCAGGGCTCGCTCGTGGGCTCCGGCGCGGGGAAGGGCTGCGGTGATCGCGTCCAAGTGCGCCTCGACGCGGGACTGCAGACTGAGCGCACTCTCGTTCAGCTCGTCCACGTGCAACGTGGCCGCATGATCAATAAGCACCGCCGCGGACTCAGGGTCGATCTTGGAACCCTTGCTGAGTGCGTAGGCCAGTCGGCCCCAGGGCTCGGCAGCCGCAGCCGCACCGACGACTGCGCCTCCCAGCAGCGTTCGGCGTTTCACGTCGTCCAGGTCCTCCGCCTCGGCCTTGTTCTTCTCTCGCCGCCTGGCGCGGGCGGCCTTCGCCTCGCGCAGCAGCGGCTCCAGCGGGACGCCACAGGCCAAAGCGATGTTCCCCAGGGTGTGGTCCGTCGGAACGTTCGCACCGTTCTCGTACCGGTTCACCTCCCGGCGGGTCACCGTTGCCCGGCCGGAGGCGGCGTTGATCGCACCGGCCTGCTCGTCCTGCGTCCGATTCGCGTTACGCCGCAGGTGACGGAGCAACTCGGCAAATGGATCCACCGCCATGAGTCTGACCCCTATCCGTGGGAGAAAGCCAATACTCCCCTCAACTCCCCCCTGGTTTTCCCCCCTTGACAAAGATTTCCCCCCTCCGGTTTCCCCTGTCCCGGATCGCGCAGCCACGGTGCGATGTGCTCATGACCACGCACCGGACAGCAACGCCGCCCCGACCTCGGGGCGACGACGGTGGCGCCCACGCCGTCGGCGCCTCGACCGCTCGGTGTCCGCTGGCCTCTCACGTCTTCGAGATGGCCATGGAGCCGGTAGATGTGCACGTCGCTCAAGCGCGACGAACGACGGCCCTGTTGAAGCACTGGTCGTTGCCGGAGACGCCGGCAGAGGACGCCCGGCTCGTCGTCTCGGAGTTGGTGTCCAACGCGATCATTCACGGTTCCGGGGACGTCCGACTGCGACTGCGACACGACGAGCACGAGCTTCGAATCCGAGTCACCGACGACAGCACGGCACCGGCGAGGCGGCGACGTGCGAGTGCCGCCGGCCTCGGCGGTCGAGGGCTGCACCTCGTCGCCTGCTTGTCGCTTCGGTGGGGCGTCGCGGACGGCGGCCGGACGACGTACGCGGTCATCCCCACTCTCCCGGAGGCACCCCCATGTCGCCGCAAAACGCAGTCAAGCACGGAGCCGACGTGTTGAGCCTCGTCGCCTTTGATCGGGGGCGAGGGAAGCACACGGGCGGTGGGGCGCCGACCGCTGGCCGTGACCACCCGAGCTGGCCTCGCACCTCTGCCCAGGTGAAGCGTCAGTCCCGAGCGGGCCAACTCCGTGGCTTGCGCCAGCACTTCTACCGTCAGGCCGTCGGCGCGCAGGCCGATCAGCCGCTGCGCGTGCTGGCGTACAGCCTGGTACCGAGTCCGAGGGCCCGACCTGACGAGGACTGGGGGACGCTACAGGCTGAGGCCGACCAGCTCGGTTACGCGATCACCGCCCGGCTCCACGATGTGGCGGTCCCGGTGACCACGACATACCTCCCGGCATCCAGTGCGAGCCAGGGCGTCTACACGCCGCCTTGGGATCGGCCTGGATGGCGGGAAGCCGAGCGACAGCTCCGAGAGGGCTTGGCCGACGGCGTGCTCGTCCTCGACCGGCACAGCATCAGCTCCGATGACGACGAGTACCACGCCGTGATCAAACACCTGTGCGAGCACTGCCGGGCGTTTCTCCACCTCGTGATCTCCGAGGAGCCCGTCGCGCCGACTTGAAGGCGTCCGCTGCTCTGGATGGACAGGAAGGGCTGGGGCTGGCGGCAGATCAGCGCCCAGATCGCCCTGATCGTCGCCGTGAGCGTCGTGCTCGTCTTCACCTTCAAATACACCTGACCGAGGGCTGACCATGACTTTCGAGGGACACATCGATCGTGCGCCGCGCCTCCTCCCGCACCGCGAGCAGGGCGAAGCGCTCCTCGCCATCAGGGAGGCCGCCCCTTCGGCACCCAGCGAAGAGGGGATCGACCTCTTCGCCGTGCCCGCTGGTGAGGTTCAGGGGCGTGGCTTCGACCTCTCGCGCTTTCACCGGCTCGCGCGCCTGCCGGCCGTGCCGGACGGATTGACCTCGCCGTCGGCTGAGGGCCCGCCGGACGCGGCCTGACTCTCCTCAAGCGAGCACGACGGCGACGACCACTGCCCCGGATGCCGCCGCCGGTTGCCGCACCGCCCCATCCATCCCCGAGTAAAGGTCGCAGATGAACCGTCCCGTACTCGCTCTGGCCACCACCATCGCCCTCGCGTCCGCGGTGCACATCGCCCAGCGTCGCCAGCATCACCGCCAGTCCCTGGAGTTGGCAGTGCACCAGGCCCACGGCCGCATGCTCGAAGTCGCCACCACACACCCGGACTTGGACCCGATCTGGGTGCGCAACCACCCCGACCACGTCAAGGACGACGAATCGGGTCCGCTCCTGATGTGCCAGTGGTGGCTTGAGTTCTGGCGCACCGGCCTCAATCTCAGGGTGTTCACCCCCGCCATCCTGCGGCAGAACGCGCGGAACTTCATGCAGGACCCGACGGCCCTCAAGGCGTGGGCCTTGACCCGCCACGGGCGTGCTCTGCAGTCCCGAGGGCGATGGGACCGCTTGCACGTCGCGCTGCTCGACGCGGCGTTCGAGGAGGCCGGCGGTCCGTCCCAGTACCCCGAGTTGGAACTTGCCCCGGCTTCGGCCCTCTGAGGCACGACGACACCCTGACGAGAGGATGATCATGACCGTTCCCGCTTGCGGATCGCCACCCGCCCCGGCCGCGCCGAGCGACTACGGGTCGCGCGCTCTTCTCCTCGACCTCGACGGGGTCCTCCTCGACACGCGTCCCGTGATGCGGAGGGCGTGGCAGAGGGTCCAGGAGGTCCATGGCATCGCGCTCCCGTTCCGTGACTACGAGCGCCACCTGGGTCGCGAGTTCGGGGACATCATGGAGCGCCTGGGCGTGACCGATGCCGAGGCGGTCCGCAGGACGTACGAGGCGGAGTCCGTGGCCACCGCGCACCTCGCGGAGGAGTTCGCCGGCATCGTCGAGACGCTCCACGCCTTCGTGGCCGCCGACTGGCGGCTGGGCGTCGTGACGTCCAAGCACGTCGACCGGGCGGCCCCGCTCCTCGCGCGCCTCGGGTGTCCCTTCGCGACCATCCGCACGCCCGCCGGCGCGGGCCGGACGAAGCCGGCCCCGGACCCGCTCCTCCTGGCGCTGGTCGACCTGGGAGTCGACCCCGCCTCCGCCGTCTACGTGGGTGACATGGCGGTCGACCAGGAGTCGGCCGCACGCGCCGGCGTCCCTTATGTGCACGCTGGGTGGGGCTACGGGCAGCCGACGGCTCCCGCCCCGGGGACGGTCTCGTCCCCCAGGGAACTGCTGAGCCTCCTCCCCGCCAAGCAGCTCGTCGAGGGGAGCAAGGTGTGAGCCCCCGCACCACTGGCGGCCTCGGCCTGGTCCGCTCCTCCAACGTCGGGAAGCCGACGTGGACTCTCGTCGGAACCGGCGCCCTGGCGCACGCGCGAACCGACCACATCCACACGACGGAGCTTGATGCGACGGCCGTCGACAAGCAGTTACTGCGCTCCGGCGTCGAAGACGTCATGGAGGCCGTCGACCGCTACAGCGCCAAGTGGGCCGCCACCCCGGGCGGAGCCGACTGGCTCCACGTTCAGCACGTCCCCGTGCGACGCTTCGTCGCCGAGATCGTGCGCAAGCTCCTGGCCCTGAACTCCTGGGCACCGTTCGCCTCCGCCCCAGGGCCTCTGATCCTGGCCCCCTACGAAGGTCTCGTGGGACTGCGTTCGAGCAGCTCGCGGGAGTACCTGGCCTACACCGTGACATGGTCCGGCGTCGCGTACGTGCTCGGTGCTGCGGCACCGCACAACCCGACCCGCTCCGCCCAGCTCCGAAACCGCGCCCGGACGAGTACGGCGAACACGGAGCCGAGTCCGCTCCCCTTGGATCTCGGACGGCAGGACGTTCTGGCGCTGTCGTGGACCTCCCGCCATGCCGCCACGCTGACCCCCGTTCTCGCCGAGCTGGCGCGAGGTGGGCAGAGGAGCCTCCTGCTCGATCTCGCCACTGACGCCGCCGAGCGATGCAGCGCGGGACCGGCAACGGGTTTCGAGCTGCGCGCGGCTCCGAGCGACCTCTTCACCGCCTCCGGCACCGTCGAGGGCCTCCACCGCCCCGACGACGAGCACGTCGTCCAAGTGGAAGGCCACGGCATCCAACTTGCTCGGCTCGTAAGGCTCTTGTCCGTTCTCTTGGAGACCAGCGGGGGCTGCACCCAACCGTCGTGGCGGACGGTGGTGCGGGCGGAGAGCTGGCTCGACGACATCCTGTCGACCACCCGGCCGCACACCGTCCTGCTGAGCAACGACACCAGCCCACTGGGAGTGCTGGCCGCGCACGCCGCCGAGCGGCACGGAGCGAACTCGGTGCACGTCCAGCACGGGGCGTGGACGCCGGAATCGGTCGCCTGGCCGGCCCTGCACAGCCGCGACATCATCGTCATGGGCGAGCGGGACCTTGCCCTGGGCCGAGGGTGGGCGCGCCACCCCGAGGCCGAGGTGCACGTCCTCGGGCAGCCCCGCTTCGACGTCCTCACCAGCCTGAGCCGCCAGACACAACGGCGGTACCTGGAGAACCTGCTCGCTCCGGGGGGCCGACGCGCGCCGACCCGGATCGCGGTGTGGGCCTGCCAGCCCTTCAACCCCGATCACCTCAAGTCCCACGCGGACCTCCTCCTGGACGGGTTTGCCGAGGCGGACGGCGACTGGGGGCTCGTCATCGCTCCACACCCGGCGCAGGGAGCCGACGCCTTCACCGCTCTGGTGAAGCGGGGCTCCGGGCCGCCCATCGCGGTGGCCGATCCCCGAGTCGGAGCCCGAGGCTGCCTCGCCGGCGCGGACGTCCTGGCGAGCGCGTACTCGACGTGCGGGATCGAAGCCGCGCTGCTCGGCATCCCGGTCCTCGAAATCGGCCCGCCGGGCGAACGCACCCTGGGCCTGACCAGTCACGGACTGGCGACCCGGTGCGAAGCCGCCGATGAGGTCGCCGAAGCACTCTCCGGCTTGCGCGCGGGCCCTGCGCCGATCCCGCGGGCGGCCCTGGACGCGGTCTGCCGGTGGCGCGGCGACAGCGCCACTCGGATCGCCCGGCTCATCACCGAACGCGCCACCTCCGGCCCGAGGGCCGACGACTCCACCCACCACCATCCGGGCGCCGCTGCGTCGCCCAAGGACGAAGGAGCATCCGTCCGATGACATCCCTCACAGCCGACAGCATCGCCGAGCTGTTCTCCGGCGCCGTCACGCTGGCCAAGTCCGGCGAGAAGATCAGCCCCCGGGGCATGGCCACCCACGAAGTCCGCGATGTGCACCTGCTGCTCACGCAGCCGCGTGCCCGCCTGCTCTACGCCCCGCCCGCCCGCATCGTGAATCCGGCCTTCGCCGTCGCCGAGACGGTCTGGCACCTGTCCGGCTCCGACGCCCCGTGGATCTTCGACTACAACAACCGGCTGCGGCAGTTCGCCGACGAAGGCGTCCTCCTGGGGGCGTACGGCCCCAGGATGCGGAACTGGGGTGGCAAGGTCGACCAGCTCGCCCGCGTCGTCGAGATCCTCCAAGCCGACCCCGACTCCCGGCGAGCCCTGATCCAGCTCTACGACCCGGCCCAGGACGCCGCAGGGCACAAGGACGTGCCGTGCACCCTCGGGTTCCGGTTCCACCTGCGCGCCGGCCGCCTGCACATGGCGACCATGATGCGCGGCCAGGACGTATGGATCGGCATGCCGTACGACGTGTTCTTCTACACCGTGCTGCACGAGCTGGTCGCCGGATGGCTCGACGCCGAACTCGGCGAGTTTCACCTGCACATCGGCTCGCTGCACATCTACGACGAGCACATCGAACAGGCCGACACGCTCACCTCGCTCCCGGCGAGCGGGATCATGCCCGACCTGCGAACACCCTGGAACGGCTTCGACGGCCTGCTCGACCAGGTCGAGGCCCGTGACGTGACCGGCCACCCCGGCTGGGATGCGATGGCCGAGACGCTGCGCAGCTACCGGTTGTGGAAGGACGGCAAGCGCGAGCAGGCGTGGCGGGCGGCCGACACGATCGACGGGCCCCTCGGCCAGGCCCTCACCGCCTGGTACGGAGAGCTGGAGCGGCGCTCGACCAATCGCGCCGCGACAGCCGGGGCAAGGTGACCGCCGCCATGAAGCGCACCTCCTCCGTCATCCTCGGCCTGTGCTCGTACACCCACGACTCCTCGGCCGCCCTTCTCGTCGACGGTGAACTCGTCGGCTTCGTCGAGGAGGAACGCCTCTCCGAGCAGAAACACACCAAGCTCTACCCGGCCCGCGCCGTGGGCTGGCTCCTCGACCAGGCCAAGCTGAGCGCCAGCGACGTGGACGCCGTCGCTTACAACTTCCAGCCCGCCCGCTACCTCGCCGAGTCGCCCGTCGCCCTGCGCACGGCGCTCTCGTCGGCCACGCGCGACCGCAGCCTGGCTCGCGCCCACGGGTTCGCCAAGGTCGCCCTGCGCACCCGGCGGCGGCTGCGCGTCCTCGGCAGCCAGTTCCCCTCGGCCCGCGTCACATCGGTCCTGCACCACCGCGCCCACCAGCTCACGGCCTACGCCGCCTCCGGCTGGGACGAAGCGGCCGTACTCGTCGTCGACAGCCTCGGCGAACGGCAGACCACCACGATCGCTCACGGCCATGGCGTTCAGCACCCCCGCGTCCAGACCCTGGAAGCGATCAACGACCCGGCCTCCCTCGGCTACGTGTACGGCGCCGTCACCGAGCACTTGGGCTGGCGGCGGGGCGACGAGGAAGGCACCGTCATGGCGCTCGCCGCCCTCGGCGACCCAGCCCGCTTCCGGCACCTGTTCACCACGGCCGTCCGCACGACGGCCACGGGCTTTCGCATTCACCCCGGCTACTTCCCGGCGCGCACCCTTACCTCGGGCTACCCGAGGACGTCCCGGCGGTTCGTCGCCGAGACCTGCCCCGAGCGGCACCCGAGCGAGCCGCTCACCGACGTCCACCGAGACCTGGCGGCTGCCCTTCAGGAGCGGACCGAGCAGGTGATGGTTCACCTGGCCCGCCGCGCCCGTGTGCTCACCGGCTCCCGGCGCCTGTGCGTGGGCGGCGGCGTCGCCACGAACTGCGTGAGCATCGGGAAGATCATCGAAGCTGGCATCTTTGACGAGGTGTTCGTCCCGCCGGCACCGGGCGACGCCGGAACCGCAATCGGGGCCGCGCTCGCCGTCCACGTCGACGCGCGCACGCCTCGCCCGGTCGCCGGCATCGCCCGCCACTGTTATCTGGGCCCCTCCTACGAGGACCAGCCCCTCGACCTGACCCCCTGGCCCGGCCTCCACCAGAAGACCCTCGGCATCGAGACCGCCGAGTTCCTCGCCGACCAGCTCGCCCACGGCGTGATCGCCGGACTCTTCCAGGGAGGGGTCGAAGCCGGGCCGCGTGCCCTGGGCAACCGCTCGATCCTCGCCTCCCCGCTGGAGCCCGGCGTCGTCGAGCGGCTCAACGCCACCGTGAAGTTCCGCGAGCCATTCCGGCCCTTCGCCCCCATGGTCCCCGCCGAGCGAGCCGCCGAGTTCTTCACCCTCGGCCAGCCGGCCCCATACATGTCCATGGCCTCCGGGGTGACAGACCTGACGCGCGAGCGGGTGCCGGCCATCGTGCACGCCAACGGCACCTCCCGCCTGCAGACCGTCACCCGGTCGCAGAACCCGTTCATGCACGCGGTGCTGACCGCCTTCGGCCGCCGAACCGGCATCCCCGTGCTGATCAACACCTCCCTCAACGTCAAGGGGAAACCGATCTGCGGGACGCCCGAGATGGCCCTGGACTGCCTGGCCAACTCCGGCCTCGACGCCCTGCTTCTCGAAGGGCGGTGGATCACCAAATGAAGATCGGGTACAGCTTCTGGGGCTTCCTCGGCAACGGCGTCACCGACACCCCTGACGGAGGCCGCAGCCACCGCCGCCCCTTCATCGACGCCCTCCTTGCCCGCGGTCACGAAATCGTCTTCCTCCAGCCCGACCGCGACCGCCTCGAAGCCGACGACGACCTCGGCGGTGCGTACACGTTCGACGACGGCCTGCCCAGCCTCGACGTCCTGTTCCTCGAGTGGCGCTGGGCCATCCCCGGCCGCAACACCACCATGTGCGGCAGTGAGGGGCACACCTGCGACCTACACCGGCAGGCCCAGCTCATCAACCACTACACGGCCCGGTCTCGTACGCCCACCGTCATCTGGGACAAGGACCGCACCCTGCGCGCCGAGAGCGTGTGGCGCCGTACGGCCCACACCCGCGTCTGCGAGGCCGCGCTCGCGCCAACCCACGGAGCGCACTCGCTGCTCTTCCCCGTCGCCGAGGACCTTCTCGCCCAGGCGGATCCCCTCACCCTGGCGGCGCGACCTCGGGATCTCGCGCTCGGCTACGTGGGCAACCAGTACGACCGCGACGAGTGCTTCGACCGTTTCTTCGCCCCGGCTGCTGCCCGCGTTGAGCACCTGGTCGCCGGGAAGTGGACGAAGACCAGCCGCTGGCCGCACGTCCGATTCGCGGGCCGGATCCCGTTCGAGGACGCTGCTGGCGTCTACGGCCGGTCCCTGGCCACGGTGCTCATGTTGCCCGAGCGGTACGCCGCCGTCGGGCAGATGACCCAGCGCATCTTCGAGGCCGTGCTCGCCGGCTGCCTGCCGCTGGCCCCGGCGGACATCCGCTTCGCCGACCGGTTCGTCCCGAAGGAGCTGGTCGTGCGCTCCGGCAGCGACGTGCTCGAACGTCTCTCCTATCTGCGCGAGATCGCCGGCACCGAGCAGCACGCCGCCCTGATCGCCGCGTGCGTGGACCGGCTGCGTCTATTCGGCCTGTGCAAGCAGGTCAACACCCTGGAGTCCGTCCTGCACGGCCTCGTCCAGGCCACCGCGACCGAGCGGGGGGTTGCCTGATGCAGACCGCTCGATCGACCACGGCGCGCGGATCCTCCGGGCGCGTCCCGGAGGATGGGCTCGCCGGACACCCGAACCTCTCTACGCTGGAGCACCATGAAGAAGGTCGCCATCGTCGGCTGCGGAGGCAGCGGCAAATCCCACGTGGCCCGCGAACTGGGCAGGATCCTCGACGCCCCGGTGACACACCTGGACGCCGCGTTCTACGACGACGAGTGGAACGCATTGCCGATGGACAAGTTCACCGACGTCCAGCGCGAGCTGGTCGCGCAGCCGCGGTGGGTGATCGACGGCAACTACAACTCGACGCTGCAGGTACGGCTCGAAGCCTGCGACACGGTGGTCCTGATGGACGTGTCGACCGTGGCGGCGCTGTACGGGATCTTCTACCGGCAGATCCGGCACGGGGCCGGGCACAAGGGCAACGGAGTGCACAACCGCATCCACTGGGGCGTGATCAAGTACGTCGCCACGTACCGGCGCAAGATGCGGCCCCGCGTGATGGCGAAGATCGAGGAGTTCGGCTCCGGCACCGACGTAGTGCTGCTGGCCAACCGGCGTCAGACGCGCCGCTGGCTGCGGAAGGTCGCCGCCGAGCAGTCCTGACCGGCCCGCGCCCCCGGCCAGGGGGTGCGGCATGAACGAGCCCAACCCGTTCCTGGACCCCGCCCGACAGTCGGAGCTGTACGGACACGCCTCTCGGCTGGCCGGGCGCACCAGCGCCCTGATGCGCGCCAAGACCGCCGGTCACCCGGTGCCCGAGACGATCGTCAGCCTGGTGCAGACCCATCACGCCCGGCCCGACCGGCTCGGCATGGTGCTCGACATCGGCTGCGGTCGTGGCACGAGCAGCCGCGTCATCGCCGAGCAGCTCCGGCCCGAGCGCCTCGTGGGGCTGGACGCCGCCCCCTCCCTGCTCGCCCAGGCCCGCGAGCGCGCCAAGGACCTGCCCGACAGCACGGTGGACTTCGTCGAAGGCGACTTCCACGACCTCCCTCTGCCCGACGGGTCGAGCGACATCGTCGTCGCGGCGTTCTGCCTCTACCACTCGCCGCGCCCCCAGGACGTCGTCGGACAGATCGCCAGGGTCCTCGCCCCCGGTGGTGTGGCCGTGCTCGTCACCAAGGGCCTCGACAGCTACCGGGAGATGGATCAGCTGGTCGCCGCCGCTGGCCTCGATCCGCGTGCCGCCCAGCACGAGAGCCTTTACACCGCAGCCCACAGCGGCAACCTCGCCGACGTGGCCGCCTCCTCGCTCGACGTGATCGCCGTCCTGGACGAGGAGCACGTCTTCACCTTCGACGGCCACGACCACGCGGCGCAGTACCTGGCCACCAACCCCAAGTACGAACTGGCGCCCGGCCTGTACGGCAACCCCGGTGCCCTGGCGGCGACCCTGCACGAGTTCCTTCCCGACCAGCCGCTGACCACCCGGTCCCGGATCACCTTCGTCGTCGCCCAGCCGAAGGAGGGAGGAACGCCGGCATGAGCCCCGCCTCGTTCACCAAGCACTACGCGGAACCGGAGCGCGCGGCGGGGGCGGTGCGCCACTACCGGTGGCTCACCGCGCACGCCAAGCCGCTGCGGCAGCCGGTCCTCCACAGTGCCGGACCGCGGTTCCTAACGTTCGAACGGATCGAGGGCCGCCCCGTACGTCCCGAGGACCTCCCGCGGATGGCAGAACTGCTCGGCCACGCCCACGGTGCCGCCTGGGCCAGCGACCTGCACTCCGCGTCGCTGGACACCCCGCACCACTTCGAGGACGGCACGCAGTTTGACGACTACCTCGGTCCCCGGGAGGTCGCTCTACGGCGACGCCACGAGCAGGGCTACCTGCCCAACAAGACGGCCCTACACGCGATGCTCGGCCTGCTGCAGGCGACCGCCGAGGGCCCGTGCGCCTTCTACAAGGACAGCAACCCACGGAACTTCATCATCACCGCACAAGACATCGTCGCCGTCGACACCGACGACCTGTCCCTCGCCCCGCTGGGCTACGACCTCGCCAAGCTCGTCGCGACGCTCCACCTGACCTACGGGCCGCTCACGGACCAAGCCGTCACTACCGCCCTGCTCGCGTACAACTCGGCAGCCCGACGCTACGACGCCCGGCTGGGCACGACGGACCGGGGCCAGCTCGACAGCTTCCTGGGCCTGCACGCCGTGCTCACCGCCCCGTACGCCGGCCGCAACGGCTACCACTACAGCCTGCCCCTCCGTTTCACGCACCGAGGAGCCTCATGATCACCAGCGAACTCGTCTTCGTCCGGCACGGCCAGGCCCAGTGCAACGCCGACGGCCTGGTCGGGGGCCCGCGCACCTGCTCCGGCCTGACCGACCTCGGATACGCCCAAGCCGAACAGGCCGCACGCCGCCTGGCCACCGAGCACCTGAAGAAGCCCTTCGACGTCATCTACACCGGCCCGCGGATTCGCCTCGTCCAGACCGGCGAGATCATCGCCCAGACGCTCCAGATCCCTGTGCTCCACGACGAGCGACTCGACGGCCCGGTCCACGGCGACGCCGACGGCCAGCCCTGGGACGCGGTGAAGACGGCCGCCGACGGCGGGCCGCACGCCCACCCCGACACGCCCTGGGCCAACGGCTCCGACACCTGGAACGGGTTCCTGAAGCGCGCCAGCAGGAACCTGAGCCAGCTCATCGAGGAGAACCACGGCAAGCGAGTCGTCTTCGCCGCCCACGGGGAGACGGTGATCACCGCACACACCCTGCTGCTCGGCATCCCGATCGGCTCGCCCGCCGGATTCACCCACAACCACGCCTCGATCACCCGCTGGCAGCACCACCGCAACCGCCTGGGCCAGACCCGCTGGATGCTCGACCGGCACAACGACACCGAGCACCTCAGCCTCCTCACGCCGGAGCCGACCCCGTGATCGCGACCTCGCGCGACCCCCGGATACAACTGGCGCACCTCCGCCTCGGCACAGTCGACATCGCTGCGGACCCCGCGCTCCCGCCCCGCGTCGTACGCCTGGTGGCCGGTGACGGGCGTCAGTACATCGCGAAGCAGCACGCGGAGCGAGACCGGTACGCCGGAGAACTCCACGCCTACGGGGCGTGGGTCACCCATCTGACCGGCCATGCACCGGTGTTGGTCGGCCGGGATGATGCCACCCGCACCCTGCTGCTCACCGCACTCGCAGGTGACCGGGCGGACGCCTTCGCTCCGGGCTCGCCGGAGGAGGAGCTGGCCCACCACGAGGCCGGGCACGTGCTGGGCAAGCTGCACCGAGCCACGGCCATGCCCCAGGGCGGTGCCGTCGGCGCCTCACTCGCCGAGCGGTTCCAGGGGTGGATCGACCGGGCCGTCCACGCCGATCTGCTCGACGCGGTCGAGGAGAACCTGTTGAAGCACCACGCGGTCATCCTGGGCACCAGCCACATGGACAGCGCGATCTGCCACCTCGACTACCAGCCGCGCAACTGGCTTCTCGGCGACACCTTCGGCATCTACGACTTCGAGCACATGCGACGCGACGCCAGGGTCCGCGACTTCGCCCGGCTCGAATTCCACCGCTGGCAGGCCGCCCCCCACCTCCGCACCGCCTTCTTCGACGGCTACGGACGCTCACCCAACGACCTCGAACGACGCCTCCTGGAGTCCTTCGGCGCCATCGAGGCGGCCACAGCCCTGGTCAAGGGCCACCAGGAGAACGACGCCGCGCTCAGCGCGCACGGCAGAACCGTCCTGTCGCGGCTCGCCTGACCAGCCCCTTAGACGACACCACTCTGGAGATCTCCGTGCCACAGCACGAGCAGCCCCCGACCAACGCTTCCCCCCGACGGGCCGTGGTGACCGGCTCCGCCGGATTCATCGGCTCCCACCTCGCCCACGCCCTCGTCCAGGCCGGCACCACCGTGATCGGCGTGGACCGCCGAGACCCGTCTACCGACCCGACGGCCGCCGCCAACCTCGCCGCGCTGCGGGGTCGCCCGGGATACCACCACGTCACGGCCGACCTCCTCCACTGCGCGATCGACCCGATCCTGATCGACGCCGACACCGTCTTCCACCTCGCCGGCATCCCCGGCGTACGGCCCTCGTGGGGACCGCAGTTCGGCGACTACCTCGCGTCCAACGTGCTGGCCACCCACCGCGTCCTCGAAGCCTCCACCCGGATCGGCGTATCCCGGCTAGTCGTAGCCTCCTCCTCCAGCGTCTACGGCCCGACCGACGGCGACGCGAGTCGCGAGACCGACCGCCCCAACCCCGCCTCCCCGTACGCCGTGACCAAGCTGGCCGAGGAGCAGCTCTGTCTCGCCTACGCCGAGCGCCCCGTCGGCCCCAGCGTGGTCGCCCTGCGGTACTTCACCGTCTACGGCCCCCGGCAGCGTGCCGACATGTTCACCCACCGCGCCCTGTACGCCGCCCTGACCGGACAACCCCTGCGCCTTTACGGAGACGGCCACCAGCGCCGCGACTTCACCTACATCGACGACGTGGTCGCCGCCACGATCGCCGCCGGCACCGTCCCGAACGCGCACGGCACCATCAACGTCGGCGGTGGCTCGAACGCGTCCCTGCTGGACGTGATCAACATCGCCAACAGCCTCACCGGCCGCGAGATCCATCTCCACCAGGACCACGTGCGCAACGGGGACGTCCTCCTCACGCGTGCCGACCCCGGCCGTGCGGGAGAGGTCCTCGGCTGGCAGCCGCGCGTCGACCTCCACAGCGGATTGCGCGCTCACATGCAGGCGCTGGCCTCCCCGGTGCCGGACTACAGCCATGCCGCCTAGGCGCACCAGTCGGATCACGAGAGGAGTGCTCATGGAGGCCCCCGAGCGAGCGCGGCTGGACGCCTTCTTCCGAAGGATCACCGCGCAGTTCCCCGCTGGCCAGGCGATCACGACGTTGGTCATCACGCACCTGCTCCAGGAACGACCTGCGTTCTTGCGCGCGATGACCGCGGTGTCCACGATCGGCGCTGTTCTCCCCAAGCCCCGGTCGATCCACCAGCCGACCCTCGACACCGTCCGCCGCACCCTGCCGGTCCACGACCTGAGCCGCGAGCGGTTCACCGACGAGACCCAGGCCCTGCACTACCTGGAGGACACGGCCGGCGGCCAGGACGTCGTCCTGGTCGACATCGGCGGCTATTTCGCAGCCAGCCTCGACACCCTCGTGGACAAGTTCTCCGGCCGCATCCTCGGCGTCGTCGAAGACACTGAGAACGGACACCAGCGGTACGCCGCCCTCGGCTCGCTCCCGTGCCCGGTCTTGTCCGTGGCCCGCTCACCGCTCAAGGACTGCGAGGACCACCTCGTCGGCCGGTCCATCGTGTTCTCTACCGACGCCCTCGTCCGCGCCCGCGGGGACATCCTCACGAGCCGCAGCGCCTGCGTCATCGGCTTCGGCAAGATCGGTCGCTCGATTGCGCAGACCCTGCGTGCCCAGGACCTGCGCGTCACCGTGTACGACAACGACGCGGTCAAGCGGGTACAGGCGCACGCCCTCGGCTTCCACACCAGCGCCTCCACCACCGAGGCCGTTCACGACGCGGATCTCGTCCTGTGTGCCACCGGCAATCTCGCCCTCCGGCACGAGGATTTCGCCGCCCTGCGCAACGGCGCGTACCTCGGATCGGTGACTTCTTCCGAGGACGAACTCGAACTGGGCAGCCTCGACGACCTCTACGAACGTCAGCCCGTCGGGACCCAGTTGACCCGGTACGAGGTCACCGGCCACTACTTCTACGTTCTCGCCGACGGCGGTGCCGTCAACTTCGTGCACGGCGCCGCCGTCGGCACCTACATCCACCTCGTCCAGGCCGAGATACTCGCCGCCACCGCCGCACTCAGCCACGCGCGGCTCCAGCCCGGACTGCACGAGATGCCGGCGGCCGACCGCGACACCATCGCCAGGACCTGGCTCCGCCACTTCGAAAGGTGACCTCGTTGCCACCCTCCACCGGACATGTCCGCACCGTCACCGAGGCGTACCTCGCCCGCCACCCGGACGAGCGCGCCTTGCTGACGATGCTGTTCGACGTACTCGCGGGCACGGACGATCCCACCAGCCGCAAGACCTTCCCCGCCCACGTGACCTGCAGCGCCATCGTCATCAACGGTGAACGGCACGTGCTCCACATCCTGCACAAGGCGTCCGGGAAACTTCTGGCGCCCGGCGGGCACAACGAACCGTCCGACCAGCGCCTGCGCGACGCCGCCCTGCGCGAACTGCACGAGGAGGCCGGCATCCCGCCGAGCGCCGTGGTTCCCCTCGTCGGCCACGAGGACATCCCCCTCGACATCGACGTGCACGCGATCGACGCGAACCCGTCGAAGAACGAGCCGGCCCACCATCACGTGGACTTCCGCTGGGCCTTCCAACTCGTGACCGATCAGGCGGTGACGCTGCAGGAGGAGGAGGTCGACGGCTACCAGTGGCGGCCGTTCGCGACCACTTCCTCACCCACCGTCCGCGCCAAGCTCGCCCAGCTCACCTGAAGCCTGCCCGAACCCGACCACCAGGAGGACGCCGTGGCCGCCACCACAGCCCGCCAGACCGCCGCCCAACGGCGCCGGCACATCGCCGTCATACCGTGCCGCTGGGGTGCCTCCCGCTTCCCCGGCAAACCACTGGCCCTCCTCGGCGACAAGCCGCTGCTCTGGCACGTCCACCAGCGCTGCCTGGAAGCCAAACGCCTTGACGGGGCCATCGTCGCCACGGACGACGAGCGCATCGAAGTGGTGTGCCGCGAACTCGGCATCGACTGCATCCGCACCGGGGAGCACCTCACCGGCACCGACCGCGTCGCAGAGGTCGCCGAACGCCTCCCGGCCGACGGATACATCAACGTCCAGGGCGACGAGCCGTTCATCTCACCGACCGCCATCAACGACGTCTCCGAGGCCCTGGAATTCACTCCGCCCGGCACCTTCGCCGTGAACGCCTACACCGAGCTGGTCGACGTCGGCGCCGTCCTGGACCACAACGTCGTCAAGGTCGTCGTCACGGCCCGCAGCGAGGCCCTCATGTTCTCGCGCCAGCCCATCCCGTACCCCAGGGGCGACCGGCCGAAGTACCTGCGCCAACTGGGCCTCTACGGCTTCACCGGCGAGGCTCTCCAGCACTTCCGGCAGCTCCAGCAAGGGCCCCTGGAGCGTGCCGAGGGAGTGGAGATGCTGCGCTTCGTCGAACACGGCCACGCCGTGCGAATGGTGCCCGTCCTGGACGACGGAGTGGCAGTAGACACCCCCGAGGATCTAGCGCGAGCCGAGCGCATCCTCGACCAGCACTGAGACATCCGCACGAACGCAACCCTTCCTGTTGGGCGACTCGTTGCATTTCTCGGCCGTCAACTAGTGTCCTGAGTCGTTAATTCGTGTGCAGTATGCGGCGAGGGTGTCGAGGATGTCGTCGGCGGTCTTCGTCCAGACGAACGGCTTGGGGTTCTTGTTCCACTCGTTGATCCAGCCGCGGATGTCCCTTTCGAGTTCGACGACGCTGCGGTGGGCCGAGCGGCGGAGTTTGCGGGAGGTCAGCTCGGCGAACCATCGCTCGACGAGGTTGAGCCACGACGCCGAGGTGGGGGTGAAGTGCAGGTGGAAGCGGGGGTGACGCAGCAGCCACTTCTTGACCGGCTCGGTCTTGTGGGTGGCGTAGTTGTCCAGGACCAGGTGGAGTTCGAGGTGCTGGGGGACAGCTGCGTCGATGACCTTCAGGAAGCGGAGGAACTCCTGGTGGCGGTGTCGGCGGTAGTGCTGGGCGATGACCGAGCCGGAGGCGATGTCCAGGGCGGCGAAGAGGCTGGTTGTGCCGTGCCGAACGTAGTCGTGCGTCATCTTCGCCGGCGTGGTCGGCGCCATCGGCAGCACCGGTTGGGTTCGGTCCAGGGCCTGTATCTGCGACTTCTCGTCCACCGCCAGGACCAGGGCGTTCTCCGGCGGGGACAGGTAGATGCCCACCACGTCGCGGACTTTGGTCACGAACTGCGGGTCGGTCGACAGCTTCCAGGTTTCCACGATGTGGGGCTTGAGGCCGAACGCCCGCCAGATCCGCGAGACGGCCGACTACGACATGCCCTCCGCCTCGGCCATCGAACGCGTCGACCAGTGCGAATCACCGGTCGGCGGCGTCTGGCCAAGCGTCCTGGCGACCAGGGCTTCGACCTGCTCGTCCGTGATCCTCCGCGGCGCCCCCGAGCGCGGCCGGTCCACCAGGCCCTCCAGCCGGTCCGCGGCGAACCGGGACCGCCACTTGCGCACCGTCTCCCGCGAGACACCCAGGTCGTCCGCGACACGCGCGTTCGACAGACCTTCCGCACACGACAGCACGATCCTCGACCGCAGCACGAGCGCCTGCGACGCGGTCTGCTTGCGCAACCAGCCCCGCAGCACCCGGCGTTCGCGATCGGACAACTCCAGCGGCAAGGGCTTCGGACCAGGCATCGCCCCACCCTATAACCGCGAGCGAACTACCGACTCAGGACACTAGATTATTTGCGCGACGGGTTAGCGAAGGTCTTCGGGTCTTCTGGAAAGCGGCGCTCGGCGAGAAACGGAGTGCATCCCGAGAGCGCGCCCCAAAGGCATTTCAAGATCAATAGGAAAGATCGCCGACCGTTTTTGATCTTGCTGTGCTTCAGTGATCCTCCACACCCGGGTGACCTTTGCAACACGTTCTTCTCTCATGATCGCTTAATCCCCCTTGTACGCTTAGGTGCGGACAGTGCGTGCCGGTCTAGCACCGTGCGCATCGAATACGGGCTCCAGCCTGCCAGCGCCTCGCGTACGCGCGTTGAGGTATGGGGTCTGCAGTGAGAATGGAGCGACTATGCGTTGGCGTAGGGATCCTTCACGTCGCGCTCTTGTGAGGGAATGCGAGAGGAAGCTCGCCGATCTCCCTATACCAACCCCCTTCAGCGTCGAGACGCTGGTGAGCAATATGGAAAGCGCGCTGGGGCGTCAGATCCAACTGGTCCCATTGGACGACCCAGACGGGGGCCTCGGGACAGCGTGCGGCCTTCGGGTTAAAACTCCCGAGGTAACCATCATTCTCTACCGTCGCCGCTCAAGCAGAAATCAAACAGAACACATCATCCTCCATGAGATCGCGCATGAGTGGATGGATCACGGCACGTCTCTGACGGCCGTTGAAATCGAGCGCTACGTCCCTGAGCGCATCCGGCAAGAAGTGCTTCGGCGCTACCCATCAGCCCTCATCCAAGCGCGCGTCGATTTCGACAGCCACGAGGAGAAGCAGGCTGAGCTTTCGGCGTCATTGATTAAGCGCCTGGCACGTCGCCAGTCTGCTACCGGAGACGATGTGATCAGCCTGTTGGAATATTCATTGGCGCATCCGGTTGCCCCGCCGCGGCGTCGGCGGTAGCTCCACACGATCCGTAATCTCGCACTGACCAAGTCTGCACTCTGCAGGGCCCGTGAGCGGCGACAGGTGTGGCACCTATAGATCGACTGATTCCGTGTTCGACTTCTTCAAATACTTCACTGCGGCAGTCATGACGCTGATCTCCATCTGGCGTTTCCCGGCTGTCAGGTATGGCGATGCGCATCGTAGGGCGCTCTGGGGTGGCTACGCCGGGTTTGCAGTGGCCCTGTGTCTGTACACCCCAGCAGCAATGGACGCGGTCGATCGTATTCCGGTGGTCGATCTCAGCGCCCTGCTCCGGCACTTCGCCAGCACGGCGGCGATCATGGCGGCTCTGACCTATGTCGCCACCAGCTACGGCAAGACCGCTGAGGCGGTCGTGCCCAGGCACGTGGAGTTCTCACGGTGGATCGCCCGAGCGTCGTACAAGGCGGGAGCCGTCGGCGTGGTGCTGCTCGCGATCCTCTTCTTTACCGTTGTCCAACGCGATCGGCCGAGCGAGGACTTCCTCGTTGACCACGCGGGAGAATGGGGCGTGGCGGTCTACATGACCGTGTTCTATTTCTTTCCGCTAGTCACCACCGCCGTATGCGGCTATCAGTGGACGAGGGCGGCACGCCGAGCTGAGAGCACAAGCATGCGCATCGGGCTCGGTTTGATGGGTTTCGCGATGTGGATGGGGCTCGTTCACACGATAGCTAGAATTGCCATCTTGTGGAGTGCCGTAATATTTCCTCTCAGTCAATCGACGGTGCGATTCCTGGTCGATGCCACTGCGATCTGGATGAATCTCCTTTTCGTTATCGTCGCAGTCGGGGCGAGCATCCCAACGACCCGCGCGGCTGCTGCGCGATGGAAGACGTTCCGAACCCTGAACCTGATCTATCCGCTCTGGTTCGATCTAGTCGAGGCTTTTCCCGGAACAAGCCTGTACCCTCCCGGCCGACGGATCACGGAACTTTTGCAGTTTCGCGTCCCCATTGATGTTCGCTTGGACCGATGGACGCAGGATATCTCCGACGCCTGCGAAAAACTGCGCTACTACGTGCCGAGCGACTTGATGTTTGCTGCGGAGGACAAGGCGTCCCCACACTCCGATCCCGAGCCTGCTGCGGAGGCTTACTGGATAAAGGCTGGTCTGCTTGCCGCTAACGCGGAATCCGTCAGGCCGTCTTCGGCCACCCTGATGAGAGACAAGCCGTTCGTGGACACTGAAAGTGAAGCTGCGTGGTACGTGCGAGTCAGCACGGTCTACACGCAGATCACCGGTGACCAAGCGCGAGAAGTTCTTCATGACTCCGAGAAGTTGGAATCGGAATCTCGGCGGTAGTTCTGGAGCGCGGTGTGTGCCGGGTTGCTGTATCCGTGTTTTCGGCGTGTGCGCGCTGTCACTCAGAGATGCGATCTTGTAAGGCTTGCGTGAGATTCGGCACCACCGAGCGTGCGGTCGCGACTGGTACCGTGAGCAAGGCGGACAAAGAGGTTCTGCTCCGCCCTGTAAGTGCACTTCCTGGCCTGCGATGCGCAGCTTCTGCGACCGCCATGTACGCCGGGTCCGCGACGCTGTCCGGTCTGGATAGGCGTCCGAAATCTCAGCAATGGAGTTCCCCGCATGTCCAACCGCCGTACCGGCCTCATTCTTGATTTCGGAGGCGTTCTCACCACCCCCCTGCTGCCCGCTGTGTTGGCGTTCGAGCAGCGTGAAGGGCTTCCCCAGGGGGCCTGCCTCACTGCCCTGTACAAGGACCCGGAGGGCGTCCGGATCACCAGCGATCTGGAACGCGGAGTGGTGTCCCAGCGCGAGTGGAACGAGTTCGCCGGCAGGATGCTGAATGTGCCGGCGGACGGGCTGATGGGGAGGATCTTCGGCGACCTCCGTCCTGAGCCGCTGCTGATCGACGCTGCCGCCGCAGCCCGTCGGGCCGGGATCAAGGTTGGCATCCTGTCGAATTCCGTGGGCCTGGAGCCGTGGGATCTGTATGCCGGCTACGAGCTGGAGAAGCTGTACGACGTCGTCGTCATCAGCGAGCACCACATGATGCGCAAGCCCGACGCCCAGCTCTTCGAGACCACGCTGAAGCTGATGGGCCTGCCTGCCGAAGAGTGCGTCTTCGTCGACGACACCGAGGCGTACGTCCAGGCAGCGGAGCAGCTCGGCCTCGCGGGAGTGCACAACCAGGACCCGAAGCAGACGGTCGCAGCCCTGTCCGAGCTGTTCGACGTCGACCTGACCGCTTCATAGATCGGCATCGACTTCGTCCGTACGAAGGGACTACGGCTCGCCCTCCCAGGAGGGCGAGCCGTAGTCCCTTCGTGCTTCCGATCCGATATGTGTGGTGGCCCGGCCAGAGGCGATCAGCGACAGGCGGTCGGGGGCCCTCGGACTCGCCCGCAGGGCGGCAGTACCGCAAATGCTCTGCTCCGCCCCGCGATGGCGGGGCTACTCCTTGTTCTGAGCCTCGGACAGAGCGTGTCGTAGCTCTCCCACGAGCCTGTTGATGTCGGCCATCGATCTCCGGGAGAGGATCTCGCTGCCGCGTGCGGCCAGGCCGAGGATGTGCCCCTGGTGAATCGAGCCGATGAAGCGAACAGCCTCCAGGAACTCCTGGACGACGGGACTTAGTTCGGCGTCATCGCCGAACAGCCAGGAGGGGACCTGGAAGGCGTGCGCCAGGCCGGCGCGCACTTCATCGGATGCCGCGGTTTCGGTTCCGTCGCGTAGCTCGCCGATGCCCTCGGCGGTGACGGCTGCAGTCGGCGCATGCTCGTTGACGAGTCGCGCGATCTCCGCGTCGGAGAGCGTCTCCTCGTCGGTGGAGCCGTACTGCAGGAGAAAGTTGATCTTCTCCCCGATCGTGCGAGGCGCGGCCTCTTGATCGCCACGTGAGGCAGTGGTGCGAATGCCGAACGAGCGGTCCTGCGCCGCGAGCAGCTCTTCCTCGGTCACCCCGTACGCCGCCGCCAGCGGCTTTACATAGCTTGCGTTGAGCCTGCGCCGCCCGGACTCGGCGTTACTCACCGGTCCCCGGCTTGCGCCGATGATTTCGGTGGCCTCCGCCACGCTGAGACCGGCGTCACAGCGCAGGAGTTGTAGGTCCGGCGGCCCGTCGTGGGGGAACAGCTCGTCGAGTGGTTCGTCGAGCGCCGTGGCGATCGCTGGCAGCTTCTCGCCCTTGGGGAAGTCGTTCCCGGACTCCCATCGTGCGACGGTAGCGCCGCTGACCCCCACCAGTTCCCCCAGCTGCCTCTGGTGCATGTCCCTGCGTCGGCGGACAGCACGCACGAGGCTGCCGTCGAACTGACGAGGGGGCACTGGGACTCCTGGTGCGAGGTGGCGATGGGCTCGGTGTCGGGGTCAACTGTAAGCCAGGGTTGATGCATTTTCGAAACTGACGTACGTTTCCGTATCGCACCTGTTGATCAGACCCAATTCTACGGTGCCTAGCCCTGGGGGACCTCTGTGCATATTTCCCTGTCGTAACCGCCCACGCAACAAGCGCTTCCAGCGCTCGTCGGGTGGCGCGGATCCACGTCGGCATTGCCCTCGCGAGTGCAGCCGAGACGAGGTGAGACGCCCGCAAATGATCTTCCGGGCAACGGGATGGACTTGTCCGCGGGGTCTACGTATGTTCGTCGTCCCACGCCGGGCAGCGCCCCGGAAAGGGGCCGATGACCAGCGAAAAGGAGGCGGGACGGATGCCGACATACGACCCGTGATCTGACCCCGAAACTGAAACCGGCGCCGAGGAGCTACCAACTCCCAAGCGCCGGGCTGGCACCCCGAGGGGCGCCAATTACACACCACGCGGGCGGCAGGGCTTCTTGCACGAGACCGCCGCACCGCGCTCCTTCGAACAACGGAGTATCGCATGCTCGCCACGCCGAGCGGAAGCCCGGCCTGCGCGGACGACGGCCGTCCGCGCCGCCTCGCCGCACAGCTCGCCGACATGATCCCGGGGGCGGCCACGATCCGGGTCAGCCTCACAGACCCGACACAGACGTGGCCTCACCTGCACGCCGTCGTCAAGGACGAGGCCGGAAGGACCCTGGAGCTGGGCCGCCCGACCGCCAGGGTCGCGGCACGCTGGATCCTGCGGGTCTGGCCGGAGGTGGACTGGATGCGCCCGCACACCTTCTGCCTCGCCGACGCCACCCTGACCCGCAGCGACCTGGTCGCCGCTGAGCGGGGCCGCTGAGATGGCCCGGATCCGAACCGTCAAGCCGGAGGCGTTCACCTCCGAGTCGCTCGCCGAAGTGACCGTGGCGGCCGAGCGGACCTTCTTCGGCCTGCTCACCCAGGCCGACGACCATGGTCGTCACCGGGACAACGCCGCGATCATCGCGGGGCTCCTCTGGCCCCTGCGCGCCGAGCACACTTCGGTCCACGTCGAGGACGACCTCCATCAGCTCGCGAACGCCGGACTGATCTGCCGGTACACCGGATGCGACGGCCGCCGCTACCTCCACATCGTGACCTGGTCCGAGCACCAGAAGATCGACAAGCCGAGCCAGTCGCGCCTGCCCTCGTGCCCGCAGCACCAGGCTGCCGACCGGTGCGCACCGTGCAAGGGCTCCTGCACCCGGCGGACCGAGGGCTCGCACACGGCTCCCCGAGGACTCTCCGAGACCTCCGGTAGGTCTCCCCGAGCCCTCGATCTGCCTGCCGTACCCGCCTCGCCGACGCCGGACCACGCAGACGAGTCCGTCGCCGACCGGCAGGAGGCTGCCGACGGCGCGATCGGCACAGCAGGGCGAGCTGGTGCTAAAAGTGCAGGTCAGACGGGATTCTCCGAGGACTCCCCGAACCTTCCCCGAAGCCTCTCCGAAGGCTCGGCGCCTGGATCTAGGATCTTGGATCCTGGATCTCTTGTCCCTACGGGGCGCACAGCGCCCGCAGCCGGCGTCTCCGCCAAGGACCTCGTCGGGGAGTACGTCGCCGGGTGCGACCAGCGCCCTCCGAGCGACGTGATCGGGCACCTCGGCCGGATCATCAAGAAGCTCCTGGACGAGGGCATCGCTCCGGGGCACATCCGGGCCGGGCTGGCGAACTTCGCGGCCAACCCGAAGCACCCGAGCGTGCTGACCAGCATGGTCAACGAGGCGATGAACGCTCGCCCCGGCGGTTTGGCGCGGCCGGGAATCCGGCCTAACGTGCCCGCCCACCAGGCGTGGACCAACCCGGCCAACGCTTCTGCCGCCTACGCCGAGGAGCTGTGATGCACACCCGTCACCGCGAACCCCAGCTCCTCGGCAACGAAGGCACCCTGGAGCGCATGGCCCGGATCCTGGCCGCCCGCAACATCGACCCGGCCGACGCCGCCGCGCTCCCCGACGACCCCGAGCCGTACTCCCCGCTCGACGCCCTCCTGGCCGGGATGCCCCCGCGCTACCAGTCGGCCGTCGCCGACCACCCGATGGTCCTGGACTGGGTCCGGAAAGTCACCGAGGCCGCCGTCGCCCCCAGCCGGGGAGCCCGGCGGCAGGTCACCACCGGGCCCAGCTTGCTGATGGCCGGGGTCGTCGGCGCGGGCAAGACGCACCAGGCGTACGGCGCGATCCGAGCGCTGGTGCAGAGCGGGGTCGGCGTGCGCTGGCGGGCGACCACCGCTGCCGACCTGTACGCCGATCTCCGCCCCCGGCCCGGGGTCGACAGCGAGCGGGAGCTGGCGGCCGTCAGCCGGTGCCCGCTGCTGATCATCGATGACCTCGGCGCGGCCAAGGCGAGCGAGTGGGTCGAGGAGATCACGTACAGGCTGATCAACCGCCGGTACAACCTCATGCTCCCGACGTTGATCACCACCAACCTGGCGATCAAGGACCTCCGCTCCTACGTCGGGGATCGCGTCGCCAGCAGGCTCGCGCAGATGACCACCCGAGTCGAGTTCGAGGCCGTCGACCGCAGACGCCACAGCGCCGCCGCCTGACCCTCCACAGGCCACCCCGCCGGACCGCGCCCTCGCACCGCCGTCCCCCGGGCACCTACCGCCAGCGCACCTTTCCGCCGACGCCCCTGCGCGCGGAGAGCGATCGGAGCACCCCGCATGACCAGCACGACGAACAGCCCTGTCCACCACCGCCAGCTCGGCGACCAGACCTGGCAGGCCGACGCCGTCTGCCAGAGCACCGAGTACAACCCGGTGGACCCCGAAGTCTTCTTCCCCGAACCCGACGAGACCGCCAAGATCGCCACGGCCAAGGCCCTGTGCGGCCAGTGCCCGGTCCGCCGCACCTGCCTGGACGCCGCTCTCGAAGGGGGTGACACCGACGGGATCCGTGGCGGCCTGACGGAAGAGGAGCGCGGGCCGCTGCACGACAAGCTCGCCAGCCGTCTCGACTACAGCCGCGTCAATGCCACCATCGCCGGACGCGACGTGCACCTCACCCATACGGAGCGCCGCGCGGTCGAGTACGCGGCCTACCGCCACGGGGTGAGCGAGCAACGTCTGGCCTGGCTTCTGAAGGTCACCGAGGAGCACGCCAAGAAGCGGTACCGCGAGATCCGCCGGGCCGAGCGCAACCGAACCCTGAACCAGCCCACCACGAACACCACACCCCCCGAGACCAGCGGCGAGCGCCTGATCCGCGACGACTTCGGGACGGCGGCATGAACATCGCAAGCGCGTCGAAGACGGCGCACATATCCGGGTGGGACCGCGCGGCTGTCGTGGCGCTCGGGGGCGCGGGGTGCGCGCTGTCGTACGACGCCCTGCAGCAGATGGCCGTCGCCATCCACATCCGAGGCTTCCTTACCTACTTGTTCCCCTTGGTGATCGACGGGTTCATCGCGTACGGCATCCGAGCCCTCCTGGTCCTGCGCAACGCACCACTGCGCGCCCGGCTCTACGTCTGGACGCTCTTCGGCACGGCCACCGCCGCCAGCATCTGGGCCAACGCGCTCCACGCGGTGCGTATCAACCAGGACTCGGTCGCCGGCACCGGCCTCCGGCTCGGTGACGCGGTGGTCGCGGTGCTCTCGACCATCGCCCCGCTCGCACTGGCCGGAGCGGTCCACCTCTACATCCTCATTGCCCGGGGCCCGGTCGAGGACTCTGGCAGACAGAACCTCGGTCAGCCCGGTCACCTCGGTGAGACCGACCGGAGCGACGCCATCGAGGTCACCCGGACCGACCGAGCCGGTCAGCAGCGGTCAGCGGCCGGTCAGGTCACGTCCGGTCAGTCGGTCACCGCTCTGACCGACCGGCTGCCACTGTCCCCGACCGACGAGGACACCGCCGCCCGGTCAGTGACCGGAGACTCGACCCCGGCGACCAGCGGCCAGTCGGTCACCGACCACCACAACCGCAGCCATGGTGCCCCTGACCTGCCGGGACAGGCGGACAAGGGCCGGACGGTCACTGACCGCCCCGGCAGCGCGGCCCCGGTCGGTGGTGACCAGGACAGCCCGGCGGCGGTCAGTGCCGCGCCGGTCACCTCGCCTCCGGTCACTGACCGGGCCGCTCGGCCGACTGGTGACCGGCGTCCTGACCCGGACACCGAGGAGCTGCTGGCGATCGCCCGGTCGGCGGTCAGGGCCGAGGACAAACTGACCCGCAAGGTGGTCGCCCAGGCGATCCGAGGTCAGCAGATCCCGCTGTCCAGCGACACCCTGACCGCGCTGATGGCTCAGCTGCGCGAGCAGCACCGCCAGCCGGTCACTTCCTCCCGGCCCTGACCGAACCTCCACGGAGTGGGTGACCGAACCGGTCACCCCGGCCGGTCACCCACTCCGCATGTCACCGACACACCCCGCCACAGCAGAAGCGGAGAGCACCCGATGCGCACTCACCCGGCCACGCCCGCCGAAGTCGACTCCTGGCTGACCGTCCTGCACCAGCACGGACACCTCCACCGCGCCCAGTCCGGCCCCGACACCACCTGGATCGTGCAACGCGAGCAGCATGATCGGCCCTGGACCCTGCACCACCCCGTCCTGGCCATGGACTGGATCGAGGAACTCGTCCGCGAAATCCAGCAGCAGGACCCGGAGACGAGCCGGTGAACACCAACGACCCGGTGCCCACCTCCGCTGGACAGCAGCGTGACCCCACCACGGCTCCTGGCGGAGCAAGCTATCGCGTACGACGGTCCTACGGCCCGACGTACGCACTTGCCCCCGCCCAGGAGGGCGGGGGAAACCCGGCTGGTCCCCGAGCGAGGGCGCACGGGGACCAGCCGGGCAACCGGCACCAGGGGGCGCCGGTCACCGGGGGAGAAGCCGACCGCGACGACCACCGCGAGCAGCCGCGCCCGAGCACGCCCGCCTACCCCGACCGCAAGCCGCGCCGCCGCACCCGCAACCCCAGCGAGCGCACCCGCAAGACGACCACCCGCCTCTCCGACACCGAGAAGACCGAGATCGCCGAGGCCGCCACCAAGCGCGGCGTCACCATCGCCCGCTTCCTCGCCGTCTCCGGCCTGAGCGCCGCCCGCGGATGCGCCGCCGTGCACAGCAACGACCAGCTCGACACCGCCATCGACGAACTCGCCGCTCTGCGCACCGCGCTGGCCCGCATCGGCAACAACATCAACCAGATCGCCTACGTCCTCAACAGCGGTGGCCAGCCGCGCGCCGGTGAACTCGAACACGCGCTGGGCGCGCTGACCGGACTTCTCGCCCGCGTCGATGACGCGGCGAACGACCTGGTGACCCGGCGGCTGTGATGGTTCCCGACATCGGACGCGGCTCCCGGACCCACGGCCTGCTCGTCTACCTGTACGGCCCCGGGCGGCGCGAGGAGCACACCGACGCACACCTCGTCGGCTCCTGGGACGGCTTCGCCCCCGACCCCGGCCGCGACACCGGCCTCGACCCCGACCCGAAGGTCACCCTCGCCCGGCTCACCGCCGCCCTGGACCTGCGGGTCAAGCAGGCCGGCGACCGCGCGCCCGCCAAGCACGTCTGGCACTGCTCGGTCCGCACCGCCCCCGGGGACCGGCGGCTGGACGACGAGGAGTGGAACGCCGTCGCCCAGCGCATCGTCCACGCCACCGGCATCGCCCCGGATGGAGACCCCGACGGCTGCCGGTGGATCGCCGTCCGCCACGCGGAAGACCACATCCACATCGTCGCCACCCTCGTACGCGGCGACCTGCGCAACCCGCGCCTGAACTACGACTTCAACAAGGCCCAGGCCGAATGCCGCCACATCGAGCAGGAGATGGGCCTGCGGCGCCTGAACGCAGGCGACGGAACCGCAGCGAAGAACCCCAGCAGCGCCGAGAAGTTCAAGGCCGAGCGCACCGGCCGCCCGGAGACCTCGCGCGAGACGCTCCGCGAGGCCGTTCGTCGAGCCGTGGCGGGAGCGGATTCGGAAGAGGAGTTCTTCACGCGGCTCCGCGAAGCGGGGGTACGGGTGAAGCTGCGGCACGCACCGTCCGGTGACGCGCTCGGCTACAACGTGGCCCTGCCCGGCGACCGCAACCGCGACGGAGACCCGGTCTGGTACCCCGGCTCCAAACTGGCCCCCGACCTCTCCCTTCCGAAGATCCGCCTACGCCTCACCGACGGGGCCGCCGAGCCGAGCGCGCCCGCGGTCGGCGCTGACCGGACGAACTGGTCACCGCCCGCCCGTCAACGACGCAACGCCACCGTCATCGCAGAGCGCTCGGCCACGCTCCTGGAACGCGACGAGGACGGCGAGGCCGCCCCCCAGCTCGTCGGCGTCGGAGAACTCCTCGACGCAGTGGCCCAGACCTCACCGGCCACCACCCGCACCGAGCTGGCCGCCGCAGCTCGCGCCTTCGAACGGGCGACCCGCAGTCATGTCCGCGCCGAACGTGCCGACACCCGGGCCCTCCGCTCGGCCGCCCGAGGCATTGTCCAGGCCGGCGGAGCGCTCGGCCGAGGCGAGGACGGCGGCACCACCGCCATGCTCCTCTCCACCCTCGTCCTCGTCACCCTCGCCGCCGCCCGCTGGCACTCCGCCCGCGGACACGCCCAGCAGGCCCACGCCTCCCGACAAGCCGCCGCGCACCTGCGCACCGCCTACCGCCAGGCCGCCGCCACCCCGATGCGCATGCTGCACGACCAAGGCCGCGCCCTTCCTGACGCCCAGCGCCTCATGCACGAGGCCACCCTTCGCGCCGTCCTGCCCGAGAAGGTCGTACGGGCAGGAGGCACGCAAGCGAGGACCGACGCCTTGGTCGCCACCCTCGCCCAGGCCGAGCGGGCAGGCCATGACTCCGAAGCCCTCCTGCGCCAGGCCATCGACATGCGCGAACTCGACAGCGCCGACGACGTGAACGACGTCCTGGTCTGGCGCCTGCGGCGCATCGCCCAGCTCCCGGCACACCCGGGTGACAGTGCCCGTCGTCCGCAGGCCGCCACCCGCCAGGCCACCGCGCCGAGCAGCCGCACCAGTGAACGAAACGCGACGGCAGCCGTACCGCTCGGAACTGCTCAAGACCCCAATCGCCGATCGCCACGTCACTGACCACGTCAACCACAAGGTCCGAGCGGACGCCGCGAAATGTATGGACAGCCGGTTCCACCGGCTGTTGCGGATGAAGACAGGACCGACAACCGGGAGATGACGCTCGTGCTCAGAACCACCACCCGCACCACGGAGCCGGCAACCGTCCTGCCCGTCGTCCCCACTGGTACCGACCCCCTGCTGCAGCTCCAGGCCGAGACGCGGTCGGCCGACGGCCCCGGGGCAATCCGCTGCGTCGGCCACTCACGCGAACTCGCCCTCGGGGGCATCCCCGTGATGTGCTCCGCCTGCCGTGCCCGACGCGACTGGCTGCTCATCAACCACGGGCGCAACGTCTGGGTCCGCTGCCGGTGCGGCAACCAGTGGCTCGAGCCCGAGATCGGCCGCGCCGACTTCGATGCCCTGGTCGGCGGCCCGCACGGGACGACCTACCCGAGTGTCGAGGCGGGCTTGACCGCGCTCGGGTTCGACGGCGTATTCGCCGGCATCTACCTGGAGTAGGCGAGCACCAGACGGAACGCCGAAGGGCGCCACCGGCATGTCGGTGGCGCCCCTTGGCGTGCAGGTGAGGTTCAGCCGCGTGCGCTGTCCTTCGCCAGCCCACCCCGGAAGTCGCACCCCGGGCATTCGTCTTCACCCTGGACGTGTCCCTCGTACCAGCCGTGGACCGCCGCATGCAGGATGGCCTCCTCCACGGTGGCCTCGCCGCTACGGACTGACTCGATGGCTCCGCCGACGATCAACCCGAGTACGGCGTTGTCGGTCGAGGGGAACGGGGGCGAGGGCATCTGCGAGTCGGGTGTCATGCCCGCAGCCTACGGGCGAGCACCCGCTCGGTCAGTCGGTCGACGTGGTCTCCTGTCGGGGGGAGCTGTGCAGGTCGCTGCGAAATCCCCGGCCGACCGGCCTCCAGTTCTGGAACGTGGACGGCTTCCAGCGGGGACGGTCCGGAACGCTGTCGTCGTCGGGCGAGGGCAGGCTGCCCCGGCTCTTGCGGCTGCGGGTCGCGCCGACGCTGATACCCAGGTGGGCGGCGACCTCCGGGTATCCCCAGAGCCTCTGGTCGTCGGCCATAGTGTTCTCCTTCGTCAGGTCGAGCGTACGCAACGAACGGGTGGACGCACGACGAGGCCGCCCCTGCCTGAGCGGCATGAGGCGGCCTTCGGCGGTCCTCGGTCAGACTCCGGAGAGCCGGTTGGAGAGGTCGAGTGCGTCGGTCGCGAATGAGAGGGCGGCGCACAGGCCGGTCACCTCGTACAGGGTCGGACGGACCAGGCGCGGCCAGTCGTCCGGGGCGGCGGGCCAGGAACCTAGGAACACCTCGGCCGTGGTCAGCCCCAGGTACGCCGTGACGTCCCAGCCGCTGCGCGAGGCGGGCTCCCAGCGCAGCCGGATACGCCCGAGGGGCAGTTGTGGGGTTTCGTCAGCGAGCCAGGTGATGTCGAGGGGGCCGTCGGGTCGGGCGGAGATGCGCTGGAGAAGCGCGCTGTGCACGCCGAACGGCATGGGGCGCACGGCGACATCGTGCAGCGCGAGACGAGGCGCGGGTCGCGAGAGGGACGAGATAGAAGCCTCCGTGGTGGTAGGGAAGCGATCAAGCCCAGGTGAGGGCATCGCGCGCCCCTACCGGGAGGTAGTCCTCCTGGCCGTCATCGGCGATGTACGCCTTGCCGTCGCGGACGACGACCTCGGCCCCCACGAAGTGGGCGAAGGGGAAGTCCGGGTTGACGGCGAGACGGACCGGCAGGTTGGGGTCGAGTTCCAGGAGCTGGCTAAGCAGGTGGCCGACGGTCAGATACTGGGGCACGGAAACCTCCGAGAGCGGTATGGGCGGACGGGGCAGGACTGGCGGGGACATCGTCAGGGGGCGTCGAGGCGGAGCAGGTCGCGTGGGGCCTTCGGGCCCTTGGTGTGGTCTGCGAGATGCTGCCGACGGTGGAGCCACTAGGTCAGCCGGTAGCGAGGTGGGAGGGGAACCGCGCCTTCCTCCGAGACGACCAGGCCGTCGGCGTGCAGGCGCTGCAGCGAGCTGGCGACCCGTTCCTGGCTCAGCCCCGTGGCGGCGCTGATCTTGGAGAGGGGCGCGTCGGGGTTGCCGGACAGGTAGGCGACGACACGGGTGTCGCGGCGGCGGAGGTGGTCCTGGAAGATCCCGGCGGTGTACAGCAGCAGCACCCCGCAGCAGACCTGGGAGATGCCGCGCGAGGCCATGCCGGACCCCGTGATGGCGTCGTAGGCCGCGAACACGGCGGTGCCGGAGCCGACGACGTGGTTCGCGATTCTCACGAGGTCATCGGAGTAGATGGTCATTTCAATGCCTTTCGGTCAGGAAGAAGAGGAGCGGTCGGTCCGCCGGGACGGGCGCGGTGAACGGGGCGGGCCGTCGTCGGCCCGCCCCCGTAGTTCGGCGGTCAGCGCGAGGAGTGAGTGGCGAGGGCGGCGAGAAATCCGGCGACGGCCTCGGAGGGGGTATGGATGCCGAACTCCTGGACCCACACCTCGCCGTCGGCGGGCAGCACCTGGATGCGCCAGACGATTTCGCGCGCCCAGGCGGAGGGGTCTTCGGGGAGCCAGCCGACGTAGACGCCGCCGTCCGGGCTGGTCGCGTGGACGTTGGCCTCCGGGGTCTCGGCGATCGTCCAGCCGAGAGCGTCCAGGAGGTCGAGCACCGGAGTGGCGCAATGGTCGGAGGAGAGCCAGTGGCGGTCTTCCACGGCGGGGCGGACGACGGCGGGCAGGAGGGTGGCGGAGGTGTTCACGGTTGGACGATCCCTTCGTTGACCTGCGGTTTTTCCCAACACCCGTACGTTGGCATGCAGCATGCCGAAGTGCGTAGTCGTTTCCCTGGGGATGCCGTCTGCCGTGGGCGAACTGGAGACCACAGCCGAGCGGTCGGCTGGCCGGGAATGGATCTGCGACCGCGGTTGTCGTACCTGGGTTGCGGTGAGGGACCGCACGTCGGTGAAGGGGAGCAGGGGATGGCCGAGGCGAGCAGACACTGGGACGGCGCCGGACTGGAACGCAAGATCCGCGCCGCCGGACGGCCCTGGACCGTGGGCGACATCGCGATGGTCGCCGACGGCCAGTGGGGAGTCGGCGCACAGCCCGACCGGTGGCCGGACGAGGAGACGGTGGAGCGCCGGGTCGCCGAAGGCCGACGCGTGGAGCTGACGATGGAGGAGCTGGCCCGCGCGGTGGGCCCCCGGGCCGAAGAGGGCCCCCGCGACGAGAATCGGAGCTAAGCGCTCAACGTCGGGGCCCCGTTGTGGGCGCTGACGGCCCTACGACCGCCGCCGGAGAGGACGGCTCGGGCACGGCCCCCGGGGCGTGCCGCGTCTGCCCGGAGCGGGCGACAGCGGCCTGAGCCAGCCGAACCGCCGATGCCGCAACCTCGGGTGCGGCGGCCTCCCGAGCCTCCACCACGCGCCGGATCGCCTGGAGGTACGCACGGCTCTCCGCGTGGGCGACGCGGAGCTTGACCGCCGTTTCGGTGATCCGGTCGAGTTCGTAGAAGTCAGGCACGTACCCATGCCGGGACAGGGCGTGAAGACGGTCCTGGTGAACGGTTACCGCGCTGTCCGTGATGGCCAGGGCCGCGCGGGTGTGCATGGCGCAGCGCAGGAGCGGGTCCTCGCTGGGGCGGCGGACCCCTAGGACCTCAAGAGCTTCGATGGGCTGGCCCCAGGCGTTCTCGATCATGGCCGTGGCCTGGTCGAGCATGGTGGTGGTGGGCATGGTGGAACTCCTGTTGGGCGGGGACGGTCGCGAGTGGAGTGCGGCCTGGGGTGGGAGTCAGCGTCCGCGCCGGGGCGTTGGCGAGCTGGCCGGCAGCCGGTCAGAGGTCGCGGGAGCGGGGTGTCCCGTCCGTTTCTGCGCCGCCCCCGTGGAGCGGCTCTGCGCGGCCATCCCCCGAAGGTCGGCTGCTGTTTGTGGCCCCCGCGCGGCACGGTGTACGGCCTGGGTGACCGCGGTGCGGCGTACGTCCAGCGGAGTCGGAGCGCGCGGGACCTGAGCCTCGGCGATCGGCGTGGCCGAAGCGACAACAGGGGTCATGGTGACCAAGTGCTGCATCCGCCGGTCGACTTGGTGGCGCTCGCGGACCACCGGGGTCGACTTCGCCGTCACAGCGGCGGTTGCGGCGATCAAGTGGGAAGGGGTGCGGGCCGTGAACGTAGCTTCGGCACGAGTGCCCCAGCCCGGCGGGCCAGCCCACAGCTCAACGGTCGTGCGGTCGGAGCCGTAGCCGCGCCGATCGATGAGGATGCCCGCTTGGTCGTCAGGAGCGATGATCTCGACGGTGCCGAGTTCAGCACCTCCGTCAAGGTTCCAGCCGGCATCGGTCAAAGGCCGGACGGTGTCCCTCCAGGGGACGGTTGGCCCTGTCAAGAAGCGGCCGGGGGTGTCGGAGGCGATGGCTTCGTCGTAGTCCTGGACCAGTGCGGCGGTGAGGCCGGCGACCATCTCGGCCGGGGTGACGTGGTTGAACGTCGCCGTCCAGCGAGGCGCCGAGAAGGCGTCCTCGGCTGCGCTGATCTTCCACAGTTCGAAGTCGTCGCCGAACCAGCCGATCCGAATCCGTTGGTCGGGAGAGGTCACGAGGAGCTGGCAGGGGCCCTCATCGAGGTACTGATGGGGCCAGTGGGCGACGGGCGCGAAGCCAGCCTCGCCGGTCCCGTTGGAACCAGCCAGATACATGGGGCTGACCAGTACCTCTTGGTACCGGGTCGGGTCATCAGGGGCGTACATGGTCGAGTCTCCGGAAGCGAAGGAGGAGAACGGATCCGCGTATGCAGCGGCGGGAGCCGCCGGAGCGCACGCGGATGCCGTAGTGGCGGCGAGTGGCCTCTAGTTCTCACCCCCGTCACCGGCCCCGGCCCGGTGCCGACTGAGCGGTCACGGCCGCCGGCACCCGCGGTTCCGGCTGAGGCGCGTGGCTGAACATGACGTTCGACGCGGCGGCGCTCCGTCGTAGGGCCGCCGCGGTCCGGGCGCTGTCGGCTCCCGCCCCCAGCGGAATGCCGACGTGGGTGCGCGTGGCTGCCGCTGTCGGACGCGGTGCTGCTGTTCCACCTCGCAGCGCGAAGGGCTGGCTCCAGTGCTCGACACTCGCGTAGACGGCCCCCAACGCCTGGCCGGCATCGGTGAGTACGTAAGGGTCTCCGTGCCGGGAGCCCGTCCGCGTGACCAGGCCATCGGCCTGAAGCCGGACAAGTCGCTGCCGTGCGAGGCCGTAGTCCAGACCGGCCGCCTCGGCGATGTGAACGAACCGCATCTGGCAGTCAGCCGAGTCGAGGGCCTGAATCACGGCAGTTGAGTGCCGAAGATGCAGGCGGCGCAGCGCGTCCTCGACACGCTCGGCTTCGGCCATCGGTTCCTGTGTCAGGTGGGTGCTGGACCAGTCCGACACTGTGCGGAGGACGGGGGCCAGAGACGTGCCGAGCGCGCTGAGCCGGTACGGCGCGCCCCGCCGGTCGTCATCGCGGATCACCAATCCGTCAGCGTGCATCGTGGCCAGCCGTTTGCCGACGAACTGCTCACTGACGAAGGGGAGCTGCGCAGCAACGTCGCGAACGCGCACGGGGCCCTTCACCTGGGCCAGGGTCATCGCGGTCCAGGTGGTCCATTTGGGCCCGATCCGGGCGAGAGCCTCCTCGACGCGCTGGGCGTCGATGGAAGCGATGGAGAAGGTGGGAGGCAGGCCGGGGGTAGCCATGGTGGGGTCCTTATCGGGCTGAGGTCAGCGTGAGCGGGGGGTCGCGAGGGAGGTCCTGGCGACGGGCACGGCGGCCGAGTCGGAGAGCGCGCCTGACGTGGTCCGCGTAGTGGTGCGGCCGAGGGCGGCGGACACCCGGGAGGTCGTCGCGCGACCATCACGCAGGGCGGCTTCCCCCTGCGCAGTGAGCGAGAGGAGCTGGCCGGGCCGGTACACGTTCTCGGTGGTGTCCTGATGCAGTAGCCCGTTGGCGACCAGCCGCTGCACGGTCTGCGGGAAGACCGCCGGGTCCTGCCACTGGGCCTTCTCCCGCGAGATGTACGGGTCCTCGCCGATCGCGTTGCGGCGAAAGCGAACGCCTCCGGCCGCAACCGCTTCGAGGGCTACCAGCCCGCGCTCCCCGGCGACGGCCCAGTCGTCGTCCCGGTGGGGCCTCGTCTTCTGGCCCTGCCCGTGGCTCTTGTTGCTCGCGTGTTGAGCAGGCTCGGGCGAGGAAAGAAGCCGGCGGTAGGCGGACAGGGACTCGACGAGCTGGCTGTATGCCCGGTCCTGCTGGGCCAGGCCGTCTCCGAGGTCCGGGAGAGCTGTGTGCAGCAGCGCGTACGAGACCTGGGCTCGGCCGACTTCACCCCGACCAGTGCCTTCGAGCAGCCGCTGAGCGCGCTGGACCGCGTTGAGTACGCTCTCGTGTCGCTCGTCCAGCGCCGCTGCGGCTTCGATGACGCGTGTAGCGGCCTGGTGCAGCGGCTCCTCCGGACCATGTGCGAGGGCGGGCACGCTGACGTCCCCGACACCGAGCACTTCGACGACGAGATAGGGGCCAGGGTGTGTGTCTGCGTCGTACGGGTTCACACCGTCGCCTCCATCCGGGCGAGCAGGGAGCGGACCAGAGCGGGCAGGCTCCCGGGATCGTCACCGAGCCGGGGGCGGTCGCTCGCTTCGCGGAGCAGATCGGCGTCATCGAGCAGGCCGCTGGAGATCTCCATGCAGGCGTCGGTGATCCGGGCGGCGGCGAGCAGTGACTGGGAGAGAACCTCGACGTAGTCGTCCGGCGCGAGGCCGGCGGCCTCGGCTGCGTTGCGGACCGCCTCCAACTCAAGTGCGTTGAAGGCGAAGTCGTACTCGTCGTCCCGCTCAGTACCACCGGACGCGGCGACGATCGGGGCGCGTGGCTCCGTGGGTATGCCCACGCGGGTGCAGATCTCGTCGACCGAGGAGGTCAGCTCGGCGAACGACTCGGTGAGCCACCCCAGCGCGGAGGCGTAGGAGGCCAGGGCGAACAGGCCCGCCGAACCAGCAGGGAGTGGCTCGGTGGCCACGAAGCCCTCGAACCGGTCGTTCAGCTCGGTGATCACGCGGGGCCCAGCGGCCAGCGGACCCAAGACGGGATGCAGGTAGGAGCGGGCGGCGGCCGTCGGGTACTCGGCGGCAGGGATGCCGCCGACGTTCTGAGCGGCCTCGGTGAGGAGATCCGCAAGCTCTGAACGGGTGAGCGCAGTACGGGCGTTGGTCATCGCTGGGTGGCCTTTCGAGAAGCAGTGGCCGAGGGCGGCGCTGGTGACGGGGCAGCCGCGCGGCTCGTTGTCGGCCGTTCGGTGGTGAGCGTCGAGCGAGACCGGGCGGCCTGCACGCGGGCCTCCGTGGCGGAGTCCGGGCCGAGCCCTTGCTGGGGCTCGGTCCGCAGGTGGGCCGCGCGGTAGACCGCGTAGTCCTTCCGGCTGCCAGCCGCCACGAGGTAGATCTCGCGCTTGTGGGTCGAGGTCGGTGGCGCTTGGCGGAACTGGATGACCAGCCGGTATGAGACCGCCGGGTCGACGTACACCTTGTGGAAGCCGGCGAGACGGCCCTTCAACGGCAAGCAGTCGTCGCTTCCGTGGACCAGGTTCTGCAGCTCCAGCAAGGCCAAATCGCGCATCTCAGAGGGGAGTTCCCGCAGGTCGGCGATGGCGTCGGGGTGCGCGGCGAAGGCGAAGCGGGCGCGGCTCACAGCGGCCTCCCCTGGACCGCGCGCTGGACCGGTACCGCCGCTGACGCGCGGGGCGCGTCGCGCCCGGTCTGCGGTGTCGGAGAGGTTCCGGCGGACCGGGAAAGGGCGATGCGGGCGATGCGGGCCCGGACGACAGCACCGTTGTGGTCGCTGTACTCCGGAGGCTCGGGCAGCGGTTCACTGCGTTCGTCCAGCCAGGTCTGGGCGACGCCGACGTCGGGGAAGGCCCCTTCGCGCATCGTGTACGTGCCGGCATTGTGGTTCCACTCCTCGTAGAAGAGGCGAACCGGTGCCTGGGTGGCCTGGGAGTCGTTGACGAGTGTCCACGCCTCGCTGGGGTTGTCGTCAGAGGTGTAGGTGTCGAGGACCTCGTAGCGGGTGCCCGACTTCTGGATCTGCTGTTCCACCTGGAGGGTGAGGTCGTCGGCGGGCTTGATGTAGTCGCCACCGTGCAGTGCGATCCGTTCGAGCGGGCAGCCGCGTTCTGCCAGCCAGTTCTGTGCGAAGGACGCCGTGGCGTGGTGACTCGTCTCGAACGTGAACGTGGACTGCCGCAGATCCCGAGCGACGGCGATCGCAACGAGCTGTGGCTCGCCGGGTATCCCCCAGGTGACCGATCGGTCGTGGGCGAGGACGAAGTTGTGCGAACCGTTGGGCGTGGTGTGGTGCTGGGACAGCACCGTCAGGTCGCCAGCCCAGAGAGCCTCCATTGCTTCCTCGGAGTCGTCGTTGACCGGCGAGAGATCGTCGAGGCCGAAGTCGAGAATGTCGTTCACGCCGCCACCCCCGCCTGCTCGGGCGCCGGGGTGGCCAGCACCCGGTGATTGGGGCGAGTTGCGCTGGTCGTGCAGGCCGCGAACGGTCCGTCGGGCGCACGCAGGTGCGCCAGGGTCTGGTCCAGGTGGTCGCGGTGCCAGGTCGAGGGGCCGGACAGGCCGGCCTCCGTGTCGGTGAACTGCTGCCAGGCGAGCCAGAGTGCGTGGAGCCGGGCGACGGCCTCGGGGTGTTCGTGCCAGTGCGCGCACCAGGGACGGCTCGTGCTGATCTCCCGGCCGTACATCGGCAGGAAGAGGTAGTTCACCCAGTCGCTGAGAGCAGCGAGTTCGACGGCATACTCCTTGCCGCCCAGGGCGAGGATGAACACCGAGGCGGGGCCGTCGGGCTTCTTCCCGTCAGCCGCCTCGGCTTCCGGAGCGCCGTCCGGCGGCTGGATGGCGCCGGGGTCGGGCTCGGAGCCGAGGCGGTCGAGGATGATGCCGTGCTGCCTGACCTCGGCCATGGTCTTGGCGAGGGTGCTGGCGAGGTCGTCGAGGTCTGCGTCGGGGACGCGGTACGGCTCGGGGCCGGGGGAGGTCGGGCTGGTGTCGGCCATGGGGGTGTGCTCCATCTGTGAGACGGCGACATGCCCGAGAGGATCCGGAGAATCAGCGGTTTGGTGCGGCCGGAAAATCGCGGTAGTGGAGCGCTATCGGTCGGCGCAGCGGGGACAGCGGGGGAAGGGTGGCGCCAGCAACTGCAAGGCATGCGACGCCTGTTGTGGGACGACACCGTTGCCGAGCGCGGTGAGTTGCGCTGGACGGCCGAGCCCCGGAGTCGCGGTGACCCAGCCGGCGTCGAGGCCCTGCATCCACTCCACGAAGTCCGCGCGGAGCCGACCGGCCGCGTCCGTGGGAGCCGGGGCCGGGCGGGTGAGGCTCTCCCATCGGGTGATGGCGGATCCGTACGCTCCCCATCGCCGGTCCGCGCCTCCGCCTCCGGCGTCTCCTGCGTCCAGAGGGGCAGGACCACCGCCGACAAGGGAGGCCGCCATCCCTTCCCGGGGCGGCGGCCCGGGGTGCCCGTGTCGCTGGCCCTCGGCGTCGGCAACAACGACGCAGCCGCGCTGGGCAGGGTCATGTCGCCATTGCCGTGCCGCTGGTTCGGTGAGCCCTTGATTCCGTCCGACGCCTTCGGGGTCGGCAGCAGCAGCCACTCGACTTCGTCGGCCAGGTTCGGACCGTGGCCCCCGCTCTTCCGCTTCGATGGATGCTGGCTGCCGCCGTTCTTGCCGATGTTGCTGGTCGGCGTCTTCAGCAGGGTGCCCGGCGGGCCATGCGGCGAGGAAGGTCCGCTCGCGGCGGTGTGGGGCCCCGACGTCGGAGGCGCGAAGCACGAGCCACTTCGCGTCGTACCCGATGTCGGCCAGGGATCCGAGTACGGCACCGAGTGCCCGCAGAGCAGGCTGACCTGCGGTGTCTCCCAGACACCACGGGCAGGGTTCCACGTCGCCAGGGGAACCGGCGGGGGAGGTGAGGAGGCCGCGCACATTCTCGATCACAACCAGGCAGGGTCGGAGGGCTGCGACCGCACGGGCGACGTGCAGCCAGAGCCCGGAGCGGGTCTGGGCGTTGAGTCCGGCCCGGCGGCCGGCGACCGAGACGTCTTTGACAGGGGAAGCCGGCCGTCAGGACGCACACCCGGGGGACGGTGGACCAGTCGACGGCGGTGATATCGCCCAGGTTCGGGACGCCGGGCCAGTGGCGGGCCAGGATGCGTGAGGCGTTCGGGTCTACCTCGGCGTGCCAGGCGAGCGTGCCGCCGAGCGCGGACTGCACGCCCAGGTCGAGGCCGCCGTACCCCGAGCAGAGAGACCCGATCAACGGGGTGGCGAGGCTCGGGGCCGTGACGCGTAGGTCCGGCGCGGCTGCGGAGATGGGGTAGATCAAGGCGAGTTCCAGGGGCAGAAGAGGCTGGTGGGGAGGGGGTCTCAAGGGTGGCCGCGCGAGGGTGGTCGGGCTGCTGACAGCGTGGGGAGACGGCTGGCCGGGGCTGGGGGTGACGCGCCTGGGCGGGGTGTGCTGCGGGCGCGGGCGGCTTTCACTCGGTCGGGCGGCGGCTCGGCCGCTGACGGAGCGGATGCCGTGGTCTTCGGAGCCGGACTGCTGTTCGCGGTGGCCCAGCGGGCACGTACCTCGTCGAGCGGACCGAGTTCGTGCAGGGCGTGGTTGATCAGCCGGCCGGGCCCCAGGACCTCGTCCTGGGCCAGGGTCCGGATGGCTCGCGCGGAGGCGGCGGCGGTGCGGGTGACGGAGGAGCGCATCACCCGCTGTCCGTACCAGTCAGCGCTGCCGGGGACCATGCCTTCGCAGACGGCGGTCAGCTGCTCGCTCGACACGGTGCCGTCGGCCAGCAGACCGCGTCGCTGGGCCTCCCAGAGCAGGGTGATCCGGTCGATGGGTTCGCCTCGGTGGTGCAGCGCGCCCAGGCACCGGTAGAGCTGCCCGTGGGTAGGGTCGGCGAAGTCTCCCGGCCGCAGCCAGGCCACCACCTCGCCCATGGCCCCGGGCTGTTCGGCGAGGACGGCCAGGAGGAACCGCTCGTCCTCGGCGACTTGGCCGCTCTGCGCCGGAGGCGGGATGTCTGTGGCGGCAGAGGGCCCAGCGGTGGGTGGGACCGGTCGAGGGTCGGTTCCCCAGCGTCGTGCAAGGTCGGTGAGTACGCCGGTCAGGACGTCCGCCGTGCGCAAGGCTCCCTCGACCTCGCCCTGGACGGCGTCGGCCCGAGCCGCCTGGTGGAGACGGATCGCGTGCTGGGCGACGGTGCGGTGAATCGCCCCCTCCAGCACCATGCGTCCGTACACCGGGGCGTGCTCGGTTCGGGGACATGCCTGGATCAGGGTGTGGGCGTACGCCGCGGTCAGCCCGCGCACGTGCTGTCCGGCCTCCTCGACCGCGTCGGTCACCCACGACAGCGGCAACGGACCATCGGCCGAGAGCGCGGGATGCCCGTCGTTGCGCAGCTTGCGGAGGGCGTCGAACAGCGCCTGGTGGACGGGCCGATAGAAGTGGTCCGCAGCGAGCCACTCCAGGTGCGTGAGCTGCTCGGGGTCGAGGAGTGCGGCACCGAGGACCGCCTGCTCGGCACTCATCAGGGGGTTCACCGCCGGCCTCCGGGATCAACGCAGGGCGCCTTGTCCTGCCGGATGAGGAGGTTGGCGACTGCCTGGTCGGCGGCGGCCATCGACAGCGCGAAGTCGTCCAGGACGGCGGTGAAGGCGGGATCGGAGGCGGGGACCGAGCCTGCCTCGCCGTCGAGCCACCACCGGCCACCGCGCAGGACGACTGGAGCGTGGGCCAACCGCCCCTGCTGTGGTGTGGGCGCGCTCATGCCGACAGTCCAAGATCGTCCTGGCCGATGCTCTTCGCGAGGGCACGCTCGGTGATGGCCTTCGTGGCGCGAGCGGAAGCCGGGCCGACCACCTTGGCGGAGGGCTCCTTGTACCAGGGCTTGAGGTTGAGCATGGCGACGCGGATGCCGGTGGCCAGCAGCAGCACCTTGCCCTTGGGCAGGGCGCGGATGGCGTCCGGCGGAAGGATCCGTTCCGTGCGCATGCTCACCGAGGTGGACTTGCCGCCCTCGCTGGTCGACACCGAGGTGGTCTGGACGTCGTGGTCGCCGACCTGACGGCTGAGCCGGTCGGCGAAGTCCGCGTCGTCGATGCCAGATCCGATGATTTTGATGGTGGCGGCGGAGTACAGGGCGTCCATACCGGCCTCGCCCCAGCACCGCTGGCCCTGACGGTAGGACTGCAGGATCGTCATCGGGATGACGCCTCGGCTGCCCAGGTGGCTGTAGAGATCAGGGAGGTCCGAGATGCGGCAGACGTTCGCTGCCTCGTCGAGGACGCACAGGGCGGGCGGGTCGAGTCGCCCGCCGGAGCGCTCGGCGACGATCACGGCCGCGCGCATCACGGCGTCGGCCGCTGCCGCGATGATCGCGGACGCGCTGCCGCCTCCGTCCTTGCTCAGCAGGTACAAGGTGTCGCGGGACGTGGCGAAGGCGAACGGCTGGAACTCGGGAAGGTCGTCGTTGGGGGTGACCCAGGCGGCGACGTCCGGGTCGAGCAGGCAGCTCGCGTACTGCCTCGCGGTCTCGTAGATGCCGTCGCGCGTTTCGGTCGCGCCGGAGACGGTGCCCTGGAGCTGGGCGGCGACCGCATGGTGGCCGGCGTCGGTGAGCAGGTCCACCGGGGTGCGGTCGGCCGGCATCGCGAGCCAGGCCAGGACGTCGGTGATCGGCCGCCGGTGGGACGCGGCGGCGAGGAAGAGGGCACCGAGGGTGTTGCTCGCGGCGGTGGACCAGAAGTCGGAGCCGCTGGACTCGTCCACGCTCGCGGTCACGAAGTGCCCCGCCAACCTCTTCGCCCCGGCGAGATCGCGGGCGTCAGCGAGGATGTCCCACCACATCTCGCGCGGGTGGTGGGCGATCTGCTGCGGATCGAGGGTCCAGATCGTTCCGACCTCGGCACGGGCGTCCACCGTGGTGGTGAAGGCGTCGTTCGCGGCTTTGTTACTGGTGAGCAGGACCGGGCCCGGTGCCGAGAGGATCGCGGGGATCGCCAGCCCGGACGTCTTGCCGGAACGCGGGGCCATGATCGCGACGATCACGTCCTCCCAGGACGCGCGGACCTCCGCACGGCCGAGATCGAGGGTGCCGAGCAGGATGCCGCGGTCAGCGGGCAGGACCTCTTTTACTCTCCCGGCCGCCCAGGCTCGGGCGCAGGCTCTTCGCCTTGGCGACGATCTCCTTGTCCAGCAGCGGCGCCAGGTCCGCCTTGCGGGCGAGGCCGGATTTGGACCCGGCACGCCACCGCATCCACAGCACGGCAGCGGTGACGACCAGGGCAACGGTGAACAGGGCGGGGACGACGCGGGCGCCGACCATCAGCATGCTGGTGCTCAGGGCCGGCCACAGCACCTCCGGGTGCAGCAGCGCGTCCGTTATGCGGAAGGGGGCCCATGTCCCGCTCCCGACGAAGGTGTTGGTGAGATTTCCGGTCAGCCAGGCCAGGGAGCCGAAGGCCATGGCGGCGCCGAGGATGCCGAACAGGAGGTAGAGGAGCGCGTCCGACCCGGTGGTGGTCGAGGGCGCGCTGGTGCGCGGGGAAGGCACGGCGGTTCCTTGGGTGTGCGAGCGGGCAGGGGCGGGGCGCGCTCGGCTCTCGTGCAGATCATGGGGGTACTCCTGGACGTCTGAGGCGGAACGTTTCAGCGGGGTCGGCCGGCAGAACGAGGCGCGGGCGGAGGTGCTGCGGTGGCCGGCGGACTGCCGGTCGACGGCGATGTTCCGGCGCGCGGCGACGAGGCGCGGGCCGCCCGCTGCCGGTCTGAATCGACGTTCCGGGCAGCGGACGACACAGGAGCAGCCTCGGCACCGAGGACATCGTCGAGCAACTCCCGGCTGCGCAAGACGTTGACCATCTGGTGGTGCCGGGGGTCCGTGCGCTCTGCGGGACAGGCAGCGAGACCGTCCTCGGCGACTTCCAACTGCTCACGGACGTCCTGGAGCATTCCGTACGCGGCTGCCAGTCGGGTCCACGTCTCGAAAGTCGGATGGTGATGCGGGTCGTCGAAGTCGAGACGGGCGCGAGTCCAGTCGGCGGCAGAGGCGACGAGTTCGGTTAGCTCGGGCAGAGCCCCGACCAGTGCGCCGTTGACCTCCTCGATGATGCCCGCCACCTCATCGGGCGAGGCGTCCTCGTGGAGGCGAGACATCATCCCGCGAACCGAGTACGGATCGGCGGAAGCGCTGGGCAGGCGCCTGACCTGCAGCGGCTTGTCGGAGCCCGGTGCCGCGCTGCGGTGGGCGAGCCGGATGTTGTGCTGCATGGCCGCACCGACGGCCTCGCCGATGCTGGAGTAGTACTCGGGCACGTTTGCCTCTTCGGGTGAGTGGTCCTTGACGGGTGAGTCGAGCGGGGGCGCGCGACGTACTGGAGGCCGACGGCGGAGAGGGCGGCCGGGGTCACCGTCGGGGGGTTGAGGCGCGTGGTGGGTGACCCGTCGCAGAGCAAGGCGCCGACGGGGAACTGGACGCCGAGTCGACCTTGGCCTGGTTCGCCGCAGGAGAAGTGGCGAGAGCGGCACCACGGTGATCACGGACGGTCGGTGCTGGGGAGTAGCTCGTCGAAGCGGCGCCGACTCGGCGTAGCTCGGCCTCGGAGTCGACGAGTTCGGACTGGGCCGAGCTGACGAACTCCGAGGCGAAGCCGAACCGGTCGGCGAGCGCATACGCGTCCTCGTCCAGGTCGTTGACCTGTTCTCCCGCTGCTTCCAGCGCCTCCCGGACACGCTCCAGCGCACCGTGCTCGGGGTGAAGGAGGTGGTCGACTGCCCGCTGAAGGCTGGCTCCGTCTTCGGCCGCACGGATCTGGTCCGTGATGCTGAGGAGTTCAGCTCCGGCGGCGTAGGGCCCCAGCGCATGCACCGGAGGGCTCATCCGGGCCGTGTCGAGGGACGGCGGAAGGGTGACTTCATAGCGAGCAGCTCGAAGCATCTCGGCCGCATGGCTGGCAATGGCGACCTGGTCGGCGAGCGGAGTGGTGGTGGGCAGGCGATGGCGTCGGCCGTGCCAGTCGTCGATCTGCTTGAAACTGGCGTGACGGAGGAGCTGCGCGGAGAGGTCATCAGTAGCGCCCTTGGCAACGACGCTGCCGCTGAACTCGGACGTGATGGTGATCGAGGTAGGCACGGAAGCCTCCGGGGCAGAGGGAGCGAAGGACCCGTTGGAGGTGGGCCACTGGGCAGAGCGTCCGGCAAATCCGGGGTTTGGTCCGGCCGAGAATCGCTGGTAGAGGCCGCACAGTGGCGGTCAGCCGGGTGCCCCGCCGCAGCAGGGCACCCGGTCGGTCAGAAGAAGGGATTCTCTGTCGGCCGGTCGGCCCCGGTGGCGGCTCGGAGCAGTTCGGTGAGGTCTTCGGGCTCGGACGACCTCTGGTCTATCCACCACCCGGCACGGGTCACCGTACGAGCGTTCTCCTCGATCTCCGCCCACTCCGCTTCGCTGGTTGTGCCTTCGGTGACCAGCGCGGTGTAGGCATTGGTCAGGATCTGGTGACGACAGCGCACGCCCCAGGGAACGGCCCGCTCGGTCCCCTCCAGGGGAGGCATCCGGTACTGCTCGGACCAGGCTTCGGACGCCGTCTGCTCCTCGGCGCGCTTCGCTTTGAGCCAGGCAGCCTTGTCCTGCTCGTCGCCCTCGTTCGAGGCGCGCCAGCAGTCCGTGCACTCCTGCCTGGCGAGCCACTCGGCGAAGCCGGCGCGTCGGTCAGCCGGTCGGTCGGACAAGTCGCGGTCGGCATGGTGACCGCAGGTGTGGTCGATAGGCCAGATGGTCTTCACTCCCGGGGAATTGCGTTTGATGCGCGATCCGGAGGAGTCGGTGCTGCTGTTCTGCGGCTTCAAGTTGGATTCCTATTAACGGGGGTGGGGTGGTTGGCCTGCAGCGTTGCGGAGTGTCGTGCAACTGATGCATGATTCGCGCAGCTGACGGGCGGGAGGGTTGGGTGGCTGGGGTCGGTCTGAGCGAGGCGTCCGCGGGGCTGGTGCTGCTGCAGGGCGTGTCTCTGCTGCATCCCGAGGACGCGGTCTTCGACGCGATGCTTGAGGGATGGGCGCGTCAGCAGAGGGGCGGGCGCCGCCTGCAGCCGGACACGATCGCGGACCGAGAGGGTAAGGTGCGGCGCTTCGCCGAGTTCGCGAACGCCTACCCATGGCACTGGTCGGCGTCCGATCTGGACGAGTGGACGACGTACCTGATCGGCGAGTTGAAGCGGGCGGAGTCGACGATCCGCGGCTATCAGGGCGCGATCCGGATGTTCTGCGACTACATCACCTCGCCGCACTACCAGTGGCCGGCCGAATGCGAGACGCGGTTCGGAACGCATCCGGTGCAGGTGTGTCATGAGTGGAAGTGCGCCACGAAGCGCTGTTTGTCTGGATGGAGGTGGAAGACCCCATCGGTTCGCCGTCGTAGCGGCGAGCTGAAGCTGGAGGCAGCCTGAGCCGGGGATCGCCGGTGAGGGTGGGAGCAGCCTCGACAAAGTCGCGTCGGTCCGGTACTGCCGGATGGGCCGGGCGCGGTGAGCGAGACGAGAAGGTATACGCGAGGAACCGGTGTTGTTACGCCTCTTGACGTGGAACCAGCTCAAATCCGGCGGATATGGGCTGGGTGGCGGTGCGCACCCGCTCTCTATGAGCGGGGAACTCTTTGCCTGGGTCTTTTCAGTCTGGGGCAGGAGGCCGCGGTGAAGGACTACGGCGTAGTCGCGGCGATACCGCAGGGGCAGAGCCGGGTGCCTAACTCGTCGACCGGACAGCAGTGAACGTGGGAACCGTCCGTGTACGTTGCCCGGCCCCCTCTCAGCCAGAGGGGCGGGTGTGGGGATAGGTGCGATGCCGACCGAAGGCGCGGGCGGGACGGAGCCGCCGTAGTACTCCGAGGCCGGGAGAGCCGGCCACTTGGGGAAGGGCGGCAGCATGTCAAGCAGGGAGGGAAAGCAATGTCCGAAGAAGCGCCGGTGAATACCGGCGCCGTGGTGTGGCCGGATCCTGATTCGGCGGCACTCTCGGTACGGAGGATGCAGACCAAGCTGCATCACTGGGCGGGGGCTGATGCCTCCCGCCGTTTCAGTGACCTGTACAACCTCGTCTACGATCCGGCGTTCCTGGTGCACGCGTGGGAGCGCGTCGCCTCTAACGCCGGGGCGCGGACCCCGGGGATTGACCGGGCCACCGTGGTCCGGATTGAGACCTGGGTCGGGGTGGAGGAGTTCCTGGGCCAGATTCGCGATGCACTGAAGTCCGGCCAGTTCCGGCCGGTAGAAGTGCGGCAGGTGATGATCCCGAAGGGGAACAGCGGGAAGCTCAGAAAGTTGGGCATTCCCACCGTCGCGGATCGCGTGGTTCAGGCGACTCTGAAAGCGGTGCTCGAACCCATCTTTGAGACGGACTTCAAGCCGTGCTCGTATGGGTTTCGCCCTAACCGGCGTGCGCACGACGCTATTGCCGAGATCCATTACTGGGCGTCCAGACCGAGGCACTACCAATGGACGCTGGAGGCCGACATCGAAGCCTGTTTCGATGAAATTTCGCATACGGCTCTGATGAACCGGCTCCGCGTGAGGATCAACGACAATCGGGTGTGCGCTCTGGTCAAGGCGTTCCTGAAGTCCGGGGTCATGACGGCTTCGGGCGACCGGGAGGAGACACTGACGGGCACCCCTCAAGGCGGAATTCTCTCGCCGTTGCTGGCGAACATCGCCCTGTCGGTGCTGGACGAGCATTTCGACCAGCAGTGGCAGCAGGAGATGGGAACCCAGTGGCAGCGCACCAAACGCAGACGTAACGGCCAAGGGCTGTGGAAGCTCGTCCGCTTCGCGGACGACTTCGTGCTCATGGTGGCAGGTGAACGCCACCATGCCGAGGCTCTGCGGGAGGAGGTGGCGGCCGTGCTGGCCCCGATGGGGCTGCGGCTGTCGCCGGAGAAGACCCGTGTGGTCCATATCGACGAGGGCTTCGATTTTCTCGGCTTTCACATCCGCAGGAAGCGGAAGCGGGGAACGCAGAAGCACTTCGTCTACACCATGCCGTCCAAGAAGGCCGTGCAATCGGTCAAGGACAAGGTGAAGGCGAAGACGTACAGGTCGACCCGCCACATGGAGCTGGATGAGCTGCTCGTCAGCCTCAACCGGCAGCTGCGCGGGTGGGCGAACTATTTCCGGCACGCGGCGTCGAAGAGCGCGTTCAACGCGATCGACTCCCTGACCTGGGGACGGATCATGCGATGGATCCGCCATAAGTACAGGCAAGGACGCCATGGACTGGGAATGAACGAGCTGCGCCGTCGCTTCTGCGACCGTGGCTGGAGATTCGCCCACAACGGGGTGGTGTTCACCGGCGCATCCAGCGTCTCGGTGATCCGTTACCGCTATCGCGGCAACACGATTCCCACCCCGTGGCCCCTGAGACCGGCAGCCCCCTCCAGGGCGGGCTGACCAGTGGGCAAGGCATGTGGAGCGCCCGATGCATGGAGACATGCACGTCGGGTGCGGGAAGGCGGCCCAGGGAGACGGGCCGGTGGCAACACCGGAACCGCGCCCTGGGCCGACCTCACTACCGCGGCGCATCTGACCGACTACGAGGGCCGGGCGGAGCGGCGGCCGATGACCCGGGAGGAGATCCAGGCGTTCCTCGATCACGCGGATGCGCAGGTGGAGCGGGCCATCCGGCGGGGCCGTAAGGGAGCGCTGGCGGCCTATCGGGACGCCACCGTGTTCAAGACCCTCTACGGCTGGGGCACACGCTGCACGGAGACCTCGCGGCTGGATGTCACCGACTTCTACCGCAACCCCAAAGCGCCTGAGCTGGGCGCGTTCGGTGCGCTGCATGTGCGTTATGGCAAGCGGTCGAAGGGCTCGCCGCCGCGGCGGCGCATGACGCTGTCGGTGATGCCATGGGCGGTGGAGGCGGTCGCGGACTACGTGACCAACGTCCGGCCCCGGTATGCGGCCGCCGGGGCGAACGCGGCGTTGTGGCTGACCGAGCGCGGTGGACGGCTGCGGGCTCGGGAGATCGAGGACCGGTTCGCCGACTACCGTGACGCGCTGGGGATGGACCGGGACTTGGTGCCGCACTGCCTGCGGCACAGCCACGTCACCCACCAGATCGAGGACGGGGCGGACCCGGCGTTCGTCCAGCGCCAGGTCGGCCACCGGTACCCGTCGACGACAGCCCTGTACACCGGGGTGAGCGGGGACTTCATGAACACGATGATGCGCAAGGTCTTGGACCGGGCCCTGGGCGGCGGAGAGTAGGGAGAGTCGACGATGACGGCGATGTTGGACTACCGCTGGCACCTGCGGGAGGTCATGGCCGCGCGCGGCATGTTCTCCACCACCGACCTGAAGCCGCTGCTGGCTGAGCGGGGCATCGAGCTGTCGGCGAGTCAGACCTATCGGCTGGTAGCCGAGCGGCCGGAGAGGCTGAGCCTGAAGGTGCTGATGGCGCTGCTGGACATCCTGGGCTGCCGGATGGACGAGCTGATCGAACCGGTGCCGGCGGCCGGCAGCATTCGCCGGCGGCGCGCCGCCGGAGACCGCAGCACAGCCGCCGCGGGCGATGGCGGGGTCGGCGAGTTCCGGCCCAAGCGGGCCAGGATCGTGCCCGAGTAGGCCGCGGTGATGGCCGATGAGGAGCTGCCGCGCTATGCGACGGCGCCGGAGGATGTGATCTGCGAGGTCGTGCGGTCGGCCGATGCTTCCTGCCGGGCGCTGGATGTGACCAAGGTGATCACCGCAGTCTTCCGGCACCGTCCGCAGCGGCGGGAGCTGGCCGAGGCGCTGGTGGCGGACCCGGGCCTGCTGACCTCCGGCCGGGGGCAGGGTCCGCGATCGATCGAACGGCTGATCCGGGCGCTGCGTGAATGCGGCGCCACGGGCGTGGTGTTGCCTGGTTGCGGGGACTGCGGGCAGCAGCGGCCGTTGAAGGCCCTGGCCGAGACGGGCCGTATCTGCGGCACCTGCGTCGGCCGCCGCCGGGTGCGCGTCAATCCCTGTGTGATCTGCGGCAGCATCAACTTCGTCGGACGTGACCGCGACGGTCGGGCCCGCTGTCGCAAGCATCCGCCGGATGCCGGGGTGGACCCGGCGTGCGAGCTGGGTCGGCTGCTGGCCGGAGCGACCGGGCTGAGCGAGGAGGCGGTCGCAGAGGCGGTCGCTACGGTGGAGCGGTCCCGCGGTGGCCGGCTGAAGCTGCTGTGGTCGCTGCAGGACGCGCCCGATCAGCTCGGCGGCGGGGATCCGGTGGGGCCGCCGAAGATCTCCGCGCTCGCCCGGGTGCTGGTCGACCTCGGTGCGGTGGGGGTCGTGGTGCCGCTGTGCCCGTTCTGCCGTACCTCCACCCAGCTGCGCTCGCGCCGGGACGGGCTGCGCTGCTGCACCGCGTGCTGGAGCCAGGTCCGCATCGAGTGGTGTGCGCGCTGCCGGCGAGAGCGGCCGATCGGCGGGCGTGCCTTCGACGGCCAGCCGGTCTGCGGCAGTTGCCGGCAGGCCGATGCGTTCAACCGGCGTCCCTGCAGCGGCTGCGGCGAGCTGCGGGTACGCAAGAACCGCACCGCCGAGGGAGGGCTGTGTTACGCCTGTACCGAGGTCCCGGCCGCGACCTGCGCCACCTGCAGGCAGCACCGGCCGTGTCGATACGCGAACACCGCCTCGCCGCGCTGCCTGCCCTGCTGCGCCAAGGCCCGCGAGCAGGCCGTCTGTGTGGGATGCGGGCAGCTGCGGCGGGTGAACAACCGCACCGCTACCGGCGAGCCTTTGTGCGCCAGCTGCGGGGTGAAGCCCAAGCCGTGCACGGGCTGCGGCAAGACCTTCAAGCCGGCCGGCCGCACCAGCGACGGCCGCCCGTTGTGCCAGACCTGCTGGGGCAAGGACCCCGGCGCGCGGCGGCCGTGCACGAGCTGCGGCGCTGTGGAACGGCTCTACCACCGCGGTCTGTGCCCGGGCTGCACCCGCGAGCGCAGCGTGAACGAGGTCCTGACCGGCCCCGACGGCCGGGTGCGCCCGGAACTCGACGGCGTGCGGGCGGCGTTGTTCTTGCCCCCGCCCCGCACGGTGCTGCGCTGGATCAACAAGACCCCCGCCCGCCACGCCGCCTTTCGCGCGCTCGCCGAGGCAGACGGGCCGGTCACCCACGCCGTCCTGGACCGGGTGGCCGACGACGCGGTTGCCGCCCACCTGCGGGCGCTGCTCGTGGCCGGCGGCGCCCTGCCCGAGCGCGATGAGCACCTCGCCCGGCTGGAGGCGTGGCTGACGCGCACCATCGCCCGCGTCCCCGACCCGGAAGAGCGCCGGATCCTGTGGCGCTACGTCCGCTGGCAGCCGCTGCGCCGGCTGCGCCGTCTTCCGCCCGGCCGGCACGTCACGCACGGCCAGGCCGACGCCGTCCGTATGGAGATCCGCAATGTCGTGCGACTGCTGGAATGGCTCCACCCATCCGGCACCGGCCTTGCCGACTGCACCCAAGACGAGCTCGACGCCTGGCTCGCCGACGGTGCGCCCCAGCGCACCCTGGTGCGCGGCTTCGTACGCTGGACCTCCCGCCACCACCACAGCAAACCCCTGACGGCGCCGCTCTACACCAGCAACCTCGCCGCCCAGGTCATCGCCCAGGACCAGCGTTGGAGACTGGTGCGCCGCCTGATCAGCGACACCGAGCTTCAGACCACCGACCGCGCGGCCGGACTGCTGTTGCTGCTGTTCGCCCAGCCTGCCGCGCGCATCTGCCGCCTGACCGCCGACCACGTACTCGACGACGGCCACACGCTGCGTCTGCGCCTGGGCCGCCAGCCCGTGGACATCCCCGCCCCGCTGGACGACCTCATCCGCGAACTGGCACGCCGCCGACGCATCCGGGCACCGGTTGGGCCGGAGCACGGGGAGCGCTGGCTGTTCCCCGGCATGTACGCCGGACGCCCCCTCGAGCCGCACAGCCTGGGCCGCCGCCTGAAGAACCTCGGCATCCGGCCCCGTGTGGCCCGCAACTCCTCCCTGATGGATATCGCCTCCGAACTCCCGGCCTACGTCTTCAGCCGGCTGCTGGGCTTCAGCCAGTCCACCGCCGACAACTGGGACACCGAGGCTGGCGGCTTCGGCCCCGCCTACGGCGCAGAGCTGAGCCGCCGCACCACCACCGATAAGTTCACGCTTCCCTGAATTCAGGATGTTGTGTACTGTCGCGGTGTGCTGACACTCGCCGCTGACATCGACGTGCTGGCGCGGTTCGGTCGCGCCCTGGCCGACCCCATCCGCTGCCGCATCCTGCTCGCCCTGCGCGAGGCCCCGGCCTACCCGGCCGACCTCGCCGACACCCTGGGAATCTCCCGTACCCGGCTGTCGAACCACTTGGCCTGCCTGCGCGACTGCGGCTTGGTCGTCACGGCCCCGGACGGACGGCGCACCCGCTACGAGCTCGCCGACGAACGTCTTGGCCACGCCCTGGACGACCTGCGTACCGCCGTCGTGGCGGTCGAGGCAGACCGTGCCTGCGTGGATGCCGACGAGAAGGGGTGCTGCTGAATGACCGCGATTTCCCTCGGCCCCAGCCCGGCCCGCCGCGACGCCCTGGCCCGCTGGATACGGCTGCTGGTCGCCGCGACCATCGCCTACAACGTCATCGAGGCCATCGTCGCGATCACGGCCGGCACTGTCGCCTCCTCCACCGCGCTGATCGGCTTCGGCCTCGACTCCGTCATCGAGGTCTCCTCCGCAGCGGCGGTCGCCTGGCAGTTCTCCGCCACCGACCAGGCCGTCCGCGAAGCCCGCGAACAGCGCACCCTGCGGATCATCGCCGTCTCCTTCTTCGCCCTCGCGCTGTACGTCACCGTCGACTCCGTCCGCGCGCTGACCGGCACCGGCGAAGCCGACCACTCCATCCCCGGCATCGTCCTCGCCGCGCTTTCCCTGGCGATCATGCCGTTCCTGTCCGCAGCCCAGCGCAAGGCCGGCCGCGAACTCGGCTCCGCCTCCGCCGTCGCCGACTCCAAGCAGACCCTGCTGTGCACCTACCTCTCCGCGGTACTCCTGGCCGGCCTGCTGGCGAACCTGCTGTTCGGCTGGGCCTGGGCCGACCCGATCGCCGCCCTGGTCATCGCCGTCATCGCCGCCAAGGAAGGCCGCGACGCCTGGCAAGGCAAGGGCTGCTGCGCCCCCACCGCCGACCACACCCACGCAACTCACGCCGATGCCTCCGGCTGCACCGACGGCTGCAGCTGCTGCTGAGCCACCCGCCGGCACTACCGCCGTCCGGAACGCTCGCCTACCTTCCAGCCCACCGACTGAAGCCGCGAGCATCCGGCACAGACACTGCCTATTCCGCAGGTCTTGATAGCCGGACTTACCAACAACGGCCATGGAAGGGCCTCCTTGAGGAGTTGGATCAGCGGTCGCGGGAGTACGCGACGCGGGGGTCAACCGGCCGGACCGCCGGTGTGGTGACGGCGGCGGGGACCGGCGCCCTGCCCGGGATACCGGCACGGGCCGGGCTGGCGGCGAGCGCGGCGGCGCTCAATGGAGACGCGCGGGCGGGACCACGGCCGCGCTCGCGGCCGGCGGTCGGCGTGGCAGCAGGGCGGGGCCGAGCCGTCACCTCTTGAGCGAGGCGTGGCTGCACTGCGACCTGGAGCCCTGAACGGTGCAGGGCCACCGTGGCGGCGGCGACTTTCCCCAGCGCCTCGACGCGATCGGTGGTCGCGGGGAGCGTGTAGATGTCCAGGCTCGAGTTGTGCCGCCAGCCGTCGTCCACCAGCGCCAGCCCGCTGAGGCCGGAGACACGGTCGTCGAGGGCTGCGGCGATGCCGAGCTGTGGGTGATCGGCGAAGGCGACGTCTGGTTCACCGAGCGGACCGCGGTCGCGTACCCGTGCCGTGTCGGGCGCCGGTGCAGGGTCAAGTGCGGCGTCCACATCGACCTGGTAGCCGGCCTTGCGCAGCAGCTCGATGGCCTGGCTTGTACGGCCGTGTCCGTCACGGTTTTGGTCGGCCAGCGCGTACAACGTCGGCTGGTCGGGGACGGGATGGAAGTCGAATCCCTTGAGCATCCAGGTGCTGGCCGCGAGGTTCTTCGGGTTCGCGGCGACGATGCCGTGGACGGGGTGGTGGCCGAAGGCCAGGTCGGGCAGCACGTCGTAGTGGCTGGGCATGGCAGATCCATCCGAGGCGGGTGCGGTTGCAGGTGCGGGCGACGGGCGGATCAGTTCTGGGGGTGCGGTGCACGGAGGACTCCTGGAACGCGGTCGGTCAGAGCCGGGGAGCGGATGAGGAACTGGCCGACGGCGGCGCGGTCCGCGTGGAGGACTCCGGCGGCGGACCGGTCGGGAGCACGCGCTGGCCGACCGACGGCGAGGAGGCGAGAGCGACACTCGCCCGGGATGGAGCGGAGCCGGGCGGGAGCACGGTGGCGGCGCGCGCCTTGCCGGAACGTTCCTGCTCCTGGCGTGTTGGCACGCCAAGGTGGTCCAGGCGGGCGTCGACAGCGGAGAGGAGGTCCGGCACGCTGCCGCCGTGGCGCGCATGCGGACCGTCCGGCTCGGAGTCGTAGATCACCTCGTAGACGGCGGGCTCGGCGGACCGGTGGCGGGTGACCATCCAGCTTTCCGGGGACTCGGGATGCTCGGAGGGTGGCTCCTGCGGCGGCGAGATGATCAGCGAACTGCCGTCGGGATGCTCGGCGTGGACGATGTAGTCGCTGAGGCCGTACTCGACGGTGCCCTCCAGGCCGCGCTGCCCCAGCGCGGACCAGAGGGCAGCCTGAAGGCGACGCGGATCGGACACGGGGGTCGGGGGCGAGGTTTCGAGGTGCATGGAGTTCTCCGATGCGAACATCCCGCCGCACGGCGGGAGCCGACGGGGCGTGGAGCTTGAAGAAGTGCGGTGGTCCATGAGGATCCGGTGATCGGGCAGTTTGGCGCTGCCGCGACTGCGTGCTAGGGATCACCGCGAGCGACCGGGAGCCGGCGGATGCGATGCCGGCGGGAGCTGGGGCGAAGCAGGTGATACGGCAGGGGCGTTGCGCGTCGAGCGGGTCAGGGCGGCGCGAGCCCGCTCGGTCTGCGCCGGCCGTTCGGTGTCCGCTCGGTGAGCGAGGTATTCGCCGACGCGCACCAACGCTGGTCCCTTGGAACCCAGTTCGTGTGAGTAGTGCCAGCCTTCGGTGTTGCGGTGCTCCTCGGCACGCTCCTTGTAGAGGTGGAGCACGCTCGGCTGCGAACCGTCCATTAGCGCCATGACGCCGTCCCATTCGTGCCGCAGTTCCTCTGCCCGGAACAGGATGGTGTCGATCCCGCGTATCCGACGGAGGTCGTCACTGATCGGCCCCTCGACGTAGTCGGGGCCGTCGGCGGCGGCGCGGACCCCGGCCAGCACCTCGGGTCCGTGGTCGAGGAACACTTCGGCGTGCTTCCACGCTTCGGCGTCCCGCTTGACCTTCCCGTCCCCGTAGACCTTGTCGTCCAGCGGCCAGCCGTCCGCGTCGCAGAGGGAGTCCGAAACCGCGTCCCAGGCGTCGCACGCCTCGTTGATCCCGGCGGCGGCCGTGGCCAGTGCCGGGAGGTGCCGTTGCCACGCCAAAGGGTCGGTGGCCTGCGACGGCTGGTTGTCGCCGGAGGAAGCAGTGGAAGAAGAAGACATGATCGATTCCCGTTGCTGTGCTGGTCGTTGGGCTAGGCGGCCATGCGGGCGTCTGTGTCGAACAGCTCCCGCTCGGCCGGGTGGAGGATGTGCTGGGTGATGAACGAGCGGCCGGCGACCTTCCACAGACCTCGGCCCTTGGTCAGGGCGGACACCGCCTGGGTCTCGACGCCGGTCAGGCCGAGCAGAGATGCAGCGGCGGCGAGCTGGTCGGGCTCCTGGCGGTAGATGATGCGCGTGCTGCAGTCCGCGAGGAGCCCCTCGGCCAGGACTCGGCCGCGTGAACCGGCGTCGCCCGCCGAGAGCAAGTCGCTGAGCCGGTGGATCACCATGAGGTTCGCGATGCCCAGCCCTCGGGAGAGCTTCCACTGGCTCTGCATCCGCTCCAGCAGCCCGACGTGCCGCATCAGTCGCCACGCCTCGTCGTAGATCACCCAGCGTCGACCGCCATCGGGATCACTGAGGGCTGACTCCATCCACGCGCTCGCGCACGTCATCGCGAGCACCAGTGCCGTGTCGTCACCGGAGCCGCCGAGACGGGAGAGGTCGATGGACAGCATCGGTGTGGTCGGGTCGAACGACACGGTGCTCGGTGCGTCGAACATGCCGCTCAAGTCGCCGTGCACGAGCCGTCGCAGGGCGTGGGCGAGGTCCTGGGCGGCTGAACCTAGGTGCCCCGCCTGGTGGCCGAGGGCGTGGTCGAGGCGTTCGGGGGAGCCGAGTACGTGCGCGATCTCGCCGAGCAGCGGCACCGTGCCCCGGGCGGCGGCGTCGGCGACGACCAGATCCAGGGCCAGGTCGAGGGCGGTGTGCTCCATCGGCAGCAGGTCGCGCTTCAGCACGGTGCGGGCGAGGCTGGCCAGCAGCAGCAGACGGCGCTTGCGAACCTCCGTGAACCAGTCCTCCTCGCTCACGGAGGCGGGGCGGGCCGGGGCGTCCAGCGGGTTCAACCGGCCGGGGAGCCCCGGGCCCAGGGCGATGCTGTATCCGCCGAGGGCCTGCGAGACGCCGGTCCACTCCCCCTTGGGATCGCAGGGGATGTAGATCCGGTAGCCGTGGGCGATCGACCGGGTGGCGATCGATTTCGCCAGCGCCGACTTGCCCATGCCGATGATCCCGGCCAGGACCGCGTTGGGGTTGGTGAAGCCCTCCACCCTGCCGCTGTTGTAGAGCGAGAACGGGTCGAAGCAGAAGGCCGCCTCCGCGTGCACATCGCGGCCGATGAACACCCCTTCGGCGCCCAGGCCACCCTCGGCCACGAACGGGTACGCGCCGCTGGCTGTGGCGGTGGTCATCCGGTGGGCGGGCAGGGCGAGCTTGCCGCCGCGGGCGGAGGCCGGACCGGGGCGACCGGCGGGCGGGTAGGTGGGCCGCAGATCCGGGTCGAGGGTCTGCTCGGCGCGGTGCTTGGGCGGGTTTCCGGCGAGGCGTGCCTGGCGGCGGGCTTCGGTGAAACCGGCTCGGGCGGCCCGCTGCTCGGCGCGCGTCGTCTTACGGGGCACGAACAGGGGGGAGGCGCTGGCGCGGGTACGGGGCATGAGCGTTTCTCCAGATGAGGGGTGGGTCAGCGGCGGACGAGGCCGGTGAACGGTGCGTGCAGGTCGGCCGGGGTGGTGCGCCGCCGGACGAGATGAGCGGTGCGCTGGTGGCGCTGGCAGATGGTCAGTTCCGGTGCTCCCTCCGGAAGGCCGGCCTGGCACGCCTCTGGTGTGGGGATCTCGCCGGAGTCCGGCCGGGGCGCCGCGTGGTAGGCGGCGTGGAGGTGCTCGGCGGCCTGCCAGATGCGGGTGCGGGCGGTACGGAGCTGGTCGCCCTCGACCGCGACGAGCTGCCCGGTGCGACCGGTGTGGGCGTCGAGCAGCCCGTACAGCGAAACGAGGTGGGCGTGCAGGGCGTCCAGCTCGGCCCGGGTGGTGACCAGCGGGCCGCCCGGGATGTTGAGCGCCCGGTGGAAGTCGAGCGCGGCGGTGGCGAAGGGCACGAAGTCCTGCGCGGTCGGGCTGGCGGTGCGGTACATGAGGGTGCTCTTTCGAAGGGAAGGGTCAGGCAGCGAGCGCGAGCGGCAGGGCGGCGGCGGTGAACGCCTCGGCCTGCTGCCAGGTCAGCGGCCGGAGATCGAGTTGGGCGCCGACAGCGGCGGTCTCCACGACGGCGCAGGCGGTGCGCAGCTCGTCCTCGGTGTCGGCCGAGACGGTCAGCAGACCGGTCAGGGCGACGTCGGCGTGCCCGGCGATGAGCTGGCGTTCGCGGGACTTGATGTCCTGGTACTCGATCGAGTCCGCCTCGGAGTCGACCTGGCCGCGCCGGGCCCGTTCGGCGGCGTCGGCGATCACGCTGGACTTCTTGCGCTGCACGTCGCGCAGGGCGGCGTCGAGGTTCTTCGGCTCGTAGGAGAGCGACAGCGTGCGCCGCACCCCGCCGGTGAACAGGAGCTGGTGCAGGAAGCCGGCGCTGGTCTCGGTGCGCGGCCAGTTCTCCACCCAGTAGGTGGCGTGCACGGCGGAGTCGGTGGCGATGTGATCCGCCTTCTCGACGACCACGACGGGTCCGGCGGCGGCGGGCTCGGCCTCGGGGCGACCGGCCGTGGACCAGCGGTCGAGTGTCGCCAGCGCCTTCGGGTCATAGGAAGTGCGCACCACGGCGGCGATCTCGCGGGCGGTGAGCCAGCCCGTCGGGGTGAGACCGGCGGTCCGCGCCGCCTGGTCGAACGTGGAGGTGAGCTGGGCGAGGACGCTGAAGGCACCGGTGAGACCGCCGCCAGCCTGGTTGATCAGCCGACGGGCCGCCTTGGTGTCCAGGGACACCGCGACGTACGCCTCGTGCGGGGCGGCTGCGGGACCGGCGCTCTGGATCAGCTCGTTATAGATCGCGCCGGCCATCGGGGTGTCGGGGCGGCCGTGCTCTTCCCAGTAGCGGCGCAGCGCGTCGCCGGAGTCGGGGATGGTGCGCTCGATCACCTGGATGCGGGCGATCTGCCCGGTACGGGCGAGAGCTGCCAGCGCGCGTCCCCAGCCGCCGACGTTGGCCTGCTGGGTGCCGGGGTCGAGCAGGGCGTAGGCGCGGGAGGAGACCTTGACCACCGCGGTCAGCGTCCCGGTGTGCGGGTTGTGGACGGCGCCGTACTTGCCGTCGGGAGCGGTGGTCACGCGCAGGCTGGCAGCGGTGCCGGGAAGGTGGAGCAGTCCCTCGCGGGTCGGCCGGCGAGAGGGCCGGGTGAGCCAGACGAGCTGGCCTCGCATCCGGCGCAGCGCGTACCGGACGACGATCGGGGCCCAGTCCGCCAGAGCACGGCCTCGGTGGCGGACGAAGACGAGCAGGGCGATCACGGCCCACAGCGGGATGAGCTGGAGGGCGCCGACCACACCGCGGGCGAGGATCACGGCGAGAAGGAGAAGGCCGGTGAGCCCGGCGACGACCAACTGCGGGACGGACAGGCCGAGCAGGACGCCGCGCCTGCTGCGGTGCGGGAACTTCACGGTGGGCGTGGAGGACTGGTGCTTGCCGGACATGGTGGTTCCAGACGGTGGGAGCGGGCGGAGGACGGGGCGCGCGGCGCTCTTCTGGACGTCATGGCGAAACCTTCCTGCTGGTGGGGAGGCGGGGGCGGGCCGTGGAGTTCGGCCCGCCCCCGGGGATGTGGGTCAGGAACCCGACGGCGGCTGGGTGGGATACACCCAGTTCGTCGGCGTCGCGGAGCCGGTGGCCGACGGACCGGACCCGGACGCCGGAGTGCCCGAGGCCGAGGGTCCGGGGTCGGCCGGCGGCATGGAGGTCATGTCGCCGCCCGGAGCCGATGCGGCTGCGAGGTGACCGGAGCCGCCCGCAACGCTTTGGGCAGTCGGCTCGGAACCTTCCGGTTCGTCCTCGCCAGGACGTGTGATCAGCGGCGGGATCCCGGGGCGCTGGATCAGAGCCCGGCCCTTGTCGCCGCTCGCGTCCTGGTCTTCGCCGTACCGGAAGCGGGTCTGCTGCTTGGGCGGCCCGGCGTCGATGCCCTCCTTGCTGAGGTTGCCGCCGGAGGGGTTGATGCCGGAGGCGACGCCATCGGTGCCCGCGCCGGGGACCTGGTTCGGACCCTGCGGAGCGGGGGCGCCGGTACCGGCCCGCAGCGCGAGGCTGCCTGCGGTCTTCGCGGCTCCTGCGGCGACCGCCATGCCGGCGACACCGGTGCGGTGCATGTCGTCGTGGCCGCCGCCATCGCTGGCCCAGTGAACGAACTTGTACGTCGCGTAGGGGCAGAGCAACACCAGGACCATCACGACGATGCCGGCCATCGCGTCGGACAGGGCCGCCATTCCGTCGCTGGCGTCGGTCTTGCCCATGGCGGAGACGCCGATCAGGAAGACCACGGTCATCAACAGCTTGGAGACGATCAGGGTGCCGGTGGCCTCGATCCAGCCGCGCCGCCACCGTTTGGCGACTTCCCAGCCGCCGCCCGCCCCGGCGAACACCGCGAGCGCGACCATGATCAGGACGCCGACCTTGCGGGCCACCATCACGCCCCAATAGAGGAAAGCGCCGATCGCGCACCCGAAGGCGACCAAGGAAGGGACGCCCCAGCCAAGGCCGTACATGGCCCCCATCTGGTCAACCTTGATCACGCGGCGGATCGCGTCGTCGATCGAGGTGTTGGCGGCTTTGAAGAGGCCGTCGGACAGCGCGTCGACCACGGTGATGGCGACGGTGGTGAAGGCGATGGCGGAGAAGCTGAACAGGACTCCGGTCATGGTGCCGAACGCCGCCTTGGCGAGAGCGCGTTCGTCGCGGCGCCAGGCCGCGGTCATGAGCTGGATGCAGAAGATGCCGACGGTCAGGGCGAGGCCGATGGGCAGCAGCAGCTCGTAGTTGTCGCGGAACCAACCGGCGTTGAGGTCGATGGCCGTCGTCTTGTTGACGGCCTTGGCGGCCAGGTCGGCCGCGCTGGACGCCAGCTCGCCCGCCGACTTCGCGATCCACGCGCCGAGACCGTCGGTGACGGTGCCGGCGGGGTTGGTGGCGAAGTCGACAGCGCCGCACACCTTGTCCATCAGCGGGAAGTCGCAGACTCCCATGGGTCGTACCTCCGTTCTGGGGCGAGGGTCAGGGCGCGACGGACGGCATGACGCCGACCAGGGCGCAGAAGTGGTTGGGCCGACACTGGACCGCGAGGGTGGTGGACCGGCTCTCCGCGCCGCCGGCAGCCGAGCCCTTCCAGCGAATCGACTGCTTGCCGGAGACCGTGACGGCGTAGACGTACGCCTGCGTGATCGCCCCGGGGTCGTCCTGGAGAGCCTGGGTAAAGGCATGCGGGAAGTGCCCCTCGTTGATCTTGGCGGTGGCGACCTGCTTGTTGGCCGCCATCTCCTTCCACAGCACGGCCGAGGGGACCTCCTGATCGACGGAGGCCGGATCGGCGTACTTCGACTCCGTGGTCAGCCAGCCGCGCAGCGCCTTGCGCAGCTCGGGCTGCGAGTACGCGCGGGTGTCGTACGACCACAGCGCTGCGGCGGCGGCCTTCCCGTACGTGATCGGGTCATGGGTCTTCGGCGGAACGGGCAGAGCGCGGAGCCTGGTGTGCGGCCCCGACGGCGCCGCGGTCGACGAGGACGCCGTGGGCGAACTCGGCGGTGGAGAAGCGGTATCGGAGGGGCTTCGGCCCTCGCGGGTGAGGTAGGCGGCCAGGCCGGCGAGGGCGACGAGCACCGCCAGGACGGCAGTGCCGAGCAGCGCCCGGCGGCGCACGCGAGATGCGCCGCCGGGGTGGGCGGAGTGCTGAGCCATCAGTGGACCTGCGTCCCCAGCGTCGAGAAGAACGCCACTACACCGTTGGCCGCACCGAGAAGAAGGGCCGCGCCCGCGCTGACCAGCACGCCCTTCTTCCCGTTCGCCTCGGCCTGGTGACCACCGGAGTGGTGACCCCAGGCCCACACGCCCGCACTGACGGCGAGGGCTCCGACCACGGCGATGAGCCCGAACAAGTTGACCGAGCCCATCACCTGCTTGAGGACGTTGAGGCCCGGAAGCCCGCCCTCGTTGGGCTTGATTCCGGGGTCGTAGGCGAGCTGTATGACCTGTTCAGCGAGATACACGGGAACTCCAGTTCGAATGAGCGCACGCCAAAGCCCGGAGGGGCGAACCAGCGGTGCGAGGGGAGGTGAGGAGGGGGAGGAGCGCCGGTCAGACGACTCGGCGGGCCGCGAGAATCCGCGATTTCCAGGACGCGACGGTGGCGATCCGTACGACGTCACCGGTGTGCGGGGCGTGGACGATCAGGCCCTGCCCGATCGCCATCCCGACGTGTTCCGGTACGGCGGCCGTCCCCTCGGTGAAGAGGAGGTCGCCCGGCTTGAGGGCATCGACCGAGACGGCCTTGCCGCCCTTGACCTGCGTGTACGTGGTCCGCGTCAGGGTGACCCCGGCGGCCTTGTACGCGCCCTGCATCAGGGAGGAGCAGTCGCAGCGGCCCATCGGGTTCTTGCCGCGGGAGTCGGTGCACGTGCCGCCCCACTGATACGGGGTGCCGAGCTGACCGAGCGCCCACCGGATCGCCGCCTGTACCTTCGGCGGCGCGGAGGCGGGAATCTTGTACTCGTCCGGCAGGGCGCCCGCCGGGATGGTGCCGAAGTCCGTCCCGTCGCCGTCCGCCGAACAACCCCCCGCGGAATCGGGAGAGGGGCTCCCGGTGTCGGCAGAGCCGGACGGCGACGGGCTCGGCGATGCGCCGCCGGCCTTCTGCAGCAGGGGCTCGATGGCCTTCTGCAGGGCGGTGGCCAGCGGCTCCCATTTGGCGTACGCCTCCGGGAAGCCCGACTTCTGTACCGCCTGCGCGGCCTGGGTGACAGAGAGGGACTGCCAGCCGGAGACCTTCTTGAGCCCCTCGTAGAACTTCGTCGAGGCGTGCACCGGGTCAAGGATCTGGCTAGCCGTACCCCAGCCCATAGACGGCCGCTGCTGAAAGAGACCCAGCGAATCGCGGTCGCCGTAGGTCAGGTTCCGCAGGCCGCTCTCCTGCAGCGCCGTCGCCAAGGCGACGACCTGCCCTCGGGCGGGGATGTTCATCGCAACGCCCGTGGCCTGGATCGTCTTGGCGTTGGGCACCTGGTCGGCAGGCGCGTCCAGACCCGGCACGGAGACCGAGCCCCTGTCGCCGCCGTCCAGGATGGCCTTCACCTGCTTGGCGACGGCGGAGGCGTCCACACCCTGTGCACCGTCGGTCGAGCACGAAGCCGAGGCCGTCCCGGCCCCGATGCCAAGAATCGGCAGTGCCAGCAGGAGCGGTCCGGTGGCGCACAGACCGACGAGGGCTCCCGTCGTCTTCTTCACGGCCACCCCCGTTCAGCGCAACGGCGGTGCGGACCGGTCGAGGGAGGTGGGTCGGGGCACGGGTGTGTCAGGGCATGCTGCACCGCAGCGGCTCCTCGGTGATCGAAGGAGACGCGGTGCCGACTTCTCGTGCAAAGCCGTCGGCACCGCGCCGATGTGCATCCGCCTCTCGGCGGGCCCGGGTCAGAGGAGTTGGTAGCTCCGAGACGCCGGTTTCAGGTCACGCGCGGCAGCCAGCCGCGCTCGTAATCTCAGGCAGTGCACAGGGGCCTCCTCACGGCGTGCAAGGGCAGATGGGCAACATGCCCCCGACACCGCCCGATTGGACGAGACAGCACAGATAAGCACAGCTCAACGGGGGTGGAGCAGCGCTCCTTCCCGGTGGCACGGCGAGACAGTAGACAGGGATTCCGGCCGCGCCAAACGACTGCCATCCCAGGGGCCCGAAGCAGGGAGCCACCTCGTTGGGCGCGGCCGGAATTCGCCGTTAACCTCCGCTGCAACCTCACACCGGATGCACGCCGTTGAGCGCTGCCCGGAGCAGGTCCAGACTCCGCCGCGCCCGAAGAGAGGCCCTCCCCATGAGCTACACGCTGCACCGAGGCGACGCCCTGACCGTCCTGAAGTCCCTCCCGGACGAGAGCGTCCAGGCGGTGATCACCGATCCGCCGTACAACTCCGGGGGCCGCACCAGCTCCGACCGGACCGGCCGTACCGCACGTGCCAAGTACGTCACGAGCAACTCGGCGCACGACCTCGCCAACTTCCCCGGCGAGAACCGCGACCAGCGCTCCTACCGCTCCTGGCTCACCGAACTGCTCACCGAGGCCTACCGGGCCTCGACCGAGCACGCGGTCGCCATGGTCTTCACCGACTGGCGCCAGGAGCCGACCACCTCCGACGCCCTGCAGATGGCGGGATGGACCTGGAGCGGCACGATCCCGTGGATCAAGCCGTCCAGCCGGCCCCGCAAGGGCGGGCCGAAGCAGGACTCGGAGTTCATCATCTGGGGCGTCAAGGGCTCCCTCGACAACACCCGCGACCTCTACCTGCCGGGGCACTACATCGCCTCCCAGCCCCGCAAGGGCCGGGTTCACATCACCCAGAAGCCGGTCGAGGTCATGCAGCAGCTCGTCCAGGTCTGCCCCGAGGGCGGCACCGTCCTTGACCCGTTCACCGGCAGCGGCTCCACCGGGGTCGCGGCCCTGCGCGAGGGACGCCGCTTCGTGGGCGTCGAGCTGTCCGCGCACTACGCGGACGTCGCCGAGGAGCGGCTGCGGGCAGAACTGACGAAGGACGACTTCGAGCTGGCCGGACCGGAGGCATGAGCGTGAGAGCGGAGAGAGGCCAGGGCCGGCGGCCCACAGACGCCAAAGGGGCGGCTGGAGCATCGACTAACCGATGCACCAGCCGCCCCTCCTGTTACGTCAGGCCGCCTCGAACGCCCGCCGGATCAGCGGCGCCGCCTTCTCCAAGTCGGCCGCCGAGACGACGCGGACCTCCAGGTCGCCGGTCCCGAGGTGTCCGATACCGCGCATGTCCCGGGTGAAGCCCTCCTCCAACTCGACCGTGTCCGGTTCGAGTCTGAGGTACACCAGGATCGCCTCGTGCTTCGGACGGAAGATCACCGACGCCACGTTCACCAACCGCCGGTAGGCGATGTAGTGCCGCAACGGCGCCACCTCCACCTCGCCCCAGGCCGTGAGCGCCTCGTCCATCTCCGCGTACAGGTCCCGCAGGCACTCCGGCACCGCTCCTCCACCCGCAGGCGCAGAGATCGCCGAAGACGTCGGCACGCTGTCCGCCACGGGTGCCCGCTCCCGGCCCCGGCGAGAAGAGGCAGCGCTCGGGAAGCCGGTCGCGGAGTCCACGAGCAGCAGCCCCAGCAGGCCACCGTCGAAGATCCGGTAGCGCACCAGGTCGATCCGCTCGGGCAACCTCTGCACCGCCACCCGGTCGTGATGCGAGAAGCCCGCCGCGATGCAGATCATCCGCGGACGACACCAGTCGACGGACTCGGCCACCTCCGCCCCCAGCACCTTCCGCACGAGCGCCTTGAACTCGTGGTGCGCCGACTCCAGCCACGACAGGTAGGAGACCGCCTGCGACACCACCCCGCTGTCCGAGCCCTTCTTGAACTCGATCACCACCGGGCTGCCGTTCTCATCGAGCCCCAGGGTGTCGATCCGCCCCCGGTGCCAAGGCCCGGTCGGATACTCCGATGCCAGGAAACGGACGCCCAGCATCTGATCCAGGCCGGCCTCGACCCGCCGCTGCAGCTCCACCTCCAGCGCCACCGTCGAGCCGGCCAGCTCGACATCCCGTCCGTCCGCGCCCTGCCGGAACACCATCAGCTCGGCCACCAGCGCCCCCTCCCGCGATCTCTGCAAGGAAGCCAATCGAACGAACGCCCTGGTTATTCCACCTCTAGCGCGCCGGACCGTCCAAGGGGCATGGGCAGGGCCGCCCGGCGGTGACGTGGCGAGCCGCCTTCACTCGGCCGTGGAAGCGCCATGCGGGCTGGCCCGGGAGGCGCGGCAGTCGGATGCGCGTCCGAGGCCGCATCTCGGCGCACAGATCTCGGCCCGTCCCAGATCCGCCTTCCAGCATCACGCCCGCCGGCGCTTGCTCCGGTCGGCGGAGCGCCCGTCCGGACAGTGCTCGGGCCAGGTGCCCGGTTCACGGAGTTCTCCGTGTCCTGCGGGCGCGTATCAGGACTGACCCGGTCCGGTTGCCGGTTGGGCGCTGACGACGAGGTTGGCTGTGTAGGTACGGGTGGTGGTGTCCCAGTCGGCGCAGGTGATCAGAGTGAGGAGGGGGTGGGTGGTTCAGGCTTGCCGAGTTGATCAGCGGGCAGAGCTGGCGATTGTGCGCCGCGGGCCTCGGCATCCCCGCGAGCAGTGCGGCCCAGACGATGAACGTGCTGGGCCAGCCGTTGGAACAGGCCGGCCTCTGGCCCGATTTCGAGCAGGCAGTCGACGACGTCGCCAACATGCTGGACGAACAGGAGCCCCGGGTCGATTACGCTCGTCGCCGCCGCACCATGGCCATCTGGCGGCTCTCACGGAGCACTTGGGTGGGACTGTGCGCCGGAATCCCCGGTCTCGAACAGCAGGGCGCCTCCGGTGACCTGAACGTCGGCGAGGCCCTCATCTGGTGGAAGCCCTCGCGGCCGGGGCCTACCTCGTGATCCTGGCGACGCCCACTACGTGGCGGCCACGGAATCTCGCGAGCATCCCTCGGATCGAGCATGCGGCTCCTCCCGCGTTGAGTGTGGCCCGGTCACATCTGAAGGACCTCAAAGCCGAGCGAATGCCTTGGCTGGACGACCCCACCGACACCCCTGGCGCCATCAACTTGGCCAAGCTGATGACTTCCGCCACATCGCCCGATGACGCGGTCTGGCTCGCCGAGCACATCGCCGAGGCGGACAATGAGAGTCAGAACGCGGTGAAAGAGGAGTTCGAGGGATGGCAGGGCCATCTCGTGACCTGGTTCAAGGACCATGACGAACCCGAGCATCTGCGTGACCGCGCACTGCTCATCGCGACCGCCCTGCTCGACGGACGTCCCGGCGAGGTAGTCATGGCAGCCGCCGACCAGCTCTTCAAGCAGGTGAAGGGCAAGCTGCCGCCCGGCGGTGCGCTGGCGGGCCCGGACCTCGAAACACGCCTGGAGGACATCGAGGCCGATCGGACCGAGGACGACGGCCTGTCACTCAGCGCGGTGCGCCACGGCCTGGACGAAGCAGTGCTCTCGCACGTCTGGGTCCAACGCCCGCACCTGCGCAGTGAACTCCTGCGCTGGGCCTCGCAGATCACCGCACCGAAGGGCGTCGCCGCCAGGTACCGTGCACAGGTGGCCACCGCTCTGACGCACTTGGCCACGGGGCCGGGTGGCCATGCAGTCCTGCGGATCGTCGACCAGTGGATCGCCTCGGAGAGCGATGCGCAACGCCGTCTGGCTGCGGGCGTGCTGGAGAATACTGCTACCCATCCAGGCATCGGGGTGGCCGTGCGCAAGTACCTCTATGACGCCGCCGGCCAGAGGAACCTCAGCGAAGCACTCGCCCGGACGGTCGCCGAGGTCTGCGCGGGCCGCCTCGGACACGAGTACCCGCGTGTCGCTCTGACCCGCCTGCGGATTCTGGCGGGCCGTGCCGACCAGCGCGGCGCGCCGGCCGTCGCCCAGGCCGTGCGCGACCTGGCCGCCGAGCCCAGGCGCCGGCCCTTGGTCCTGAGCGAGATCGTCGGATGGGCCGAGAGTGACGACCTCACGATCCGGGAGGCTGGCACGCGGGCGTTCCTGGTTCTGACCGAGCTGGCGGGCGACACGCCGCTCGCCCTGGCGCTGGCTGAGGACCTGTTCGCCGAAGACGGGCCGGGCCTCGCGGACCACGTCTTCGTACGGGGATGGCGAGCGACCTGGCGTCATGAACCCCTTGCCGACGCGGCCAAGAAGTCGCTGGCCGCATGGCTGGATTCTCCGTCCGTCCCGGACGACCATGCGGTGGACATCACCGTGGAGGTACTGAACGACAGCACCATCGACGCCCGCGCCGCCGATCTCCTGGTGGGCGGGAGCGCCACGACACCGGAGGGCCGTGCCCGCCGCGTCAAAGTGTTCAACCGGATCCTGCCTCCCGTCGCAAAGCAGGCTCCGCCGTCCCAGTCAACCGCAACTCCTGATGAACAGGCAGCGGACGAGGAGGAGTTGGCCGAGCCTGCAGCATGAGCCTGTTCACCCGGCGCCGTAGCGCCCCAGGGCCGTCACCATCCACACGCGACACGGCGACGGCCCTGACCACCCTCGAGGCCGGAACCGCCTTGGGCCTGCGCGACGAGCGCATGCCAAGTCGCGTACCCACCCTCCACTTCACCGTATCCGTCAACGGCACGTGGAACCTGGACGAGAGCGCTCCACCTCAGCACCACGCACCCGACTCGCTCGCTCGAAGCCATCTGCGTGAGCATGCGGCACGCATCCTCAGGCGCCACACAGTCCTGGCGATCCCCGCCGCACAGGACGCGGTGAACGCAGTCATCGCACGCCCCCTCACCCCCGAACCCTGGCTCACCGTGCACGGCACGGCCTGCCTGACGGTGTCCGACGCCGACCGCGCCCTCGCCGAGGAGCACCTACGGCGCGCGCAGCACGGAGACCTGGAGCGCGAGGAGACATGACGCCGCATCGACTTCCTCCGAGCCGTCCTGTCCGACCCTGACCAGCGCACCGTCTGGTGGATCGACCAGTACCCGGAGCGGCTGGCCGAAATGGAACAGATGACGGCCGCAGTCAAGACAGTCACCCCGCCGCGCAACTCCGCGAGCGGCACCGTCGAGGAAGAAGTCGCCCGTTTCGTCGACCAGTTGTTCGCCGAAATGCGAACCCCACAATAGCGCGAAGTGTTTCTCCGCGCCCTCACCCAGACCCTGAATGCGCTCGGCAGCAACGACCTCCAGGCCGCCGCCGCCGGGTGGATGCCCGCTCTCGCCCCCCGCCCCGGAGCTGATGTGGAATGAACGTACGCGCAAGACGGTGGTTGCTCGCCCCGCTGCGCCAGTGGAGCGCGCTGCGCCTCATACGCCAGCACGGTCCGTCCCTCGACTACGCCACGGCCTGGGCTCTCATCACTCTGTCCCGCAGCCCGGACGAGTTCGCATTCGTTCAGCAGGCCACACACGAAACCAGTCCAACCGGCGACACAGGTCTCTATTACGACGACGGGAACACTCTCAGCGCCCGCGAACGCGACCGCAGGCAGCGCTGGCTCGAACGCCACGGCCGCACGCCGATACAGAAACTGGAGATCCACGAAGTCCAGTTGGTGAACGCACGGCTCCGTGTGATCGACTGGGGTCCCCTCCCCCGACAGCGCCAGCCCCCGCGCCGTGCCGCCCCCCCCGGATTGTGCCCCCTGAGAGGGCGCCCCCCAAGGTGGGCCGCTCGTTGGTCCCCTGCAAGAACGTCCCTCCGAAGACGTTGATTGTGTCGTCTCCACCTTCCCCGGAGACGGTTCCGGTGCTGGTGACCCCGCTGGGCGAGAAGCCCGGCGGCGCATTCTCCGGCCGCCGTGGTCACACGGGCCGCGCCGGGGCGGCGCGGCCGGTCTCCGGGCGTAGGCGTCGAGAGCTGTCGCTTGGGACACCGCGTTCGTCTGCGGCAGAACCACGATGAGCTGTCGGTCGGGAGCGTGGGGGAAGTTTGTGCGGACGGCCGCGGCGGCGGTCCGTGCCTCGGCGTGGGGTGGCAGGACGGACTCGTCGGTCAAGGCAGGCCGTATTCCGGCGACGGGGAGGGCCAAGCTCAGCAGCATGGAACCGGCCAGCCCCCACAGCAGCGGCCGCTGGGGCTTGCAAGAAACCCCATCACCACACGTCAAATCTCTCTGGCGGAAACTGCCGAAAGAGCTTCCCCTGCTCCCGCGAAACGCACCGCTCATCACCGTAGGGTCAGAGACGTCGGGCGCGAGCGCCGAGACGGGGACGCCGAACGCTTCCGGACGTGGGTGAAAACCGTCTGTTACAGGTCGATGATGTTGCCATGAGGCCGTCATGATCTGTGCTGGCAAGGCTGCGGGCATGAACACATTTCCCCGCTCCAGGTCGCTCCGCCTTGCGGCGCTCGCCGTACTCCCTTTGATCCTCACCGTTGCCGCCTGCGGCAATGGCACCTCCTCCGACGACGGAGTGGCTACCGCCGAGACCGCCCCCACGGGGGGTGGGGGCAGGGATATGGACAAGCCCGACGCCGCCGGTTCCCCGGACACGCTCAAGAAGGCCCAGGACGCTTATGTGGCCTGTATGCGCAAGACAGGGCTCAAGTTCCCTGATTTCAAGCCCGGAGAGGGCCCTCCCCAGGCGGAGGCGGACTCCGGGTACTACGACGCCAACAGCCATGACGGCATCTCCGAGCTGGGCCGCAAGGCGAACGAAACGTGCAAGCCGCAGATGGCCAAGGTGGGCGAGGCGATGGACAAGGAGTCCAAGGACCCGAAGCTGGAAGCCGAGAACAAGCGGAAATTCCAGGAATACGCCAACTGCCTCCGCGACAAGGGCGTCAAGGTCAACGACCCCAAAGACGGCGGCTCGCTCTTCGATGATGCGGGCAAGGCGATGGAGGACTCCAAGTTCAAGGCCGCCGACCCGGCCTGCCGCCAGCAGGCCTTCGGCAATGACGGAGCCCAGGGATGACCAAGCCTCCGCACCCGCCTTCACTCAAGCCCTCACGCAAGCTGGTACTGGGCGCGGCGGCGGTGGCGCTGACGGTGGCAGCCGGAGGCGGCACATACGCCGCCTTCGGCACCGGCGGCGATGCGAAGCTCGGCGCGAGCAGCGCCCCGGCGGCCACCGCGAAGGTGACGAAGACCGACCTGGTCACCACCACGTCGTTCTCCGGCACGCTTACCTACGCCGCGCAGCGCGACCTCAAGGCCGGTGGTGCGGGCACCGTCACCGCGCGGCCGCCGCGGGCCGGCGACACGATCCGTCGCAATCAGCCGCTGTACGAGGTGGACCGGGTGCCGGTAGTGCTCTTCTACGGCGAGGTGCCGATGTACCGCGAGCTGAAGAGGGGCGTGGACGGTATTGACGTCGTCCAGCTCACCGAGAACCTGCGGGTACTGGGCTACGTGGGCGTTTCCCGGGCGGGGCAGTTCGACGCGGGGACGGAGGCCGCCGTCAAGCGCTGGCAGAAGCGCCTGGGCATCGCACCGACGGGGGTGGTCAAGCCGGAGCAGCTGGTCTTCCTGCCCGGCTCGGTGCGGGTGGCCGCAGCCAAGGCGCAGGCCGGTGACGGGGTCGAGGTCAACTCTCCTGTGCTCACTGTGAGTTCGGGCGAGCGCGTCGTCACCGCGCAGGTCGAGGACGCGATGCGGGCCAAGCTGAAGCAGGGTGCCGAGGTCAAGGTGGCCGTCCCCGGCGCCGGGGAGAAGCCGGGCCGAATCACCAAGATCACGCTGTCGGTTCCCGAAGACGGCGCCGAGGCCCCGTCCGGTGCGGCACTCCCAGAGCAGCCGAAGGCCACGGTCGAGATCGCCCTGGACGGTGAGGTCGAGGCGTCGGTGCAGGACCGGCTGCCGGTCACGGTCACGTATGCCGACCAGCTGACCAGGGATGCTCTTACCGTGCCGGTCGAGGCGCTGGTCGCGTTGCGTGAGGGCGGCTACGGGGTTCAGGTCGTCACCGGCACCGTCAAGAAGACGGTTCAGGTTACGCCGGGGACGTACGCCGACGGCCAGGTCGAGCTCACCGGTTCCGCGCTGCCGGAGGGCACCGTGGTGGAGGTGCCTTCGACATGACCAACGAGTCGGTCATGAGTCCGGTCATCAGCCTGGCCGGCGTGGTGAAGTCCTACGGCGACCTCACCGTCCTGCATGGCGTGGACCTCCATGTGGAGCGCGGTGAGCTGGCGGCCATCGTCGGCCCCTCGGGCTCGGGCAAGTCCACGCTGCTCAACTTGATCGGCACCTTGGACCGTGCCACGTCCGGCACGGTTCGGGTGGCTGGGCGGGACGTGGGGGCTCTCAACGACCAGCAGCTGTCCGCGCTGCGCGCTCGGCACCTGGGTTTCATCTTCCAGCAGTACCACCTCGCGCCGGGCCGCAGCGCACTCGACAACGTCGCCGACGGCATGCTGTACGCCGGGCTGCCGCAGAGCGAGCGCCGTAAGCGGGCCGCGAGCGCGCTGGAGCGCGTCGGGCTCGGCCATCGGGCCGGCCACCGGCCGTGCGAACTGTCCGGCGGCGAGAAGCAGCGGGTGGCGGTGGCCAGAGCGGTGGTCGGCGAACCCGACCTGATCCTGGCCGACGAGCCCACCGGAGCGCTGGACACCAAGTCCGGGGAGGCTGTGATGGGCATCCTGCGGGACCTGAATGCCGACGGAGCCACCATCGTGATCATCACGCACGACCAGGCGATCGCCGCTTCGCTGCCCCGCCAAGTGCGTGTCCGCGACGGCCAGGTCATCGACGACCGGGGGCCGGTGATCGCGGCATGAGTGACGTTGCGCTGCGCCCCGCCCGGCTCAGCCCGGCTGACGTACTGCGGGTAGGAGCGGTCGGACTGAGTACCCGCCCGATGCGGGTCTTCCTGTCCGCGCTCGGTATCGCGATCGGCATCGCCACCATGGTCGCCGTGGTCGGCATCTCCAACTCCAGCAAGGCCGACCTGATGGTCAAACTCGACCACCTCGGCACCGACATGCTCACCGTCGAGGCGGGCGCGGCGCTGGACGGCGGGGACGAGACGCCCAAGCTGCCCAAGGGGGCGGTGGCGATGGTGTCCCGGATCGGTCCGGTGCACCAGGTCAGCGCGCTCGCGCTGCTCAAGGACGCCACGGTCCGCCGCACTCAACTCGTCCCGGCCGAACGCAATGGCGGGATCAACGTGATGGCGGCGGACCCGGCGCTCCTGGGAGCGGTAAGCGGAGGCATGGCCCACGGCCGCTGGTTCACTCGCGCCACCCTCGCCTACCCCACCGTCGTCCTGGGCCACTTGGCCGCGGAGCGCTTGGCCGCGAAGCCCGGGGAGCTGGTGTGGATCGGTGAGGACCGCTTCACGGTCATCGGGGTGCTGGAGCCCGTCGAGCTCGCCGCGGACCTCGACACAGCGGCCTTGGTGGGCTGGCAGGCGGCACAGAAGCGGCTGGGCTTCGACGGGCATCCCACTCGGCTCTACGAACGCTCAAGCGACGCGGCCGTCGCCTCGATCCGGGGGGTCCTTTCCCGCACGGTCAATCCGCAGGCCCCGGAGACCGTCCAGGTCAGCCGCCCCTCCGACGCCCTCACCGCGAAGGCCGCCGCGTCCGGTTCGCTGACCAGCCTGATGCTGGGCCTGGGCGCGGTGGCACTGCTCGTCGGCGGGGTCGGGGTTGCCAACACCATGATCATTTCAGTGTTGGAGCGTCGTCAGGAAATCGGACTGCGTCGTTCCATCGGTGCGACCCGGGGACAGATCCGCATCCAGTTCCTGACCGAGGCGCTGTTGCTGTCCGGCCTGGGCGGCGTGATCGGCGCGCTGCTCGGGGCTCTTGGCACGTTCGGCTTCGCCACTGCCAAGGGCTGGCAGGTCGTAGTCCCGCCCTGGGCGGTGGGAGGAGGACTCGGTTCGACGGTCGTCATCGGCATGATCGCGGGCCTCTACCCGGCGGTCCGCGCCTCGCGACTTTGCCCCACTGAAGCGCTCGGCTCAGGTTGACGGCCCTGCGACCGTCGGGAAGTCGGCGCAGCGGTGCGGCCCGCTGCGCCGACCGCCGCTACTGAGGACGACCTCGACCTGGGCGAGGCTTCCTCTCCGGGCAGCCTCCGCGCTCCACACGGTGCAGGTGACCTGGCCGACTGCTGTCCTGTCCAGCCGGGAGAGGCCGGGGGGCAGCATGACGGTGACGGGACCCTGGACCGGAGCCGTCACCGTGATGGGAACGTCCTCGTCTTCCGGGAATTCCGGCAGCTCACTGGAGAGGCCCTCCAGGACGAGTGCCTGGCTGGGGCCGCTCAGCAGCTGCCTGACGAAGTACTCGGTGGTCGTGGTCGCCGGTGCCTTTCCGATGGGTGCTACACCGCGCAGCTTCCCGTCGGCGGTGACCCAATACAAGCGTGGGGACACCGTGACGGTCGGCGCGGTCGCGGCAAGACTGTCAGGACCGGCCGGGCCGACACCGCATCCGGCCAGCACGCCCACCACCGGCAGCAGTACGCGGAGCTTCCTCATGTCCCGACCTTCTCGCCGCCGGGCAGGCAGAGGGTGAACACTGCGCCGCCCTCCGGCCGGTTGGCCGCGGTCAGCGTGCCGCCGTGCAGTCGGGTGTTTCCCTGGGCGATCGCCAGCCCAAGGCCGCTGCCCTCCGACCGCGATCGGGACGCCTCGGCCTTGTAGAAGCGGTCGAAGAGGTGGGGCAGTGCTTCCTGGGGGACGCCGGGCCCGCTGTCCGCGACCTCCACGACCAGCCCGCCGTGCGGAACTGCGGCCAGGGTCACGCTCACCGGATCGGCACCGTGCCGCAACGCATTGCCGACAAGGTTGGCCACGATCACGTCGAGGCGGCGTGCGTCGAGCTGGGCCCGTACGTCCTGCTGCGGCAGCACGGTCCTCACTCGGTCCTGCCAGCCCCGTGCGCGCAGCGTGGCTTGGAGCCGGCGGGAGACGACCACATCCTGTCGCCGCAGCATCGCGGCACCGGCGTCGAAGCGGGAGATCTCCAGCAGATCCTCCACTAGTCGCACCAGTCGCCGCGTCTCGGAACCGACCAAGGCGGCCGCTGTCGCCGCGTCCCCGCTCATCGAGCGGGCCTCCTCATCCAGGACGTCGGTGACCGCCGTCATGACCGACAACGGGGTGCGCAGCTCGTGCGAGACGTCGGCGGCGAAGCGCCGAGCCCTGGCTTCCATCGAGCGCAGCTCCTCGACGGTCGACTCCAATACGCGCGCCGATCGGTTGAAGGTCGTGGCCAGATCGGCGAGTTCGTCCTTGCCCACCACTTTCACCTCGGTGTCGAGCCTGCCATCGGCGAGTTCGTGGGCTGCCCGCCCCAGATCCCGTACCGGCAGCAGGACCCGGCGTGCCGACAGCAACGCGAGCAGCGTCGCCGCCAGTGCCACTGGCAACGCCCCGTTGCGGGCCGCATCCAAGACGGCCGCCGTGTCTGCCTGCTCCGCATGCAGCGAAGCTGTCAGATAGACCTCAACGGGCACGGCAGCCTGCCTGGCGCTCGCCGTCTCGCCCGGCTGTGTCACGGTGAGCGGGGCGCCCACGACCAGCCACGGGACGCCGTCCCTCACCACCCGCTGGGAGGCATGGGACCGCTGGTCGCGGACCCTCTGGCGCAGCCCGTCGGGAACCGGCACCGCAGACACGCCGGCGCTACCGGTCGCGCGCACGGCGCCCTGCACGAGCTGCACGTGCGCCTGCCGGGTACGTGGGGTGAGCCGGCCCAGGAAGCGGGTCAGCACGGCCTGGTCGGCCGGCCAGGCCAAAGAGGGGGCGAGAGCGGCGAGCTGTACGCGGAAATCAGTGACGAGGGCCGACTGCGACCGGTCCAGAATGGAACCGCGCGCCTGCCGATAGGTAAGGCCCGCCGTCGCGACCGTGCTGAACGCGGCCAGCAGTACGAAAGCCGTCAGGAGACGACCACGCAAGCCCCTCACAGAGGACCGAAACGGTAACCGAACCCACGCACAGTCCGCACATAGCGCGGGTCACCGGGCACGTCCTCGATCTTGAGCCGAAGGCGTTGCACCGCCGCGTCGACCAGCCGGGGCTCAGCGACCCGCTCATACTCCCAGACCGCCTCCAGCAGTTGCTCCCGGCTGAAGACCCGCGCCGGCTCGGCACTCAACGTCAGAAGCAGACGCAACTCGGTCGGCGGCAGCGCGACCTCTTCTCCGCCCCTGGTGACGGTCAGCGACGCACGATCGATGACCATGTCGCCATGCTGCTCACGTTGCCTGCCGGAAACCGGGTCGCTGCGCCGCAGGACTGCGCTGATGCGTGCCGCCAGCACGCGTGGCTGCACCGGCTTGACGACGTAGTCGTCCGCGCCCGCCTCCAATCCGGCCACCACGTCGATGTCGTCGCCGCGCGCGGTGAGCATCAGGAGCGGTACGGGGCCGGTGGCCCGGAGCCGGCGGCACACCTCAAAGCCATCCATCCCGGGCAGCATCAGGTCGAGCACCACGGCCTCGATACCGCCGGCCTCGACCCGGCGCAGCCCTTCCTCTCCGGTTGCGCAGACGGCCACCCCGTGGCCCATCCGACGCAGAGCCATCTCCAGTCCAGTGCTGAGCGCTGGGTCGTCCTCTATCAGCAGCACGTGAGTCATACGGACACTGCGGGAGAAAGAATCAGTCGGCACGGCCGGTAACCATTCGGGCGTTGTAGCTGTTCACTGAGCTCCTTGAGTGCGGGCCGCTGTCAGGTCCTGGCGCCCGATCGGAGAGCATGTCGGTGACGCGGCTGGTGTTGGCGCGGGCGATGCTGGCGGAGACACCGCAACCGTTGGCTGTCTGGGCGAGGTTGTCGCGCTTGCGCAGATTCAGCAGGCCGCCCAGCGTGCGCTGGTGCGGTGATAGTTTGCAGCGACGGTTATCCTCACGGGCGATGGGCCCGCCTGGCCATCAGGCCTAAGAACGGTCAACACCACCGCGAAATGCTCGATGAGCAGCCCTGCCGGACCGAAAGGCGTTGTCCCCGCGGAAGAGTTGCACAAGCATCGAAAGATCATGATCAAAGGCGGCTAGGGGGTGCCCCATCGACGAGCGGGGCCGAACGTTTTGCCGTCTCCTTCGTGTACCAGGCATGATGACAGTGAAAGGCCTCGCCACAGTCGGTATGACCGCGCTCTGCGCCACTCTGCTCCCCTCTGCCCCTACCTTTGCAGGTGGAGTCGGTGTCATCGGCTCTCCGGCGTTCGACAACACCTGCGTCACCTTGCGCGACCTGACACAGGCGACCGGGCGCACCGCTCAGGGATCCGGGTTCGTCGCCAACGTAGTTCAGTTGCCTGTCGACGCCCCATACCAGAGCTGCGGAGGTGCGGACTTCTACACCCACCTGCCCATGGCCTTTGGCCAGTTCGTCAATCAGGACGTGACAATCCTGCCCTCGTGATCCGACGGCCCCGGCCAGTTGCCCGTCCTGTACCGATCGACCGGGCCAGAGCGGTTCGCCGGCTGCGGTGCGCCACAGTTTCGGCGACCATCCTGGCGCACAGATATCCGAAAGCGCATCCGATGGTGTTGGACAAGAGATCGTTGATATCTGCAGTGCGCCCGGATCCAGTCATGTATTGGGCAGTCTCGATCGCGAGCGACGCAAGCAGTCCGAAAAGAATGACGGATCGGAGCCTTGCTCGCAAAATCGAAAGGAGAATCCCGCCGGGGAAAAACATCACCGTATTGAGGAGAAAGTCGACCCTGTCCGCCGAATTTCCCAGGTCGAGCAGTGCCAAATTGATGGCCTTCCCGCCACCGGGTCCGGTACCGAACGTCAGGCCCACGACGCCGGCTGCCCACAGCCAGCCCAGTGCGGCAACGCGCCGTTGGGAGGCGCGCCGTGGGAGGCCGAGCGCCCACGTGATCACGGCGATCAGCAGACTGCCAAGGGCACCCACGACCAGAGCTATCTCAAATGACACGCTTCACTCCTTCGTATTCGGCCTCGCCCATGAGGCCTCGGCACGTCCGTGGAGGGCTCACGCTCTTGACGCGGGCCTCCCGCACGCCGCCGGATTCATGAGGCTGACTTCAGTACGGCGTTCATGACTGCTTTGGCGATGGGTGCGCCGAGGCGGCCGCCTCCGATGCTGGAAGGGGCGATGTTCATGTCCTTGGGGTCGATGAACACGGCTACCGCGACGGGTGAGGTTCCGTCCTTCTGTTTGGCGTAGGAGACGAACCAGGCGTAGGGGCGTTCGTCGTCCACGTCGATGCCGTGTTCGGCTGTGCCGGGTTTCCCGCCGACGGTCACTCCGGGGATGTGTGCTCCCTCGGCGGTTCCCTCGCGGACGGCGTGCTCCATCATGTCCTGCACCTTTCGCGCGGTGCGTTCGGAGACTGCCTGGCCGTGGGCTTCGGGGGTGGTCTTGTCGATGACGGACAGGTCGGGGGCTTGGATCTGCTCGACCAGAAAGGGCTTCATGACGGTGCCGTTGTTGGCGATGCCGGCTGCAACCATGGCCATCTGCAGGGGTGTGCTGGTCAGGCTTCCCTGGCCCATGCCGGTGAGTGCGGTCTGGGGCTTGTCGAGCTTGTTGGGGTAGGTTGCGGCGGAGGCGCGGACGGGCAGGAAGTGTTCCTGGTTGAAGCCGAACTTCTCGGCGGTCTCGCGCATCTTGGCGCCGCCGGTCTTCAGCGCCGCATCCAGGAAGACGTTGTTGCAGGACCACTGCAGGGCCGTCTTCATGGAAACCTTGTCGCACTGGGCGTCCGGCACCACATTGCCGATCTTCCTCGAGCTGTCGGGCAGCTGATAGGGGGAGGGGATGCCGGAGGGAGCGTCGGTGTCGGTGATTGTGCCGTGTTCGAGGGCGGCGGCCGCGGTGAGGATCTTGAAGGTGGAGCCGGGCGGGTAGGCCTCGCGCAGCGCCCGGTTGCTCAGCGGCTTGTCCTTGTCCTCATCGAGGCGCGTGAACTCCTCGCCCTCCTTGAGTGAGTCGCCGGCGAAGGCGGAGGGGTCGTAGGACGGGGTGCTCGCCATGGCGAGGATCTTGCCGTCGCGGGGGTCGAGCGCGACGACCGCACCCTTGGCCCCCAGGCGGGTCAGCCCTTGGTAGGCGGCCTTCTGGGCTCCGGGGTGGATGGTGGTGATGATGTTGCCGCCCGCCGGTCTCTTCCCTGTCAGGGTGTCGAGGAAGTTGGTCCGCAGGCGGGTGTCCTTGCCGTTGAGGATGTCGCGGTGGACTCCTTCCAGGAGGGTGGCGCCTTGAGCCTGGGAGAGGTATCCGGTGACCGGCGCGTACATCGGCCCGTCGGTGTAGACGCGCTTGTGGAGGAGGTCGGAGCCCGGTGTCTTCGTCGAGCCGGTGATCGGCCGTCCGCCGACGATGATGTCGCCGCGGGGTTCGCTGAACTCCGTTATGAGTGAGCGCCGGTTGGTCGGGTGCTCGTCCAGACTTTTGGCGGTGACGAACTGGATCCAGGTCGCCCGGGCGAGCACGGCGAACAGCAGTGCTCCGCAGAGGACGGCCACATGCCGCAGGGTCTTGTTGTTCATGGTCTCTTTGGAACTTTCGTAGGCAGGGTCGCCACGGTGGGAAGGGTGCCGGGTCGGGTCAGGACGGGTCCTGGGGCACGGCTTCCAGCAGGTGGCGGGCTACGGGCACTGCGGACGCCCCGCCGGTGACGCCGCCTTCGACGACGACGGCGATCGCGACGTTGCCGCGGGTGGCGACGACCCATCCGTTGTTGGGGGCGCTCTCGCTGACCTCGGCGGTGCCGGTCTTCGCGCCGATGTCCCCGGGCAGGCCCGCCAAGCCCCGGGCGGTGCCGTCGGTGACTGTGGCCCGCATCAGTGAGCGCAGCTGGGTGACGACCGCCCGGGGCAGGGCGGTGGTCTTGGTCGTGTCCTTGGCGCCGTCGGTGATGGTGGGCTGGTGGAAGGTCCCGGAGGCGGCGGTCGCGGCTATGGATGCCATGGTCAGCGGATTGCCGAGCACCTTGCCCTGTCCGATCATCGAGGCGGCCTTCTCCGTCTGGTCGCCGGGGACCGGGACGGAACCGTCGAAGGACGGGATACCCGTGTGCCACTCCTGGCCGACGCCGAAGTAGTTCTTGGCGACTTTGCCGAGTTCGCTGTCACCGATCTTGTTGCGGAGGCTGATGAACCCGGTGTTGCAGGATTCGGTGAAGTTCTTGCGGAAGCTGGCGCCCGGGAACTCGGAGGTCTCGACGTTGTGGAACTCCTTCCCGACGGTGAGGTATTTGGGGCAGTCGACGATGTCCCCTGGCGCCACGGCGTTCTTGAGCAGCAGTGCGCCGGTGGTGACGATCTTCCACGTGGAGCCGGGGGCGTAGGTGCCGGAGAGCGCCCGGTTGAAGCCCGAGGCCGGGGAGTTTGCAACGGCGACGATCTCACCGTTGTCGATGCGCAGGGCGACGAGCGCAGCGTCCTTGCCGTCGGCCTCGGCCGCCAGGGCACGGTCCGCGGCTACCTGCCATGCCGGGTCGAGAGTGGTCTGGACGGACCGGTCGGCGGATGCGCCGGTCTTTGTGCCGAACCTCGCTTCGGTGGCGGTGACTTCACCGGTGGTTCGGTCGACGCGTTCGATCGAGCCGCGTGGTCCGGCTCCGGCGGTTGTGCCGAGTTGGTCGATCACGGGCTTGAGCGAAGGGCTCGTTTCCGGGGGCATGGGGGCGCCGGTGCGGTCGGTGACCTGGGGGGCGCCGGTGTCCTCGCGGGTGAGGCGGAACTTGTCGGTGCTGCTCAGCTTCGGATGGACCAGTGGCAGGGACCAGTCGATCTTCCATGAGCCGTCCTCCTGGCGGCGCACCGGGATTTCCGAGTCGTAGGACCAGGTGCCGAGGTCGGTGACGGGCATCTTCGCGGTGAAGGGGACGGTGACGGCTCCGCCCGTTGCCGCGCTCGCCGCGGCGGCAGCCAGTTTCGGCCTGCTGATGTCCAGCCCGGTAGTGAAGTTACGCAGGACGTTCTGCGCCTCGTCGGGGCTGGTGGTGCGGGCGCCCGCGCTTTCCATGCGGCCCCCCGCCCAGTCCGCCAGGAAGGCCCGGGCCTGGGCGACGGCTGCCGGATCGACCTCCGGTATCTCGGGCGCGAAAGGCCCCCACTGGGTGGCGTACGCGCTGCCGGCGGTCACAGCGCAAACGATGGCGACGGCCGCTGCCACGGCGGGCCGGAGGAAGCGGGGCCGCTCGCGGCTCGCGGTGGCGTGTTCGGATTCGGGCATCTCGGGTTCCTTGTCCGTGTTCCAGCGGTGCTGGTTCGCGAAGGGTGTTGGCGTGGGAGTCGAACAGCAGCTGCTCGTACGAAGCGCGGCGCTCGCAACGGCCGGGCCGTTTCTCAGGCCATGACCGGTGCCGAGGCCCAGACGTCCCGGCACGGTGCTGTGCCCGGCCATGGGCTTCGGTGCAGCGGTGCGGGCGCGGGTGTGGGTGATCGGCGCGCGATGGGCGGCCGGGCACCGCGGCGGCCGGGGCCTGGGGCGGGGTGCGGCCGCCAGTGCGCAGGCGAGGAGACCGACCGCGAACACCAAGATGAGCGCTGAAGCGGGAAGCGGGGGTGGCATGACCTGAGCTGAGCACTAGGCTGGCCCACATGTCCAATATCAATATTGATGAGCCACCGATCACCTTTTGATATTATTGCTGCTTGTGGACCTCATCGGGCATGTGCGGTGCTTTGTCGCTGTTGCAGAAGAAAGACATTTCGGTCGGGCGGCAGCGCGCCTGGGCATGGCTCAGCCACCCCTGTCACAGCGCATGCAGCGCCTGGAGAGAGAACTCGGAGTCCGTCTGTTCGACCGCAGCAGCCGCCAGGTCACCATCACCCGAAGCGGCGCGCTGCTCCTCGAAGAGGCCAGAGCGCTACTGGACCGTTCCGAAGAGTTCCTGGCCTGCGCCACCCGCATCAAGGACGGTCAGAGCGGGCTGCTGCGCGCCGCACTGCCATCAGGGCTCGCCAGGGAGACCGTCGCCGCCATCCTGGCCGACCTGCACCAGCACCACCCCAGCGTGGAGCTGGAGCTCGAGGAACTGTCCACCACCGATCAGCTCGCCCGTCTCGCCTCGCACGACCTGGAAGTGGGGCTGATCCACCACCCCTGTGACGTGGCCGGACTGGAGCTTGGCCCGGTTCTGCGCTGTGAGCTGGGGGTGCTGCTGCCGCGCGCCTCGTTGCTGGCCGCACGCGACGAGGTCCCGCTCGCATCCCTCACCGGACTCGGCCTGGTTCTCTTCCCTCGCGCCGACGCACCGGCCGTCTACGATGACCTGCTCACCACCTGTGCCCGCAACGGCTACACTCCCGACAGCCTCCGGCACGGCCAGGGCGACAGCTTCGTCCACGGGCTGATCCTCTCGGTGAACGCCGTCGCCTTCAGCCCCCCGGACCGCGGTACCGCTGCCGGCTCACCCAGCTCCGAGGTCGTCTGGCGCCCTCTCGCGGGCGCCCCGCTCGCCTGGCGCTACTCGGTCGCCTGGCCCCACGGCCGCAAGGACACCGCCATCCACGCCTTCGCCGACGCAGTTCCCCGGGCGCTGTGGAACACTGCCGCAGTGTCCACCGATCCGCCCCCGCGCCCCCTTCATCTGCGCCCGGCATCGGAGTACTGGCTGTGAACCGCACCCTCCAGCAGATCCATAGCGCTTTCAGTGAAGCCTGCGCCACCGGCTGGCTGCACGCCGTCGACATCGACAGCGGCGCAGAGGTCAACGCGAACGCCGACGGTGCCGTCGTCACCGCCAGCGTTCACAAGCTCTGCCTGCTCCTCGCCCTCCACCAGCAAGCAGAACAGGGGCTGCTGGACCTGACCGAGCAGGTCGAATGCGCCACCGACGGCCGGGCCGCCGGCCCCACGGGCCTGGCCGTCATGCTCGACCCTGTCCGCATCTCCCTGCGTGACGCTGCCTACCTCATGATGGCCGTCAGCGACAACGCCGCTGCCGAAGTGATCCTGGAACGGGTCGGCCTGGATGCCGTCAACGCCGCCACCACCCGCCTGGGCCTCACTCACACCCGCGCCGTCCACACCTTCGCCCATACGCTCGCCACCATCCGTGAAGACGTCGGCCCGGTCGGCGCGCCGGCCCTGGCCGACCCTCGCGTCATCGCCCGCCTCCGCGCGCTGGATCCCGCCCGCACCAACCGCAGCACCCCCCGCGACATGACCCGCCTCCTCTGCGCCCTCTGGCGCGACGAAGCCTGCAGCCCCGAAGGCTGCGCGGCGATCCGCCGCCTCCTCGGCCTCCAGGTCTGGCCCCACCGCATGGCCGCCGGGTTCCCCTTCGACGACGTGCACGTCGCGGGAAAGACCGGAAGCCTGCCCACCGTGCGCAACGAGGTCGGCGTCATCGAATACCCCGACGGCGGCCGCTACGCCATCGCGGTCTTCACCCGCGCCGTCAACCCCGCAGCCACCCTCCCCTCCGTCGACGCCGTCATCGGAACCACCGCCCGCCTCGCCGTCGACGCCCTCCGCGCCGGGAGTGTCACGACAGCGGCGTCCACCACTCGGTTGCCGTAGAGGCTTCTTGTTGGTCTGGTCAAGCCGTTAGGCCGTCCGGCGCAGACCAGATGCGCATACGTCTGGCATCGGTTCTGCTTGGCTGAGCGCCTCCTCCGGTGGGGTGCGATTAGGAGGGACCCATGCGCAACACCATCCGCGGAGCCATCCTCACAACCGGCACTCTGGTCGCCCTGTCTGGCCTGATCACGGCCGCAGCCGCTACACCCCTGGCCCCCTGCGTTCCAAACAGCCAGCCGACAGCGGACGGATTCTGCGTGCCTCTCGGCAGCCTCCGAGACCTCGCACCAAGGTTGCTTCTGTCTCCGTCACCCGATTGCGGCCGTGGCGAGTTGTGCGCCTTTGTGCCGCCGCTCCGAAGCCCAGCCCTGTCTGCCGTCCGCAACTACTGATCAAGCCTCCACTTGCGCGGAATCGGCCGACAAGGTACCGAGTCACTACCCCGGGTTCGGGACACCGGGGGGTCTTGGATCGTGATGGTCCAGGGGAACGGAGTCCCCGCGCCCTCCGGAAGGCCGGGCCCCACCATGCCGTACTAGCCGGTCTTCCCCCGGGACGGGACCGTGAACCCGGCCGGGATAACGCGCACCGCGGTTCTCTCCTGCCCTCCAATGTCTCGCGTGGTAGGCACTCCACCTTGCTCTTCAGCGGCTCGTACACGAGACGGTCACCGTGATGCTTCGCATCCCTCGCGAATCCTGACGCCACCGCAGTTTCCCGTTTCGCCCGCTCCCGGAACAGTGGCTGGCTGTTACTCCTGTGGTGAGTGGGGAACGCCGCAACGCAAACCGGCGTCACGGCAGCCGCCCTGCGACCTTAGGCCACGGGTCCCCTCATGTCCCATCGGCACCCAGCGCCATCGTTCAGAACCGCAACCGACACGCCGTCAGCGTCCTCGATCAGGTGACCGTTCTCCGTTCATCAGGGGTTCTTTCGGGGACAAGTGCCCACCTGAATCTCGACATTCACTCCGCGCCCACCAGGGCGGCGCTTGGTGAACCACTCAAGGTTCGGGGGCGTCGACAAACTGACGGAGCGTGTGGCGTCAGCCTGTTGTCGATGTTGCGTGCATGACGTGGGCGGCGAGTTCGCTGAGCCGAAGAAGATGGTCAGTTCTGTGCCGAGGATGAACAGGCCCAAGCCGAGGGTGCCGGTTGCCGCCCACCGGTGAGCCGCGGGCGACCGGCAGCGCGTAGCGGTGCGTGACCTGTGCGGGTGTCATGGGGCGGTGGCGTAGCGGGCGACGGCGAGCAGGTCCTTGTGCAGTCTGTCGGTCAGGGCGGGCGCCTGTTCCGTCGTGTACATGTGGCCGCCGGGGAAGAGGCGTGGGGTGAGGGGCAGGGTGGTGAGGTCGCTCCAGGCTCGCAGGTCTTCCGCAGTGACGAGGGGGTCGCTTGCGCCTCCGTACACGGCGAAGGGGATATCCAGGGGCGGCTCGTCCTGGTGGGCGTGATGCAGCGCCAACACCACGTCGGCGAGGAGCGGAGTGCAGGCGAGGGTGAGCGCCGTGGGGTTTTGTATCACCCTGGCGGGCAGAAACTGCCTGATCATGCTCATGGCATCATCCATGGATCTTTGTCCGGACAGGTGCAGGCTCAGTTCGCTGGAGAGGGATCTGGCGTGCGGGGCGGGCATGGCCGACAGGGCCAGCAGGGCGGGCCGACGTTGGTGGGTGCGGACCAGTCGCCGGGCGGTCTCGTAGGCGAGGAGGCTGCCGAGGCTGTGACCGAAGATGGCGAAGAGGCCATCGTCGTCGGTGTTGGCGATCTCGTTGGCGAGTGCGGTGGTGAGCTGTCGCGGGTCGGTGAGGGAGGGCTGGTCGTTCAAGGCTTCCCGGCCGGGCAGCTGGATGGCGTACAGCTCCACGGTGGAGGGAAGGAGCGCTGCCCATCGGGCGTAGAAGCTGGGGCCAAGTCCTGCGGGCGGCAGGCAGTACAGGCGCATGGTTGCGTCCGGCCGGTGGGTCAGCGGGGTGAGGGAGGGCTGCCCGTAGCGGGTAGCGCCGTGCGGGGGGTGCAAGGCCGGCTTCCTTTCGGGCGGGTCAGTTGTGGTCGGGTTTGGTGAGACGGCTGGTGAGGCGCTGGGCCAGTGCCTTGAGGCTTTCGGCCTGGGCCAGCTCGACGACGGGGACATCGATGCCGATGCGTTGCTGGATTTGGACGGTGAGTTCGAGGGCCATCAGGGAGTCCATGCCCAGCAGGTCCAGGCGGCGGGTGCGGTCGATGCGCTCGGCTGTGCTCTGCAGGACGGAGGCCAGCAGGTCCGCGAGCGTGTCTTCGACGATGGTGAGGGCTTGTTCGCAGGAGGCGTCCGTGAGTGCGTGGTGCAGGAGGTCTGTGGCCTCGGTGTCGCTCTGCTCGGGCAGCAGGTGTGCGGTTCGGGGTGCACTCAGGTTGGGCAGGACGCGATGCAGTTGCTTCCAGTCGGCATGGGCGACGCTGACGACGGGGCTGCTGGAGTGGGTGAGGAGTCGGTCGAGTTTGGCCAGTGCCTCCTTCGCGGTCAGGGGCTTGAGCCCGTAGGCGTCAAGCTCGGCCACGCGTCCTTCGCGGTCGACGAAACCGGCGTCGGCGATCACGCTCCACTGGACGGCGAGCCCGTGGTCGCCGTGGCGGTGCCGCTCGCGCATGAGGGTGTCGAGTGCGTAGTTGGCGGCGACGTAGGGGGCTTGTCGGGCATTGCCGGCGAGCGCGGATGCGGAGCTGTAGACGATGAAGAAGTCGAGTTCCCGCTGGCGGGTCAGGGCGTCCAGGAGCCGGCCTGCGGTCATCTTGGGGCTGATGACGGCGCGGAGGCGGTCGTCGCTCAGTTCGCTCAGTGGCGCGTCGTCGAGAACCATTGCGGCGTGGACGATTCCGGCCAAACGGCGGCCGGAGGCGTCGATTGTGTCCAGGATGTGGCGCAGGTCAGCTTCGTCTGCGGCGTCGGCGGCGTGCACGGTGACGTCGGCGCCTGCGGCACGAAGGTCCGCGATGAGGCCGGGTGCTTCGGGGGAGCTGGAGCCGCGCCTGCTCATCAGGGTCAGGTGGCGGGCTCCGCGGGCCGCCAGGTGGCGGGCGGTGGCGGCGCCGAATCCGCCCAGGCCGCCGGTGATCAGATAGGTCGCCGCCGCGTCCAGGGCACCTGGTTCGTCGGTGACATGGACGGGCACGTCATCGTCGAAAGTGATGACGACCTTGCCGATGTGCCGCGAGTGCTGCAGGCAGGTGAACGCTTCACCGATGCGGGCAGCCGGGTAGGCGCGGTGGGGCAGAGGCATGTACGTCTTCCGGGTCACAGCATCGGTGATCGCGGCGAAGTGGGCCTGGGCCATTGCCGAGTTGCCGGTCATGAGGGGCAGGACGTCCACGGAGTGGAAGGAGAGATTCCGCAGAAACGGCCCCAGTGGGAGCGAGGTGTCCGCCAGCAGATCACGCTTGCCCAGTTCCACGAACCGACCGTAGGGCTTGACGAGGTTCAGGCTGCGGACCATGGGCTCTCCCGCCAGCGAATTGAGGACGACGTCGACGCCCTGGCCGCCGGTCAGATCGAGGATCTGCTCCGCGAAGTGGAGGCTGCGCGAGTCCAGGACATGCTGGACGCCCAGCAGGTGCAGCAGGTCCCGCTTGGCGGGCGTGCCGGCCGTGGCGATGACCTCAGCACCTACCGATTGGGCGTACTGCAGGGCAGCCAGGCCCACCCCTCCGGCGGCGCCGTGCACCAGCACCGTTTCTCCGGCCGCCAGGCGGGCGACACGGTGCAGGCTGTGCTGCACGGTAAAGGCGACGATCGGCAGCGTGGCCGCTGCCTCGTAAGGCATGTCCCGCGGGATGGGCATGAGCCAGTCGGCATGGGCGACGACGTGGGAACCGAAGCAGCCCTGCCCCACTCCGAAGACGCGGTCGCCCACGCGCAGGTGGGTGACGCCGGCTCCCACCGCACTGACGACACCGGCACACTCACCGCCGACGGGAGCGGCGCCGGGGAACGGGGAGCTGGGCGGAATCAGGCCGGTGGCCACCATGATGTCGCGGTAGTTCAGCGCAGCCGCGGCAACCTGCACGACGACTTGTCCCTGCTGCGGCACCGGTACGTCCCGTTTCTCCCAGCGCAGTCGGTAGCGCAGCCCTGGTTCGTGCACCGCGAGGGTGAACGCGCTGCCGCGGCTGAGCAGGCTCGGCGGCTGGACCTGCCTGACGACGGCGGCGAACCGGCCGCCGGCGGTGAGGAACACTTCGTCCTGAGCCGGGCAGGCCAGCATTTCCCTGGCAAGGCGCTGCAGCACACGAGCCTTGCTCTCAGTGTCTTCCGGGACCGCCAGGGCGATCTTGCGTACGGTCAGTCGCAACTGCTCATTCGCCAGGGTCCGGGCCCCTCCCCACAGGGCAGCCGCAGGCCCGGGAACAGGAGCCGGGCACAAGGTACCGGAGGCCCAGGGAGCAACCAGCCACAGGTTCAGCTTCGATCCTGGCGGCAACTGCTCACTGACCGTGCTCATCGTCCGTAGCACCGCCAGGTGGCGGACTGCTTCCTCCGTCTCCTCCTGGGCAGATGCCGTGCTGTCCGGCCCGGAGATCAGCACGATGTCCGTCGGCACGGCGTCCTCGGTGTGCCATGTCGCCCAGTGCGCACGGTCGGCACCGGCCTCCACCACCCGTACCGGACCGGCACAAGACCTCTCCAGCTCCCCAGCGACTTCCCGGGTTCGCCTCTCCGCAGCACGGGTGGAGGACAGACTGCCCACCACCCACCGCCGGGTATCCCGTCCCTCGCTGTTCACGACGGTTCCCGCGCTGGCGGATTCAGTTGCGGGGCGGGGCTGGCGGGCGGTGTGGATGAGGGAGAGGAGACCATCGGGAGATTCCTGGTCGCCGGTCTGGACGGTGCCGGTGAAGCCGCAGGAGTGCAGGAGGTCTGGCCAACGGTCCCGTTCCAGCAGGGGCCCTTCGGCGCGCAGCGCTGTGTCGGTCGCGGTCCAGAAGGAGTCCAGGAGGCCGAAGATCGGGGCCAGCAAGTCGTGACGGTGCGATTCCAGGGCCAGGAGGTGGCCGCCGTCGGTGAGGAGGTCGGCGATGCGCCGCAGGGCGGCGGTCAGGTCATCGGTGGCGTGCAGGACGTTGAACGCGATCACCACGTCGAAGGAGCCTGGTGTGAAGCCCTGGCCGACAGGGTCAGCGTTCAGATCCAGAACCTGGTAGTCGACGAAGTCGTGCGCTTCGAAGCGCTGCTGGGCCTGGCGGAAGAAGCCCGAGGAGACGTCGGTGAAGGTGTAGCGGGCCAGTTCAGGTGGCAGATGGGACAGCAGCAGACCGGTGAATCCGCCGGTTCCAGCCCCGACCTCCAGGATGCGCAGGGGGCGGTCTGCAGGCCACTCGGCCAGAAGTGCCCGCAGTACGCATTCAGCCAGGGCACCGAACTTCTGCACCTTCAGGGTGGAGTCGTAGAACCGCATGGCGAGCGCATCGGCTTCGGAGAACAGCAGCTCCAGCGGATCGCGGCGGCCACACAGCACAGCGGCGAGGCTGTTTCCGCAGACGCCGTAGGACAGCAGTGCCGTGGCATCGCCCGGTGCGTCCTGCAGCAGCGCGGCGAACACCCGCTGTGGGTCCGGTTCACTCACCAGGCGCCAGTGCCCGTCCTTCTCGGCGCTGAGCAGACCTTGCTCGGTGGCCGTTGCCAGAAGAACCTGCAGCAGCCGCGTGTGCTTGGCTTCGACCCCGGCTGCGACGAGGTGCTTGAGGGTGAACTTGTCCTGGCCGGGGAGCAGTTCCCTCATGGCAGCGGCCGTGAAATGGCTGACGAGCTCAAGCAGACGCTCGACATGCGCATTGGGCTGTGCCCGCCATTGCTGCGCCAACTCGTTCATCCGGTCCGCGCAAGCAGCCCGCACGGTCTGCGGAGACGGCAGAGGTGAGGGCTCCACCGCTTCACCGCCCAGAGGAGCGGCGCGCACGACGTCCGCGAGCAAGGCCGGCTCGCGGCGCGAGCCCGCATCGAAGCGCCGCATCCGGCAGCCCGTCAGTTCCAGCGCTACGTGCCCGTCAGGGGTGGCGACCGTCACGTCCCAGACGGCTTCGCGGTCAGTGACCGACTGCGCCCGGACATGGACCACACCGGTCGTGGGCATCGCCTGCCAGCAGCGCACCCTGTCGAATCCGGACGGCAGAAAGAGGACCGGTGCGCCCTTGACGGCGTCAGCGAGCAAGGGAAGCCCCGCCTGCAGAGCTCCGTCGAGGATGGCGGGGTGCGCCTGGTGGCCCGGGCCCGGCACCACCATGGCTTCGTACGAGGCCAAGACCTCGCCGTCGCCGGTGCCGAGCGCGGTCAGGGTCTGGAACGCGGGCCCGTACGGCAGGCCGGCACGGGCGCAGGCGCCGTAGTGCTCGCTGACCGGCAGGGAACCGGTCAGCCGGGAGCGGATGGCGTCAACGTCGAGGGCAGGTGGTTGCTCGCGCAGCAGGCGGCGTACCCGGCCGCGGGCGTGCTCGCTCCAGTCGCCCGCGTCATCAGCGCGGCCGGCGACGGTGAAAGCCCCGTCGGTGTTCAGGGTCGCCGACACACTGACGTCCGCGTTCGGGTCGCCGAACGGCAAGGTCAGCGCCCTGCCGATCGCCAGGTTCGACACCTCGGTGGGGGCGTCCAGAACAGCACGGCCGGCGGACAGCGCCATGTCGATGTACCCGGCTGCCGGGAAGACCACGGAACCCGCCACCGTGTGATCGGCCAGCCATACGGCCATGCCCGCATCAAACCGCTGCCGCCAGGAGGGAACGGCGACCGGCTGCCGGGTGCCGAGCAGGGGATGCCTGCTTCCGGAACGCTCGTCGGCGTCGGCATCCTCCAGCCACCAGGTGGGGCTGCCGTTCCAGTACCGTTCACGCTGCCACGGGTAGGCCGGTACATCCGCGACCCGTCCGGGTCGCGGGAAGAAGCGCTCCCCGTCCACCTGCGCACCGACCGCAAGGAGTTGGGCCTGCACCCGGTCCAGCGCCGCCGCGCCAGCGGCTGTTCGTGAGAGCGTCGGCACGACGGCGATCTTGGACGTCCCTGCGCCTGCCCGGCGCAGGTAGGTTGCCAGCACAGGATGCGGGCCGATCTCCACCAGCACGTCACACCCCACTTCCTCGCCTGTCAGGACGGTCAGGGCCTGGGAGAAGCGGACCGGCTCGCGGACGTTGCTCCACCAGTACGCCTCGCCCAGGTCCCGGCCGGTCACCGCAACCCCCGTGACAGTCGAGATCATCGGAATGCGGCCGCGCCGGGGACTCAGGTCGGCCAGGGCCGCCTTCAGCGGCTCCCCCAGACCGTCCATCGCGGGGCTGTGGAAGGCGTAGTCCAGGCCGAGGTCGTGGAAGAAGATGCCCTCCTCGTCCAGCGCCGTCCCCAGCTGGGCAAGTACTGCGCTGTCACCGGCGACCGTCACGTCCTGGTCGGAGTTGACTGCGGCCACCACCAGCCGCCCGGCATAGTCCGCCTCGGCCAGCCGCCGCCGGGCGAGATCCTCCCCGAGGCCGACTGCCGCCATCCGGCCTGTACCGGCCGTCGACGCCTGGGCCCGGCTGCGGGCGGCGATCACCTGACACGCCTGCTCGCGGCTCAGGACACCGGCGCTGTAGGCGCCGGCTACTTCCCCCACGCTGTGCCCCGCCACGGCGCAGGGCTCGATTCCCCGGACCGCGAGGGAGGCCACCAATCCGGCTTGCAAGGCGAACAGCACGGGCTGCGCCACCTCGGTTCGGTCCCACCGGGCGGGATCGGAAGGTGAGGCCAGTTCCTCCAGCACCGACCAGCCCAATAGCGGCGTCAGCTCGGAGTCGACGGCCGCCACTTCCTGGGCAAAAGCCGCCTCCTCCTGAAGGAGTTGTGCTCCCATACCGACCCACTGGGACGCGTTGCCGCTGAAGACGAAGCCGATCCGGCCACGGGGCGCCGCGCTGCCCGAGAAAGCTGCCGGGGCAGGCTCTCCCGCGGCCACCGTCCGCAGCGCCTTCGCCGCGTCGGCCGGACCCGCGGCCAGTACCGCGACCCGGTACGCGTGCTTTGCTCGCCGCTGGCAGGAGGTGAACGCCGTGTCATAGAACTGTGCACGGGCCGCGTCACCACGCTCCTGGGACTCGAACAACTCCGCCCAGGTGTGGACCGCCTCGTTCAGCGCCTGAGGTGTCCGTGCCGACACCACCACCGGCAACCGGCCGGTCTCTTTCGGCTGCGACTTGTGCGTCCCATCCGCGGTGCCAGCTCCGCTGGCCCGCTGCGTCGGAGTATCCGGGGCGGGAGCGAGGACGACGTGTGCGTTGGCGCCACCGAACCCGAAGGAGTTCACCCCGACCACACCACGGTCGACCCCGCCCAGAGGCCGGTCGCAGCCCACCGGATCCAGGCCCAGCCCTTCGAAGTCGATCGACGGGTTCAGCGGATGGATGTGCAGCGTCCCGGGAATCCGCTGCTCCCGCAGCACCAGCAACCCTTTCAGCAACCCCGCCACGCCCGATGCGGCCTCCAGGTGGCCAAGGTTGGACTTCAGCGAGCCCACCGGCAATGGTCCGTTCTCGCGCATCGTACCCAGCACCTGTCCCAACGCCCGGCACTCGATCGGGTCACCAGCCTGCGTCCCCGTGCCATGCGCCTCGACGTAAGCGACATCCTGCGGACCGATGCCCGCCCGGGCGTACACCTGCTTGAGCAGCGCCGCCTGTGAGTCGGCACTGGGCAGCGCCAGCCCAGCGGTACGCCCGTCGCTGTTCACGGCGCTGGCGGCGATCACCCCGTGGATTCGGTCTCCATCCTTCACCGCCTCGGCCAAAGGCTTCAGCACCAGCACCCCGGCGCCTTCCGCCCGCACGAACCCGTCGGCCGCGGCGGCGAAGGGCCTGCATTTGCCCGTGGGGGACAGCATCGAGGCCTGGGAGAAGCCCGCGAAGCCCGCAGGGTTGAGAAGGACGTTGACACCTCCGGCCAGTGCCAGGTGGCTGCGTCCCGAACGCAGTGCCTCGCAGGCGAGATGCACGGCCGTCAGCGCCGAAGAGCAAGCGGTGTCCACAGCCTGGGAAGGACCGTGCAGGTCGAAGAAGTACGACAGACGGTTGGCCGCATTGCAGGCCGCCGTCCCGGCGATGCTGTAGGCGTTGAACTCGCGCAGCCGACGCTGCTGCAGATCACCGTAGTCGTGCGAGGACAACCCGATCATCACGGCCGCGTCACTGCCGGCGAGAGCCGCGGGATCGAGACCGGCGTTGTCGATTGCCTCCGCCGCGCACTCCAGGACCAGCCGGTGCTGCGGATCGATCTGGGCGGCCTCCTTCGGGGAGATCCCGAAATAGTCGGCGTCAAACGAGGCAATGTCGTCCAGGAGCCCTGCTGCTGCGGTGCAGGACTTGCCCGCCACTGCAGGACCGCCGGCCACGAAGGAGCCGACGTCGAATCGGTCCTCTGGTACTTCCTCCACCAAGTCCCGGCCATCGGCCAACGCCGTCCACAGCATGTCCAACGAGCGGATCCCGCCCGGGAGCCGTAGACCGATTCCCACCACCGCCACCCCATCAGGCGCCAGACTCTGCGACTCGCGAGCGGATGGGGAAGTGTGAGCAGAGGCAGACAAAGCAAGCTCCAGAGACAGGGCGAGGAAGAATCTAGAGAGCAAGCCTCCCTGTCCCACACACGACTATTGGTCACCAGAGAGGCAAAGTCACCCAAACGGTGCGTCACTATTTCAGCCAGCTGATGTCGGAGGCTGACTGCTGTGGCCTCGCAGACTGTGCATGACCAGGGTGCCGACACTCACCGCTCGCCTCAGAGGCCAGTCGGGCGGAGCAAGGGCCCGCCAGACAGCCGGGCCGGGGCAAGGAGCACATGAGGCTGACCCCGGCCCGGCACCCTACCCACTCCCTGCGTGTTCGTGCGCTGGCGCACTGTCCCGCCGCGGTTCCAGAGTGTCGTCGGATCGGTCGTGTCGTGGCCGCGGTCACCGGTTCCGTGCTTTGGCGGGTACGGGAGTCGTGGTGGGCGCTGCCCGGCCGGGCGGCCGCGGTGACCACCAGTTCGCCCGTCCGGCCAGTTGCATGAACGCGGGGACCAGGACGCCCCGTACGACGGTCGCGTCGATGAGGACGATGGCCGCCATCGTCGCGCCCAGCACCACCAGGAGGCTGATCTGGGAAAGCATCAGCGCGCCCATGCTTACGGCGACCACCAGTGCCGCGGCGGTGAACAGGCGGCCCGTGTGCTCGATGCCGAAGACGATGGCGGTCGTGTTCTGCCGGGTGCGCTGCCACTGCTCCGCCATGCGGGAGACGAGGAAGACCTCGTAGTCCACGCACAGCCCGAAGGCCAGCGCGGCGGCGAGCAGCGGCATGGTGATCTCGAGCGTGCTCGCCCCTCCTGTGGCGGGCGGTCCGAGGACCTGGAGGCGCTGGAAGAGCAGGACCATCAGGCCGAGGGCGGCGCCGATGCTGAGCGCGCCCAGGACGGCGGCCTTGAGCGCCACCAGCAGGCTCCTGGTGAACAGCAGCAGCATGATGAACACTCCGCACAAGGTTAGCCCCGTCCACCAGGGGAGCGCGTCCGTGACGGCTTGTCGGGTGTCGTCGAGGTGGGCGGCCGTCCCGGTCACCAAGGCCGCGCCCGGGGCCGGGGTGGCGCGTACGGCGTCGACCAGAGCGCCGGTCTGAGAGGACTGGACCGGGTCCGCGCCGAAGACCGTGACCAGGGTTCCGGGGCGAGGGGCCGCTTCCGTCTGTCGTTCCGCGACGCGCCGCCCCCCGGCGTACTCGCCTGCCGCCGTGCTCACGCGCGCCGCGCCGGGCAGTGCGGCCAACGTGCGGGCGTAAGCGTCAAGTTCGGCGGCCCGGGAAGCTGCGTCCGTCCGGGGCAGCACCACGGTCAGCTGCCGTTCCGGCGCGAAGGGGAAGTCCGCGCGGACGGCCGCGGCCGCCGTCCGGGCCTCGGCGGTGGGCGGGAGGATGGACTCGTCGGTCAGCGCGGGCCGCAGCCCCGCGACGGGCAGGGCCAGGCCGAGCAGGAGGACGGCCCCGGCCGTTCCCCACAGCCAGGGCCGTGCGGTGACCGCGACGGCCGCCCGTCGCCAGGCCGGGCTGACCGAGAGGTCGCCAGAGCCACGGCGCCAGGGTCCGCGACGCGGCGGGCGCGTGCCGTCGAGCTTGCCGCCCAGAGCGGCGACCAGGGCAGGAAGGAGGAGCAGGGTGCCGACGGCGCAGAACGCGACGACGATCAGCGAGGCGATCGCGAGGGAACGGATCAGCCCCAGCGGGAAGACGAGCAAGCCCGCCATGCACCAGGCCATGGTCAGGGCACAGAAGACGACGGCCCGGCCGGTGGTGGACATCGCCCGCCCCACAGCCTGTTCGGCGTCCAGGCCGCGGGCGCGTTCCTCCCGGTAGCGGGCGAGGGTGAACAGGGCGTAGTCGACGGCGAGGCCGAAGCCGAGGGCGCAGCTGAGGTTCACGGCGAAGACCGAGATCGGCACCAGCCGGGTCGCGACCGCGAGCAGGGCCAGGGCTCCCGAGGCCGCGGTCGCGCCGATCGCAGCGGGGACGAGGGTGGCGCTGAACGAGCGGAAGGACAGTGCCAGGACCACGAACGTCACCGGCAGGACGAACAGCTCCGAGCGGAGCAGGTCGCGCTCCGCCTGCTCGGTCGCGGTCACGTTGACCCAGGCGGGCCCGCTCACCGCCAGGTCGAGCCCGGGGGCGGCGGCCCGCAGGGACGGCACCAGGGCCCGCGCGGTGCGGGCGGCCCGCGACTCGTCGCCCTCCAGATCGACGAGCAGCAGGGCGCCCCGGCCGTCGTCGGACCGGAGCGGATCCCTCCCGGTGTTCCAGTAAGACAGCGCGGCGCCGACCCCGGGCGTCGCGGCGGCCAGTTCGGTCAGCCGTCGTCCCTGCGCGGCAGCCTCGGGCGAGTCGACCGGCCGGCCGGAACGGAGGTACAGGACCAGGTCGGGTGTCCCGGCACCGAACTGACGGGCCGCGGTCTCGGCCCGTTGCGCGGCTGTGCCGTCCGCGGTGTAGCCGCCGTTGGACCATTCGCCCCCTACGCTGAGCCCCAGACCGGCAAGCAGCACGACAAGAGCGGCCACAGCACCGAGCACCGACCGGCAGTGCCGGAACGACCAGCGCGCCACCTGGCCGAGCAGAGGCATCTCGCTGCCCTTGTCGCTCTCCGCGGGCCCCGGCGGACAAGGGCGTACGCGGGAATCGGTGCGGTCATGCTCCCCCGGACCGTGACCCTTCCTGAGAGGGGTGGCTGCGGCAGCCCCCGCGTCGGGCACGGCGGACGCGGCGAAGGGCGCTGGCAGGTCGGACGGGGTGGACGGGTCGGGCATGGGCCGGGATGTCCCTTCGAACGGCGGTACTCGCCGCCGCATCTCGGTCGGCGGGCGGGTACGTGTACGGAGTTATGGCCGACTTCGGGGCCGGTACGAGATCGGGTGCGGGGCCGGCCCCATGTGCCCGCCTCAGGGCGTACACGTGCCGTCGACAGGACCTGGCCTGAACGCGGAGGGAGAAAACTCTGCGTGGGGAATCTAGGCGTGCCGTCCTGACCCCGGCGGGCCGGGACCGTGCACACGCTTCCCCATCGGGACGCCCCGACCAGGCAGGACACGCCGTAGGGCATCGGAGAGGCTCCGCGCCGGATGGGCGGGATGGGGACACCGACCGCCCGATGCCCGTCCACCGGACGTACGGAGGCGGACGGGGCGATGGTGTTGCTGCACGCACTGCTGTGCGGAGACCTCGACGAGCGGCTGGTGCAGCCCTCGTCTGCTCGTCGCCCCCACGAACAACCCAGAAACTCCGCGGAGGGCTTCAGGTACCGCCATACCTTGATGAGGGTGGCGGGGCAGAAATCCGAGGTGTCACTCATGAAGTTTCCCGCGCTCGGTCTTGGGCGGAACCCGGAGGGCTGTCCTGTGCTCCCTTGGACGATCCAGCGAGGCGTCGGACGCGGCGTTGCGCGCGGCGAGGGAGCGTGCACGTGCGGGTGGGTGCGGACGGTCCGACGATGCGCCGGGGCGCCGCACCGCGTCCTGTGCCCATCCGGGACGACGGAACAGCTCGCACCCTCAGCGAGTAAGCGAAAGACACCAGCTCAGACGTAGGCACCGAGGAGTCAGCTCGACGGGCGACAGCCTCCTGGAAAGTGTGGGATCCCAAGAAAGTGCCGTGGCCCGGGAAATACGGACGGCGGCCGGAGGGCACCAGGGGGCCCGTCCTGACCCCCGACGATACCCATCCTGGCAGTCCTGACGCCTTTGCTGTTGACAAGTTCCTACCGGGGCCGGCCAGATCCGGCACTTGGTCGGGCTTACCGGCGTCTCGCGGTCCTGGTGCACCTCAGCCGGGTGCCTTAATCCCCGGCTCCGTCGTGTACTTCAGAGCTCAGCGCGGGCGACCCGGCCTCCGCGAAGGCGCCGACCGGACGACCTCCGCCGCCGGTTCGGCCGCCCGTACTATCTAGGAGTCGAGGGGTTTCTATGCAGTTCAAGATCATGATCGGCGGTGCAGGCAGGTAAGGCACGTGGCCGGAAACGGTTCGGTCGAACGGTTCACGGGCCTCCGTCAGGTCGGGTCAGGAAGTCAGCGTTTGATACGTCCGCGGACGGCGAGGACGGCGAGGGCGAGGAGAGTGGGTTCTACGAGGCGGGAGGCCATTTCGATGTAGGTGCCGGCGGTGGTCAGGTCCTGCCCGCTGGAGCGGAATACCACCGAGTTGAGTGTGACGTTCAGGGCCTTCTCGAAGCGCTTGCCGGTGAACCTGTTCCCAGTGGGGTTCTGCGGGTCGCCTTTTTCGATCTCGAAGGTGACCTTGCCTCCGCCGGGCGGCACGGTGCCGGTCGCCTCCTGCTTCGGGTCGTCCTTCGGAAGACCGAAGCCCATCAGCAGCACGAGGGTGATCAGCATGGCGGCCACGAGCCAGCCCAGGGCCCGCAGGGCACGCAGGCCGTAGCCGGAGAGTATCCAGTAGGTGTGCAGCAGTCCGCGTTCGGCGGGGGAGGTTGTGGTGCGGTCGTGGCGGCGCATCTCCATCTCGCCGTAGTAGAAGTCCGCGGCTCCTGGTTCGTTCTTGCTGTCCTCGAACGCCTTGCGCAGTGCCCGGTACACCGGTGCCAGCTGCGTTGGCCCGGCGTGTCCGGTGCCGGGCACCGCGGCCTTCCAGCCTCTGGCCGCCGCTGGTTGGCTCGCGCGCCAGTGGTGTTCCTCGGCGAGGGTATGGCGCGAGGTGAACCGTGTTGGGTGCCCGTGTCGCCAGTGCGTACCGGACGGGACCGTGTCGAAGGAGCAGGCGCCTTCCAGTCGCACCTGGTCCAGGTGCACCGTCCCGGTGAACAGGCACTTCGACAGGTCGACGTCGGCGAGGACCAGATGCGCTGCGTCCACCCCGCGCAGCGAGGCCATCCGCACCATGGCGTCGGCGCCGGGCGCGCCGGCCAGGGCCTGTTCCGCCACCGGCTGTCCGTCTGGACGTACGAAGGGGTCGGCTTCCGCGGCGATGGTGAGGGGGTACTCGAAGACGGCGTGGGCGAGGTCCACTGTGGCGTAGCGCAGTCGCACCTCGGCCGTGGAAATCCAGCGGGTCCGGCGGCACTCCAGACGGTTCGTGGCGAACGAGAGAGTCGCGGGGCCGTTGAACACCGCCCCGGACAATCCCACTTTTCCGGCGCACACCAGCGGCCCGAGGCTGACCCACCGCTCGAAAACCGCTGACTCGAACTTGGCATCGCTGTGGAAAACCGCTGACTCGAACCCGGCGTCCCCCTGGAAGGTCGCCGACCCGAACCCGGCGAGGTCCTGGAAGGTTGCCGACTCAAACCCGGCGTAGTCCTGGAAGGTTGCCGACTCAAACCCGGCGAAGTCCTGGAAGGTCGCAGACGTGAACTCGGCGTGGTCCTGGAAGGTCGCCGACTCGAACCCGGTGTTGCCCTGGAAGGTCGCCCACTTGAACTGGGCCTCGCCCTGGAATGTCGCCGACTCAAACCCGGTGTAGCTGTGGAAGGTCGCCAACCTGAACTGGGCGTGGCCCTGGAAGGTCGCCGACCTGAAGGTGGTGTAGCTCTGGAAGGTTGCCGACTCAAACCCGGCGTCACCCGCGAAGGTCGCCGACTTGAACCAGGCTTCTCCCGCGAAGGTCGCCGAATCGAACTGGGCGGCGCCGAGGCGTGCGTGTCCGGTGGCGGGATCGCGAAGGGCGTTGAGGAGAGCGTCGAGAAGGAGTTCGGTGAAGGGGGTGCCGCGGTGGTCGACGTCGGTGCCGCGGGTCAGGCCGGCCAGGTAGGCACCACGGTCGGCGTCGGCCAGGTGGGCGAGGCATGCGGTGTGGCCGGGGATGCGGATGCCGCGGCAGCCAACGGGGTCGGCAGCAGGGTCTGCGCCGTGTGCGCAGTGCGGCCAGGATGGCGGTATGGCTGTGCTCATGGTGCGGCGGCTCCACGGTGTCAGGTGCCCGTATGGACGCTCTGGGGACGGGAACGGTTCAGGCCCGACCGTAACGGGCAGCATCGCCGCCAAATTTCGCCGACCAGTTCGGTACGCAGTATCGATCAGCAGCAGGGAGGCCCCGGGAAGTAGCGCGGCTGCGCTCCTGACTGTCGCCGGACGATGGCATCCGATTTGGCTCAATCCGAGCAAAGTCAGGGATCGGCCCCACGTCTCGAATATGCCGTACGTGCCTGAACAACCCGTAGATATCTGTCAGGCGCGTTGTACCGAGGGACACATGCCTCACATGCCTGTCGCCCGCTCGACACCCGAGATAACACGGGGCCGGGGCGCGTCGGCGAGTTCCCTCACAGCTGCCACCCAGTGCTCGCCCAGGCGTGGCATCCCCGGGAGAGAGCCGTCGTGTACGACGGTCAGGCGGGCATGGGAGTCGTAGCCGGTCAGGGCCGTGTAGCAGCGGAGTCCGTCCGCCGGAGCGCTGAACAGCTGGGCTTGTGTCGCCGGGAGCCCGAAGAGGGTGAGAGCGGGTCCGCAGTCCACGTTGGACGCCAGAAGGCCGACAGGCCCCGCGCCCGCCACCCGCAGGGCGAGCCTTGCGCCCGCCCTGCGGGGAAGGGCGTCCAGGACGAGTCGTGCGGACCCGCGGTAGTCGATCGCGCGCAGTCGGCGGGTCTGAGCGGTCACCGCGTCCACGGCGCCCTCGACGCCGCCGCTGTCCTTGCAGGGCAGGGTCAGACGTACGCCCACCAGCGCGTTTCCCACCAGGGTGGCCTGTTCGCGGCCGCGTACGGACAGGGGCACGGTGACGGGCATCGGCGGATGCCCCTGGTGTGTACCTTCCTGGTGCCGCCGGTGCACCGCTTCGGACAGGGCGGCCAGGTACACGTCGTTGACAGTGGCACCGTGGGCCCGCGCGGCCACGCGCAGCAGAGCTATGGGGAGGTCTCGGTGGAACAGCTGTGGAGTGCCGGACTCCGCGCCGGCGAATGCGGGGGCCGGGGTCAGCGGGCGCATGGCCCTGGCGCTCTGGCCGAGGACTGCGGCGACACCGCGGAACCCGACGCGCGCCGACGGGGGAGAGCGCGGCGACCAGTCCACCGGCTCGTCCTCGATGAGCAGACGAAGGATGGACGCCGCGGCGATCCCGTCCCGTAAAGCGTGGTCGGAGCGGAAGCACACGGTGAACGACTCCTCCGCGCACCGGATAAGCCAGAGGTCCCACGGCGGCCGGCCCTCCGGCAGCGGGCGGGTGAGCATCTGCCGCCGCGCCACGTCGAACTGCCCGCGGCGCGGCACGAGCAGCTGGAGGACGTGCGCCCCCGGTTCGAACCCCCCTGCCGCGTAAGCCTTCCTGTCGTTTCTCCCAAGGCGGTAGCGCAGCGACGGAATGTGATGGGCGCGGGCGGTAGTCCGAGCCCGCAGAGAGGCCAGAGGCGGCGCCACGCCGTCGAAGTCGAACATGACGCCCATGGTGAGCGGGCCGCCCGCCGCCCTGCGGAACGAGAGGTCGACAGCTCGCAGCGGGAAAGGAGGATAGGGGGCACCGTTGGGGCAGGCCGGACGCACAGGGGCGCTTCTCCCTTTGTTTACAGGCCGGTGGCGGACAGTCGTCCGCGCGCGGCGATCCAACGCGCGACTGTCAGCCGGCCTCCGCGGACCTCCACATACCCCAGGTCTTTCACCCTGCACCGCCTTCTCCCCGCATTCGACATCGGATTCATTCCATCGGCGACGTCGCTCGGCTGCACGGGCGCTGCACGGACTTCGTGTAACGGCGCTGGCTCGCATCGGCGCTCACCCGGATGACTGCCGTGCCTTGCACGCCGTGAGCGGAGACCGCAGGGTCTGAAAGGTCCTCAGGTCTGAGCCGCTCGTATATCCCGACCCGTGTCACGCCCGGCCCCCGTCCTGGCTGCGCAGCGGTCACACGCCCTACCTTCCCGCAGGGACACCTGAAGAGGCGTTCCCCTGGACGAAAGGCCGATCGCACATGTCCACCACCGTGTACGACATGCTCGTCACGAAGATGACGGAGAACCTAGGTGTGGACGCCTCGCGCGTCCGTCCCGACGCCACCTTCCCCGACCTCGAACTGGATTCCCTGGCCGCTCTGGAGCTGGGCGTCATTCTCGAGGAGGACCTCGGCGTGACCTTCGACCTCGATGAGCTGAAGGGCGAGGAGATGACCCTCGGCCAGTTCAGCGAGCACGTCGAGCGTCTCGTGGCGGAGAAGCGGTCCGCGGCGGTGGACGCCGTATGACCGCCTCCGACGTCGCCGTCACCGGCCTCGGACTGGTGACGCCCGCCGGACTCGGCGTGGCGGCCGCGTGGGAAGGGCTCTGCGGGGGCATGCCGACGGCGGCGAAGGACCCGAAGCTGGCCGGGCTGCCGGTCGACTTCTCCTGCCGGCTGCCTGGTTTCGACCCGGTCACCGAACTCGGCAGACGTCTCACCTGGCGCATCGACCTGTTCACCGAGATGGCGCTGGTCGCCGCCCGCGAGGCCGTGGCCGACGCGGGCCTGGACCCCAAGACCTGGGACGGCGCCCGCGTTGGCGTGGTGATCGGCAACGGGAGCGGCGGGAACGTCAGCCTGGAGGCCGAGTACGGCAAGCTCCGCGACAACCGCATCAGCGCGATCTCGCCCCTAACCATCCCACGCTCCGTGCCCAACATGGTCGCCGGTGAGATCGCCATCGACATGCAGGCGCTCGGGCCGAACCTGGTCACCGCGACCGCGTGCGCGTCCGGGGCCACGGCCCTCGGCACGGCACGCGACCTCCTGCGGCTCGACGCCTGCGACATCATCATCGCGGGCGGCAGCGAGAGTGTCTGCTCGCGCATCGCCAGCGTCGGATTCAGCCAAGCGGGGGCACTCTCCTCCCGGACCCAAGACCCGGCAGGCTCCTCCCGGCCCTTCGACGCCGACCGCGACGGATTCGTGCTAGGCGAGGGCGCCGGCGTTCTCGTCCTGGAGCGCGCCGAGCACGCACGGGCGCGCGGTGCGCGCGTCCAGGCCTACTTCTCCGGCTACGGCGCCACTGCGGACGGCCACCATCCCACCGCGCCCGACCCGGCCGGCGACGGCGTCCGGCGAGCGATCGCGGCGGCGCTCGCCGACGCCGGGCTGAGCGCCGCCGACATCGACCACATCAACGCCCACGGCACCTCGACCCAGAAGAACGACCTGGCCGAGGGGCGAATCCTGCGCACGGTGTTCGGCACCCCGCCTCCCGTCACCGCGAACAAGAGCATCATCGGGCACTGCGTCGGGGCCGCCGGCGCAATCGAGGCGGCGGTGACCGTGCTGACCCTGCGCCACCAGCTGATCCCTCCCACAGCCAACCTGGACCGCCTCGACCCGGAGATCGACCTGGACATCGTGACCAAGACCGCCCGGCCCCACCCGATGCGGGCGGCCCTGTCCAACTCGTTCGCCTTCGGCGGACAGAACGCAGTCCTCGTGTTCAAGGCCGCGTGACCCGTGCTCGCCACGGACGGCCCCGCCCCCTCCCCGCCCTCTCCTCCGCGCCACGGGTGCCCCTCCGCCGCGCCGGATGACCGCCCCCGCAACTCCGCGACCCCTGTGAAGGAACAGAACGTGATCGCCTACGAATCGCTCTCCGACCACGAGGCCGCGGCAGCGGTCCCTCTGGACGTCGAGGACCTCGTCTGTGTCTCCAGGCCTTACCTCGCCCTGGAGGATCTGCGCCGCATCGCGCCGGGACGGGTCATCGCCACCGTTCCGATCGAGTCCAGCTCCGGGCGACAGGCGGCGGTGATGGGCGTCGGGGAGGCCGGCCGCCACCTCGCCATCCTGGGCCTCTGCGCCGCGTCCACCATCAACCGCCGACCCGGCCGCTTCGCCTACCTCGCCCGCGCCGCGCGCGTCGAGTGGCTCGCCGCCCCGACCCTCGCACCGCAGCAGAGCCCGCTGATCGGTCACGCGAAAGCCGCCTTCACCACCTCACGCAAGGCCACTGCGGACGCCCGGCTCACCGACGCCTTCTCCGGCGAGATCGTCGCCCGCATGTCCGTCTCCTACGACGTCCTCCCGCACCGGCTCCTCACCCGCCTGCTCGACGACGCCCCGCCCTCCGAGGACACGTCGACGTCACCCGGGGGCATCCCCTTCCGCGAGACCGCCCCCTCCTCCCGCCCGTACGGCGAACCGATCCCCCTGGAACGCTTCCGTCTCGAACCTGCCACCGGTACCATCTCCGCCGAGCTGCCCGTCACCGCCGCGCTGTGTCCCGGGCACTTCGACGGCTATCCGGTCCTCCCCGTCGCCGTCGCTGCGACCGCGATGACCACCCTGGTCGACCAGGCGGTCGCCGAGCTCTATCCGCACGCCCGCTGGCTGGCCGGACCACTCACCCTCCAAGCGGACGGATTCGCGCGCGCGGGAGAGACCGTGACCTTCACGGCAACGCCCACCCGGGGGATGACGTACCGGTGCGTCGCCCGGACGAAGAGCCGGACCGTCGCGTCCGTCGACATCCAGCTGATCCTGGTCGATCCCGTCACGCTCGACCAGTCCGTGCCGCCCGTCGTCAGCACGGTCCGGTGACAGTCCGACGACCAGGTCGCGCGCGCAGCCTGTTCGGCCAGCAGTGACCGTCCATCTTTCTCCCTCTTCCCGCGCACCGAAGTGAGCTGACCCATGTCTCTGGCCCTGGTGACCGGCGCCACCGTCGGAATCGGCCGCGCCTTCGCCGAACGGCTCGCCCGCGACGGCCACGACCTCGTCCTCGTCGCGCGCACCGAGGCAACCCTGGACCGTGTCGCCTCCGAGATCCGCGCCGCCTTCGGCGTCGGCGTGCGTACGCTGCCCACAGACCTCGCCACCGTCTCTGGCTGCCGCGCGGTGGAAGACCTGGTCCAGAGCGGGACCACAGTCGACGTCCTCGTGAACAACGCGGGGATCGTGCTGCGCGGGCCCTTCCCAAGCAACGGCCTCGATGAGGAGGAGACGATGCTGGACCTGAACGTCCGGGCGGTGCTGCGCCTCACGCACGCCGTGCTGCCCGGCATGGTGGCGCGACGCTCCGGCAGCATCGTCAACGTGTCGTCGTTCACGGCGGCCGGACCCGGCGCACTGTCCACCACATATCCGGCCGGCAAGGCATGGCTGCTGTCATTCAGCGAAGCACTGGGCCGCTCACGGCAACTGCGGGACGCAGGGGTCCAGATGACGGTGGTACTCCCCGGCTTCACGCGAACCGAACTGTTCGACCGATCCCGCTTCGACGCCTCCAGGCTTCCCGGCTGGCTGTGGCTGGAGCCCGAAAAGGTGGCGTCCGCAGCCCTCCGCGACCTGGCACGCGGCAAGGCCGTCAGTGTGCCGACCCTGAGGTACAAGGCCGCCGTCTGGGGTCTGCGGCATCTACCCCGACCACTCCTTAAGCCCCTCTCCTGGGACCTCGCGGCACCCGGTCGGCCGGGGCTACGCCTGCCGCCGCTTCGTCCGACTGCCCCGGCCCCGAGGCAGCGAATCGTCCAGTGTAACCCCCGATCATGGAGAAGGGGGCTGTAAAATGTTCGGCCCTGTCTCACAGTCTGCGGTGACGGAGAGTGGTGATATCCGATGAGGATGCGGAGGCGGAGGAGGTTAAACCCTGCCCGTCCGTGCATCTAGCGGGCGATGCGCTTGGTCCTGGTGTTGACGTCTTCGGTGAGGCCGTTGCTGTACGGAAGCGTGAGCGCGGCGGCGCCGTGATCGGTGTGCAGGACCGCTCCGGCGAGGCTGCCGCGGGTGCGTTCGGCGGTGGCCAGCGCGTCGACGACGAGATCGGTGCGCATGTGGTCCGCGATCGCCCAGCCGGTCAGACGCCGTGAGGCGAGGTCGATGACGGTGGCCAGGTAGAGGAACTTCCCGTTCTCCAGGGGGAGGGAGGTGATCTCACCGACGTACTTCGTGTTCGTCTCACGTGCGGTGAAGTCGCGGCCGATCAGGTTCGGGGCCTTCGCCGCCGCCGGGTCCGGAGTCGTGGTGCGGTGTTTTCGCCGCAGCCTCAGGCCGGCCAGATTGATGCTCCGCATCACGCGTGCGACCCGCTTGTGGTTGACGCGTTCGCCGTCCTCGCGGAGCTCGGCGGTGATCCTGGGGACGCCGTAGGTGCCGTCCGACTCGCGGTGCACCGCCCGTGTCCGTGCGGCGAGACCGGCGTCGGCCGCCTGCCGGGCGGCCCGGTCGGCGGCGGTGCGGCGCCAGTAGTAGAAGCTGGAGCGGGCGATGCCCAGGATGGTGCACAGCCGCTTCACGCCGTACCGGCGCTGGTGGTCGGCGACGAACTGGAAGCGGTTCAGGACCCGTAATCTAACTACTGCTTGAGTTGATCTCGTCGTGGTGCTCGATCAGGCACTTCAAGGCTTCGAGCGTGCGGGGAGGGTGGGGCCTGTGGAAGACGAGGACTCTGGCGAGCTCGGGTCCGGCGAAGGCGAGCATCGGCTTGGATCTCCCGGCGTGGTAGCTCAGCACGTTGCGCTTGCGGCCCATCAGTTCGGCCGCGAGAGTCAAGGTGACGGTGTTGCGGCTGCGGAGTACGGCGACCAGGACACGGTGGCGGTGATCGAGGGTGCCGAAACCAGGGTTACGGCCGCGACCGTCCCTGTCTGCGCTCTGGCGTTCGGCTTCGGTCAGGAGCCGTTGGCACGGTTCGAGCTGGAGCACAAGCTGCTCGAAGTGTTCTCGGGTCATGCCAGTGAGTGCGGGGTTGGTGAGGAGGAAGGTGGCCTCGGCCGGGATCGGAGGGCCCGACTCGGCCCGTGAATCTTCCGGAAGCTGCTGGCCGGGGTCCTGCGGGGCGATGGTGTAGTTCCACTCACCATGGAACTCATCGCGTTCGACGCGTCGCTCGGCGCTCTGGCGTTCGGCTCGGGTGAGCACGCGCCCGGTGGGGTATGTGTTCTCGTCCAGCACGGCCTGGACGGTCAGTCCGGTGCTGGTGCGGGTGGCCGAGATGGTCTCCAGCAGTACCTCGTAGCTGGTCAGCGGCTGCCCGCGCAGGCTGTGGGTGATCCGGGAGAACAGACGATGTTCCACCTTGTTCCATTTTGAAGTACCAAAGGTGGGAAGTGCATGACGGTGATACTCAGCCCGCACTCGTCGGCGAAGTCGGCCAGGCCCATCTTGAACAGTCGGGAGTCAGCGGAGTTGGCCCCTCCGGCATCGGCGGTGACAAGCAAGCGGTCGGTGCTGGGATAATCGAGGCGCCCTTGGGCCTTCCACCAGCGGCGCAGGGACTCCACCGCGAAGGCAGCGGTGTTGCGGTCTGTGCCCACATTCACCCAGCCGCTGTCGCGGCCCAGGTCGTAGATGCCGTACGGGGTGGCGAACGGGGTGTCGGGGCCGGAGAAGTCGTGATCCGGAGCAGTGATCGGCTGCCCTTTGGGGCGATAGGTGCGGCCGGGGCGTGCGAAGTCGCCGATCGGTTCCTTCTGCTTCGCGTCCACGCTCACCACCGGCAGGCCCCGTGACAGGAAACGTTCGGCGGCGGTGTTGATGTGACGGAACTGGGCGTCTCGGTCGGGCACCTGGCTGCCGGCCCGCGTCTTGGCCATGCCCTGCAGACTGAAGTGAAGTTTCCCCGTGATCTCGGACACTCGATGGTTATGCCGCGAGAGCGTGTTGATGCCGCTGCCGGGTCTCGGCCGGGGTGAGGTAGCCGAAGGTCTTGTGCTTGCGCAGGCGGCGG
>NZ_NWVL01000070.1 GCF_002382885.1 Streptomyces sp. WZ.A104
GCCGGGCAGGGCCAGCAGTCGGCTCCGCGGGCCGGGGGCCGCGAGCCCGGCGGAGCGGCCGGCGAGCCGAGCCCGTACCGAGCGCTCCGCGAGGACCTGGCAGCGCTCCAGGAGGGCCGCGGCGAGCGGCCTGCCGCGCAGGGCCCGCAGGGCGGCCAGGTCGTCCGGGCGGGGGTCGTAGCCGGCCGCCAGGGCGTCCTGGAGCAGCTCCAGATAGCCGGCGACGGAGCCGGGGAGGGCGTTGCGGTAGCGGGCGAGGTCGGCGAGGAGGAACGCTCGCAGCCGACCGGCCTCGCCGACCGCCTCGTCCACGGAGCCCGCGAGCCGCAGGCAGTCCTGGACATCCTCGTCGGACAGGGGCATGGGGTGGAGGGCGATGGCGAGGGCACGTCGGAGCACCCGCAGCTCGTCCGCGCTGAACGCCATGCCGCCTCGTGAACCGTAGGGCGTGGGCATAACGCGACAATACGTGCTAAATGGACAAAATCCGTTTAACTGGTCGCCGGTGGCGCGGCGCGCCCGCCCGGGGCCCGGCCGCCGCCACCGCGCGTTGTCGCAGGTACGCCGAGCGCCGCCGGGGCATCCCCTACGACCGGGGCATGTTCCGCTCGTAGACCAGGCGCAGTCCGATGAGTGTCAGCCACGGCTCGTGCTCGTCGATCGCGGCGGACTCCCCCAACACCATCGGAGCAAGGCCGCCCGTCGCGATGACCGTGACGTCGTCCGGGTCGGCGGCCAGCTCCTTCTTCATCCGCTCCACCACCCCGTCGACCTGGCCCGCGAAGCCGTAGACGATCCCGGACTGCATGGCCTCGACGGTGTTCTTGCCGATCACGCTGCGCGGCCGGGCCAGCTCGATCTTGCGGAGCTGGGCGCCCTTGACGCCGAGCGCCTCGACCGAGATCTCGATGCCGGGGGCGATGACCCCGCCCGCGTACTCACCGCGCGGGGAGACCGCGTCGAAGGTGGTGGCGGTGCCGAAGTCGACGACGATCGCCGGACCCCCGTACAGCTCGACGGCGGCGACCGCGTTGATGATGCGGTCCGCGCCGACCTCCTTGGGGTTGTCCATCAGGACCGGCACGCCCGTCTTGACGCCGGGCTCCACGAGGACGGCGGGCACGTCGCCGTAGTAGCGGCGGGTGACCTCGCGCAGCTCGTGCAGGACCGAGGGGACGGTCGCGCAGATCGCGATGCCCTCGATGCCGTCGCCCAGCTCCATGCCCAGCAGCGGGTGCATGCCCATCAGGCCCTGGAGGAGTACCGCCAGCTCGTCGGCGGTACGGCGGGCGTCGGTGGAGATCCGCCAGTGCTCGACGATCTCCTCGCCGTCGAAGAGGCCGAGGACCGTGTGCGTGTTGCCGACGTCGATGGTCAGGAGCATCAGGCGTCGGCCCCGTCGGTGATGGTGTCCTCGGCCGCGTCGGCGTCGCGGAAGTCCAGGCCGATGTCGAGGATCGGCGAGGAGTGGGTGAGCGCCCCGACCGCCAGGTAGTCGACGCCCGCGTCCGCGTAGGCGCGGGCCGAGTCGAGCGTGAGGCGGCCGGAGGACTCCAGGATCGCGCGGCCCGCGACCAGGGCGACCGCCTCGGCGGTCTCGGCCGGGGTGAAGTTGTCCAGCAGGATCAGGTCGACACCCGCGTCCAGCACCTCGCGGACCTGCTCCAGCGTGTCGACCTCGACCTCGATGGGCAGGTCGGGGAACTCGGCGCGGACCCGCTTGAACGCCTCCGCGACCCCGCCCGCCGCGACGACGTGGTTGTCCTTGACCAGGGCCGCGTCGGAGAGCGACATCCGGTGGTTGACGCCGCCGCCGCAGCGCACCGCGTACTTCTCCAGCGCGCGCAGGCCCGCCGTCGTCTTGCGGGTGTCGCGGACCTGGGCCCCGGAGCCCTCCAGCACGTCCGCCCAGGCGCGGGTGGCGGTCGCGATGCCGGAGAGGCGGCAGAGCAGGTTCAGCGCGCTGCGCTCGCCGGTCAGCAGGTCGCGGGTGCGGGTGGTGACGGTCAGCAGCTTCTGCCCGGGGGCGATCCGCTCGCCGTCCTCGACGTGCCGCTCGACCTCGAACTCCTCGGTGCAGACGATCGACAGGACCGCCTCGGCGACCCGCAGCCCCGCCACGACGCCCGCCTCCCGGGCGGTGAAGTCACCGGTGATGACGGCGTCCTCGGGGACGGTCGCCACCGTCGTGACGTCCACCCCGCCGTCGAGATCCTCCTCGATCGCCACATGGGCGACGTCCTCGACCTGGACGGGGTCGAGCCCCGCCTCGGCCAGCAGCAGGGCGAGCGCGGGGTCCAGGCCGCACTCCAGGGCTTCGGCGTCGAATCCGTCGTCACCGCCACAGCCGCAGCCGTCGCCGCAGCCGCCTCCCGAGGCCTCGGACGGGGCGGGCGCGCCGACGCTGATCAGCGGTACGTCCACGGGTGTGGGGCGCGGATTCTCTTCGGGCGTGCTCACGGTGACGGCTCCTCGGGGGCGTGGCGGGTGGTGCGGGTACGGCTGGTGCTACCGGCGTTGCTGGTGCCGCCCCGCGGTGTGCGGCGGAGCGGCTGCTTCCAGCAGTGTGCTCAATCCGACGGGCGTACGGGCGGGAATGCGGCGGTCTCCGTGCGGTGGACGACCGGGGTGCGGTCGGGCGCGATCCGGACGACCAGGTGGCGGCGGCCGTGGGCGTCGTCGCGGTCGGGCCGGTCCTCGCGCCAGTGGCAGCCGCGGGTCTCCTCGCGGTCCCGGGCGGCGGCGACCAGGACCCGGGAGACCAGGAGGAGGTTGGTGACCTCCCAGGCGTCGACCCCGGGGACGACCGCCTTGGCCCCGTCCCCGTCGGTGGCCGCCTCGCGGTGCAGGGCCTCCAGATCCTCGGCGGCGGCGGCCAGGCTCTCGGCGGAGCGCAGGACCCCGGCGCCGCGGGTCATGGTGCGCTGGATCGCCGTACGGGCCTCGGGGGCCAGCAGCGCGACCGGATCGTCGGCGCCCGGGGCCGGTTCGGTGCGGGGCGGGCGGGCCTCGGCGATGTCGGCGGCGATGCGCTCGGCGAAGACCAGGCCCTCCAGGAGGGAGTTGGACGCGAGGCGGTTGGCCCCGTGCACCCCGGTGCAGGCGACCTCGCCGCAGGCGTACAGGCCGGGCACCGTCGTGCGGCCCCGCAGGTCGGTGCGGACGCCGCCGGAGGCGTAGTGCGCGGCCGGGGCGACCGGGACCGGCTCGGTGACCGGGTCGATGCCGTGGGCCCGGCAGGCGGCCAGGATCGTGGGGAAGCGCTGCTCCCACATGGCCGCCCCGAAGTGCCGGGCGTCCAGATACATGTGCTCGGTGCCCTGCTCGTGCATCCGGCGGGTGATGGCCTTGGCGACGATGTCGCGGGGGGCCAGCTCGGCCAGCTCGTGCTGACCGGCCATGAAACGGACGCCGTCGCCGTCGACGAGATGCGCGCCCTCGCCGCGTACGGCCTCGGAGACCAGCGGCTGCTGGCCCTCGCTGTCCGCGCCCAGGAAGAGGACGGTCGGGTGGAACTGGACGAACTCCAGGTCGGAGACCTCCGCCCCGGCCCGCAGCGCGAGCGCCACCCCGTCGCCGGTGGAGACGGAGGGGTTGGTGGTGGCGGAGAAGACCTGGCCCATGCCGCCGGTGGCGAGGACGACCGAGGGCGCCCGGACCGCGCCGACGCCGTCGTGCTGGCCCTCGCCCATGACGTGCAGGGAGACCCCGGCCGTACGGCCCTCGGCGTCCGTGAGCAGGTCCAGGACGAGGGCGTTCTCGATGGTGTGGAGGGCTGCCTCGCGGACCGCCCCGACCAGGGCGCGGGAGATCTCCGCGCCGGTCGCGTCGCCGCCCGCGTGGGCGATGCGGCGGCGGTGGTGGCCGCCCTCGCGGGTCAGCGCTATCTCACCGCTGTCCGTGGTGTCGAAGTGCGCGCCGGTGGTGATCAGGCGGCGTACGGCGTCGGGGCCCTCGGTGACCAGGGTGCGGACGGCCTCCTCGTCGCAGAGGCCCGCGCCCGCGACCAGGGTGTCGTCGAGGTGCTGCTCGGGGGTGTCGCCCTCGCCGAGGGCCGCGGCGATACCGCCCTGTGCCCAGCGGGTCGAGCCGTCGTCGAGCCGGGCCTTGGTGACGACCACGGTGTCCAGTCCGGCGGCCGCGCAGCGCAGCGCGGCGGTGAGCCCGGCGACGCCGGAGCCGACCACCACGACGTCCGCGTCGATGGCCCAGCCGGGGGCGGGGGCGGTCAGCCGTATTCCGGTCACGTCAGGGCTCCGAAGGTGAGGGTGATGTTGTCGATGAGGCGGGTGTCCCCGACCCTGGCGGCGACGGCGAGGATCGCCTCCCCGCTCTCGCGGTCGTCGGGGATCTCGGTGAAGTCCGCCGGGTCCACCAGGGCCAGATAGTCCACGGCGAGCGGCAGCCTGCCCCGGGCCGCGGCCTCGTCGAGCACCGCCTGAGCGGCGGCCCGGACGGCGGCGGGCGCCCCGTTGGGCCGGGCAAGCGCCACGGCCTGGGCGTCGGCGGCGGCACGTGCCTCGCCCATCCTGTTGAGCCCGGCGGCCCGGTCGGAGCCGGGGGCGGTGGCCTTGGCCCGCTCGTGCAGGGCCTGCTGGGCCGCGAGCCGGTCGCGGGCCGCGAACAGGGCGCGGGGCAGGGCGAGCGCGGTGTGCCGCTCCTCGGTGGAGAGGAATCTGTTGCGGCTGGAGAGCGCGAGCCCGTCGGGGTCCCGCACGGTGGGCACACCGGTGATCCGGACGCCGAAGTTCAGGTCGCGGACCATGCGGCGGATCAGGGCGAGCTGCTGGGCGTCCTTCTGCCCGTAGAACGCCTCGTCGGGCCGGGTGAGGTGGAGGAGCTTGGCGACGACGGTGAGCATCCCGTCGAAGTGCCCGGGGCGGGCCGCGCCTTCGAGGCGTTCGCCCATGGGGCCGGCGGTGATCCGGACCTGGGGCTCGCCGCCCGGATAGACCTCGTCCACACCGGGGGCGAAGACCGCGTCGGCCCCCGCCGCCGCGGCGATCTCCAGGTCGGCGTCCAGGGTGCGGGGGTAGCGGTCGAGGTCGGCGGCCTCGCCGAACTGGAGCGGGTTCACGAAGACGGTGGCCACGACCTGGCCGTCTCGTCCGGCGGCGGTGCGGGCGGCGCGGATCAGGGCGGCGTGGCCCTCGTGAAGGGCGCCCATGGTCATGACGACGGCACGCTCGGCCCCGGTGGGGCGGGGCAGCGCGTCGAGCTCGGCGGCGGTGCGCAGGAGGGCGGGGGCCCGGCCCGGGGCGGCGGGGCCCACGTCTCCCGTACGGCTGGTGGTCGTCATCGGGCCTCTCCCGGTCCCGTACGGCTGATGGTCGTCATCGGGTCTCCCCCGGTCGTGGTCCCGGGCCGGAGCCGCCGGGGCGGGTCTCCTGGTCGGCCGCCAGGACGACGAGCAGGTCCTCGGCCAGCTCCGCCTTGAGCAGGCCGTGGGCGAGCGCCCGGTCGGCCGTGGCGCGGGCCATCGCGAGATACCCGGCCACCGCCTGCGGGGCGTGGGCGCGCAGCTCGCCGATGTGGGCGGCGACCGTGCCCGCGTCCCCCCGCGCGACCGGGCCGGTCAGCGCGGCGTCGCCGGAGCGCAGGGCGTTGTCCAGAGCCGCGCCGAGGAGCGGCCCGAGCATCCGGTCCGGGGCGGCGACCCCGGCCTTGGTCAGCAGCTCCATCGACTGGGCGACCAGGGTGACCAGGTGGTTCGCACCGAGCGCGAGGGCCGCGTGGTAGAGCGGGCGGGACTCCTCGGCGATCCACTCGGGCTCGCCGCCCATCTCGATGACCAGCGCCTCGGCGGCGAGCCGCAGCTCCTCGGGGGCGGTGACCCCGAAGGAGCAGCCCGCGAGCCGCTGGACGTCGACGGCGGTGCCGGTGAACGTCATCGCCGGGTGCAGCGCGAGCGGCAGGGCCCCGGCCCGCAGCGCGGGGTCCAGCACCTTCGTCCCGTACCGCCCGGAGGTGTGGACGAGCAGCTGGCCGGGCCGCACGGCGCCGGTCTCGACCAGGCCCTCCACCAAGGTGGGCAGCACATCGTCGGGGACGGTCAGCAGCACCAGCTCGGCGCGGGCCAGCACCTCGGCGGGCTCCACCAGGGGCACGTCGGGGAGCAGCTCGGCGGCGCGCCGCCGGGAGGCGTCGGAGACGCCCGACACGGCGACCGGGCGGTGTCCGGCGAGCTGGAGGGACGCGGCGAGTGCGGGGCCGACGCGGCCCGCGCCGACGACCCCGACCGTGAGGCGGGCGGGGCGGTCCCTCGCGTCGAGGGGTTCCTTCGAAACTGATGCGTTCACGCGGCGATGGCCTTCCGTTCCAGTCCGCGGGGGGTACCGGACGATTTCTCTGCATGCTACGCCAGCGTTTCGGGGAAGCCTCCCCGCCGCCCACAGCCTGTGGATAACTCCGCGAACCGAGGGAAACCCGCGGGCGGGCTGTCAGAGGTCCGGGTGATGATCGTCCCATGGCGACGACGGATGAGCAGGAGCAGCGGCGGCGCAGGCTGGCCGCGTGGCGGGGGTCGAGCCGGGTGCTGGCGCGGATGGGCGCGGACGGCACGCTGGGCGAGCGGCTGGCGGCGCTGGCGGCCGACGCCTCGTCCGTACACGATCCGGAGGACTGGACCGATGTGTACGGGGGCGGGGTCGTCGCCGATCTGGAGCGGCGGGCGGCCGGGGTGCTGGGGACGGAGGCGGCGGCGTTCTTCCCGACCGGCACGATGGCCCAGCAGGTCGCCCTGCGGTGCTGGGCGGGGCGTACGGGCGACGCGACGGTGGCGCTGCATCCCCTGTCCCACCCGGAGCTGCACGAGGGCGGGGCGCTCGGCTCGGTGAGCGGGCTGCGCACGGTGCATCCGACGTCCGCGCCCCGGCTGCCGAGCGCCGAGGAGGTACGGGAGTTCCCCGAGCCGTTCGGGACGCTGATGCTGGAGCTTCCGTTGCGGGACGCCGGGTTCGTGCTGCCGTCCTGGGAGGAGCTGACGGCGGTGGTGGAGGCGGCCCGGGAACGGGACGCGGTGGTCCACTTCGACGGGGCGCGGCTGTGGGAGTGCGGCCCGCACTTCGGGCGGGAGCTGCCGGAGATCGTGGCGCTCGCCGACAGCGTGTACGTGTCGTTCTACAAGTCGCTGGACGGACTGTCCGGGGCGGTGCTGGCGGGCCCTTCGGTGCTGGTGGAGGAGGCCCGGGTGTGGCGCCACCGGTACGGGGGCCAGGTCTTCCAGCAGTATCCGGCGGCGCTGTCCGCGCTGCTGGGACTGGAGCGGGAGCTGCCGAGGCTGCCGTCGTACGTGGCGCACGCGAAGGTGGTGGCCGGGGCGCTGGCGGAGGGGTTCGCGGAGGCGGGGGTGCCGTGGTTCCGGGTGCGTCCGGAGCCGCCGCACACGCACCAGTTCCAGGTCTGGCTGCCGTACGGCACCGAGGTGCTGGACGAGGCGTCGTTGCTGCAGGCAGAGGAGAGCGGCGTGACGCTGTTCCGGCGCTGGTTCCCGGGAGCGGCCGGGGGCGGGCTGCCGCCCGGGGTCTCGTTCACGGAGGTGACGGTGGCGGCGGACGGGCTGGAATGGACCGCCGACGACGTACGGAAGGCGGTGGGGGCGTTCGTCGGGTACCTGGCGTAGCGGGCCCTGTCCGGTGACCTGGCCCCGGTCCTCAGAGGTCCCGTCCTCAGGGCCCCGTCCTCAGAGCCCCGGCCTCAGGGTTCCGGCCTCAGACGCCGGACGGGCTGGGTTTGCCGGACGGGCCGGTCCGGCGCGTCGGCGGGTGGGTGAGCCAGTGCCGGTACAGGTCGCGCAGGGTCGTGCGGTCGTGCCGGCCCGGCGGCGGAGGCGCGGGCTCCGCCAACTGGGCCGCGCGGTAGGTGTCGAGCATGTGCTGCTGAATGGCGTCCATGCATCCAGCGTGCGCAGGCCGCAGCGATGCCGCGCGTTGATTGACGGCCCGCGTCAAATGAAACGTCGGCCCGTGCGCGTACCCCCAATATGGGGGGATGAGCGTGCACATAGACATCGCGGGACTCCCCGCCGACCGCGTCGTTTTCGCGACCTCGCCCCTCGCCGAGCTGGGGCTCGCCCTGCATGCGCTCTCGGAGCCCGGGCACCATCCGGGCCTGCACGGCTGGACCACCGCGACCGCGGCGGCCCTGGAGCCCGACCTCGCCGACCGGCTGGTGGAGGCGGAGTTCCTGTGGCGGAACACCTTCTCCGACATCTTCCTGCCGTTCTCCGGCATCCCCGGGGGCGACGGCAGGACCGGGGCGGGCCTCGCGGAGGACCTGGACATCCTGGACCGGCTCGACGACGAGCGATTCGTCGCCGCGGCCACGGAGTTCACCTGCTCCAGCATGTACGGCAGCGACGCCCCGTCCCCGCTGACGGACCCGGTCATGCGGGCCCGGGCCCTGGACATGGCGGCGGCACGCGGGCCGCGGCAGGTGGAGTTCACCAAGCGGCTGCTGGCCGACCCCGTCTCCGTACGCGCATGGATCAGGCGGCTCCTGGAGGACTGCGACCAGGCGTTCTTCGCGGACACCTGGCGGCGGGTCTCCGTCCAGCTGGCCGCCGACGCCCGGCACAAGACGGAGCTGCTGCGGCGCAAGGGGCTCGCCGACGCGGTCGGCGCGGTCTCCTCGGCCGTGACACTGGACGAGGCCGCGGACCGGATCACCATCGACAAGCTGTCCGAGGGCCGGACCACCACCGTCGACCCGGACGTCGGCATCGGCCTCACCCTCATCCCCACCAGCTTCGGCTGGCCGCACCTGACCGTGCTGCACGCCCGCCGCTGGCGCCCGGTGATCCACTACCCGGTCCGGATGCCGGATCTGCCGTCCCCCGCCTCCGTCGAACAGCTCCAGCGCCGGATGGAGGCCCTGGCCCACCCGATGCGGATGAGGCTGTGCCGCAACCTCGCCCGCTCGCCGTACACCACCGGCGAACTGGCCGAATCGCACAGCATCACCCCGCCCGAGGTCTCCCGGCATCTGTCGGTGCTCAAGAAGGCGGGCCTGGTCACCACACGCCGACGCGGGCGCTATGTCCTGCACCAGCTGGACCTGACCGTCGTCGCCCGGCTCGGCAGCGACTTCCTGGAGGGCGTGCTGCGGTAGGCCCTCGGGCCCGGTCCTGCCCTCTCAGCCCGCGCCGCCGCCCGCGCGGACCAGCCCGGTCTCGTAGGCGAGGACGACGACCTGGACCCGGTCGCGCAGGTTCAGCTTGGTGAGGATGCGGCCGACGTGGGTCTTGACCGTCGCCTCGGAGAGCACGAGCCGGGCCGCGATCTCGCCGTTCGACAGGCCCTGCGCGACCAGGAGCATGACTTCCCGTTCGCGTTCGGTGAGCTTGGCGATGTGCTTGTTCTTCGGCTCCTTCTGTCCGCTGGGCAGCAGCGGCGAGAACCGGTCCAGGAGGCGGCGGGTGGTGGACGGGGCGACGACCGCGTCACCGCTGTGCACCGAGCGGATCGCGGCGAGCAGCTCGGCGGGCGGCACGTCCTTGAGCATGAAGCCGCTGGCCCCCGCCTTCAGCCCGGAGAAGGCGTACTCGTCCAGGTCGAAGGTGGTCAGGATGAGCACCTTGGGCGGGTCCTGCTGCGCGCAGATGCGGCGGGTCGCCTCGACGCCGTCGAGCCGGGGCATACGGACGTCCATCAGGACCACGTCGACGGCGGTGGACCGCAGGATCTCGATCGCCTCGGCCCCGTCCCCGGCCTCGGCCACGACCTCCATGTCGGGCTGGGCCGCGAGCACCATCCGGAAACCGGTCCGCAGGAGAACCTGGTCGTCTACGAGCATCACTCGGATGGCCATGGCCATGGGGATCGTGTCCTGTCCTGGGTTCGTGGTGGTCGAAGAAGTCGGATCGTGGTCGAAGCGGTCGGGTCGTGGTCGAAGCGGTCGGGTCGGGGCGGTCGTGGAGTGCGGTCAGCCCGCGGGCTTGAGCGGCAGCAGGGCGCTGATGCGGAATCCGCCGCCGGGCCGCGGCCCGGCGTCCAGGGTGCCACCGACCATGCCGACCCGCTCCCGCATCCCGATCATCCCGTGCCCGGCGCCGTCCGCGCCGCCGTCCTCGTACAGCTCGTGGGCCGCGCCCCGGCCGTCGTCCTCGACCAGCAGCCCGAGGCCGTCGTCGAAGTAGACCAGCCGGACGCTGGCCCCGGCATCGGGGCCGCCGTGCTTGCGGGTGTTCGTCAGGGCTTCCTGCACGATGCGGTACGCGGTCAGCTCCACGCCGCTGGGGAGCGGGCGCGGGGTGCCCTCGACCTTGAAGTCGACCTCCAGGCCGGTCTGCCGCACCTGCTCGACCAGTTCCTCGATCTGCTCCACATCGGGCTGGGGGACGTACTCGCCGCTCTCCGGGGCGTCGCCGGTGCGCAGCACCCCGAGCAGCCGGCGCATCTCCGCCAGGGCCTGGCGGCCGGTGCTGGAGATGGTCTCCAGGGCCTGGCGGGCCTGGTCGGGGGCGGCGTCCATGACGTAGGCGGCGCCGTCGGCCTGGACGACCATCACGGAGACGTTGTGCGCGACGACGTCGTGCAGCTCGCGGGCGATCCGGGCGCGCTCGGCGGCCACCGCGACCTTGGACTGCGCCTCGCGTTCCCGCTCCAGCCGGGCGGCCCGCTCCTCCAACTGGCTGAAGTAGGCCCGCCGGGTCCGCAGCGAGTCACCGAGCACCCAGGCCAGCACGAACGGCACGGTCATGACGATGGTGACGAAGACGGCCTGGGCCCAGGAGCCCCCGGGCTCGGCCTCCCACCGCAGCTGGGACAGGGCGGCCGCGCTCAGGCTGCACACCAGGGCGAGCCTGGACGCCCAGCGCTCCCCGACCGCGGCGACGGTGTACGTGATCACCAGCATCGCGAAGTTGCCGATGCTCGGCCGGACGCCGAAGACCAGCTGGACGACGCCCACCGTGATGGCGAGCAGCAGCATCTTCTCCGGGGCGCGCCGGCGCAGGGCCACCACCGTGGAGAGCCCCAGCGCGACAGGAACCGCGACGATCGCCTCGCGCCCCGCGTCGTACATGCCCGAAGCCATCGACATGCCGGAGAGCCCGAGGAGGACGAACGCCCAGAAGACGTCGACGCCCGTCGGGTGTCTGCGGAGAAAATCGTAGAGGCGCTGCACGTAACCCAGCGTAGGGACAGCGGATAGGTGCCCGGGTCAACCGGAGGATCGATCCGGGTTCTGGGACCGTACTCCCCAAGGTGGAGACTTGCCTACGTGAGGGACAACGTGGCGGACGGCGTGACGGGTGAGTGGCGTGGGTGGCGAGGGGCGGCGCAGGCCGCTCTGTACGGCGACGACGGCTTCTACCGCAGCCCGGACCGGAGCCCCGAGGGACCCGCGGGCCACTTCCGTACGTCGGTGCACGCCTCACCGTTGTTCGCGGCCGCGGTGGTCCGGCTGCTGGCCCGGACCGCACGGGAGCTGGGCACGGACACGGTGGCGCTGGTCGACGTCGGGGCGGGGCGCGGGGAGTTGCTGACCGGGGTGCTGGCCGCGCTGCCGGAGGGGCTGGAGGTGACCGCGTACGCCGTCGAGGTGGCCGGCCGGCCCGAGGGGCTGGACCCCCGGATCGAGTGGTGCGCGGAACCGCCCCGGGGCGTCACCGGGCTGCTGTTCGCCAACGAGTGGCTGGACAACGTGCCGGTGGAGGTGGCGGAGGTGGACGGCGACGGTGTCGCCCGGTACGTACAGGCACGGACCTGGGACGGTACGGAGCGCCTCGGCCCGCCGGTGACCGGGGCGGACGCGGCGTGGCTGGAGCGGTGGTGGCCGCTGTCCGCGCCGGGTGAGCGGGCGGAGATCGGCCGCCCCCGGGACGCGGCCTGGGCGGGGGCCGTCTCCTCGCTGGCCGCCGGTCTCGCGGTGGCGGTGGACTACGCCCATGTACGGGGCGGGCGGCCGCCCTTCGGGACGCTGACCGGCTTCCGGGACGGGCGCGAGGTGCGGCCGGTGCCGGACGGCTCCTGCGACCTGACGGCCCACGTGGCGCTGGACGCGTGCGCGGCGGCGGTCCCGGACGCCACCGCCGAGCTCACCGACCAGCGGTCGGCGCTCGGGCGGCTGGGGATCGGCGGATCGCGGCCGCCGCTGAGCCTGGCCGCGACCGATCCGGCGGGTTACGTACGCGCGCTGGCGGCGGCGGGCGAGGCCGCGGAGCTGACCGCGCGCGGCGGACTCGGCGACTTCGGGTGGCTGCTGCACCGGGTGGGGGCACCCCGGCACGGGTGACCCCCGCGCCCGGTCACGGTCAGGGAATACTGGCCCCCATGACGGAGACCACCATCGGTATCGGCGGCGCGGCGGAGAGCACCGACATGGTGCTGAACATCGGCCCCCAGCACCCTTCGACGCACGGGGTCCTCCGGCTGCGGATCGTCCTGGACGGCGAGCGCGTCCAGCACGCGGAGCCGGTCATCGGCTATATGCACCGGGGCGCGGAGAAGCTCTTCGAGGCCCGCGACTACCGGCAGATCATCATGCTCGCCAACCGCCACGACTGGCTCTCCGCGTTCTCGAACGAGCTGGGCGTCGTCATGGCCGTCGAGCGGATGCTCGGCATGGAGGTACCCGAGCGCGCGGTGTGGACGCGGACGCTCCTCGCCGAGCTGAACCGGGTCCTCAACCACCTGATGTTCCTCGGCTCCTACCCCCTCGAACTCGGCGGCATCACCCCGGTCTTCCACGCCTTCCGCGAGCGCGAGGAGCTCCAGGCGGTGATGGAGGAGGTCTCCGGCGGCCGGATGCACTACATGTTCAACCGGGTCGGCGGGCTCAAGGAGGATGTCCCGGCAGGCTGGTCGGGGCGGGTCCGCGACGCCGTGGCCTCGGTCCGCTCCCGGATGGACGTGTACGAGAACCTCGTCCTCGGCAACGAGATCTTCCGGGGCCGTACCCGCGATGTGGGCGTGCTGTCTGCCGAAGCGGTGCACGCCTACGGGGTGTCGGGGCCGATCGCCCGCGCCTCGGGGGTCGACTTCGACCTGCGCCGCGACGAGCCGTATCTCGCGTACGGGGAGCTCCGGGACACCCTGAAGGTCGTCACCCGGACCGAGGGCGACTGCCTGGCCCGCTTCGAGTGCCTGCTGGAGCAGACGCTCAACTCCCTGGACCTGGCGGACGCCTGCCTGGACCGGATGGCCCACCTGGAGCCGGGGCCGATCAACCAGCGGCTGCCCAAGGTCCTCAAGGCCCCGGAGGGCCACACCTACGCCTGGACCGAGAACCCGCTCGGCGTCAACGGCTACTACCTGGTGTCCAAGGGCGAGAAGACCCCGTACCGCCTGAAGCTGCGCTCCGCCTCGTTCAACAACATCCAGGCGCTCACCGAGCTGCTGCCGGGGACCCTGGTCGCCGACATGGTGGCGATCCTGGGCTCGCTGTTCTTCGTCGTCGGGGACATCGACAAGTAACGGCCCGGCGCCTTCCCTCAGGACACCGCGCCGCGCAGCTCCGCCAGGTCGATCTGCTCGGTCTCGTCGTGCGCGGTGAGGTCGATGACCTTGCCGACGGCCCGGTTCTGCGCCGCTCCCGTGCGGTGCGCGGCGAGCGCCTCCTCACCGACGACGTCCGCGAGGTCCTCGTTCTGGACGGACTCGATGGCGGCGTTCGCCTTCCGGGCGTTCTGGGTGCCGAAGAAGTCGAAGCTGCCCTGGGGCACGAGGTGGCGGCGGGCGGCGGCGTACGGGACGACGGCCGAGGCGGCCGGGATCGCCCGCGCCACGTGCACCGGAGCGGCGGAGACCTCCACGGGGGCCGGGGTGTGCGGGGCGCCCGGTGTCGGGGCGTCCGGGGCCGGGGCGGGCAGGGTGCTCGACGGGCGGCGGTGCTGGTGGTCCAGGTGCTCGCCCGCCCCGGTGGCCGCCGTGTGCTTCCCCTTCGGGTCCCCTTCCTCCGCGTCCCGGTCTCCGGCGCGGGTCGCGAGATCGCGCTGCTGGACCGCCTCGGCCGTACGCCGGGCCTCCTGGAGCGCCGCGTTGCGCGTGAGGTTGAGCAGGGCCTGGTCCGCGCGCCGGTACGACTCGGGGGTCGGCGTGGACCGCGCGGGCAGCAGCTCCCGGGGGGCGGCCTCCATGGCGAGCTGACGGCGGCCCTCCAGCGCGCTGGCCCGCTCGGTCTCGGCGTTGGCGTAGCGGCGCAGCAGTCCGGCGTGCTCACCGCGCAGTCCGGCGAGCTCCACGCGCTTGCGGCGGAGCTTGGTCTCCAGACGGGTGCGCAGCTCGCGCGACTCCTCCAGATCCTGCTCCAGCTCGGCTATCCGCTCCTCGGCCCGCCATTCGTCACTGGCGCGGGCCCGCGTCAGCTCGGCGACCCGCAGCCCCGCGGCCCGGTCCCAGCTGCGCATCAGATACGCGCCGGTGAGCGCGGCGGCCGCCACGGCGGCCACGAGGCCGCGCAGGACCAGGGGTTCGGCGAGCAGCCAGGCGCCGGAGGCACCGACGACCGAAACGCCTGCCACCACGGAGGGGGGCAGGATTTTGTGGAGGGGCGGCGAATGGCGGTGGCGTCCACGTGGCATGGCCTGAAATTTACCGTGTGTGCGCGCCACTTGGGGGGCCGCCCGGCAATCTGTTCCCCGCCGGTTACCTCGCGGCCCCCCGAAGACCCTCTGAAGGTCTTCCAAAGGCCCCTGCACCCGGGCCTTTGCGTCTTGGTCAAATCGCGCTTCCTGGCCAAGCCCTACTTCTTGATCAGGCCCTTCGACTCCAGATAGCCCTTCGCCACATCGGCCGGCTTGGCGCGCTCGGCGTCGACCTTCCGGTTCAGCTCGGCGAGGTCTTCCGTGGTGAGCGCGGCGGTGAGCATGCCGAGGGCGTCGGCGATCTCCGGCGCGCCCGCGTCCTTGGCATTCAGCACCGGAAGGACGTTGTCCGCGTTCTGGAGCTTCTTGTCGTCCTCCAGGAACACCAGCCCGTCCAGCACCGCGTCCGTGGTGGTCGTCAGGACCAGCTGCACCTTGCCGTCACGGACGGCCTGCTTGGACTGCGGGGTGCCGACGCCCTTGGGGTCGATACCCGTGACGTCGATGCCGTACGTCTTCTTCAGGCCGGGTGCGCAGAACGGCCGCACCTCGCACTCGTCGCCCGCCGCGATCTTCACCTTCAGCTTCGACTTGCCGAGGTCGGAAAGCGTCTTCAGGTTGTTCTTCTCGGCGAATTCCCTGGACACCGCGAAGGCGTTCTGGTCGACGGCCTTCCCGGCCGGGAGGACCGTGAGACCCAGCGGGGTGGCGAGCCCCCTCAGGGCCGTGACCGTGGCTTCGATGTCCCCGGAGGCCACGGGCTCGGCCTGGGCCTTGCCGGCCCCGTTGACCTTGGCGTTCAGGAATTCGGCGAGGGTAGCGGCGTATTCCGGTACGACGTCGATCTCGCCCTTCTCCAGCGAGGGCTCGTACAGCTCACGGTTCTTCACCGTGGTGATCGAAGTGCTGTACCCGGCGTCGCCGAGGATCTGTGCGTACAGCTCGGCGAGCACCTTGGACTCGGTGAACGAAGCCGACCCGACGACCAGGGATCCCTTCTTGCCGTCACCGCCGGCCGAGGAGCCCGAGCCGCCCTTCCCCTGCTCCAGGCTGTCGCCGCCGCAGGCCGCGAGCGTCCCGGCCAGCGCCGCCATGCCGATGAACGCTCCGGCTATCCGCGAGGTCCTGCTCATGTGTTGTTCTCCGTCCGAACAGAAGAGGCAAGAAAAGTGACCAGAAGAAAGATGCGCGCTCAGGCGGGCCTGCGGCGGCGGAGCGGGGACAGCACCCGGTCCAGCGCCACCAGTGCGCCTTCCACCAGCAGGGCGAGCGCGGCGACCAGCACCGCGCCCGCGAAGACCTGCGCGGTGTCGTAGGTGTTGAATCCGGCGGTGATGATCCGGCCGAGGCCGCCGAGCCCGACCATGGCCGCGATCGACGCGGTGGCCACGACCTGGACGGCGGCGGACCGCAGCCCGGTCATGATCATCGGGTAGGCGAGGGGCAGCTCGACCCGGAAGAAGAGCTGGCCGCCCGACATCCCCATGCCGCGCGCGGCCTCCACCACGGACCGGTCCACCTCGCGCATCCCGACGTAGGCGTTGGTCAGCAGCGGCGGCACCGCGAACAGCACCAGCGCGATGATCGTGGGCCAGTACCCCGAGTTGCGCAGGGGCGTGACCATGAACAGGGCCAGCACCGCGAAGACCGGCACGGCCCGCCCCACGTTGGAGACGTTGACCGCGAGCGCGCCGCCCTTGCCGATGTGCCCCAGATACAGGGCGATCGGCAGGGCGATCGCGCAGGCCAACGCGAGGGAGACCCCGCTCACGTACAGATGCTCGCCGAGCCGGTGCGCGGCCCCGCCGTCCCCCGACCAGTTGGACCCGGTGGTCAGCCAGGTCCAGGCGTCGCCGATGACTCCCACGGGTCAGCCCGCCTCCGCCTTCGCCGGGGCGGGCAGGGCCGCCGTGGATATGCGGGTCCAGGGCGTCAGCAGCCGCTGGAGGCCGAGCAGCAGCAGGTCGGCCGTGACCGCGAGCAGCACGCACAGCACCGAGGCGGTGAGCACCTGGGCCTTGAAGAAGCTCGGCAGCGCGTCCTCGATGAGATTGCCGAGGCCGCCCTTGCCGACGAGCGAGCCGACCGTGGTGAGCGCGACCGTCGACACGGTGGCTATCCGCAGCCCCGCCATCAGCGCGGGCAGCGCGAGCGGCAGCTCCACCTCCCACAGCAGCCTCGACGGCCCGTATCCCATGCCCCGGGCGGCTTCCTTGGCCTCCTGCGGCACGGCTTCGAGCCCGGCCAGGATGTTGCGTACGAGGATGGTGAGCGAATAGAGCACCAGGCCCGTGACGACCAGCGCGGCGGACAGCCCGAACAGGGGCAGCAGCAGCGAGAACATCGCCAGCGAGGGCACGGTGTAGAGCACGGTCGTCAGCCCGAGGACCGGCGCGGCGAAGCGCCGGCCCCGGCGCGCGAGCAGCGCCAGCGGAAAGGCCACCGCGAGCCCGATCAGCACCGAGACCACCGTGATCCCGGCGTGCTGGACGGTCGCATCGGCCAACTCCTGGCTGCGGGAGCGGAGGTACTCCCCGCAGATCCAGTCGTTCGTCACCAGGCAGCTCTGCTCGGCCATCCCGCCCCCCACCTCCCGTTTCGTGCCGTCCGGTTTGTCTCGTCGCATTCGGATCGAACTGACGACTGACGACCCTATCCTCGACCACTGACAATCGCGGAGGCTGTCGCATTCCGGCAACATCCCCTTCGCGGAACGCCCTCCACAATGGGGAACCATGATCCGTTTCGAGCACGTCACCAAGCGGTACGCCGACGGCACCACCGCCGTCGACGACCTTTCCTTCGAGGTCGCCGAGGGTGAACTGGTCACGCTCGTCGGACCTTCCGGCTGCGGCAAGACGACCACCATGAAGATGGTGAACCGGCTGATCGAACCGACCGAGGGCGGGATATTCCTCGGCGGGGACGACATATCCACCATCGACCCCGTCCAACTGCGCCGCCGTATCGGCTATGTGATCCAGCAGGTGGGGCTCTTCCCGCACAAGACCGTCCTGGAGAACACCGCGACCGTTCCCCATCTGCTGGGCTGGAAGCGCGGAAAGGGACGCGAACGCGCCGCCGAACTCCTCGACCTCGTCGGACTCGACCCGTCCGTTTACGGTGACCGCTATCCGGAACAGCTTTCCGGCGGCCAGCGCCAACGGGTGGGCGTGGCACGGGCATTGGCCGCCGACCCGCCCGTTCTGCTGATGGACGAGCCTTTCGGGGCGGTCGACCCGGTCGTCCGCGAGCGCCTCCAGAACGAATTCCTGAAACTCCAGGCCCAGGTCCGTAAAACCGTGCTGTTCGTCACCCACGACATCGAGGAGGCCGTCCGCCTCGGCGACCGGATCGCCGTCTACGGCCAGGGCCGCATCGAGCAGTTCGACTCCCCCGCCACCGTGCTCGGCGCCCCCGCGACCCCGTACGTGGCCGACTTCGTCGGCGCCGACCGGGGGCTCAAGCGCCTCTCGGTGACACCCATCGAGGAGAGCGACCTCGACCAGCCGCCCGTCGTCCACCTCGACGACCCGCTGACCTCGGCCACCGAGCGGCTCAGGTCCGAGGGCGCGCGCTGGGCGGTCGTCCTGGACGGCCGCGACAACCTGCACGGCTGGATACCCGCCGACGCGACGGCCGCCGACGCCACCGCCAAGGACACCGTCCGCGAGTACGCCCGCCGCATGGAGGCCTGGCTTCCGCTCGGTGCACCCCTCAAGCAGGCGTTCGCCACCATGCTCCAGCACGACGCGGGCTGGATCGCGGTGATCGACAAGGAGAGCGAGGGCCGCTTCCTCGGCGTACTGACCCCCGCCCGGCTGCACGAGGCCCTGCGCCGCTCGATCGACGCCGACGCCCAGGACGTACCGCGGGCGGAGGTCGCGGTGGAGACGGTGGCGACGATCGCCACCGCGTAGCCGGCGCCCGGCGGTCAGTTCTCACTGAGCCGGGCGCTCAGCCACTCCAGGGCCGGCGGGATCTCCCGCCGCCAGGTCGTGAAGTTGTGCCCGCCGCTGTCGAGCACGATGGACGACACCTTCGCCGGGGCCTTCACCTTCTCGATGAACTTCATCGTGCTCCTCAGGTTGCCCTCGCCCTCCCGGGACGTCGTCACCAGGAAGGACCCGCCGGACGGCGGCCGGTTCTCCAGGGTCCACATCAGGTCGGCCCGGTCGCGCAGTGCCTGGTCGCCGTGGAACAGGTCCCCGGTCGTCGGGTCCTCGGCGGCCTTGTAGTACGCGGAGAGCCCGGCGCTCGCCGCGTACCGGTCCGGGTGGTGCAGGCCGATCTTCAGCGCGCAGTAGCCGCCGGTCGAGTTGCCGATGATGCCCCAGTTACGGGCCTTGTCCCCGACCCGGTAGGAGCCCGAGACCGCCTCGGGGAGGTCCTTCGCGAAGAACGTCTCGGTCTGCGGGCCCTTCGGGATGTCCACGCACTCGGTGTCCCGGGGCGGCGCGACCGTGGGCCGCAGCATCACCAGGATCATCGGCTGCGCCTTGCCCGCCTTCACCCGCTCGTGCGCCGTCTGCGGATAGCGCAGCCCCTTCAGCAGGTTCTCCGCCGTCCCCGGGTAGCCGGTGAGGACCACGACCGCCGGGAACTTCCGCCCGGCGTACGCGCTCTGGAAGTACTCCGGCGGCAGATAGACGTACGCCGGGGACTCGATGCCCGACGTGCGCCCCGAGACGACCACCTTGTCGATCCGCCCGCCGACCGCCGGGACCCGTCCGCCCGGCACGTCCGGGTGCTGGGTACCGATCCGTGCCATGCGCCGGGAGCCCGGCCCACCGTCCACGTGGTCGGTGACCACGCCGACGTCCTGCTTCCGGCCGAAGAGGTCGGCCCAGGAACCGTAGAAGAGGAAGGCGTTGTTGGCCGCGAGGCCCACCGCGGCGAACAGCATCAGCTGGGTCGCCAGCAACAGCCCCACCCGGCCCGTGACCGCGGCCGCGCTGCGCCGGGCCAGGCGCGGCCAGAGCCAGACGGTGGCGGTGAACAGCACGACGGCCAGTGCCGCCACGACCGCCAGAACTGCTTTGCTGGTGAGACCCATGAGTGAGCTTTCTTCTCGCTGATTCCGTGCGGGAAATTTCCGGAATGTGGAGGAACCCGCGCTCCACAACCCCCGTCCTAGAGGGCGCACATCGTCCGCAGAGGCTCCGGCCGGCGGACTCAAGGAATCTCTCGCCAAGCCACGGGAAGCGATGTCTGTCACGCTAGATGGGGATAAATCGGTACCGGTTCCGCAGCGGGTCCGCCGGTTGCTGCGCGGGCCGCGCCCCGAATCCGTGCCGGCCGTCGTCGGCACCGCCTGCACTGTCGTCGGGCTGATCGACGTCGCGGCGGGGGTCTTCCCCCGCTTCCGGCACAGCCGGATGCACACCGTCGCCGAAGTGCTCCCCGGAGCGCTCGGCCCGTTCGCCGCCGCGCTCTCGCTGAGCGCGGGCATGCTCCTGCTGCTGCTCGCGCACGGGCTGAAGCGGCACAAGCGGCGGGCCTGGCGGGCGGCGGTCATCCTGCTGCCGGCGGGGGCCGTGGCGCAGTTCGCGTACCGGCACTCGATCGTCGGGGTGCTGGTCTCGCTGACGCTCTGCGCTCTCCTGGTCCGCCACCGGGACCAGTTCCGGGCGCTGCCCGACCCACGCAGCCGCTGGCGGGCTCTGGCCAACTTCGTGCTGCTCGGGGCCGGTTCGCTGATGCTCGGGCTGATCATCGTCAGCGTCCACCCGGGCCGGGTCGTCGGGGCCCCGTCCATCGCGGACCGGCTCCAGCACGTGCTGTACGGCCTGTTCGGCGTCGAGGGCCCCGTCGACTACGCGGGCCGGACCAGCTGGACCGTGGCGTACTCGCTGGGCGCGCTCGGCCTGCTGACCGCCGTCACCACCATCTACCTCGCCTTCCGCCCCGAGCACCCGGCCGCCCGCCTCACCGAGGACGACGAGAGCAGGCTGCGGGCGCTGCTGGAGACGCACGGCGGCCGAGACTCCCTCGGCCACTTCGCACTCCGCCGCGACAAGGGCGTCGTCTTCTCACCGAGCGGCAAGGCCGCCGTCTGCTACCGGGTCGTCTCCGGGGTGATGCTGGCCAGCGGCGACCCCATCGGTGACGTCGAGGCGTGGCCGGGCGCGATCGAGCGGTTCATGGACGAGGCGAAGGCGCACTCCTGGACCCCCGCCGTGATGGGGTGCAGCGAGACCGGCGGCCAGGTCTGGACCCGCGAGACCGGCCTCACCGCGCTGGAGCTGGGCGACGAGGCGGTGGTGGACGTCGCGGATTTCTCCCTCGCCGGACGGGCCATGCGAAACGTGCGCCAAATGGTCAAGCGCATCGAACGCAACGGCTACGAGACCCGGGTCCGGCGGGCACGTGACATCGGCGACACCGAGCTGGACCGCATCCGCCGGGCCGCCACCGCCTGGCGCGGCACCGACACCGAGCGCGGCTTCTCCATGGCGCTCGGCCGCATCGGCGACCCGGCCGACGGCGACTGCGTCATCGCCACCGCCCACCTCCCCGGCTCCGGCACGGAGGACTCCCCGCACGGCGACCTGAAGGCCGTCCTCCACTTCGTCCCCTGGGGGCGCGACGGGATGTCCCTGGAGCTGATGCGCCGCGACCGTGCCGCCGACCCCGGCATGAACGAGCTCCTGATCGTCGCCGCCCTCCAGGCCGCCGGGAAGCTCGGCGTCGAGCGGGTCTCGCTGAACTTCGCGATGTTCCGCTCCGCGCTGGCCCGCGGCGAGCGGCTCGGCGCGGGACCGGTACTGCGCTGCTGGCGCGGGCTGCTGATCTTCCTGTCGCGCTGGTTCCAGATCGAATCGCTGTACAAGTTCAACGCGAAGTTCCGCCCGCGCTGGGAGCCCCGCTTCGTGGTCTTCCGCACCAGCCGCGACCTGCCCCGCATAGGGATCGCGGCGATGCAGGCGGAGGGCTTCGTGAACCTCTCGCTGCCCCGCCCGTTCCGCTCCCGGGGCGCGCGCCCGTGCGGCCACGTCCGGCGCACCGCACCGGAGCAGCACGAGGTCAGCGCGGCGTAGGGGTGCCGTACGGGGCCTAGGCTGGTGGCATGAGTACGTCACGCGCACGGGGCACGGTCCGAGGGCTGCCGGAGTGGGACCGCTGTGCGGTCATGGGTGTCGTCAACGTGACGCCCGACTCCTTCTCCGACGGTGGCCGCTGGTTCGACACCACGGCCGCCGTCAAGCACGGACTGCACCTGGTCTCCGAGGGTGCGGACCTGGTCGACGTGGGCGGCGAGTCCACCCGACCTGGCGCCAGCCGGGTGGACGAGGCCGAGGAGCTGCGCCGGGTGGTCCCGGTCGTGCGGGGGCTGGCCTCCGAGGGCGTCACCGTCTCCGTGGACACCATGCGCGCCCGCGTCGCCGAGCAGGCCGTCGCCGCCGGGGCCGCCCTGGTCAACGACGTCAGCGGCGGGCTGGCCGACCCGGGCATGGTCCCGGCGGTCGCCGCCGCCGAGGTCCCCTTCGTGGTGATGCACTGGCGCGGCTTCAGCGAGTCGATGAACAGCCGTGCGGTGTACGGGGACGTCGTCGCCGAGGTCCTCGACGAGCTGCGGCAGCGGATGGACGCGGTGATCGCGGGCGGTGTCGCCCCGGACCGCGTCGTGATCGACCCGGGCCTCGGCTTCGCCAAGGACGCCCCTCACGACCTGGCGCTCGTCGCGCACCTGGCCGAGCTGCACGGCCTGGGCCGCCCGCTGCTGGTGGCCGCCTCCCGCAAACGCTTCCTCGGGCACGTCCTGGCCGCCCCGGACGCCTCACCGCCTCCCGCCCGCGAACGGGACGCGGCCACCGCGGCCGTCTCCGCCCTCGCCGCGCAGGCCGGTGCCTGGGCGGTCCGGGTCCACGAGGTACGGGCCACCGCCGACGCGGTCCGGGTCGCCCGCGCGGTCGAGGGAGCCGCGTGAACGAGGAGCACGCACGGGCCGCCGCCGACATCGCGGAGGTCGAGGCGGCCAACACCGCCTTCTACGAGGCACTGGAACGCGGCGACTACGAGGAGCTGTCCGGACTCTGGCTGCCGGGTGAGGACCTCACCGTCTCCTGCGTCCACCCGGGCTGGCCGGTGCTCTCGGGGCGGGGCGAGGTACTGCGCAGCTACGCCCTGATCATGGCGAACACCGAGTACATCCAGTTCTTCCTCACCGACGTCAACATCGCGATGACCGGGGACACCGCCCTGGTCACCTGCACCGAGAACATCCTCAGCGGCGGGCCCGCCGAGGACGGCAACGCGCTGGGCCCCCTCGTCGGCCAGCTGGTCGTCGCCACGAACGTGTTCCGGCGCACCCCGGACGGCTGGAAACTCTGGTCCCACCACGGTTCACCCGTACTGACGGAAACCGACGAGGACGACGACGGGGAAACACCCTCCTGAGTGGGTACGGGACGGATAGGGGTTGGCATCCGGAACCCCGGGTAGGGCGGCTATCAGCCCCGTGGGCGCTGTCTGGGCCCCACGGGCGAGCACTGTCGGTGCCCGCAGGTAGATTCACAGGACGGCACCTCGCCGCCCGCACGCGGCCGGGTGCCCCTCGACCAACGACAGCAGGAGTGATTCGCGTGGATCGTGTCGCGCTGCGCGGCCTCAAGGCCCGTGGGCACCACGGTGTCTTCCCCCGGGAACGGGAAGAGGGCCAGACCTTCATCGTCGACCTGGTGCTCGGCCTCGATACCCGCCCCGCGGCCGCCGCCGACGACCTGGCCCGCACCGTGCACTACGGCGTGGTCGCCGAGGAGGTCGTCGACGTGGTCACCGGCGAACCGGTCGATCTGATCGAGACGCTCGCCGAGCGCATCGCCCAGCAGTGCCTGAAGCACGAGGGCGTCCAAGAGGTAGAGGTCGTCGTGCACAAGCCGGATGCGCCGATCACCGTCCCCTTCGACGACGTGACCATCACCATCACCCGGAGCCGAGCATGACTGCATTTTCCACCGAAGGGCAGAGCGACCCGACCGTACAGCCGGTCCCGACCGCCGTCGTCCGGCAGGTGGACGCCGCGGACGTCACGCTCTCCAACCCCAAGATGGCCGTGATCTCCCTCGGCTCGAACCTGGGAAACCGGCTGGAGACCCTCCAGGGGGCCATCGACGCCCTGGAGGACACCCCCGGTCTGCGGGTCAAGGCCGTGTCCCCGGTGTACGAGACGGAGCCCTGGGGCGTCGAGGCGGGCTCCCAGCCCGCCTACTTCAACGCGGTGATCGTCGTGAAGACGACGCTGCCCCCGGCCTCCCTGCTGGAGCGCGGCCAGGCCATCGAGGAGGCCTTCGACCGGGTCCGCGAGGAGCGCTGGGGCCCGCGCACCATCGACGTCGACATCGTGTCGTACGCGGACGTCCTCTCCGACGACCCGGTGCTCACGCTCCCCCACCCGCGCGCGCACGAGCGGGCCTTCGTCCTCGCCCCCTGGCACGACGTGGACCCCGAGGCCCAGCTGCCCGGCGCGGGCCCGGTCGCCGAGCTGCTCGCCGACGTCGGCCGCGACAGCGTCCTGCCCCGCGCCGACCTGGAACTGCGCCTGCCGGAGTAATCGTTAGGCTCGACGGACGGCGGTCCGGCGCACGGCCGGGCCGGGCACAGGCGGCGCGAAGGGCGGCTCACTCGGTGAAGCAACTACGGCTCGGGGTACTGGCGGGCCTCTTCGCCGCCGCCGGTGTCCTCTCCTGGGGCGGGGCCCGCCTCTGGGACTCCCTCGGCACCCTGCCGAGCGTCCCGCTGGCCGCGTCGATCGTGCTCGCCGCGATCGCGGCGATCCTCCTGGCGACCGCCCTCTCCACCCGCGCCCGCCTCCGCGCCCAACGCGAACGCCGCCCCGGCGCCAAGGGCGTCGACCCCCTGTTCGCGGCCCGCGCGGTCGTCTTCGGCCAGGCGAGCGCCCTGGTCACCGCCCTGGTGGCCGGGATGTACGGCGGCGTCGGCGTCTTCCTCCTGGGCTACCTCGACATCCCGCCCCGCCGCGACCAGGCGATCTACGCGGCCGCCGCCGTGGTGGCAGGCATCGCGGTCATCGCCGCCGCCCTCTTCCTGGAACGCGTCTGCCGTCTCCCGGAGGACAGCGACGACGACCACGACGGCACGGGCGCCGCTGCGGCATAGCAGGGCGGGCCGGGCAGCGGTCAACCACGGTCGGATGCGACGCCGGGCCCCTTCCTCGCGGAAGGGGCCCGGGCGCCGACGGATGCCGCCCGGGCTGGCGGCGCCCTCCAAGCCGGCCAAGGGCTGTCCGGCGGTCCCTCAGCGCGCCAGTATCAGGCTCATGGCCTCGGCACGGGTGGAGGCGTCACGCAGCTGCCCGCGCACAGCCGACGTCGTGGTCTTCGCGCCGGGCTTGCGGATGCCCCGGACCGACATGCACATGTGCTCGGCCTCGATCACCACGATCGCGCCCCGCGCTTCCAGGATGCGCATCAGGGAGTCCGCCACCTGCGTGGTGAGGCGTTCCTGCACCTGTGGCCTGCGGGCGAAGACGTCAACCAGCCGGGCCAGCTTCGACAGGCCGGTGATCTTGCCCGTGTCGGCCGGGATGTAGCCGACGTGCGCGACACCGTGGAAGGGCAGGAGGTGGTGTTCGCACAGGGACATGATCTCGATGTCCTTCACCAGCACCATTTCGTCGTGACCGAGGTCGAACGTCGTGGTGAGCACGTCCTCCGGCTCCTGGCGCAGGCCCGCAAGGATCTCCTTGTACGCCCGCGCCACCCGCCCCGGTGTCTCCCTCAGGCCCTCACGGTCCGGGTCCTCCCCGACGGCGATGAGCAGCTCGCGTACGGCCGCCTCGGCCCGCTTCTCGTCGAATTCGCCGATCGAACCCTGGCCGTACAGCGTCACCGGGTCGGTCATCTGTGCCTCGTTCCTCTGTGCTGTCCTGTGCGCGGGTTCGCGCTCAGACATCGCAGGCATACGGAAAAGCCGCGCCCCCACAGGCTAAAACCTGGGGGGCGCGGCATCCATTCCGGGCCCGGTGAGACCCCTGTGACAGGGGTCTCACCGGATGCCGGGGTGGTGGTCTAGCTGTCCGGACGCTCCTCGGGGATCGCCTCGGTGGACGGGGCGATGTCCTTCGTCAGGTCCGTCGGGGCGATCTCCGGCGGGGTGGCCGAACCGTTGGCGGTGCCGTTGGTGAGGGCCAGCTCCTTGGGCGAGAGCACCGGGGGGCGCGTCGACGGGGTGCGTCGGGCGGACCCGGTCCAGGCCGGGCGGGCGGGACGCTTCACGATCGGAGCGAAGATCTCCGCGATCTCGTCCTTGCCCAGCGTCTCCTTCTCCAGGAGTTCGAGCACGAGGGCGTCGAGGATGTCGCGGTTCTCGACGAGGATCTCCCACGCGTCGTTGTGGGCGGTCTCGATGAGCTTCTTGACCTCCTCGTCGACCAGTGCCGCGACCTCTTCGGAGTAGTCACGCTGGTGGCCCATCTCGCGGCCCAGGAAGGGCTCCGAGTTGTCGCCGCCGAACTTGATCGCGCCGAGCCGCTCCGTCATGCCGTACTGCGTGACCATCGCGCGGGCCGTTGCCGTGGCCTTCTCGATGTCGTTGGCAGCGCCGGTGGTCGGGTCGTGGAAGACCAGCTCCTCGGCCGCACGCCCGCCCAGCATGTACGCCAGCTGGTCGAGCATCTCGTTGCGGGTCGTGGAGTACTTGTCCTCCTCCGGGAGCACCATCGTGTAACCGAGGGCACGGCCGCGGGAGAGGATCGTGATCTTGTGGACCGGGTCCGACTGGGGGGAGGCCGCCGCGACCAGGGCGTGTCCGCCCTCGTGGTACGCGGTGATCTTCTTTTCCTTCTCGGACATGATCCGGGTCCGCTTCTGCGGGCCCGCCACGACACGGTCGATCGCCTCGTCGAGGCTCTCGTTGTCGATGAGCTTCTTGTCGCTGCGCGCCGTCAGGAGCGCGGCCTCGTTCAGCACGTTCGACAGGTCGGCACCGGTGAAGCCGGGCGTGCGGCGGGCGACGGCGCCGAGGTCGACGCCCTCCGCCACGGGCTTGCCCTTCTGGTGCACCTTGAGGATCTCCAGACGGCCCTGCATGTCGGGGCGGTCGACCGCGATCTGCCGGTCGAAACGTCCCGGGCGCAGCAGAGCCGGGTCGAGGATGTCCGGGCGGTTCGTGGCGGCGATCAGGATGACGCCGCCCTTCACGTCGAACCCGTCCATCTCGACGAGCAGCTGGTTGAGCGTCTGCTCGCGCTCGTCGTGACCGCCGCCCATGCCTGCGCCGCGGTGGCGGCCGACGGCGTCGATCTCGTCGACGAAGACGATCGCCGGGGCGTTCGCCTTGGCCTGCTCGAAGAGGTCACGGACCCGGGAGGCACCGACACCGACGAACATCTCGACGAAGTCGGAACCGGAGATCGAGTAGAACGGCACGCCCGCTTCGCCGGCGACGGCGCGCGCGAGCAGTGTCTTGCCCGTACCGGGCGGCCCGTAGAGCAGGACGCCCTTGGGAATCTTGGCGCCGACGGCCTGGAACTTCGCCGGCTCCTGGAGGAACTCCTTGATCTCGTGGAGCTCTTCGACCGCCTCGTCGGACCCCGCCACATCGGCGAAGGTCGTCTTGGGGGTGTCCTTGGTGATCAGTTTGGCCTTGGACTTGCCGAACTGCATGACCTTGGAGCCGCCGCCCTGCATCTGGTTCATCAGAAACAGGAAGACGACCACGATGAGGACGAAGGGCAGCAGCGAGAGGAGGATCGAGACGAACGGGGACTGCTTCGACGGCGAGACGGTGTAACCCTTCTCGATGTCACCGTTCTCGAACTTCTCCTGGAGCGTGTTGGCGAGCGCGACGCCCTGATTGCCGATGTAGCTCGCCTGGAACTTGCTGCCTGACTCGCCTTCGAGCTTCTGACCGTCCTTCAGCTCGATCTTGAGGATTTGTTCGTCACCGGTGGTCAGCTTGGCCTGCTCCACCTGGTCCTTGCTGATCGCCTGGATCACCTTGGCGGTGTCCACCGTCTTGTAGCCGCCCGACGAGCCGACGACCTGCATCAACACGACCACGGCGAGGACGGCCAGCACGATCCACATGACCGGCCCACGGAAGTATCGCTTCACGTCCATCCATACGGAGCGAAGACGCCCCGTCCCTCCTGCCCGTAGGTAAATGCTGCTGTGAGAAAAGACTGTTCTTCGGACGGTACCCCAGCATCGTCACCGACGACTGCCGGGTACGGCGGAGAATCCTGCTTTCGAAGCTTCAACGGTCCGGAGGCGGTGAGGGTTCCCCGCCGGGCCGGACGCGGGTCCGCCGCGGGTCAGCCGCCGTAGACATGCGGGGCGAGCGTGCCGACGAAGGGCAGGTTGCGGTACTTCTCCGCGTAGTCCAGCCCGTAGCCGACGACGAACTCGTTGGGGATGTCGAAGCCGATCCACTTCACGTCGATCGCGACCTTCGCGGCGTCCGGCTTGCGCAGCAGGGTGCAGACCTCCAGGGAGGCCGGTTCCCGGGAGCCCAGGTTGGACAGCAGCCAGGACAGCGTCAGACCGGAGTCGATGATGTCCTCGACGATCAGGACGTGCTTGCCCTTGATGTCGGTGTCCAGGTCCTTGAGGATCCGGACCACACCGGAGGACTGGGTGCCCGCGCCGTACGAGGAGACGGCCATCCAGTCCATCGTGACGGGGGTGGACAGCGCGCGCGCCAGGTCCGCCATGACCATCACCGCGCCCTTGAGCACGCCGACGATCAGCAGGTCCTTGCCCGCGTACTCCGCGTCGATCTTCGCGGCCAGCTCGACGAGCTTCGCGTCGATCTCTTCCTTGGTGAGGAGCACCGACTGAAGGTCGGTACCCATGTCCTTCTCGTTCACCCACGTCTCTTTCTCTGCCTGCCGGTCCGGGGCGCGCCCCGGACCGGGCCGGCTGTTCGCCTGCACTTCAGCCGCTTGCGCGTCAGCTCTGCCGAATGACCAGTCTGCCACCCTGCCGCAGGGCCTCGACGCGGCCGGGCAGGTTGATGGCCCGCTGGCCGCGCCAGCCGGTGATCAGCCGGTCGACTTCTTCGAGGTGGCGGGCGAAGAGGGAACCGGCGGGCGCCCCGGCCTCGATCACGGCCCGGCGCAGCACCCGGCGGCGTACCGCGGGCGGCAGGGCGTAGAGCTTGGCGCACTCCAGGCGGCCGGTCTCGTCGCGCACGGACAGCTCGGCCTCGGCGGCCCAGGTGTCCAGGGCGTCGGCGTCGTCGCGGGAGAGCTGGGCGGTCCGGGCGAGGGCTTCGACGACGCCTTTGCCGAGCGCCTTCTCCAGGGCGGGCAGGCCTTCGTGGCGGAGTCGGGAGCGGGTGTAGGCGGGATCGATGTTGTGCGGGTCGTCCCAGACGGGGATCGACTGGACGAGGCAGGCCTTGCGGGCGGTCTGGCGGTCGAGCTGGAGGAAGGGGCGGCGGTAGCGGCCCGCCGGTCCGGAGGCGGCGGCCATGCCGGAGAGCGAGCGGATGCCGGAGCCGCGGGCGAGGCCGAGGAGGACGGTCTCGGCCTGGTCGTCGCGGGTGTGGCCGAGCAGGACGGCGGCGGCGCCGTGGCGCTCGGCGGCGGCGTCCAGCGCGGCGTAGCGAGCGTCACGGGCCGCGGCTTCGGGGCCGCCCTCGCGCCCGACGTGCACGGCGACGGCCTCGACGGGGTCGAGGTCCATGGCGGTGAGCCGGGCGACGACCTCGGCGGCGCGGAGGTCGGATCCCGGCTGGAGGTTGTGGTCGACGGTGATGCCACCGGCCCGGACGGCGAGCTTGCGGGCCTCGAACGCGAGGGCGGAGGCGAGCGCCATGGAGTCGGCACCGCCCGAACAGGCGACGAGGACGAGCGGGGTGTCGGGCCGTTCGGGGAGGGCGGGCCGCTCGGGGAGAGCCTGCCTGCCCGCGGCGCCGGCCTCGGCGTAACGGGAGCGGGTGGCGTGCGCGGGGCGCCGGGCCGCTTCGGCGGGCCGGCCGTGGCCGTCGTGCCGGTGGAATTCGGTGAGGACGTCGTGGAGTACGCGGCGGACCGCCAGGCGTATCGCCGCGACCGCAGGATGGGGACCCATGTCCGGTGCCCTTCGTGGAGTTTCGGGAGGAGCGTCGAGCGCCGGAACGCGTGAGTCCCGTCACTCAGAGTGCGTCGATGGTGACAGAGGCAAGCTGTTCATCGAGCATTGCACGCCTTCCCATGCCCCTATGGTCCCTCGGATGGGTGATTGGAGGGCAGTTTCCCGGTGGCGGGCCGGAAAAGGGTCACGATTCCGCCTTGCGGTGCACCCGTGCGACCCAGTCGGCGGGCTTGGCGATCTCGGCCTTGGTCGGGAGGGTGTTGGGTGAGGTCCAGACGCGGTTGAAGCCGTCCATGCCGACCTCGTCGACGACCGATCGTACGAACTTCTCGCCTTCCTTGTACTGCCGGAGCTTGGCGTCCAGGCCGAGGAGCTTGCGCAGGGCCTGGTCGAGGCGGCCTGCGCCCCGGGCCCGGCGCTGCTGGAACTTCTCCCGGATCTCGGCGACGGAGCCGACGACCTCGGGGCCCACGCCGTCCATCACGTAGTCCGCGTGTCCTTCCAGGAGGGACATGACGGCGGTGAGCCGGCCGAGCACCTCGCGCTGGGCGGGGGTCTGGACGATGTCGACGAGGCTGCGGCCGCCGTCCTCGCCCTGTTCCCCCTCGGGGCGTCCGGCGCCGGAGAGGGACTGGGCGGCTTCGCGGAGCCGTTCCAGGAAGGTCATCGGGTCGACGTCGGTCTCGTCCAGAAACGTCTGAATCTCGCCCTGGAGGTGGTCGCGGAGCCAGGGCACGCCGGTGAACTGGGTGCGGTGGGTCTCCTCGTGGAGGGCGACCCAGAGCCGGAAGTCGTGCGGGGCGACATCCAGCTCGCGTTCGACGTGGACGATGTTGGGGGCGACCAGGAGCAGCCGTCCGCCGCCGTTCGCGGAGGCGGGGAGGTCGCGGGTGGCGGGGGCGAACGTCTCGTACTGGCCGAGCACCCGGGAGGCGAGGAACGAGAGCAGCATGCCCAGCTCGACGCCGGTCACCTTGCCGCCGACCGCGCCGAGGACGGCGCCGCCCGGTCCACCGGGGCGGCGGTTCTCCATCTTGGCGAGCAGGGGGCGCAGCAGCTCCCGGAAGCCCGCGACATTGGCCTTGATCCAGCCGGCCCGGTCGACGACGAGGACGGGGGTGTCCTCCGGTTCGGTCCCCTCGGGGATCATCCGGGTGAAGTGGCGGACGTGTTCCTCGGAGGCCCTGGCATGCCGCCGGAGCTCCGCGACGACGGCGCGGGCCTCCTCGCGGCTGATCTCGGGCCCCGGCCGTACGAGTCGGGTCGCGGTCGCCACCGCGAGATTCCAGTCGACCATCTCGGCACCACCGATGCTCGTCATGCGTCAACCGTACGGGAGCGGATCGCCCGGTGGTGGGGTGTTGCACCGCTCTTCGGGTGCCGGGTGCGGCTCAGCGGGCCGGTCCGGCGACGGCCGCGGCCAGGGCGTCGAGGGCGGCTTCGGCCTCGGGGGCCGAGGCGGTGCCGGAGGCGAGGAAGGCGAAGGCGAGGAGGCGGCCCCGGTCGTCGACGACGGTTCCGGCGAGGGCGTTGACGCCCCAGAGGGTGCCGGTCTTGGCGCGGATCAGGCCGGTGGCGCCGGGGGCGTCCTGGTAGCGGGTGCTGAGGGTGCCGCTGAATCCGGCGACGGGGAGGCCGGTGAGGACGTGGCGCAGTCCGGGGCGGTCCGGGTCGGCGGCACGGGCGAGGAGGGCGGTGAGGAGGGCGGTGGTGACCCGGTCCGCGCGGTCGAGGCCGCTGCCGTCGGCGAGGTGGGCGCCTGCCACCGGGACCTGGAGCTTCTTCAGTTCGTTGGTGACGGCGCGGCGGGCTCCGGCGAAGTCGGCGCTCTCGCCCTTGGCGATGGCGGTCTGCCGGGCGAGGGCCTCGGCGATGTCGTTGTCGCTGTTGGTGAGGGTTCGCTCGACGAGGGAGGACAGCGGCGCGGAGTGGTGGGTGGCGACCGTGCGGGCCTCGGCGGCCGCGCGGGCCTCGCGGGGTGTGCCGGTGACCTTGACGCCCGCCTTCTTCAGCTGGGCGGCGAAGGCGCGGGCGGCGTCGCCCGCGGGGTCCTCGCTGCGGGGTGCGGGGCCGCGGTCCGTGTCGTCGAGCCGGCCCTCGTCGACCATCAGCGCGGTGACGGGGGCGATGTTGGTGTTGGGGCTGATCGGGTGGAGCACGGGGCCGGTGTAGCGGGAGGTGTCGTAGGCGAGCCGTACGGAGTCCTTGCCGTCCTCGCGCAGGGCGTCGGCGGCCTCGGTGGCCATCGAACGCAGGGCGGCCCTGCTCAGGGTGGGGTCGCCACCGCCGACGAGGGTGAGGGTGCGGGCGTCCTCGGAGAGCCGGGCGGTGGTGGCGATGCGGTGGTCGGGGCCGAGGGCGGAGAGCGCGGCGAGGGTGGTGGCGACCTTGATCGTGGAGGCCGGGGTCATCGGGGTGGTGGCGCCGTGCCCGTACAGCTGCTTGCCGGTGGCGGTGTCGATGACGGACGCGCCGACCTGGGTGCCGAGTTCGGGCACGCCGATGAGCGGGGCGAGGGTGTCGCGGAGGCCCGCGGGGTCCTGGGGGGTGTCGCGGGTGGCGGTCCCGAGGGCGGGAAGGACGGGCGGGGCGCTGGGGGCCGCCGGGGGCGTGTCGGGCGTGGGGCGGCCGTGATGTACGCCACCTGTGGGGTCCGCGGCGGCTGCCACCTCCCGCTCGGCCTTACGCTGACCGTTGTCCCAGGGGCCGGCGGCGAGGGCGGCGCCGGCAGCGACGACCAGGCCGAGCGTGGCGGAGCCTGCGATGACCTGCCAGGTGTGCGAGCCGTTGCGCCGATTCGTCAGGCTCTTCAGCCTGCCCCACGGGTCCGACGGACGGTTCGACGGTCTTTCCACCGGCTCGGCCACCGTTGACCAGCCCCTTTCGCGAGCACTCTTCTGCGTGGGGGACACTTAATCACCAGTCGTATGTGTTGATCATGGAGGAGCCACCCGTGGAGTTCGACGTCACCATCGAGATCCCGAAGGGTTCGCGGAACAAGTACGAGGTGGACCACGAGACCGGTCGGATCCGCCTGGACCGTCGACTCTTCACCTCGACCAGCTACCCGGCCGACTACGGCTTCGTCGAGAACACCCTCGGCGAGGACGGCGACCCGCTGGACGCGCTGGTCATTCTGGACGAGCCGACCTTCCCCGGTTGCCTCATCAAGTGCCGTGCCATCGGCATGTTCCGGATGACCGACGAGGCGGGCGGCGACGACAAGCTGCTCTGCGTCCCGGCGTCCGACCCGCGGGTGGAGCACCTGCGCGACATCCACCACGTGTCGGAGTTCGACCGCCTGGAGATCCAGCACTTCTTCGAGGTCTACAAGGACCTGGAGCCGGGCAAGTCCGTCGAGGGCGCCGACTGGGTCGGCCGCGCCGAGGCGGAGGCCGAGATCGAGGCCTCGTACAAGCGCCTTGAGGCGCAGGGCGGCGCGCACTGACGTCCCTCTTCCGGTTCCGTTGGTGAGCCGGACGGCCGTACGGGAACGGGCGGTACACCTTCGCGGGTGTGCCGCCCGTTTCGCTGTCCGCACTTCTGGGCGTGCGGGGCCCATGCCGGTGGCCATACTGGGCAGACGAGTGCCCGGGACATGCAGCCAAGGAGGAACGAGGTCGAGTGGTGGCGGAATCGGGCGGTCCTGAGGACCAGAAGCCCCAGTCCGACGAAGCACGGAGTGCTTTCGCTCCTCCTCCGGGGACGAGCCATCCGGCCTCACCGCCCGAGGAGGACCATCCGACGTCGGAGTTCGCGCTGCCGAGCGGGGTGCACCAGGACCCGGGCGGCCCGGCGTCCTCGGGCGGTGGCCACGGAGGCGCTTCGCACTCCGACACGCTGAGTTCCGCTTTCACCCCGCCGAGCACGTACAGGGCTCAGCAATCGCCGCCCGCGTTCACTCCGGCGCAGGGCATTCCGATGGTCAGGCTGACCAAGGAGGCGCCCTGGCAGGACCGGATGCGCACGATGCTGCGGATGCCGGTGACCGAGCGTCCGGCCGCGGAGACCATTCAGCGTACCGACGACGAGACCGGCCCCGCCGTGCCGCGCGTGCTCGACCTGACGCTGCGTATCGGGGAGCTGCTGCTCGCGGGCGGTGAGGGCGCCGAGGACGTCGAGGCGGCGATGTTCGCGGTGACCCGCTCGTACGGTCTCGACCGCAGCGAGCCGACGGTCACGTTCACGCTGCTGTCCATCTCGCACCAGCCGTCACTGGTCGACGATCCGGTCACGGCGAGCCGTACCGTACGCCGCCGGGGCACCGACTACACCCGGCTGGCGGCCGTGTTCCGGCTGGTCGACGACATCACAAGCGAGGAGGTCGACGTCTCCCTGGAGGAGGCCTACCGGCGGCTCGCCGAGATCCGCAGGAACCGGCACCCGTACCCGGGCTGGGTGCTGACGGCGGCCGCCGGGCTGCTGGCGGGCTCGGCCTCCGTGCTGGTCGGCGGTGGGGTGCTGGTGTTCATCGTGGCGGCGGCGGGCGCGATGCTCGGCGACCGTCTCGCGTGGCTGTGCGCCGGGCGCGGGCTGCCGGAGTTCTACCAGTTCACGGTGGCCGCGATGCCGCCCGCCGCGATGGGGGTGGCGCTGACGCTGACCCATTCGACGGACATCCGCCCGTCCGCGGTGATCACCGGTGGGCTGTTCGCCCTGCTGCCGGGGCGGGCGCTGGTGGCGGGGGTGCAGGACGGTCTCACCGGCTACTACATCACCGCGTCGGCCCGGCTGCTGGAGGTCATGTACTTCTTCATCGGGATCGTGGCGGGCGTGCTGATCATCCTGTATCTCGGGGTGCAGCTGGGGGCGCAGCTCAATCCCGAGGCGCAGTTCGTGCCCAACGACCGGCCGGTGCTCCAGATCCTGGCGTCGATGGCGCTGAGTCTGGCCTTCGCGGTCCTGCTCCAGCAGGAGCGGTCGACCGTGCTGGCGGTCACCCTGAACGGCGGTGTCGCCTGGATCGTCTTCGGGGCGATGGCCCGCACCGGGGACATCTCGCCGGTCGCGGCGACGGCGGTGGCGGCCGGTCTGGTGGGCCTGTTCGGGCAGCTGTTCTCGCGCTACCGGTACACGTCCTCGCTGCCGTTCATCACGGCGGCGATCGGGCCGCTGCTGCCCGGTTCGGCGACGTACTTCGGTCTGCTGGGCGTGGCCCAGAACGACGTGACCCGAGGGCTGACCTCGCTGTCGACGGCGGTCGCGACGGCGCTGGCCATCGCGATCGGGGTGAACCTGGGGAGCGAGATCTCCCGGCTGTTCATGCGGGTGCCGGGCGCGGTCGGCGGGGCGAGCCGCCGGGCGGCGAAGCGGACCCGAGGGTTCTGAGGAAGCGGCGGTCCCGTCCGTTCCGCCTGCCGACCCCTGCTCGTACGGCCACTGCGGCGCGGCGCCTAGGATGGTCGCCTGCTCCCCTCAAGGCCGAGAGCCGAACCATGGCCGAGAGCCGACAGTCGAAACAGGAGATCATGGCGAAGCCATCCGGCCACCACGTCTTCAACGCCTTCCGCGGCGCTCTCATCGGCACCGCGGAGGCCGTCCCCGGCGTCAGCGGCGGCACCGTCGCACTGATCACCGGCGTGTACGAGAAGCTGATCGACGGCGCCGGTCACATCACCAGCGCGCTGCGCATGGGCGCGTCCGACCTGCCCCGCGGCCGGGGGGCCGCGCGCGCCAGGGCCGAGCTGAGGAACGTCGACTGGACGGTCCTGCTTCCGCTCCTGGCGGGCATGGCGGTGGCCCTGGTGCTCGCGGCCAAGCTGATCGCGCCCCTGGTCGAGGAGCACCCCCAGTCCGCCTACGCCCTGTTCTTCGGTCTGGTGCTGGCCTCCCTGTGGGTGCCCTACTCAGGCTCGGGAAAGCGCTGGACCGTCGGGAACTACGCGCTCTGCGTGGTCGTCGCGCTGGGCGCCTTCACCCTGACGGGGCTGCCGCCCGGCGAGATGCCGACCCACCCCGTGGTGGTCGCGCTGGCCGGCTCGATCGCGATCTGCGCGCTGGTCCTTCCCGGTATCTCCGGCTCGTTCCTGCTGTTGACCATGGGCCTGTACGAGCCGACGATCGAAGCCGTCAACGAGCGTGACTTCGGCTATCTCGCAGCCTTCGCACTGGGCTGTGTGGTGGGGCTCGCGCTCTTCGTCAAGCTGCTGAAGTGGCTGCTGGCGAACTACCACCACATGACGCTGGTCGTGATGACCGGCCTGATGGCTGGTTCACTGCGCGCGCTGTGGCCCTGGCAGGACGATGACCGCGGGCTCCTCGCCCCCAGCGGCTCGGTCGGCCTGACCTGCGCTCTGTTCGTGCTCGGCGCCGCCGTGGTGATCGCTGTGCTGGTGGTGGAGCACCGGGCTCAGGGCAAGAGGGCGGAGCCGTCGGCCGCCGCACCGAAGCGCGGTCGGCACGCGCGCGTCCCCTCGGGCTCCGGGCGGGACTGAGCCCGGTCGCCTCAGACTCCAGGCGGGGCTGAGCCCGGCCCGACCAGGGCCTGTCTGACAATTCCCGTCGTCGCCCGAAGGGCGGCCGCGCGGCGTCAGGTGCGTGCTTTCGGCGTGCCGGCCCCAGGCCCTCGTACTGGACGTACTCGGGTCTGGGGCCGGTGCGGCGAAAGTGCGTGCATGGCGTCGTGAGGCAGACGGGAATTGTCAGACAGGCCCAAGCCCCTGGGGCAGGGCATCCGCCGCCGGGCCGTCGCCGCCCGCCGCCGCCTCGGCGGCAGCGGCCTTCCTGCCCTGGCTGCGGGCCCTGAGGACCTCGATCACGATCGGCACCACGGAGATGAGCACGATCAGGACGAGGATCTTCTCGATGTGCTCGTGCACGAAGTCGATCTTGCCGAGCATGGCGCCGAGCACGGTGACGCCGACGCCCCACAGAAGCGCGCCGACGACGTTGTAGATGACGAACAGGCGGTAGTTCATCCGGCTGACGCCCGCGATGATCGGCGTGAACGTGCGGACGATGGGCACGAAGCGCGCCAGGACCAGGGACTTCGGGCCGTGCTTCTCGAAGAACTCGTGGGCCTTCTCCACGTTCTCCTGCTTGAAGAGACGGGAGTCGGGGCGCTTGAAGAGGGCCGGGCCGACCTTGCGGCCGAAGAGATAGCCCACCTGGTCGCCGAGGATCGCGGCGACGGCGATCAGGGTGCAGACGAGCCAGAGCGGATACTTCAGCTGGCCGGTGGTGACCAGCAGCCCTGTGGTGAACAGCAGGGAGTCGCCGGGCAGGAAGAAGCCGATCAGGAGTCCCGACTCGGCGAACACGATGAGGAGGAGGCCGGGGAGGCCGAACGTGTTGAGCAGATAGTCCGGGTCCAGCCAGCTCGGGCCGAGGGCAAGCGTATTCAAGGGTCCAGGCTCCAGGGTGACGTGTGTGGTGGGGGCCGCGCGGCGACCGAAGCTACCGACGCCCGGTGAACGCCCTTGGTTCCGGTGGCGCACAGCGGGAATGCGCATCCTGCGGAGCAGACCGAAGCTGATCACAGGAGGTGCCACGAACATGGGCATTGAGGAATTCGGCGGCGGGCAGACCGCCCAGGCGGACGTGCTGGTCGTCACCACAAACGACGTACCGGGGTATCAGGTGACGCAGGTCATCGGTGAGGTCTTCGGGCTGACCGTGCGGTCGCGCCACCTCGGCAGCCAGATCGGCGCCGGGCTGAAGTCGATGATCGGCGGCGAGCTGAAAGGGCTGACCAAAACCCTGGTCGAGACCCGCAACCAGGCGATGGAGCGGCTGGTGGAGCAGGCGCGGGCCCGGGGCGCCAACGCGGTCCTGATGATGCGCTTCGACGTCACCGAGGCGGCGGACGTGGGGACGGAGGTCTGCGCGTACGGGACGGCGGCGGTGATCAGCAAGGTGTGATGCGGCGCCACCGGGTAGCCGATGGGGCTTTAGCCCGTTTCCCGACTCCATGGTGAGCCGGTGGCTGCCTCCGAACCCCCCGCGCCCCCGTCGCCCGCTCCCCCTCATTCCCCGGCCGCCCCGGCCCGGCGGCTGCGGGGGACGGGCTACGGCGGCTGCGGGGGACGGGCTACGGGGGGCGGGGACGGCTCGACCTGGCGCGCGGGGACGGCTCAACCCGGCGCGCCGGACACCGCGAGCATCCGTATCGTCGGCTTCATGCGTTGACGTAACGCTTCATTCGGTTGCATACCGCTTTGAACCGATACTGTCCCGACCGCGTCGGCCGAGAGAAGGGCTTCCCCCATGCCGCTGCACCGCGGTGCCCACCCGGAACAGGACGAACCCTCCGCGGAGCGGCGCAGGCTCGCCCTCAACCCCTTCTACGGCGAGGCCGATCCGACGGCCGCGATGACCGCCGCGCCGCCCCGGCACCGGCTGCCGGACGGCCCGTTGCCGCCGATGACGGCGTACCGGCTGGTCCATGACGAGCTGATGCTCGACGGCAACTCCCGGCTCAACCTGGCCACCTTCGTCACCACCTGGATGGAGCCGCAGGCCGGGGTGCTGATGGGCGAGTGCCGGGACAAGAACATGATCGACAAGGATGAGTACCCGCGCACCGCCGAACTGGAGCGGCGCTGTGTGGCGATGCTCGCCGACCTGTGGAACGCCCCCGATCCGGCGACCGCCGTGGGGTGTTCGACGACCGGGTCGAGCGAGGCGTGCATGCTGGCCGGGCTCGCCCTGAAGCGGCGCTGGGCGAAGCGGAACGCGGACCGCTATCCGGCGAGCGCCCGCCCCAATCTGGTGATGGGCGTCAACGTGCAGGTCTGCTGGGACAAGTTCTGCACCTTCTGGGAGGTGGAGGCCCGGCAGGTCCCGATGGAGGGCGGCCGCTTCCACCTGGACCCGGGGGCAGCCGCCGAGCTCTGCGACGAAAACACCATCGGGGTCGTCGGCGTCCTCGGCTCCACCTTCGACGGGTCCTACGAGCCGATCGCCGAGCTGTGCGCGGCCCTGGACGCCCTCCAGGAACGCACCGGCCTCGACATCCCGGTCCACGTCGACGGGGCGTCCGGCGCGATGGTCGCGCCTTTCCTCGACCCGGACGTGGAGTGGGACTTCCGGCTGCCGAGGGTGTCCTCGATCAACACCTCCGGCCACAAGTACGGGCTGGTCTACCCGGGGGTCGGCTGGGCTCTGTGGCGCTCGTCCGACGAACTGCCGGAGGAACTGGTCTTCCGGGTCAACTACCTGGGCGGCGACATGCCGACCTTCGCGCTGAACTTCTCCCGGCCCGGGGCGCAGGTGGTCGCGCAGTACTACACGTTCCTGCGCCTCGGGCGCGACGGCTACCGGGCGGTCCAGCAGGCCTCCCGGGACGTGGCCCGCTCACTGGCCCGTGCGGTGGAGGAGCTGGGCGACTTCCGGCTGCTCACCAGGGGCGACGAGCTGCCGGTGTTCGCCTTCACGACGAACAGCGACGTCCACGCGTACGACGTGTTCGACGTCTCGCGCCGGCTGCGGGAGCACGGCTGGCTGGTGCCCGCGTACACCTTCCCCGCCAACCGGCAGGACCTGTCGGTGCTGCGGGTGGTGTGCCGCAACGGGTTCTCCTCGGACCTGGCGGAGCTACTGGTGGAGGACCTGAAGCTGCTGCTGCCCGAACTGCGCTCGCAGAAGCACCCGTTGAGCCATGACCGGTCGGTACCGACGGCCTTCCACCACTAGAGGCAACGCCGTTCAGTTAGGCGTTGAGGTCGTTCGTCAAGGCTGGTGAACGAGGCAGCGGAGCTGCTGTAGAAGAGGGATGTCACTCCAAGACATCCTCACCACAGGAGCTCCG
>NZ_NWVL01000071.1 GCF_002382885.1 Streptomyces sp. WZ.A104
CCCGGCCCCCGCCGCCTCGCCCGCCACCGGTCCGGCCGCTCCAGCCGCCCCGGCCCCGGCGGCCCCTGCGGCGCCGGTCGCGCCCGAGGGCGGCCAGAGCATGGCCCAAGGCGCCGCCCAGGTGCGGAACATGTGGCCCGACATCCTGGAGGCGGTCAAGAACCGCCGCCGCTTCACCTGGATCCTGCTCAGCCAGAACGCCCAGGTGACCGGCTTCGACGGGACCACCCTCCAGATCGGCTTCCTCAACGCGGGCGCCCGTGACAACTTCGCCAGCAGCGGCAGCGAGGAGGTCCTGAAGCAGGCCCTCGCCGAGCGCTTCAACGCCCAGTGGCGGGTCGAAGCGGTCGTCGACCCCTCCGGTGGCGGTGGGACGCCCCCGCAGCCCGGCGGCGGACGCCCCGCCCCGCAGTACCAGCCCGCCCCCACGGCCCCCGCCGCCCCGCTCGCGTACGAGCCCCGGCCGCAGCACTCCGCCCCCCAGCAGTCCTCGGCCCCGTCCCAGCCGCAGCACGCGCCGCCTCCCCAGCAGACGCCGCCCTCCTCGGCGCCCCCGTCCCCCCAGGGCGGCCGGGACGCCGTGCCGCCCGCCCCGGAGCCGCCGCGTTCCGTGGCCCCCGAGGACGACACCCCGGAGGCCGACGATCCGGATCTCGTCGACTCCGCCCTCTCCGGCCACGACCTGATCGTCCGGGAGCTGGGCGCCACGGTGATCGAGGAGTTCACGAACGAGCAGTGAGCGACCACTGATCGGGTCGGCCCGATGGGCGGCCAGATCCCGTCCGCTCACCGGCTGGCGTCAAGGCTCCGCGGGCCCGGCGGCTAGGCTGCACCCCGTGAAGGTCCTCGTCATCGGCGGCGGCGCCCGCGAACACGCCCTGTGCCGCTCTCTGTCCCTCGACCCCGATGTCACCGCTCTGTACTGCGCCCCCGGCAACGCCGGCATCGCAGAGGTGGCCGAACTGCACCCGGTCGACGCGCTCGACGGTGACGCCGTCGCGCGCCTCGCGGCCGAGCTGGGCGCCGGGCTGGTGGTCGTCGGCCCGGAGGCGCCGCTCGTCGCCGGGGTCGCCGACGCCGTGCGCGCGGCGGGCATCCCCTGCTTCGGCCCCTCCGGCGAAGCCGCGCGGCTCGAAGGCTCCAAGGCGTTCGCCAAGGACGTCATGGCGGGCGCCGGTGTGCCCACCGCCCGCAGCTACGTCTGCACCACCCCCGCGGAGATCGACGAGGCCCTCGACGCCTTCGGCGCTCCGTACGTCGTCAAGGACGACGGCCTCGCGGCGGGCAAGGGCGTCGTCGTCACCGAAGACGTCGAGGCGGCCCGCGCCCACGCGCTGTCCTGCGACCGCGTGGTCATCGAGGAGTTCCTCGACGGGCCCGAGGTCAGCCTCTTCGCGATCACCGACGGCACCACGGTGCTGCCGCTCCAGCCCGCCCAGGACTTCAAGCGCGCGCTCGACGGCGACGAGGGCCCGAACACCGGCGGCATGGGCGCCTACTCCCCGCTCCCCTGGGCCGACCCCAAGCTGGTCGACGAGGTTCTCCGGACCGTTCTCCAGCCGACCGTCGACGAGCTGCGCCGCCGGGGTACGCCCTTCTCCGGGCTGCTCTACGCGGGCCTCGCGATCACCTCGCGCGGGGTGCGGGTCATCGAGTTCAACGCCCGCTTCGGCGACCCGGAGACCCAGGTGGTCCTGGCCCGGCTGAAGACCCCGCTGGCCGGTGTCCTGCTCGCCTCCGCCAACGGCACCCTCGACGTCCTCCCGCCGCTGAACTGGCGCGACGACGCCGCCGTCACCGTGGTCATCGCCTCGCACAACTACCCGGACACCCCGCGCACCGGCGACCCGATCGACGGGCTCGCCGAGGTCGCGGCGCAGGATGGACCCGACGCGTACGTCCTGCACGCCGGGACCCGCGCCGAGGGCGACGCGATCGTCAGCGCGGGCGGCCGGGTGCTCTCGGTGACCGCGACCGGCAAGGACCTCGCGGCAGCCCGTGAGCGCGCCTACACCGCCCTCGGCCGCATCCGCCTCGACGGTTCCCAGCACCGCACGGACATCGCCCTGGAGGCCGCCCAGGGCTGACCCGGCCCCGGACCGCCCCCCAGCCCCTCCGCCCGCCCTCGTACGCCACCGGCGTACGCGTCGGGCGCGAGGGGCTTACCCATGGGCGCCCAGGTCTGCCCGTGACCTGCCCTATGGGCGCGAACACGTCAGCAGCTTTACCCAAAGCCATTCCATCGGGTGACGACTGGGCCATCCGGATGACGGCCGCCGGAGGCCCAACTAGGGTGCGGCGCAAGCGTTCCGGCACTTGGCCCACCGGCATTGCGATGTCGGTGGCGGGTGCCACAGTGGGGGAATGAGCAACACCGTCGCGAGGGCAGTGAGGGCAGAGGGGGTGACGTCCGGCCGTGTCAGGTATCGATGTGGGTGAGGAGCTGGGTGCGCGGGCCGCGCAGGCGCGAGCGCTCTCCCTGTTGCGGATCCGCGGCAGGGCGCTGGCCGTGGCGATCCTGCCCGCGGCCGTCGCCGTGGTGCTGTTCGCCGCGGGTGCGCAGGGGCACCTGGGCGGCCCGGTCTGGGACGCCGTGCGCTGGGCGGCCCTCGGCGTGGCCGTCGTCGTGCTGCTGGTGACCGTCCTGGTGGCGGTCTCCGTGGCCCGCGCACGGCCCGCCATGAGTCCGACCGTCCCCGTGCCGGAGGAGGGGGCCCCCGACCTCTACCGCCTGGTCCGGGACCTGGCCGACCGCCTCGACGTACCCGCGCCCTCGGCCATAGCGCTCACCCCGGACTGCGACAGCTGGCTGGAGGACCGTACGCACCGCGCGCACCGCAGCCTCCGGCACGGGCAGCACGGCGCCGCGTCCCGGCAGGACGCCCCGGTGCTGGTCATCGGCTCGCCGTTCCTGTGGTGGATGCGGGTCGCCGAGCTCCGCGCCGTGCTCGCCCCCGTCGTGGCGGGCACCGGCCCCGCCGCACACCCCGACATAGCCGCCGCCCGCCGCTTCGTCCGCGGTCTGGACGCCGCGGTCGCCGATGCCGCCGCCCCGGGCCGGGGGGCCGTGCGCGGGGCGCCGCTCACCTTCGTCGGCTGGGTCGCCCGGCTGCTGCTGCGCGCCTGCCGGGGCCATGCCGCCGAGATGGAGCGCTGTGTGGCCACGGCCGCCTCCCTGCGTGCCCAGACGGTCGACTACGGGCTCCGGATCGCCGCCCAGGAACAGGTCGGCCTCGCCTATGCGGGCTGGGACCGGCTGCTCACCCGGGTCGCGCTGCCCGCCTGGCGGATGGGGCGCTGGCCGTCCCGGCTGGACGCCGGGGTCGTCTCCGCGCTCACCGAGCTCTCCCGCCGGGACAGGCTGGCCGACGGCTTCGCCTCGCGGCTCGGCGAGCGCCCCGCCTGCGATCTGCTCGAAGAGCCCGGTGTGGCCGACGAGGCGGCGTCGCTGCTCGCGGCCCGGCTGTTCCACGGCGGCCCCGCGGAGAGCGGTCCGGACTGGGCGCCGGTGGACTGGCAGCAGTATCCCGACGAGGTCGTCGACCGGAAGTGGCGCACCGAGGCCGCCCGGCTCCACCGGGTCCTCGACACGATGGACGTTCCTCCGGCGCCCGCGGCCGACCCGGCCGTGCCCACCCTGGCCCGGGTCATGGAGCACCTGTCCGGGCCCAGCGGCCCCGGCGACGCGCTCGCCGCGGGTATCGGCGCCGCGGTCGCCCGCGAGGAGGCGAAGGTCCCGGCGGCGCAGCCCGGTCCCGCCGTCGACGATCCCCTCGACCTCTGGGGTCCCGGCCCGCTGCCCCTCTTCCCGCTCCAGCCGCCGCGTACGGGCACGGAGCTGCTCGTCGACCACGTCGCGGCGATGGTCTGCTGCGCGGCCGTGGACACGGCGGGCGCGGCGCCCGGCCTGGACTGGCTGGACGGCCCCGCGCTGCTCGTCGACGGCGAGCGCCGGGCAGACCTCGCGACGCCCGTCCTGAGCCTCGTCGAGGACGGCGACCCGGACCCGCTGCGCTCCTGGCTCGCGGAGGTCGGAGTCCGCTCCGACAAACCGGTCCGGCTGGTGTGAGCGGCCCCCGTCGCGGAAGCACCAGGCCTCGGCCGCAGGTCACAAATCGGAAGCCCATGTTCCGTTCCCGTCAATTCGCGACGAACGGTGACGGACTGCATGCGTTATGTGATGTGCTGGGGACCGGCGCTGACATCCGGCGCACCGCAGTTGTCCGGGGGACGTGAGGGAGGGGCGCGGCATGGGGGCGGAGCAGATTCGACGGTGGGAGTCGGGTGCCCTCGCGCACGCGGTGAGCGATCCCTTCGGGCAGGGCCCGCTGCCCTGGCTGCGCGGCAGTGAGCACTACTTCGACGACACCGGCCAGGTCGTCCCCTGGTATGCGGACGTGGCGCTCGGCCGCGGCACCGGCGGCGGCACCCGAACCGCCGACGACGTGCACCGGCAGATCAAGGGCTTCGTCTCGCCCGGCGCGGCGGCCCCGGGCGAGGCCATCGACTTCCACATCACCGTCGATCCGCCCCAGCAGTTCTCCGTTGACGTCTACCGGATCGGTCATTACGGCGGCGACGGCGCGGCCAAGATCACCACGAGTCCGCGGCTCTCCGGCATCGTCCAGCCCCCGCCGCTCGCCGCCGACCGGACCGTCTCCTGCCACCACTGGTGGATGTCCTGGCGGCTGCAGATCCCGAGCTACTGGTCGGTGGGCGCCCATGTGGCCGTCCTGACCACCGCCGACGGCCACCGCTCGCACATCCCCTTCACCGTGCGCCACGACCACCCCGCCGACCTGCTGCTCCTGCTGCCCGACATCACCTGGCAGGCGTACAACCTCTACCCGGAGGACGGCCGCACCGGCGCCAGCCTCTACCACGCGTGGGACGAGAACGGGCGGCTGGTCGGCGAGGAGGACGCGGCCGTCACGATCTCCTTCGACCGCCCCTACGCCGGGGCGGGCCTGCCGCTGCACGTGGGACATGCCTACGACTTCATCCGCTGGGCCGAGCGGTACGGCTACGACCTCGCCTACGCCGACGCCCGTGACCTGCACGCGGGGCGCGTCGACCCCAGCCGCTACCGTGGCCTGGTCTTCCCCGGCCACGACGAGTACTGGTCCATGCCCATGCGCCGGGCCGCCGAACGCGCCCGCGACTCCGGCACCTCGCTCGTCTTCCTCTCCGCCAACACCATGTACTGGCAGGTGGGCCTCGCCCCCTCTGCCTCCGGCGAACCGGACCGCCTGCTGACCTGCCGCAAGCGCCGGGGGCCGGGGAAGTCCGCGCTGTGGCGCGAGGTGGACCGCCCCGAGCAGCAGCTCCTGGGCATCCAGTACGCGGGCCGGGTGCCCGAGCCCCGCCCGCTGGTCGTACGCAACGCCGAGCACTGGCTCTGGGACGCCACGGGCGCGGTCGACGGCGACGAGATCGAGGGCCTGGTGGCGGGCGAGGCCGACCGCTACTTCCCGCGCGTCAGCCTGCCGGAGCACGACAGCCGCATCCTGCTCGCCCACTCCCCGTACGCGGACTCCGAGGGCTCCCTCCGCCACCAGGAGACCTCGCTGTACCAGTCCCCCTCCGGTGCGTTCGTCTTCGCCTCCGGCACCTTCGCCTGGTCCCCGGCCCTGGACCGTCCCGGCCATGTCGACCCCCGTGTCCAGCAGGCGACGGCCAACCTCCTCGACCGGATCTGCAAGCGCGACTGATCGGGTCCCGGACAGCGACCGGACGGGGTCCGGACCAAGCGCGGGCAGGCCACGGCCGAGCCCCGAGCGCATCCGACCGAGTCCCGAACGCACCCCGCCGAGCCCCGCGCGCGCCCCGCTCCCCCCGTACGGGACAATCGGAACCGCTCCTGGATCAATCTACGCGGAGGCACCGTGTCCGGTTTTGTAGAAAAGCCCGAGCCCGTGCAGGTTCCGGGCCTCACCCACCTGCACACCGGCAAGGTGCGTGACCTGTACCGGAACGAGGCGGGGCAGCTCGTCATGGTCGCCAGCGACCGCATCTCCGCGTACGACTGGGTCCTGCCCACCGAGATCCCCGACAAGGGCCGCGTCCTCACCCGGCTCTCGCTCTGGTGGTTCGACCAGCTCGCCGATCTGGTCCCCAACCATGTGATCTCCACCGAGCTGCCCCCGGGCGCCCCGGCGGACTGGGAGGGCCGCACCCTCATCTGCACGTCCCTGCGCATGGTCCAGGTGGAGTGCGTGGCCCGCGGCTATCTGACCGGCTCCGGGCTGGTCGAGTACAACGATTCCCGTACGGTCTGCGGCATCGGTCTCCCCGAGGGCCTGGTCAACGGTTCCGAGCTGCCCGGCCCGATCTTCACCCCGGCCACCAAGGCGGCCGTCGGCGACCACGACGAGAACGTCAGCTACGAGGAGGTCGCCCGCGAGGTCGGCGTCGAGACGGCCGCCGAGCTGCGGCGGACGACGCTCGACGCCTACGGCAGGGCCCGGGACATCGCGCACGAGCGCGGCATCATCCTGGCCGACACCAAGTTCGAGTTCGGCTTCGAGACCACCGAGGACGGCGGCGAACGCCTGGTCATCGCCGACGAGGTGCTGACCCCGGACTCCTCGCGCTTCTGGCCCGCCGCCACCTGGCAGCCGGGCCGCGCACAGCCCAGCTACGACAAGCAGTTCGTACGCGACTGGCTGACCTCGCCCGCCTCCGGCTGGGACCGCGCGAGCGAGACGCCGCCCCCGGCGCTGCCGCGGGAGATCGTGGACGCGACCCGCGCCAAGTACATCGAGGCGTACGAGGTGCTGACCGGAACCAGCTGGTCGTAGCGGCAGGCGGATACGCAGAAGCCCCGGTCCGAGAGGACCGGGGCTTCTGCCGTGGAGCGAACGACGAGGTTCGAACTCGCGACCTCAACCTTGGCAAGGTTGCGCTCTACCAGCTGAGCTACGTTCGCAGTGCGCCGAAGCGCGATGCCTACTATACCCAACCCCGCTCGCGCGCGAGACGCACTGCCGTGTGCCGGTTCTCCGCACCGATCTTGGTGGCGGCCGATGACAGGTAGTTGCGTACCGTTCCCTGGGACAGCGAGGCCCGCTCGGCGATCTCCGCGACCGGTGCCCCGTCCGCCGCCAGTTCGAGCACCTCGGCCTCCCGGGCGGTCAGCGGCGAGTCCCCGGCGGAGATCGCGTCGGCCGCCAACTCCGGGTCCACGTAACGGTTTCCGGCGTGGACGGTACGGATGATCTCGGCGAGCCTGCGGGCGCTGACCGTCTTCGGGACGAACCCGCGCACCCCGGCGGCCAGGGCCCGCTTGAGATGCCCGGGGCGGCCGTGGCTGGTCACGATCATGGTGCGGCAGCGGGGGAGTTCCGCCCGCAGGGATGTGGCGACCTTCACACCGTCCGCCCCCGGCATCTGGAGATCGAGGACGGCGACATCGGGCCGGTGCGCGAGGGCCATCGCGAGCGCCTCGGGGCCGCTCGCCGCCTCCGCGACGACCATCAGGTCCTCCTCCAGGGCGAGCAGCGCGGCCAGCGCTCCCCGGATCAGGTGCTCGTCATCGGCCAGCAGGACCCGCAGGGGTCGGTCGGTGCCGGTGGTCATCGTTCCTCCGGGATGGTGGGAAGAGGGGTGTCGTCGGCGGGGGAGGGGCGGCCGTGCGCACCCGGACGCGGGTCGTCGGTGAGCGGCACCGTGGCCGTCACCCGGAAGAGGCCGCCCTCGGAGCCCTCGGCGGTGCCGGAGCCCTCGGAGCCCGTAGCGCCGCCGGCGCCTGCAGCGGCCCCGGAACCCCTGGTGGTCCCGGCGCCGCCGAAGCCGCCGGTCCCCTTGCCGCCCCCGGCGGCCTCGGGGCCCGTAGCGCCCCCGACGACTCCGGCCGTCAGCGATCCGCCCAGCGCGCCGAGCCGCTCGCGCAGTCCGGCCAGTCCCGAACCGCCGCCGTCCGGGCCGGGCGCACCCGTGGAGGCCCCGTCGTTCTGCACCTCAAGCACCACCGCGTCCCGGGTCCGGGTGAGGCGGATCGCGCAGTGGCGCGGATCGCCGTGGCGCAGGACGTTCGTCGCCGCCTCCCGCACCACCCAGCCCAGGGCGGCCTGGACGGCCGCCGGAGCTCCGAGGCCCGCCGGGCCGTCTGCGCCCTCGACGGTGCAGGTGATTCCGGCGGCCTGCAACACACCCTGGGCGCCCATGAGTTCGGTGGCGAGATCGGCCTCCCGGTAGCCCCGTACGACATCGCGCACCTCTTGCTGTGAGGCGCGGGCGATCCGCTGCACCTCGACCATCTGGTCCACCGCGGCCGGGTTGCCGCGCTGTGCCAGCTCCACGGCCAGCTCGCTCTTCAGCGCGATCACCGCCAGATTCCTGCCCAGCACATCGTGCATGTCCCGGCCGAACCGCAGCCGCTCCTCCGCCACCGCCAGCCGCGCCTGCGTGTCCCGCGCCTCTTCCGCCTGCCACATCACCGACAGGCTCCAGCCGCTGGGGCGTACGGAGCCGACCACCAGCGCGATGGCGACGGTCATCGTGGCGCCCGTCGCCAGCAGTGGAGTCCCGCTGCCTCCGAAGACCGCCAGCAGCGCCAGGAAGGCCGCGATATAGGCCGCGCCGTGCAGCAGGAACTTCCGGGCGGGGACGAGCAGGGCGTACGGCACTCCGAACGCCACCGGCAGGTCCATCGCCAGCACCGGCAGCGACTCGTCGTCGATCCCGCCCACCGCCGCCAGGGCGATCACCAGCCCGGCCATCGCCACCAGGAGCACTGCCGGGAGCCGCAGCCGGCGCAGGGGGAAGGGCTCCGCTCCCCGGTAGTGGGCGAAGGCGGGTCGCACGTTGAGGTTGCTCAGCACGGACTGGGTGATGTTCAGGACGAACAGGGCCACACCGATGGCCAGCGCCCAGGCGCCCCGGTCCACAATCGTGCCGAGCGGCAGCAGGCCCCAGGTCAGCAGCAAGATCCAGGTCATCGCGCAGAGGGTGACCCGGGTGTAGAGGTCGATGCGCTGGAGCTTGGTGCCCTCGTGCCAGCCCCGCCGCCAGCCCCGTACCCGACCGATCACGCTTGTCAGCCCTTTCACTTCGCCTCCCGCGCGGAAGACTCCCGCGGCAGGCCCCTGCGGAAGGCTCCCGGTGGAGCCGCCCGGTGCGCCGCTCAGCCGCGCGGGTCCCAGCGGAACCACCGCTGCACAGCAAACACCCCGAACGCGGTCCAGGCCAGCGCGGTCACCCCGGCCGTGACCAGGTCACCGCTCTCCACGCCGCCGAGCCAGCCGTGCCGGACCAGGGTCATCACGCCGGTCATCGGCAGCAGCTCGAACACCGACGCCAGCCGGTCCGGGAACACCTCCAGCGGGACGAAGAGCCCGGAGCCGAACAGCGAGACGAAGTACAGCGGCAACGTGGTGAGCTGCGAGGTCTGCACCGTACGGGTCACCACGGCGGTCGCCGCGGCCAGCGCCGACATCAGCAGGAAGCCCAGCAGCAGCCCGGCCACCAGCAGATCGGGCCGGTGCGGTGCGCTCAGGTCGAAGGCGAGCGCGCCCGCCACCACCAGCAGCACGCACTGGGCCAGGGCCAGCGCCACGGACGGCAGCGCGGTGCCGGTGAGGATCTCGCGGTCGGAGATCTCGCCGGTGCGCAGCCGCTTCAGGACGAGCTCCTCGCGCCGGGCGACGTACGCGGAGACGAGGTTCATGTAGACGACCTGGACCAGCACCATGCCGATGCCGCCGGTGAGGGTGGCGCCCGCGATGGTGAGGCCGGTGCCGCCGAGGTCGATCTGTTCGAGCGAGGACCGTATCGCGAAGATCATCACGAGCGGCACCAGCAGGGCCACGACGATCGCGGTCCGGTTGCGCACCAGGAGGATCAGCTCGGCGCGCCCGAGCGCGGCCAGCCGCCGGGCCACGGCCGGGGCGCTCGCGGCGGGGCGGGTCGGGGCCGCCCGGTCGTGCACGGGGGGCGTGGTCGTCGTCATGCCGTCACCTTCTTCGTCCGGGTGGTGCGGGTGGGCCGGGCCGGGACCTGACGGGGGTCCTCGTCCCGGGGCGCGTGCTGGGTCTTCGCGATGTCGAGGAACGCCGCCTCCAGCGAGGCGGAGCGGGCGTCGAGCCCGTGCAGCCGTACACCCGACTCCCGGGCCCACTCCAGGAGTTCGTGCAGCGACTCCTGGAGGGCGGGGGTGCGGATCTCGACCCGCTGCCCCTCGGCCGCCGCCAGGAGAGAGAGCGGCAGGCGGGCCGCGGGCACGGCCTCGGGCAGGACGAACCGGATTCGGGCGGGCTGCTGTGCGGTCACCTCGGCGATGGTTCCGGACGTCACGATCCTCCCCTGGTGCATGATCGCCAGCCGGTCCGCGAGCGCCTCGGCCTCCTCCAGGTAGTGCGTGGTCAGCAGCACGGTCGTGCCGCTGTCCCGCAGCGCCCGGACGAGCTCCCAGGTCTCCTGCCGCCCCTCGGCGTCCAGCCCCGTCGTCGGCTCGTCGAGGAAGAGGACCTCGGGCCGGGAGGTCAGGGCCAGCGCCAGGTCGAGCCGGCGCTTCTCACCGCCGGACAACTGCTTGACCCGGACCTTCGCCCGGGCGGTCAGGCCGACCATCTCCAGGGCCTCGGCGGCGGGGCGGGCGCCGGTGGTGCAGGCCGACCACATGCGAACGGTCTCCATGACCGTGAGGTCGGAGGGGAAGCCGCCCTCCTGGAGCATCACCCCGGTACGGGGGCGGACGGCGGCGCGTTCGCGGTACGGGTCGTGGCCGAGGACCCGGACGGTGCCGTCGGTCGGCGGTGCCAGGCCCTCCAGGAGCTCCACGGTGGAGGTCTTGCCCGCACCGTTCGTCCCGAGCAGGGCGAACAGTTCGCCGCGGGCCACGGAGAAGGAGATCCCGGACACGGCCTCGAAGCCGTCGGCGTAACGGCGCCGGACCCCGTTCGCCTCGATCACGGGAGCGTCCACGCGGTCCCTGAGGATGTCGTCGCTGGTCATGCTTCAAGGTTTCCGCCGGAGAGGGCCCGTCGGCAGTGCGCGCTGTCATGACTGCTCATGACAAACGTCATGGGCGGGGTGCGGGCACGACAAAGGCCCCGATCGGAATCGATCGGGGCCTTTGATCCGAGCGGACGACCAGGTTCGAACTGGCGACCTCAACCTTGGCAAGGTTGCGCTCTACCAACTGAGCTACGTCCGCATTGCAGCCACTCGGCTTTCACCGGTGGAGCGAGCACTACTCTACCTGATCCAGCGAAGTGGTCTGAAGAGGTCGTGCAGAGCGGGTGACAGGAATTGCACACTGCGCCTTCCCCCTGGAAGGGGGATGTTCTACTACTGAACTACACCCGCACGCTGCGTGGGATCCGGCTTTGCGGCCTCGCCCCTCGGCGTGCTCCAGACTCTAGCCGACCTGCGGGGGTGTCGCGCAAGTCGGCTCCCGGCGGGTCCCGTCGCACGGGTCCCCGAGGGGGCGTTCGCGGTGCCCCGCACCCCGCCTGACGGAGCGTCCGCCGCCGGGACCCGGGGCCCGACGGCGGACGCCGCGCTCTCAATCGGAGGCCTGGAACGCTTCGTAGACCTTCTTCGGGATGCGGCCGCGGGCGGGCACCTCCATGCGGTGCGAGCGGGCCCAGGCGCGGACGGCCGCCGGGTCCGGCGCGAGGGCGGTGTGGCGGTAGGTCGTGGGCGTCCTGCCGTGTTTACTGGCATTTGTCTGCTTTCGGCCGGCCGCCATGTAAGGCGCCAGAGCCTTCCGCAGTTTCTTCGCGTTGGCGGGATTGAGGTCGATCTCGTACGTCTTCCCGTCCAGGGCGAAGGTCACCGTTTCCGCCGCTGCTCCCCCGTCGATGTCGTCGGAGAGCGTCACCACTACGCGCTGAGCCACGGATATCGGTCCTTTCCTACGGCATCGGCGCGTTCTGCGTACGCGGATGCCGGCCTTCCGGCTGTCAGGCGGGCGGATGTGGATCGACATGATGTCGACTGTTCCGTTGTCCCGGGGCAATGCTGCTTTCCCCGGTAATCATTTGTACAGCGACGGGTGCCGCATTGTGAAGCCCGGTCAATTGCATCCGCGTGTCCGTACGCAATCCGTGCACAATCCGGGCGAGATTTTTTCCGGACCTTTTCCCGTGCGGTGTCCTGGCCGATATCTGGACGTGATCTCCGCCGGGTCCCCTCCGCCTCCGCGCCGCCCGATATCTACCCGCGTAGAAATTTTGGGCAGGTACGCTGAGTGGACCCGCGGGGGTCTGGGGAACCCCCCGGAGAGACAGCCGCACCACACCACCACACCGGGAGTGCCAGTGGCACGCGTCGTAGTCGACGTCATGCTCAAGCCCGAGATCCTCGACCCGCAGGGACAGGCGGTGCAGCGCGCACTGCCCCGTCTCGGCTTCGAGGGAATCGCGGACGTTCGTCAGGGAAAGCGTTTCGAGCTGGAGGTCGAGGGGCCGGTGGACGACGCCGCCCTCGCCCGTATTAACGAGATGGCCGAGACGTTCCTCGCCAACACCGTCATCGAGGACTTCGTCGTGAAGGTGGAGGAGGAGAAGTGACCACCCGTATCGGCGTCGTCACTTTTCCCGGCACCCTCGACGATCAGGACGCCCTGCGCGCCGTCCGGATCGCGGGCGCCGAGCCCGTATCCCTGTGGCACCGCGACAAGGACCTGCACCAGGTCGACGCGGTCGTCCTCGCCGGTGGTTTCTCCTACGGGGACTACCTCCGCGCCGGAGCCATCTCCCGCTTCTCGCCGGTCATGGAAACGATCGTCGAGCAGGCGAAGGCCGGTATGCCGGTCCTCGGCATCTGCAACGGCTTCCAGATCCTGACCGAGGCGCACCTGCTGCCCGGCGCGATGCTGCGCAACAACCACCTGCACTTCATCTGCCGTGACCAGAAGCTGCGGGTGGAGAACGCGGAGACGGCCTGGACCTCGGACTACAGCGCGGGCCAGGAGATCAGCGTCCCGCTCAAGAACATGGACGGCCGCTACACCGCCGACGAGCGCACGCTCGACGAGCTGGAGGCCGAGGGCCGCGTCGCCTTCCGTTACCTGGACGGCAACCCCAACGGCTCGCTCCGCGACATCGCGGGCATCACCAACGCCGCGGGCAACATCGTCGGCCTGATGCCGCACCCCGAGCACGCCGTGGAGCCGCTCATCGGCACCGGCCGCACCGACGGCCTCGGTTTCTTCACCTCGATCATCAAGAAGCTGGTCAACGCATGAGCCTGGATACGGTCAAGCACGCGGCCGAGACCCCGGACGCCGAGCAGCCCTGGAAGGAGCTCGGCCTCAAGGAGGACGAGTACGCCCGGATCCGCGAGATCCTGGGCCGCCGTCCCACCGGCGCCGAGCTCGCCATGTACTCGGTGATGTGGTCGGAGCACTGCTCGTACAAGAGCAGCAAGGTCCACCTCAAGCAGTTCGGCGAGAAGGTCCCCGCCAACGACGCCATGCTCGTCGGCATCGGCGAGAACGCCGGTGTGGTCGACGTCGGCCAGGGGTACGCGGTCACCTTCAAGGTCGAGTCGCACAACCACCCCTCGTACATCGAGCCCTACCAGGGTGCGGCCACCGGCATCGGCGGCATCGTCCGCGACATCCTCGCGATGGGCGCCCGCCCGATCGCGGTCGTGGACCCGCTGCGCTTCGGCGCTGCCGACCACCCCGACACCAAGCGCGTCCTGCCGGGCGTCGTCGCGGGCATCGGCGGCTACGGCAACTGCCTGGGCCTGCCCAACATCGGCGGCGAGGTCGTCTTCGACGCCTGCTACCAGGGCAACCCGCTGGTCAACGCCGGCTGCATCGGTGTGATGAAGCACGAGGACATCCACCTCGCCAAGGCCTCCGGCGCGGGCAACAAGGTCATCCTGTACGGCGCCCGCACCGGCGGCGACGGCATCGGCGGCGTCTCCGTGCTGGCGAGCGAGACCTTCGAGTCCACCGGCCCGGCCAAGCGCCCCGCCGTCCAGGTCGGCGACCCGTTCCAGGAGAAGCTGCTCATCGAGTGCACCCTGGAGATCTTCGGCGAGAAGCTCGTCGACGGTATCCAGGACCTCGGCGGCGCCGGGCTCTCCTGCGCCACCTCCGAGCTGGCCTCGGCCGGTTCCGGCGGGATGCGCGTCGAGCTGGACACCGTGCCGCTGCGCGACTCCTCGCTCTCGCCCGAGGAGATCCTCATGAGCGAGTCGCAGGAGCGCATGTGCGCGATCGTCGAGCCGCAGCACGTGGACCGCTTCCTGGAGATCTGCGAGAAGTGGGACGTCATCGCCACCGTCATCGGTGAGGTGACCGAGGGCTCCCAGCTGGAGATCTTCTGGCACGGCGAGCAGATCGTGGACGTGCCGCCGCGCACGGTCGCGCACGAAGGTCCGGTCTACCACCGCCCGTTCGCCCGCCCGTCCTGGCAGGACGCGCTCCAGGCGGACGACGCGGGCCGGCTCGCGCGCCCGGGGAACGCCGCCGAGCTGCGCGAGCAGGTCCTCAAGCTGGTCGCCTCCCCGAACCAGGCCTCGAAGTCCTGGATCACCGACCAGTACGACCGCTTCGTGCAGGGCAACACCGTCCTCGCGATGCCCGAGGACGCGGGCATGGTCCGCATCGACGCCGAGTCGAATCTGGGCGTGGCCATGGCCACCGACGGCAACGGCCGGTACGCCAAGCTCGACCCGTACGCGGGCGCGCAGCTCGCGCTGGCGGAGTCGTACCGCAACGTGGCCGCTTCCGGAGCCAAGCCGCTGGCCATCTCCAACTGCCTGAACTTCGGTTCGCCCGAGGACCCGGACGTCATGTGGCAGTTCGCCGAGGCCACCCGCGGTCTCGCGGACGGCTGCCTGGAGCTGGGCACCCCGGTCACCGGCGGCAACGTCTCGCTGTACAACCAGACCGGTGAGACGGCGATCCACCCGACGCCGGTCGTGGCCGTGCTCGGCGTGATCGACGACGTCACCCGGCGTACGCCCATCGCCTTCGCGGAAGAGGGTCAGCTCCTCTACCTGCTGGGCGACACCCGCGAGGAGTTCGGCGGCTCGGCCTGGTCCGAGGTCGTCCACAACCACCTCGGCGGCCTGCCGCCGAAGGTGGACCTCGGCCGCGAGAAGCTGCTCGCCGAGATCCTCATCTCGGCCTCCCGCGACGGCATGATCGACGCCGCGCACGACCTGAGCGACGGCGGTCTGATCCAGGCCGTCACCGAGTCCTGCCTGCGCGGCGGGAAGGGCGCCCGGCTGGTCGTGCCGGACGGCCTGGACGCGTTCACCTTCCTCTTCTCGGAGTCGGCGGGCCGCGCGGTCGTCGCGGTCCCGCGCAGCGAGGAGCTCCGCTTCACCGACATGTGCGGGGCGCGCGGTCTGCCCGTCACCCGCATCGGTGTCGTGGACGGCGAGGAGATCGAGGTCCAGGGCGAGTTCGGCATCCCGCTGAGCGAGCTCCGTACGGCCCACGAGGCGACGATTCCCGCGCTGCTCGCCTGAGCCCGAGCCGCGTCGCCGCGTACGCCCGAAGCCCCCGCCCGGATGACCCGGGCGGGGGCTTCGGCCTTCCCGGAACCTGTTCCGGAACTCTCTTGATGGAAATTACGTAATTACGTAAGGTGGATGTCGTGGAGCTGGAGGAGCGGGTCGCCGAGCTGGAGAGGCGGCTCACGGCGCTTGAGCGGCAGGACCGCGAGGCGCCCCGCCTGGGCGACGGCGGCTTCTGGGCGCTGGAAGGGCTCAAGCAGCAGCTCGCCGACGCCGGGGAGACCGCAGCCGACGGCGGGGTGCTCTACACGGGCTCGGTCCGGCTGCCCACCGGCGAGCAGTACGAATGGCAGTACGGCGCCCTGACCGAGGCGCTGCTCGACGGGGGCGCGGAGCAGGGGGACGAGGGCCACGAGGGCGACGCCTGGGCGGGCGCCGCCGAGGCCTTGGCCGCGCTGGGCCACCCGGTCCGGCTGCGCCTGCTCCGCGAGATCCTCGGCGGCCTGCGCACGACCGCCGAGCTGGCCGCGCTCGACGGGGTCGGCACCACCGGCCAGATCTACCACCACCTGCGCCAACTCACCGGCTCGGGCTGGCTGCACGCGGCCGGGCGCGGACGGTACGAGGTTCCGGCCGCCCGGGTCGTACCGCTGCTGGTGGTGCTGACGGCGGCGCGGCCGTAGACCCACGGCCGCGGACGACCTAAGACAACAGGGGGGAAGTTGAAGATGTCCGTTCGCAGTGCCGTGGAGAGGGCCCACCGCATCTCCTGGGTGGTCCTGCTCGCGCTGGTGACCGCCGAGTTCCTCACGGATCTGCCCGGGCCGGGGTGGACGACCACACTGCTGCCCGCGGTGGTCGTGTCGGTCCTCCTGCTGACGACGCTCGCGCTCCAGACCAGGGCAGCCGCGCCCCGGGGCGAGCCGCGGGACCCGGTGGCGGTCGACCCGCCGGTGGCCGGGCGCTGGGCCGCCCTCAACAGCCCTGCGGACAAGGCCCCGAGCCACGGGACGCACGTCTACGGGCAGACGTACGCGATCGACATCCTGGCCGACCCGGAGCCGACGGACGGCGAGGCTCCGGCTCGTCCGCCGTTCCGGATGCTGTGGCCGGTCTTCCGCCGCAACCGCGACTTCCCGGCCTTCGGCGCCCCGCTGCTAGCGGTGGCCGACGCCACGGTCGTGGCGGCCAGCGACGGCCAGCGCGACCACCTGAGCCGCAACTCCCTGCCCGGGCTCGTCTATCTGATGCTCGTCGAAGCCGCCGTCCGGTCGGTCCTCGGCGTGCACCGGGTCTTCGGCAACCACGTCATCCTCGACCTCGGGGACGGTACGTACGCGGCCTACGCCCATGCCCAGCGCGGCTCGCTGACGGTGAAGGCTGGGGACACGGTCCGGGCCGGGCAGCGGATCGGCCGGTGCGGCAACTCCGGCAACACCACCGAACCCCACCTCCACTTCCAGCTGATGGACGGCCCGGACCTCGACACCGCCCGGGGCGTCCCGTTCACCTGGCGGGGCGTCGGAGTCCCGGCGGGCAGGGAGACGTTCACGGCCGGGGAGCAGGTCGCACCAGCCCGACCGGGCGATGTCGGAGGGGCCGGTTAGTCTCGGCCCATGCCCCCGGCCAAGAAGCGCCCGCGCGCCTACGACCACCTCAGGACCCGGACCGCCGTCCTCGCACAGTTCGGCCATGTGCGGGACGCCGTCCGCACGTTGACGCCCGACCAGCTCGCCCGGCCGACCCGGCTCGGCTCCTGGACGGTGCGCGAGCTCGCCGCGCATGTCGCGATGGGGCTCGCCAGCGTCGGCCGGTCCCTGGACCAGCCGGAGCCGCCCGGCCCCAAGCCCGATGTCGCCCTGCCGCGGTGGCCCTCGGCCACCGCGGCCCACGCCGGCCGGATCGCCGAGGACGTCCAGGAGCTGGCGGCCGCCCATCGCGATCTGGACGCGCTGTACGAGGAGGCGGAGGCGGGGTTCACCGCGGCTGTCCCGGCGTCCGGCACCGGAGAACGGCTGCTGGTCACCCGGGTCGGCTCCATGCGCCTGACCGACTTCCTGGTCACCCGGACCGTCGAGCTGGTCGTCCACACGGACGACCTGAACGAGGCGCTCGGATGGGAGATCCCGTACGAGCGGCAGGCGCTGGCCGCCTGCACCCGGCTGCTGGCGGACGCCCTCGCGGACCGGGCGCCCGGCGGTTCCGTCGAGGTGCGGGTCCCGCCGTTCGCGGTGGTCCAGTGCATCGGCGGCCCCAGGCACACGCGCGGGACCCCGCCCAATGTCGTGGAGACCGGCCCGCTGACCTGGATCCGGCTCGCCACCGGGCGTACGGAGTGGGCGCGGGCCCTGGAGGACGCCGAGGTCAGCGCCGGCGGCGAGCGGGCGGACCTGGCCGCGCTGCTGCCCCTGATGGGCTGAGCCCGAGGGGGCGGAACCGGATCGGCCCCTCGTACCGTCCCATCGCCATGCACACACAACGTATGGCTGTCAGCGTCAGCGTCCTGGCCCTCCTCACCCTCGCCGCCTGCGGTACGGAGCCGGGTTCCGGGTCCGGTTCCGGCGCGGGCTCCGGCGACCGCGGCGACACCGTGCGCAGCGATGTGCCCGTCACGGGGGTGCGGTGGAACGTGGACTCCGTCACCGTCGGGGGCAAGAAGACCGAGGCGCCGGACGGCGCCCGGCTGGAGATCGACCCGAAGGGCCGGGCCACCGCGAACTTCGGCTGCAACCACATCAGCGCCGAGGCCCGTGTCGAGGGCGACCGGATCACCGTGGGCGGGCCCGTCTCCACGCAGATGGCGTGCGAGGAGGACATCGAGGCGTTCGAGAAGGCCGCCACCCGCGCGCTCACCGGCGAACTCACCGCGAAGCTCGCGGGCAAGAAGCTCACCCTCACCACCGGCGGCGGCGACACCGTCGCGCTCAGCGAGCAGCCCGCCGCCGATCTCGTGGGCACCCGTTGGGCGGTGAACACCCTGCTCAGCGGCGAGAGCGCGACCTCCGTCCCGGCCGATCTGCCCCAGGAGCGGACGCCGCACCTCACCTTCCGCGAGAACGGCACGGTCGAGGGCAACTCCGGCTGCAACGCCTTCCACGCCAAGGCCACGGTGAAGGGCGACACGATCACCTTCGGGCCGGTGGCCGGGACCCGCAGGATGTGCCCGAAGGCGGAGATGGAGACGGAGCGCGCGGTGCTCGCCGCCCTCGACGGCAAGGTGACGTACACGATCAAGGGGCAGACGCTCACGCTCACCGCCGCCGACGACAAGGGGATCGCCGCCAAGGCCGCGGACGCGGAGGCGAAGGGCGCCCCGAAGACCCCGCGGCAGCACGGCTGACCCCGGCCACAGGCCCCGGCACACCGCGCGGACGGTGTGAGGCTCACCACGAAACGAGCGTTCGGCCAGCAGTCGGGCCGGGGCCCGGCGACTCACCGAACGCCACGGCCGGGCGGTCGTCACCGGGTCGCGGCCTCCGGTCCGGACGGACGCCCCGACCGGCCGGTAACCGGCTCCGCAGCCGGGCGGCAAGCGCCGGACGCCGGCCACGGGGGGCCGGCCCGCCCACCCGCCGCTCACCCTGGGTGACCGGCCGAAGCCCCCCGAAACGCCCTCCCGGCACCGGCCCGCGACGCGTTCCCCGTGCTCCGCCGTGTCCTTGCCGACGGGTCCCGAATTCGGACCAGTGGTCGATCTCGCCTACACTCGGTGCTGTGCCCCGTGGTGATGGACGACTCAACCACGACCTGCTCCCCGGAGAGAAAGGCCCCCAGGACGCTTGTGGCGTCTTCGGTGTCTGGGCTCCGGGTGAAGAGGTCGCCAAGCTCACCTATTTCGGACTGTATGCCCTGCAGCACCGCGGACAGGAGTCCGCGGGCATCGCAGTGAGCAACGGGTCCCAGATCCTGGTCTTCAAGGACATGGGACTGGTCTCGCAGGTCTTCGACGAAACGTCTCTGGGTTCTCTCCAGGGCCATATCGCGGTCGGTCATGCCCGCTACTCCACCACCGGTGCCTCGGTGTGGGAGAACGCGCAGCCGACGTTCCGTGCCACCGCGCACGGCTCGATCGCCCTCGGCCACAACGGGAACCTGGTCAACACCGCCCAGCTCGCGGAGATGGTCGCCGACCTCCCGCGCAAGGACGGCCGCGCCACCCAGGTCGCCGCGACCAACGACACCGACCTGGTGACCGCGCTGCTCGCCGGTCAGCGCGACGAGGACGACAAGCCCCTCACCATCGAGGAAGCAGCCGCCAAGGTGCTCCCCGACGTCAAGGGCGCCTTCTCCCTCGTCTTCATGGACGAGCACACGCTCTACGCCGCCCGCGACCCGCAGGGCATCCGCCCGCTGGTCCTCGGCCGGCTGGAGCGCGGCTGGGTGGTCGCCTCGGAGTCCGCCGCCCTCGACATCTGCGGCGCCAGCTACGTACGCGAGATCGAGCCGGGCGAGCTCGTCGCCATCGACGAGAACGGTCTGCGCACCTCCCGATTCGCAGAAGCGAAGCCCAAGGGCTGCGTCTTCGAGTATGTGTACCTGGCCCGCCCCGACACCGACATCGCCGGGCGGAACGTCTACCTCTCCCGCGTGGAAATGGGCCGCAAGCTGGCCGCCGAGGCCCCCGTCGAGGCGGATCTCGTCATAGCGACCCCGGAATCCGGCACCCCCGCCGCGATCGGGTACGCGGAAGCCAGCGGCATCCCCTTCGGCGCCGGACTGGTGAAGAACGCCTACGTCGGCCGGACCTTCATCCAGCCCTCGCAGACCATCCGCCAGCTCGGCATCCGGCTCAAGCTGAATCCGCTGAAGGAAGTCATCAAGGGCAAGCGCCTGGTGGTCGTCGACGACTCGATCGTCCGCGGCAACACCCAGCGCGCCCTGGTCAGGATGCTCCGCGAGGCCGGAGCGGCCGAGATCCACATCCGGATCTCCTCCCCGCCGGTCAAGTGGCCCTGCTTCTTCGGCATCGACTTCGCGACCCGCGCCGAACTGATCGCCAACGGCATGACCGTCGACGAGATCTGCACCTCGATGGGCGCCGACTCGCTCTCGTACATCTCGATCGACTCGATGATCGAGGCGACGACGATCGACAAGCCGAATCTCTGCCGCGCCTGCTTCGACGGTGAATATCCGATGGAGCTCCCGGACCCGGAGCTGCTCGGCAAGCAGCTGCTGGAGACCGAGCTGGCGGCGGGCCCCGCGGCGACCGCCGCGGCCGACGCGCTGCGCCGTCCGTGACCCGGACCGGTTCCGCGTCCCTCCCTCCCCAGCCCCGTATCTCCACACGAAAGATCCCAGGCCATGTCTGAGACAACAGGTGCTTCCTACGCGGCGGCCGGCGTCGACATCGAAGCCGGCGACCGTGCCGTCGAGCTGATGAAGGAGTGGGTGAAGAAGACGCAGCGCCCCGAGGTCGCGGGCCTCGGCGGCCTCGGCGGGTTCGCCGGTCTCTTCGACGCCTCGGCGCTCAAGCGCTACGAGCGTCCGCTCCTGGCCTCCGCCACGGACGGCGTGGGCACCAAGGTGGACCTGGCGCGGCAGATGGGCGTGTACGACACCATCGGCCACGACCTCGTCGGCATGGTCGTGGACGACCTCGTCGTCTGCGGCGCCGAGCCGCTGTTCATGACCGACTACATCTGCGTCGGCAAGGTGCACCCCGAGCGTGTCGCGGCCATCGTGAAGGGGATCGCCGAAGGCTGTGTCCTGGCGGGCTGCGCCCTGGTCGGCGGCGAGACCGCCGAGCACCCCGGTCTGCTGGGCCCGGACGACTTCGATGTCGCCGGAGCCGGTACGGGCGTGGTCGAGGCCGACCGGCTGCTCGGCCCGGACCGTATCCGCAAGGGTGACGCGGTCATCGCGATGGCGTCCTCCGGTCTTCACTCCAACGGGTACTCGCTCGTCCGCCATGTGGTCTTCGACCGGGCGGGCTGGACGCTGGACCGGCAGGTCGAGGAGTTCGGCCGGACGCTCGGCGAGGAGCTCCTGGAGCCCACCCGGATCTACTCCCTGGACTGCCTGGCGCTCACCCGGACGACCGAGGTGCACGGCTTCAGCCACGTCACCGGCGGCGGCCTGGCGAACAACCTGGCCCGGGTCATCCCGGACGGGCTGCACGCCACAGTCGATCGCTCCACCTGGACGCCCGGCGCGGTCTTCGACCTCGTCGGCAGGGCCGGGAACGTGGAGCGGCTGGAGCTGGAGAAGACGCTGAACATGGGCGTCGGCATGATCGCGATCGTCCCGGCGGACTCGGTGGACGCCGCGCTGACGACCCTGGCCGACCGCGGGGTCGACTCCTGGGTCGCCGGTGAGATCACCGACCGTGGTGACCGCACCACGGGAGCCCAGCTGACCGGCAGCTACGCACGCTAGGAAGCATGCCGCGGTGCGCCGGGCGTCCGCCCGGCGCACGACGGCCAGCGTGTCCGCTTCCGTGTCGGGACAGCACAGAACCCGGCCCGGGGCAGGCCCGGACCGGGTTGTTGTGTCAGCGCGAGGTCAAGCGCCGCGGCGCTGGGACGAGGGACCGGACTGATCGTCCTGATCCTCGTCATCATCCTGGTTGTAGCGATCCGCGTACTGTGCGTACGGGTCATCTTCCTCGTCGTCGTCCTCGAACGGCTCTGCGTTCGGTGGCTGACTCGAAGGCGATGCGCCCAGCTCATTGGCCAGACGCGACAGGTCCGTCCCGCCGCTGCTGTACTTCAGCTGGCGGGCGACCTTGGTCTGCTTGGCCTTTGCCCGGCCGCGCCCCATGGCTCGACCCCCTCGGTGACGGGGCTCGACGGCCCCAGAGTCTTGACACCCGTTCATGTTTCAGGACGGACTCTCGGCAGAGAGACCGCGCCTGTAGGGCTTTAACGGTACCTGCTTCCGTGGCCATACGGTACGCCGCCCGCATCACGGTCCCCGGCACAGGGCCAGTGAGGAGCCCCGTCCCCGCTGGTCAACTGCGATTTTAACCTCTTGTGGGCGTACGACCCGCCGACCGGCGTGAGTCTTGTCTCGTCGGTCGGCGGGCCGTGACCGCGCCCGGCTCAGCGGCCGCGCGCCTCCGCCATCCGCTGCTCGGCGATCCGGTCGGCCGCCGCGGCCGGCGGAATTCCGTCCTTCTTCGCACGTGCGAATATTTCCAGCGTGGTGTCGAAGATCTTCGCGGCCTTCGCCTTGCACCGGTCGAAGTCGAACCCGTGCAGCTCGTCGGCGACCTGGATCACGCCACCGGCGTTGACCACGTAGTCGGGTGCGTAGAGAACCGACCGGTCGGCCAGGTCCTTCTCCACACCCGGGTGTGCGAGCTGGTTGTTGGCCGCGCCGCACACCACCTTCGCGGTGAGGACGGGCACGGTGTCGTCGTTGAGCGCGCCGCCGAGCGCGCACGGCGCGTAGACGTCCAGGCCCTCGGTACGGATGAGCGCGTCGGTGTCCGCGGCGACCGCGACCTCGGGGTGCAGGTCGGTGATCCGGCGTACCGACTCCTCGCGGACATCGGTGATCACCACGTTCGCGCCGTCCGAGAGCAGGTGCTCGACGAGGTGGTGGCCCACCTTGCCGACGCCGGCGACGCCGACCGTGCGGCCGCGCAGCGTCGGGTCGCCCCACAGGTGCTGGGCCGATGCGCGCATGCCCTGGAAGACGCCGAAGGCGGTGAGCACCGATGAGTCGCCCGCGCCGCCGTTCTCGGGGGAGCGGCCGGTGGTCCAGCGGCACTCCCGGGCGACGACGTCCATGTCGGCGACGTACGTGCCGACGTCGCAGGCGGTGACGTAACGGCCGCCGAGAGAGGCGACGAACCGGCCGTAGGCGAGGAGGAGTTCCTCGCTCTTGATCTGCTCCGGGTCGCCGATGATGACGGCCTTGCCGCCACCGTGGTCGAGCCCGGCCAGGGCGTTCTTGTACGACATCCCGCGCGAGAGGTTCAGCGCGTCGGCGACGGCCTCGGCCTCGGAGGCGTACGGGTAGAAGCGGGTGCCGCCGAGGGCCGGGCCCAGGGCGGTGGAGTGGAGGGCGATGACGGCCTTGAGGCCGCTGGCACGGTCCTGGCAGATCACGACTTGCTCGTGGCCCCCCTGATCCGAGTGGAACAGGGTGTGCAGTGCATCGACAGGCGCGCCGGTCACATCGGTCACTGTGGTGACTCCCAAATAACGAAGCGGCAGGAGGCCCTCCTGAGGGTGGGGAGGACCCCGGACCGACCGGCACGGCCGGTCCGATGGGCAAGAGCGTAAGTCCTCCGGCGGCGCGGATCTGCCCCCGTGCGGAGGATCACCCCCTGGGGGTGTAAGGCCGTGACACGATGCGCTGCATGTCGGTGGTGTCTTCGGTGCTCGTCCCTTACGCGTCCTACCTCCGGATCTACGAGCCGCTCGCCGCGTTCGCCGAGCCCGAGCGAAGTCACTGGGCGCGCTACGCGCAGCGCGCGGACCTTCCCACGGCCCAGGACGAACTGCGCCGCTCGCTGGCCGACTTGGTGCCGACGCCGCCGGTGGGGGTGCCCGTGCACGAGAGCGGCGACGCGTTCGTGGCGGAGCTGGACGGGGTGGTGTGCGTCTGCCCGTGGCGCACCCGGCTGCGGGGCTGGCTCGCCCTGGAGGGGCTGGAGGGACCGGGGGGAATGTTTCCGGCCAACGTGCTGGACGCCCTGCTGCCATCGGTGGTGCGCGGCCAGGCGAGGGCGGACCACGAGCGCTGGCAGGCCCGGCACCCGGACGCGCGGCCGTGGATCCGCACCACGGTGTGGCAGGTCCCGGTGCGCTGGTTCGTCCTCTTCCACGACGAGGAGCGGGAGTACGCGGCGGCGGACGGCGAGGGCGCCTGCCCCGTTCTGCGCTACCGCACCCCGATGGTGGAGGCCCGACGGCGGCTGGCGCGGGCGCTGCGCACGCTGCGCGAGAGCGTCGCCGAGGGCCCGCTGACCGAGGGCCTGGTGGATGTGGGCCGCTGGCTGGAGGAGTTCCATCCGCGCTCGCTGGTCGAGCTCGACTACGGCGGCCTGGTGCACGCGCTGCCGGCGGAGCAGCTGGACGCGGACCGGTCGGCGGCCGACGTGGCGGAGGGGCTCGCCGCGCTCCGGGACGGTGACAGCGAGGCGGCGGGCGCGGCCTACGCGCGGCTGGCGGAGCGCTGGCGGGCGGTTCGGCACCGCCAGTTCACCAATTGACGTGAAAAGACCCACAGCGGCATCAACGTGATGGAACCGGGGCATCCTTCATCCAGGACGAAAGGCGGGGACGCCGACCGAAGGGAGGAGGCGGAACTGACGGGCTGTGAACCGGTGGCCCGTGTGACGCGTGAGGTCTCATGGGGCGAGTGAGGCGGGAGCGTACGCCGCTGGGCCCGGGACCTACGTCCCGAACCGGGCCTTTGTCTCAAGCGTGATGGACAGCACTTACGGGGCCCTTGCGTCCATCCCTACTCCTCATGCCAAAATAGGACAAGGAGTCCGGGGAGGGCTCCTTCTGTCCAAGTAAGGGCAGAATGCTCAGCATTGCACGCTATGGGGGGTCTGATGACTCCTGATCGCTCTGTGACTGATCGTCACTGTGGCGTGACTGTCCGCTATGGCATGGTCCATCGGCTTCCGTCGCTGATGAACACCTGGGAGGGCAATTCCATCGGTTTGGCCGACGTGGCTGGACGGATGGTGTAGTTGTAGTGCCGAGGACAAGCCGTTCGTCCTATAACCGACTCGGCCCGCGTCCGCCATTTCGGGCAACGCGGGTCAAGGTGCAGAATTTAGAGGAAAGAACCGAGAAGGTTCGGTTCTCCCGAGGAGGCCGCTCATGACCGCTCGCACCCCTGATGCCGAGCCGCTGCTGACCCCGGCTGAGGTTGCCACGATGTTCCGCGTGGACCCGAAGACGGTCACCCGTTGGGCCAAGGCTGGCAAGCTCACGTCCATCCGCACGCTCGGTGGACATCGCCGGTACCGCGAGGCAGAGGTCCGCGCACTGCTCGCGGGTATTCCGCAGCAGCGCAGCGAGGCCTGACACACCCCTGCCGCGCAAGCAGCACAGCAGTAACGCAGTACAGCAGCACCATCGGGCAGTTTCCGGGTCCCCCAACCCAGCCGCCCGCCCATAGCTCCACTCGACGGACGCCTGCCCCAACGGGCGTCATACCTGTGTTCTGCGGGTGCGTCGTATCGATCGCGTTGGACTCCGCCGGGTCCAGCGCGATCTTTTTTGTGCCCTCTGCCCGAGCCCTCCGCGGGGCTCCTCAGAACCGGGCGGTCGGTCGGCTTCAGGAGGTCGGCGGGGGCGTTCGTGGGCCTGTGAGCGGGTCTGTGGGTGAGCGTCCCGGACGCGGTGGGACAGCCCCGGACGGAACGGTCCTCGCGCACCTGCCGCCCTCGTGCAATTGCACATATTAAATTCACCAGTTGTAGGGGAGGCGTAAAATCCCCCGGTCTGAAAACTGATTCGGTGACTACCGTCACACCGCGCGACGCTTGCCAACTACGAGCCTGCCACGGTCCGGGCGCGGAATCACCCGGCCGATGGTCATGTCGCGGAGGGCCTTTCGGCCCGGCCTCCGCCCCTGTCCCCGTCCTCGTCCCCGTCCCCGTCCCCGGGATCGTCCGGCTGTCCGGCGGCCTCCTGCGGGGCGTCGGAGGGGCTGGTGGGCTCGTTCCGCCCGCCGGGGTCTCCGGGGTCCATGGCGAGGCGCAGCAGGCGGTGGCAGACCGCACAGTGCCGGGTGAGGTGGCGATAGCCGGAAGCGGCCGCCAGATGGGCGCGCAGCAGCGCGCGGGTCTCGTGTCGTGCTGTGGACGCGGACATACGAGCCACCTCCCGGTGGGCCCGGCCGTCCCCCGCCGTGTGAAGCGCCGGGGAACGCCGAGAAACAGGGACAGCCTCTGCTTCTACGAGGTACCCGCGGCAGATGCCGCCGTCAAGACGCGGGGCACGACGCGAGAAAGCCCGGATCGAAACGATCCGGGCTTTCTCCTACTGCGGTCCTGACGGGATTTGAACCCGCGGCCTCCACCTTGACAGGGTGGCGAGCACTCCAAACTGCTCCACAGGACCAGGTTTTCGCTGCTTGCCGTGCGGCTTGCTGCGAAACCAGACTGTACAGGAGGGATGAGGTCCAGGTCGACTTCACTCCTGGTGGTGACTCCGTCACCGCCCCGCGGGCCCCGAACGGCGCCCGTGTCAGGGCGCCGCGGCGTCGATCGCCTTCACGATCCGCTTGTCCGAGACGGGGAACGCGGTGCCCAGGGCGTGGGCGAAGTAGCTGACCCGAAGCTCCTCGATCATCCAGCGGATGTCCAGGACCTCCTGCGGAACCGGGCGGCCCTGCGGGAGCTGTTCGAGCAGCCAGGCGTACTCGTCCTGCATCTCATGGACCTTCGCCATCCGCGTGGTGTCCCGCTGCACGGCCGTCGGCATCTGCTGGAGCCGCCGGTCGGCCGCCACGAGGTAGCGCATCAGGTCCGGCAGCCGGCGCAGACCGGTGGCCGTAACGAAACCGGACGGTACGAGTCGGGCCAGTTGCTCGCGTACGTCGGTGACGTTGGCGACCAGCGTCAGGCTGTTCGTGGACTTCAGCCGGCGCTCGCAGGCCTGCCAGGCGGCCAGGACCTGCTGCACCTGGTCGACCGTGCGGACGGTGAGGTCCACGAGATCGGCGCGGACCTTGTCGTACAGCGTCCGGAACGCCTTCTCGTCCCACGCCGGGCCCCCGTGCGCGGCGATCAGCCGGTCGGCGGCGGCGGTGGCGCAGTCCTCGAAGAGGGCCTGCACCGAGCCGTGCGGATTGCGGGAGAGGGCCAGCTTCTGCTGGTTGGTGAGCCGGTCCGAGGCGAACTTCGCGGGGTGCACCGGGATGTTCAGCATGATCAGCCGCCGGGTGCCGCGCCACATGGCCTGCTGCTGCTCGGCCTCGGTGTCGAAGAGGCGTACGGCGACGGTGTCGCCCTGGTCGACGAGCGCCGGGTAGGCCTTCACCGGCTGCCCGGCCCGACGTGTCTCGAAGACCCTGTCCAGCGCCCCGATCGTCCAGTCCGTGAGGCCGGAGCGCTCGATGGACTCGCCGGACGGTCCCGCGGTCGCCGCGGCGGCCTTGGAGAGCGCCTGGCGGGCCTTCGGGCGCAGCTGGAGCTTCAGCGCCTCCAGGTCCTTGTCCTCGGCGACCTTGCGCCGCCGCTCGTCGACGATCCGGAACGTGATCTTCAGGTGGTCCGGGACCCGGGAGAGGTCGAAGTCGTCGGCCGTGACCGGCACCCCGACCATCCGCTGGAGCTCGCGCGCCAGGGTGACCGGAAGCGGCTCCTGGAGCGGGACGGCCCGGTCCAGGAACTTCTCCGCGTAGTTCGGCGCGGGGACGTAGTGGCGGCGGATCGGCTTCGGCAGCGAGCGGATCAGCTCGGTGACGACCTCCTCGCGCAGCCCCGGGATCTGCCAGTCGAAGCCCTCGGCGGTGACCTGGTTGAGCACCTGGAGCGGTACGTGAACGGTCACGCCGTCCGCGTCCGCGCCGGGCTCGAACTGGTAGGTCACCTTGAACTTGAGCTTCCCCTGCCGCCAGGAGTCCGGGTAGTCGTCCTTGGAGACCGCACCGGCCTTCTCGTTGATCAGCATGGAGCGCTCGAAGTCGAGGGCGTCCCGCTCCTCGCGCTTCTTGTGCTTCCACCAGGAGTCGAAGTGCGCCCCGGACACGATGTGCTCGGGAATCCGCTGGTCGTAGAAGTCGAACAGCGTCTCGTCGTCCACGAGGATGTCGCGACGGCGGGCGCGGTGCTCCAACTCCTCGACCTCGCCGAGCAGTTTGCGGTTGTCGTGGAAGAACTGGTGGTGCGTGCGCCAATCGCCCTCGACCAGGGCGTTGCGGATGAACAGATCCCGCGAGGCCTCCTGGTCGATACGTCCGAAATTGACCTTGCGCTGAGCGATGATCGGCACCCCGTAGAGCGTGACCCGCTCGTAGGCCATCACCGCCGCCTGGTCCTTCTCCCAGTGCGGCTCGCTGTACGTGCGCTTCAGCAGGTGCTGGGCCAGCGGCTCGATCCACTCGGGTTCGACCTTGGCATTGACCCGCGCCCACAGCCGGGAGGTCTCCACGAGCTCCGCCGACATCACGAACCGGGGCTGCTTCTTGAACAGCGCCGACCCCGGGAAGATCGCGAACTTGGCGCTGCGCGCGCCCAGGTACTCGTTCTTCTCGGTGTCCTTCAGCCCGATGTGCGACAGCAGTCCGGCCAGCAGCGAGGTGTGCACCGCCTGCTCGGGAACGCCCTCGTCGGCCTTGGGCTCCTCGACGGTGATGCCCATCTGCCTGGCCACCGTACGCAGCTGCGCGTAGATGTCCTGCCACTCGCGGATGCGCAGGAAGTTCAGGTACTCCTGCTTGCACATCCGGCGGAACGAGGACGAGCCGCGCTCCTTCTGCTGCTCGCGGACGTAACGCCACAGGTTCAGATACGCCAGGAAGTCGGACGTCTCGTCCTTGAACCGCGCGTGCTGCTGGTCGGCCTGCGTCTGCTTCTCCGAGGGCCGCTCGCGCGGGTCCTGGATGGAGAGCGCGGCGGCGATGACCATGACCTCGCGGGCGCAGCCGTTGCGGTCGGCCTCGATGACCATGCGGGCCAGGCGCGGGTCGACGGGGAGCTGGGAGAGCTTGCGGCCGAGCGGCGTGAGCCGCTTCTTCGGATCCTTCTCCGCCGGATCCAGCGCCCCGAGCTCATGGAGGAGCTGGACGCCGTCGCGGATGTTGCGGTGGTCCGGCGGGTCGATGAAGGGGAACTTCTCGATGTCACCGAGCCCGGCCGCGGTCATCTGGAGGATGACGGAGGCCAGGTTGGTCCGCAGGATCTCCGGGTCGGTGAACTCCGGCCGGGTGACGAAGTCGTCCTCCGAGTACAGCCGGATGCAGATGCCGTCCGACGTACGGCCGCAACGGCCCTTGCGCTGGTTGGCGCTGGCCTGGGAGATCCGCTCGATCGGCAGCCGCTGGACCTTGGTGCGGTGGCTGTAGCGGGAGATGCGGGCGTTGCCCGGGTCGATCACGTACTTGATGCCGGGGACGGTCAGCGAGGTCTCGGCGACGTTCGTGGCGAGGACGATGCGGCGTCCCGTGTGGCGCTGGAAGACGCGGTGCTGCTCGGCGTGCGAGAGGCGTGCGTAGAGGGGGAGCACCTCGGTATGCCTGAGGTTCCGCTTGTTCAGCGCGTCCGCCGTGTCCCGGATCTCGCGCTCACCGGAGAGGAAGACCAGGACGTCGCCGGGAGCCTCGTGGCCCAGTTCGTCGACGGCGTCGCAGATCGCGGTGATCTGATCGCGGTCGGAGTCCTCGCTGTCCTCCTCCAGGAGGGGGCGGTAGCGGACCTCGACGGGGTACGTCCGCCCGCTGACCTCCACGATCGGCGCCTCGCCGAAGTGGCGCGCGAACCGCTCCGGGTCGATGGTCGCCGAGGTGATGACGACCTTCAGATCCGGACGCCTCGGCAGCAGCCGGGCCAGATAGCCGAGCAGGAAGTCGATGTTCAGCGACCGCTCGTGCGCCTCGTCGATGATGATCGTGTCGTACGCCAGCAGCTCGCGGTCCGTCTGGATCTCGGCGAGCAGGATGCCGTCCGTCATCAGCTTCAGATACGTCGACTCCGGGTTCACCTGGTCGGTGAAGCGCACCTTCCAGCCGACGGTCTCGCCCAGCGGCGTCTTCAGCTCGTCCGCGACCCGCTCCGCGACCGTACGGGCGGCGATCCGGCGGGGCTGGGTGTGCCCGATCATGCCCCGGACCCCGCGCCCCAGCTCCATACAGATCTTGGGGATCTGCGTGGTCTTCCCGGAGCCGGTCTCACCGGCGACGATCACGACCTGGTGGTCGCGTATCGCCTCCAGGATCTCGTCCTTCTTCTGGCTGACCGGCAGCTCTTCCGGATACGAGAGGGCGGGCAGCCGGGCCGCGCGGGCCGCGAGCCGTTCGGCCGCCTTGTCCGCCTCGGCCGCGATCTCGTCCAGCACGGACTGGCGGGCCTCGGGCTTGCGGATGCGGCGCGCCCCTTCGAGGCGCCGGCCGAGCCGGTTCGCGTCGCGGAGCGAGAGCTGTGCGAGCTGGGACTGGAGATCGGCAAAGGAAGTAGACATACGAATCCCAGGATCTCACCCGGGCCCGGGGAGTGGCGACCTCATTTCGCGCGGACTGCGTCACGCGCCACGTACCATTTCGGGCAGTCGAACGCTCAGCCCACCCCGCTCCTGGCGCGAGAAAGGTCCGGTCCCGTGTCCCGTAGACAGTGGTGGAGCCTGGCGGCGCTGCTCGCGGTCGTCGTGGGGCTGCTGTGCGGGCCGGTGGGGGCGGTATCGGCGGCGGAGGACGCGGGGGGAGCCGGGGGAGCAGTCACGGTGACGGCCGCTCCTGCCTACGCCACGACCACTGCCACTGCCACTCCCACGGCCACTGCCAGGGCCGACGCCACTGCCACGGCCTCTGCCTCTGCGGTGGCCCACGCGCTGGAGGTCGGCGACCCCGACCCCGGCATTCCGGGCTGTGGGAAGTTGCCCGACCACGACAACGAGCCCGCCGTCCCCTCCCGGGCTCGTGCCGCGTACGACCAGGCGCCCGGCCTCGCCCCGTGGGGGCTGCCCGTCGCGACGGGCGCGCCGGAGGCAGAGCCGCCGGGGATACGGGCCCGTGCCCCGGTCCCGTACACGCCGACCCCGGTCGAACTCTCCGTGCTGCGGGTGTAGGCCGGCACCGCCCCGACCCGCGCCCTTTCCCTCTCCTTCCGCACCATCAGCACGGAGTGCCGCATGCCCACGCCCAGCAACGCCAAGTCCGCGAAGTCCGCGAAGCCGACGACCTCCCGCAAGCCCCTGCTCTACGGCGCGGTGGTCGTCCTCGCCGCCGGTCTGCTCGGCTTCGCCTCCTACAAGGCCACCTCCCCCGACGACTCCTCCCGTGACACCGCCGCCACCCCGGCCGCCGAGGTCTCCGCCGACCCGGGCGAGGGCATCTACCCGGAGCTCGCCGAGCTCGCCCGCCGCGACGCGGACGACAAGCTGGCCGTCGGCCGCGCTAACGCCCCCGTCGTTCTGATCGAGTACGCCGACTTCAAGTGCGGGTACTGCGGAAAGTTCGCCCGGGACACCGAGCCCGAGCTGATCGAGAAGTACGTGAAGGACGGAACGCTCCGCATCGAGTGGCGCAACTTCCCGATCTTCGGCGAGGAGTCCGAGAACGCCGCGCGCGGCGCCTGGGCCGCCGGGCAGCAGGACCGCTTCTGGGAATTCCACCGGGCCGCCTACGCCGAAGGGGCGAAGGAGAAGGGCTTCGGCAAGGACCGGGTCAAGGCGCTCGCCGAGGAGGCCGGGGTGAAGGACCTCGACCGCTTCATGACGGACCTCGACGGCAAGGCGGCCCGCGAGGCGGTCGCGAAGGACCAGGAGCAGGCGTACGGGATCGGCGCCACGTCCACCCCGTCGTTCCTGATCAACGGCCGTCCGATCGCGGGCGCGCAGCCGGAGGAGACGTTCACGCAGGCCATCGAGGCGGCCGCCGAGCAGGCGAAGTCCACGGCGGGGGCCGGAAGCGACAGGGACGCCGGCAAGGGTCCCGACGACGACTCCGGCAAGGCTTCCGACAAGTGACCTCGGACATCGGATACTTCGCGGCCTTCCTCGGCGGGCTGCTCGCCCTGATCAGCCCGTGCAGCGCCCTGCTGCTGCCCGCCTTCTTCGCGTACTCCATCGACTCCACCTCCCGCCTGCTGGCCCGTACCGGCATCTTCTACGCCGGGCTCGCCACCACCCTCGTCCCGCTCGGCGCCGCCGGTTCGTACGCGGGCCGGCTCTTCTACGGCCACCGGGACGCCCTGGTGACGGGCGCGGGCTGGCTGATCATCGCGCTCGGGGTGGCGCAGATCGTCGGCCTCGGATTCGCCTCGCGGCGCATGGCGGCGCTCAGCGGCCGGATCCGCCCCACCACCGCGTTCTCGGTCTACGCCCTGGGCGCGGTCTACGGTCTGGCCGGATTCTGCGCGGGCCCGATCCTCGGCAGTGTGCTGACCGTGGCGGCGGTCAGCGGCAGCCCGGTCTACGGGGGGCTGCTGCTGGCGGTGTACGCGCTGGGCATGGCGGTCCCGCTCTTCGTGCTCGCTCTGCTCTGGGAGCGCTTCGACCTCGGCCGCCGCGCCTGGCTGCGCGGCCGCACCGTCCGGCTGGGCCGGTTCGAGCTGCACACCACGTCGCTGCTCTCGGGCCTGTTCTTCGTCGGCCTGGGCGCGCTGTTCCTCGCGTACGACGGGGCGACGGCGCTGCCCGGCCTGCTGGGCGTCGACGATTCGTTCGCGGTCGAGCAGTGGGCGCAGAAGCTGGGCGAACGGGTGCCGGACGCGGTGCTGCTGGGGGCGGTGGTGCTCGTGGTGCTGCTCGCTCTCGGCGTACGGGCCTGGCGGCGGCGCGAGGCGGACGTACCGGCGGAGGAGTCCGAGAAGGTGTGACACGGCGAAGGCCCCGTCCGGTGGACGGGGCCTTCGAGTGGTGGCTGGGGCCGGGATCGAACCGGCGACCTATCGCTTTTCAGGCGATCGCTCGTACCAACTGAGCTACCCAGCCACGCAGCCGCTGGGGCTGCAAGCGGTCCTGACGGGATTTGAACCCGCGGCCTCCACCTTGACAGGGTGGCGAGCACTCCAAACTGCTCCACAGGACCAAGCAATGTGCGAAACAAGTCTCGCACACGGTGAAACGTGCCCCCAACGGGATTCGAACCCGTGCTACCGCCTTGAAAGGGCGGCGTCCTGGGCCACTAGACGATGAGGGCTATTGGCCCGCCGGTTCGCTTTGCAGCGCGTCGGGGACGAGAGAAGCATATGGGATGGGTGGAGCTATCGCCAAAACGGTTTACGGCGATGGGGTCGGCCGCGTCGGGGAACCGGTCGGGGAGGGGCCGGAGGGCGACGACGGGGCGGGCGACGTGGGGGCGGGGTCCTTCAGGTTCTCCTCGGGAAGATGGCGGCTGACCTCGGCGGTCGTCAGACCGAGACCGCCCAGCGTGATCTCGTCCCAGGCCTGGAGCCGGCGGCTGGCACGGTCCATGTAGAGCACCGACGCGTGCACCTTCTCCGGCTTCTCCTTCTCCACGGCACGCAGCCCGCCGCCGCCCGTGGAGCCCTCGACCTTCAGCCGTGTGCCGAGCTTCAGCTGTTCGTTGATCCGGCGGTGGAGGTGGCCGGACAGCACCAGCGGGACCGTGCCGTCGGTCTCCCGGGCGGTGTTCGGGTCGTGGGCGACGGCGATGTCGACCGGGGTACCGGCCCGCTTCTGGTCGCGCAGTGCGGAGGCCAGGCGCGCGCCCTCCAGCTGGGCGGCCGCCTTGCCGCCGACCGGGGCGGTCCGGTTCGGGGTGAAGGAGATGTCGCCGGTGCCCGCGATCCGCAGTCCGCCCACGTTCACCGCCTTCCCGTCGTCCAGGACGTGCACGTTCTTGAACTTCTCCAGATAGGCCTGCGTGACGAGGGAATCGTGGTTGCCGCGCACCCACACGTAGGGCGCACCGAGGTCACGGATCGGGTCGAGGAAGCTGTTCTCCGCGGAGGAGCCGTGGTCCATCGTGTCGCCGGAGTCGACGATGACGTCGATCTCGTACTGCTCGACGAGCGAGGCGATGATGTGCCAGGCGGCCGGGTTGAGGTGGATGTCGGAGACGTGCAGGACCCGGATGGTGCCGGGGTCGGGCCGGTAGACGGGGAGCGTGGAGGTCGCGTCGTACAGCTTGGTGACGTTGGTGACCAGGCGGGCCAGTTCCTGCTGGTAGATGTCGAACTCGGTGACGATCGACCGGGCGTCGCCGACGACGGACGGGGCGCTGGAGAGCAGCCCGGAGAACTTCGGCTCCAGGACGGACTTCGGGTTCCAGGTGGCGTACGCGCTGACACCGGACGCGGCCAGCAGGGTGAGGGCGAGCCCGCCGGCGGTCAGGGCGCGGCGGGGGCGGCGGTAGACGACGAGGCCGAGCGCGGTCGCTCCCGAGACGACGGCGACACAGGAGCGCACGGCGAGCTCCCTGGTGCCCGCGGCGACGTCCCGGGTGACCTCGTCCTGGAGACCGGAGAACCGTTCCGGCTGGTCCACCAGGGCCTGGGAGCGCTCGGGGTCGAGCCGGTCCACGTCCACGTCCAGCCGGAGCGGCGCGACGTGCGAGTCCAGCTCCAGGGCCCCGAGCGGCGCCACGTTGATCTTGCTGCCGCCCGAGAGCGAGGGGCGCAGGGTCATGTTGGTGTCCATGGGGCCGACCGGCGTACGGATGCTGCCCACGGCGAGCAGCCCGAGCCAGGCGCCCAGCACGACGACGGCGAGCATGCCGAGCGCGCGGAGGTAGGGGTGCTGGGCGGGTCCGGTCGGATCGCCGGGGGCGGCCACGCGGGGGCGGGGGTCGAAGCGGGACTTCGGGCGGCGGACGAGCAGGCTGAGGCGCTGCCGTACGCGTTCGGCTGCGGCACGGAACGGGACGCGGACCATTGGGCCCGTATGCCCCGTTACAGCCTCGTCCATGCCGGGCGTCGGCCGGGCGTCGGCCGGCCGAGGGGGCGGGGAAGCCGTCGTGGGCTGCCCGCGGCGGCTCGTCGTACGCGACAATGGCGGCGTGCTGGAGATGACGCGCGAACAGTTCGAGGAGCTGGTGAGCCAGGCTCTGGACCGGATTCCGCCGGAGCTGACACGGCTGATGGACAACGTGGCGGTCTTCGTCGAGGACGAACCGGACCCCGGCGACCCCGACCTGCTCGGGCTGTACGAGGGCACCCCCCTCACCGATCGCGGCGAGTGGTACGCCGGTGTGCTGCCGGACCGGATCACCATCTACCGGGGGCCGACGCTGCGGATGTGCGAGTCGCGGGAGGACGTCGTCGCGGAGACCGAGATCACGGTCGTGCACGAGATCGCCCACCACTTCGGCATCGACGACGAGCGGCTGCACGCGCTGGGCTACGGGTGAGCGAGCAGCAGCCGGACGAGCCGCCGGAGCCCTGACCGCCTGCCGCTCCGCAGGGCCGGGTGCTCGCGGCGGTGGCGCCGGGCGGCGTGCTCGGAGCCCTCGTCCGCTACGGGGCCCTGGCGTTCCGGCCGGGCGGGAACGGCTTCCGGCGGACGGTGTTCGGGGTCAACGTGTCCGGGCTCGGGGTCAACGTGTCCGGCGGCGCTCTCATCGGCGTAGGGGGAGCGTGGCGGTAGAGGCGGGTGCTGGTGCCAGGAGGGGCGGCCGGGAGGGGCGGCCGGTGCTGGTGCGGGCGCAGGAGGAGCGCCGTGGGGGCCGTTCGGCGGGGGCCGGGCGGGCGGGTGGTGTTCCGGGCGTGTCTCCGGCGGGGTCGGGGGAGTTGGGCACGGTGCGTCGCCGTAGCGCGCTCGGCCCACTTCGCTCCTGCCCGTACTCCCCGCTCTCCGCTCCTGCTCTCCGTTCCCGCCCCCTCGCCCCGGAGGTGCCCCCGTGCGCCATTTGCCCGCCCCTGTCCGTTGGGCAGCCGTCACCGCGTTGACGATCGCCGCGTCCACCGGCTGTATGAGCGTCGGTGACGGCGACGAGGGCGCCCGGCCGGGCCCCTCGCGGTCCGCCGGTTCGAAGGGGTCGGCCGCCGACCCGGCCGGGGACACGGTTCCCGGCTCCGGGCAGTCCGGGGGCCGCGCGGGCGACCCCCACCCGCACTCGGACCGGAAGTCCCCCGACGGCACCCCGAGCCCGGGCGCGTCCGAGGGCGAGGGCGAGGAGGCGTCGGGGGCCCCGGAGGAGCCGCGCCCCGAGCCCGGCGCCCCGCAGCCCAGCCGAGGGGGCCACGCCCCGACGCCGACGCCCTCGACTCCGGGGCCGGGGGAGCCGCCGCCGGAGAGCCCGGAGCCGCCCGCCCCGCCGGTGCCCGACCCGGACCCGGAACCGGACCCGGAGCCCGAGCCTGAGCCCACCGACCCCTCGGAGCCGCCGCCCTCGGCCTCGCCCGCCGCGCAGCACCGCACCCATGCGATGAGCGGATCGGGCGATGCCGCCTCGCGGCGGACGCCGGAGGCATCACCGCAGGTGGGGCCGGTGTAGCCGGGGTCACAAGGAGGGCGGTTTGCGCAATGTGGGTGAGAGTGCGTATGGTGGTAGATCGTTTGATCCCATTGCCCGGCGCCGACACAGAAGAGCGCCGTGTGGCGCGTACTCTCCCTTGCCGTGGCTGGACCGCATTGAGGCGGTCGAAATTGCGAATCACGGAGTTATGGGCGCGTGCCGAGACTCCGGAAGGTTTCGCATTTCGCATGTCAATTTCCAGTTCTGACCGCACCGTCATGCCCGAGAACATCGACAACGCCGAGCTCACCGAGCTCGTCGAGGCCGCTGTGACCGAGGCCCCCGCAGGCACCACCGCCCCGGCCGCCGAGGCCGAGAGCGCGCCGGCCGCCGACGCGACCGCCCCGAACGCCGACGCCGAGAAGGCCGAGGCGGACGCCGAGCCGACCGTCACCTTCGGCACCCTGGGCCTGCCCGAGGGCATCGTCCGCAAGCTCGCGCAGAACGGTGTCACCGCGCCCTTCCCGATCCAGGCGGCGACCATCCCGGACGCCCTGGCCGGCAAGGACATCCTCGGCCGTGGCCGTACGGGCTCCGGCAAGACGCTCTCCTTCGGTCTGCCGACCCTGGCCGCCCTGGCCGGTGGCCACACCGAGAAGAAGAAGCCCCGCGCGGTCATCCTCACCCCGACCCGTGAGCTCGCCATGCAGGTCGCGGACGCGCTCCAGCCGTACGGCGATGTGCTCGGCCTCAAGATGAAGGTCGTCTGCGGCGGTACGTCGATGGGCAACCAGATCTACGCGCTGGAGCGCGGTGTCGACGTCCTCGTCGCCACCCCGGGCCGTCTGCGCGACATCATCAACCGCGGCGCCTGCTCCCTGGAGAACGTCCAGGTCGCCGTCCTCGACGAGGCCGACCAGATGTCGGACCTGGGCTTCCTGCCCGAGGTCACCGAGCTGCTCGACCAGATCCCCGGTGGCGGTCAGCGGATGCTCTTCTCCGCCACCATGGAGAACGAGATCGGCACGCTGGTCAAGCGTTACCTCTCCAACCCGGTCACGCACGAGGTCGACAGCGCCCAGGGCAACGTCACGACCATGTCGCACCACGTCCTCGTCGTGAAGCCGAAGGACAAGGCGCCGGTCACGGCCGCCATCGCCGCCCGCAAGGGCCGCACGATCATCTTCGTCCGCACCCAGCTGGGCGCCGACCGCATCGCCGAGCAGCTCATCGAGTCCGGCGTGAAGGCCGACGCGCTGCACGGAGGCATGACCCAGGGCGCCCGTACGCGGGTCCTGGAGGACTTCAAGAAGGGTTACGTCAACGCGCTCGTCGCGACCGACGTGGCCGCCCGCGGTATCCACGTGGACGGCATCGACCTGGTCCTGAACGTGGACCCGGCCGGTGACCACAAGGACTACCTGCACCGCTCGGGCCGTACCGCCCGGGCCGGCAAGTCCGGTGTCGTCGTCTCGCTGGCGCTCCCGCACCAGCGCCGCCAGATCTTCCGCCTGATGGAGGACGCGGGCGTCGACGCCTCGCGCCACATCGTCCAGGGCGCGGGCGTCTTCGAGCCGGAGGTCGCCGAGATCACCGGCGCCCGTTCGCTCACCGAGGTCCAGGCCGACTCCGCGAACAACGCCGCCAAGCAGGCCGAGCGCGAGGCCGCCGACCTGACGAAGCAGCTGGAGCGCGTCCAGCGCCGCGCCGTCGAGCTGCGCGAGGAGGCCGACCGCCTGGTCGCCCGTGCCGCGCGCGAGCGGGGCGAGGACCCCGAGGCGGCGGTGGCCGAGGTGGCCGCCGAGGCCGAGGCCGCCCTCGTGGCAGCCGTCTCCGTACCGGAGCAGCCGGCCGCCCGCGACGAGCAGCGCCGCGACGAGCGGGGCAACTACGAGCGCCGTGACAACCGCGGCGGCGACCGTGGCGGCTACCGCGGCAACGACCGCCGTGACGACCGCCCGTCGTTCAACCGTGACCGCCGTGACGACCGTGGTGGCCGTTCCTTCGAGCGCCGCGACAACGACCGTCCCTCCTTCAACCGTGACCGTCGCGACGACCGTCCCTCCGGTGGCT
>NZ_NWVL01000072.1 GCF_002382885.1 Streptomyces sp. WZ.A104
GTCGGGGCGGGCGGCGGTCAGCCCTGCGGCGGTGAGCCTCGCGTGCAGGGCCGTCGCGACGGCCCGGGCCCTGGCCGCGCGGTCGGGCTCCCGGCGCAACACCCCGAGGGCGCCGAGCGCGCCGCCCGCCGCCGCCGGTGCGAGGCCGGTGTCGAAGATGAACGTCCGGGCGGTGTTGACCAGGTGCTCCACGACCCGGGCCGGTCCGAGGACCGCGCCGCCCTGGCTGCCCAGGGACTTGGAGAGGGTGAGCGTGGCGACGACTCCCTCATCGCCCGCCAGGTCCACGGCGGCGAGCGCGCCTCGGCCGCCGTCGCCGAGGACGCCGAGGCCGTGGGCGTCATCCACGATCAGGGCGGCGTTCGCGGAGCGGCACACGTCGGCGAGTCCGGGCAGCGGGGCGGCGTCGCCGTCGACGGAGAAGACCGAGTCGGTGACGGCGAGCGCCCGGCCCTCGTGCCCGCGGAGCGTCTTGGCGACGGCGTCCGGGTCGGCGTGCGGGACGACGGCGGTCTCGGCACGGGAGAGGCGGCAGCCGTCCACGATGGAAGCGTGGTTGCCCGCGTCGGACACGATGAGCGAGCCGCGCCCGGACAGCGCGGTCAGCGCGGCGAGGTTGGCGGCATACCCGGAGGAGAGCACGAGGGCGGCCTCGAAACCGCAGAAGGCGGCGAGCTCCCGCTCGAGTTCGGCGTGCAGCGCGGTGGAGCCGGTGACCAGCCGGGACCCCGTCGCGCCCGCGCCCCAGCGGCGGGCGGCACCGGCCGCGGCGGCGGTGACCTCCGGGTGCCGGGTCAGGCCGAGGTAGTCGTTGCTCGCGAGGTCCAGCGGCTCCGGCTCGGCACCGCGTGGACGCAGGGTCCGTACGAGTCCGGCGTCGGCCCGGCGGCGGGCCTCGTCGTCGATCCAGTCGAACGGGGCGAAGGGCATGGGAGGTCCCTAGGGGTAGGCGGGCCCTTTGTAGGCAGCCAACAGACCCTAACCGGGTGCGCAGCAGGTCAGGGTGTGGCAATACACACACCCTCGCCGGGCTCTCCTGTCTGGTTCCTCCTTGGCTGGAGGCGGTGCCGTAAGCCAGGATCATCTTCCATGGACCTGCTGAACACGCTGGTGGACAAGGGGCTGCGGCGCGAACTGCCGACCCGCGAAGAAGCGCTCGCCGTACTGGCGACCTCCGACGACGAGCTGCTCGATGTGGTGGCCGCCGCCGGGAAGGTGCGCCGTCAGTGGTTCGGGCGACGCGTCAAGCTGAACTATCTGGTCAATCTGAAGTCGGGGCTCTGTCCCGAGGACTGCTCCTACTGCTCGCAGCGGCTCGGTTCGAAGGCCGGGATCCTCAAGTACACCTGGCTCAAGCCGGAGGAGGCGTCCAAGGCCGCGGCCGCCGGGGTCGCGGGGGGAGCCAAGCGAGTCTGTCTGGTGGCGAGCGGCCGCGGCCCCACCGACCGGGACGTGGACCGGGTCACCAAGACCATCGAGGCCATCAAGGACCAGAACGAAGGCATCGAGGTCTGCGCCTGTCTCGGTCTGCTCTCCGACGGACAGGCCGACCGGCTGCGTTCGGCGGGCGCCGACGCGTACAACCACAACCTCAACACGTCCGAGGAGACGTACGGGGCGATCACCACCACCCACACCTACGCCGACCGTGTGGAGACCGTGCAGCAGGCCCAGGCCGCCGGGCTCTCCGCCTGTTCCGGGCTGATCGCGGGGATGGGCGAGAGCGACAAGGACCTGGTCGACGTGGTGTTCGCGCTGCGCGCGCTGGACCCGGACTCGGTGCCGGTGAACTTCCTGATCCCGTTCGAGGGAACCCCGCTCGCCAAGGAGTGGAACCTCACCCCGCAGCGCTGCCTGCGCATTCTGGCGATGGTCCGGTTCGTCTGCCCCGATGTCGAGGTCCGGCTGGCGGGCGGCCGTGAGGTGCATCTGCGCTCGATGCAGCCGCTGGCCCTGCACCTGGTCAACTCGATCTTCCTGGGCGACTATCTGACCAGCGAGGGCCAGGCCGGTCAGACCGACCTGGACATGATCGCGGACGCCGGGTTCGAGGTGGAGGGCGCGGGCACCACGACCCTGCCCCGTCACCGCGCTGACGCGCCGGTCGGCGGTTGCGGTACACCGGCGGAGGCCCCGGGCTGCGGAACACAGGAGTCCGCCGGGTGCGGTTCGCACGGTGGCGGCGGCTGCGGCCCCTGCGGCGGTCACGGTTCCGAGGCGGCGGCTCCCGTCGCGGCCACCGAGGGAGAGCCCGTGCCGGCCGAGGCGCCGGTCACGCGTACGGACGCGGGCGGCGCGGCGCGGACGGACCTGGTGGCCGTGCGACGGCGCGGTGCGGGGACGGATCTCGCCCCCAATGCCTGAGCCGCACGCCTCCGCGCTCCCCCTGTCCGCCGCACCGAAGCCGTATACCCCCGATGAGCTGCGGGCGCTGGACCGCGCGCACGTCTGGCACCCGTACGGTCCGATGCCGGGCCGCCAGGAGCCGCTGATCGTGGAGTCGGCCTCCGGGGTGCGGCTCCGGCTCGCCGAACCCGTCGAGGGCCAGCGCGAGTTGGTGGACGGCATGTCGTCCTGGTGGTCGGCGGTGCACGGCTACAACCATCCCGTCCTCAACGAGGCCGCGCGCGGCCAGCTGGACCGGATGAGCCATGTCATGTTCGGCGGGCTCACCCATGAGCCCGCCGTCCGGCTGGCCACCCGGCTGGTGGAGATCACCCCCGAGCCGCTCCAGCACGTCTTCCTCGCCGACTCGGGGTCCGTATCGGTCGAGGTCGCCGTCAAGATGTGCCTCCAGTACTGGCGTTCGGCCGGGCGCCCGGCGAAGAGGCGGCTGCTGACCTGGCGCGGCGGCTACCACGGCGACACCTGGCAGCCGATGTCGGTGTGCGACCCGCAGGGCGGGATGCACGAGCTGTGGTCGGGGTCGCTGCCCCGGCAGGTCTTCGCCGACGCCCCGCCGGACGGCTTCGACGCGGAGCCGGACCCCTCCTACGTGGCCCATCTGCGGGAGCTGATCGCGGATCACGCCGACGAACTGGCCGCGGTGATCGTGGAACCCGTGGTGCAGGGGGCCGGCGGGATGCGGTTCCACTCCCCCGCCTATCTGCGGGTGCTGCGGGAGGCGTGCGACGAGCTGGACGTCCTGCTGGTGTTCGACGAGATCGCGACCGGGTTCGGGCGGACGGGCCGGCTGTTCGCCGCCGGACACGCCGGGGTCTCCCCGGATGTCATGTGCGTCGGCAAGGCGCTGACCGGCGGCTATCTGACGATGGCGGCGACGCTGTGCACCTCCCGGGTGGCCGAGGGCATCTCGCGCGGCGAGGTCCCGGTGCTGGCGCACGGCCCGACCTTCATGGGCAATCCGCTGGCCGCGTCGATCGCCTCGGCCTCGGTGGACCTGCTGCTCGGGCAGGACTGGGAGAGCGAGGTGGCGCGGATCGGCGCGGGGCTGCGCTCCGGTCTGGCGCCCGCGTCGGACATCCCCGGAGTCGTGGACGTACGCGTCCTGGGGGCGATCGGGGTCGTCCAACTCGACCACGAGGCGGACATGGCGGCGGCGACCCGGGCGGCCGTGCGCGAGGGGGTGTGGCTGCGGCCGTTCCGCGACCTCGTCTACACGATGCCGCCCTACGTCACGGGCGACGAGGACGTACAACGGATCTGCCGGGCCGTGTGCGCCGCGGCGCGGGAGGGCTGACGTGACCATCCTCGTGGTGTCCGGTACGGGCACGGAGATCGGCAAGACCGTGGTGACCGCCGCCGTGGCGGCCGCCGCGCGGGGCCGCCGGGTCGCGGTGCTCAAGCCCGCCCAGACCGGGCTCGCGCCCGGGGAGCCGGGCGACGCGGCCGAGGTGGCGCGGCTGGCGGGCAGCCATGTGACCGCGGTCGAACTGGCCCGGTTCCCCGAGCCCTTGGCCCCGGCCACGGCGGCCCGGCGGGCGGGGCTGGCACCCGTGCGGCCGTACGAGGTCGCCGAGGCGGCGGAGAAGCTGGCCACCGAGCACGATCTGGTGCTGGTGGAGGGCGCGGGCGGGCTGCTCGTACGGTTCGACGACGAGGGCGGCACGCTCGCGGACGCGGCCCGGTCGCTGTCCGCCCCGGTGCTGGTCGTGGCGCCCGCCGGGCTGGGCACGCTGAACGCCACCGCGCTGACCGCGGAGGCCCTGCGGAGCCGAGGGCTGAGCTGCCGGGGCGTGGTGATCGGCAGCATGCCCGAGCAGCCGGACCTGGCCTCCCGGTGCAATGTCGGGGACCTGCCGTTGGCGGCCGGTGCGCCGCTGCTGGGCGCGGTACCGGCCGGCGCGGGCGCGCTGCCGGGAGCCGAGTTCGCCGCGCGGGCGTCGCGCTGGCTGGCTCCGGAGCTCGGCGGGAGCTGGGCCCCGGCCCGGCACTGAGGCTTCCCGCGGTCCTCCGGGGGCCAAGGGCCGTCCCGTCATCCCTTAGACGGAGGCATTACGGGGAAGAATCCTTGGGGAGCCGTACGTCCACTCCATCCGGAGGTCCGCCATGCAGCTGCGCAGCAGGAAGCTCCCCAGGGATGCCGTGCACCACCCGGTGTTCGCCCGCTTCTACGCACGGATGAGCGTGACCGCCGATCTGAAGGGCGGCGTCGCCGCGTACCGCGAGGAGCTGCTGGCTGGGCTCTCCGGCCGGGTCATCGAGATCGGTGCGGGGAACGGGCTGAACTTCGCCCACTACCCGGGCGCGGTGTCGGAGGTCGTGGCGCTGGAGCCGGAGCGTTCGCTGCGGCAGCTCGCCGTCCGCGCCGCGCTGCGCGCCGAGGTGCCGGTGGATGTGGTGCCGGGTGCGGCGGAGGCGCTTCCGGTGAAGAGCGAGGGTTTCGACGCGGCCGTGGCGTCGCTGGTCCTGTGCACCGTACGGGACCTGCCCCGGGCACTCCGCGAGATCAAGCGGGTGCTGCGCCCCGGAGGCGAACTGCGGTTCTTCGAGCACGGTCTGGCGCCGGGCCGTGCGCTGGCGACGGCCCAGCGCGCCGCGGACCGCACCGTGTGGCCCCTGCTCTTCGGCGGCTGTCACACGGCCCGGGACCCGCTGGCCGCGATCGAGGAGGCGGGGTTCGAGCTGGGGGCGTTCCGCAGGCTGCGGATTCCGGAGAAGGGCCTCCAGGTCCCCTCCTCCCCCTGCGTCCTGGGCGTGGCGCGCAAGCCGTTCACGCCGGAGTGACCGGTCCCGTACCCCATATCGCCGTCACAGGCTCATGCGCTCCACTGGCGCAGCTCCTCCGCGATGGCCCGCACGTCCGCCTTGCCCTGCTTCACCAGCAGCGCCAGATCGCGGACCTGCTCGGGCGATGTGACGACCTTGAGCCCGGAGGCGATGAGATAGCCGTACGCGACGGCCGAGGCGAACATCGCGTTGGAGTGTTCGAGGGCGGGCACATGCAGCAGGAGTTGCAGCAGGGCGGCCGCCCGCACATGCGGGTCGCTGTAGACGGGGCTGCCGAAGATCTCCGCCTCGTGCCGCGCCACGGCGGCGACGAGGGCGCCCCAGTCCACGACCTGAGGGTCTCCGGGCGTCTTGTGCTCGGCCACCATGAGCAGCCAGGAAAGGTCGATCCGCAGGTTCAACGGGTGCCTTCGCGCTCCGGGCCGAACTCCTCGGCGAACACCGCTTCGTACTGCTTCATGAAGTCGGCGGCGGCCTCGACGAAAGTGTGTCCCACCTCGCCCGTGTCCTGCTGGACGAGTTCTTCTATGTAGCGGTTCACACTCATCCCCCTTTGCAGCGCGCGCTGTCGCGCGGCCTCGGCGGTGGCCTCTTCCACTCGAACGTTCAGCTGAGTCTTGGGCACGCGACCACGCTAGCGCGCTCGCGCTAGCACCGGCAAGGGGAAGGGCCGCGGGGCGAAGGGGCCCGTTCGCCGGACAGCGGTCCCCCTTCTTGGCGGGGTGGGTGGCCCGCGCGCACACCTCACCCCGGGGGAGTGCCATGACCAGGCCGTTCCGCTTCGGCGTCAATCTGATGGCCCCCACCGACGGGACCGTGACGAGCGCGCTGCCGGCGGGCGGAGCGGCTCGGCTACGACGTGATCCTGGCCCCGGAGCATCCGGACACGCCCCAGCCGGCGGGGAGCCGAGGAGCCGTGGGGCGGCCGGCGGGAGCGGGAGGCGGGCGCGGGTCGGCCGCATCGTGGAATCCGATCGACGCCGGGACGCGGCGACTGGTGGGATGACCGCCATGAACGATCTTTCGATACGGTCCGCGACCGCGGCCGACCTGGACGAGGTCCTCGCGTTCTGGAAGACGGCGGCCGAGGGCACCAGCATCAGTGACGACAGCGACGGGGTCGCCCGCCTGGTGGCACGGGACGCGGACGCGCTGATCCTCGCCGAGGTGGACGGGGTGCTGGTGGGCACGGTGATCGCGGGCTTCGACGGCTGGCGCTGCCATCTCTACCGGCTCGCGGTCCACCCCGACCGGCGCCGCAGGGGCGTCGGCAGCGCCCTTCTCGCAGCGGCGGAGGAACGGTTCACCGCTCTGGGGGGTCGGCGCGCCGACGCCATGGTGCTCGACCGCAACACCTCGGCCCACCACGCCTGGCGCGCCGGGGGCTACGGGCCCGAGCCGCAGTGGAGCCGCTGGGTGAAGCACCTGTCGGGCTGACACGAGGGCCCTCCCGCGCGCGGACCACGCCACGCCGCACGCGCGGACGCCCTCGCCTCGCCCCGGACGATCACTCCCATCACGCCGACGCCGCGCGATCCGCCGGTCTCTGCCTGATCATGGGACGGAGGTGAGCCGATGACCGAAGTGCTTCTGCTGTTCGTCGCTCTGCTGCTCTGTGTCGCCTGCGGCGCCTTCGTCGCGGCGGAGTTCTCCCTGACCACGGTGGAGCGGAGCGAGCTCGAACGGGCTGTCGAGCGGGGTGACCGGGGTGCGGCGAGCGCGCTGAAGGCCGTCCGCACTCTGACCTTTCAGCTCTCGGGCGCCCAGCTCGGCATCACCGTCACCAATCTGGTGATCGGCATGCTCGCCGAACCGTCGATCGCGAAGCTCATCCGCGGTCCGGTCGAGGCCGCGGGGCTGCCTCCGGCGGCCGCTTCCACACTGGCGCTCGTCATCGGCACCGCGCTGTCCACGGTGGTGCTGATGGTCATCGGCGAGCTGGTCCCGAAGAACTGGGCGATCTCCTCGCCGCTGGCCGTGGCCAAGGCGGTGGCCACACCGCAACGGGCGTTCACCGCCGTGTTCCGGCCCTTCATCAGCCACCTCAACAACACGGCCAACCGCATCGTGCGCCGCGCCGGCCTGGAGCCCACCGAGGAACTGGCCTCGGCCCGCAGTCCGCAGGAGCTCGTCGCCCTGGCCCGGCACTCCGCGAAGCAGGGGGCGCTGGAGGCGGACACCGCCGAGCTCTTCGTCCGCACCCTGAACCTGTCCGAGCTGACGGCGGAGAACGTGATGACACCGCGGGTCCAGGTCACCGCGCTGGACCTGCACGCCACCGCCGAGGACGTGGCCAACGCCACCCGGGCCACCGGCCTTTCCCGCTTCCCCGTCTACCGGGGCAGCCTGGACACCGTGGTCGGCGTGGCCCTCATCAAGGACGTCCTGGCGATCCCCGCCGACGAGCGGCCCCGCACCCGCGTATCGGAGCTGCTGCGCGAACCCCTGCTCGTACCGGAGACGCTGACCGTGGACCGGCTGCTGGACCGGCTGTCCGGAAAGCTCGCCATGGCCGTGGTGATCGACGAATACGGCGGGACGGCGGGCGTCGCGACGCTGGAGGACATCGTGGAGGAGGTCGTCGGCGAGGTCCGCGACGAACACGATCCGCACGAGACGCCCGACCTCGCGGCCGCAGGGGAGGACGCCGACGGCCGCACACTGTGGTCGGCCGACGGAGCCGCCCGCACCGATCAGCTCCGCACGATCGGACTGCGGGTGCCGGACGGGCCCTACGAGACCCTGGCCGGGCTGATCGCAGCCGAGCTCGGACGGATTCCCACGGTGGACGACACGCTGGAACTGGCGGGGTGGCGGATCGACGTGGTGGACGCCTCGGGCCGCCGGGCCGCACGGGCCCTGCTGCACGCGCCCCTGCCCGGGTCCGAGAGCCGGACGGAGGGTGCACGGTGATCGCGCTTCAGCTCTTCATCGGTGTGCTGATGGTGGTGGTCAACGCCTTCTTCGTGGGCGCCGAGTTCGCCCTGATCTCCGTACGCCGCAGCCAGATCGAGCCGGAGGCCGAAGCCGGCAACCGCAGGGCCCGCAGCGTCATCTGGGGCCTGGAGCACGTCTCCGCGCTGCTGGCCGCGGCGCAGCTCGGGATCACGCTCAGCACCCTGGTCCTGGGCATCGTGGCCGAGCCCGCCATCGCCCATCTGCTGGAACCGCTCTTCGACGCGGTGGGCGTGCCGCACGGTCTCGTCCACCCGCTGTCGTTCGTCATCGCGCTGAGCGTGGCGACCTATCTGCACATGCTGCTCGGCGAGATGGTGCCGAAGAACATCGCGCTGGCCGAGCCCGCCCGCAGCGCTCTGCTGCTCGGCCCGCCGCTGGTCGCGATGGCCCGCGCCCTGCGCCCGGTGATCTTCACGGTCAACGCCTTCGCCAACGCCCTGCTCAAGCTCCTGCGGGTGGAGACGAAGGACGAGGTCTCGGCGACGTTCTCGGACGACGAGCTGGCCCGGATGGTGCAGGACGCGGGGAACGCCGGGCTGGTCGACGACCGTTCGGCCCAGCGGCTGCACCACGCGCTCGAACTGGGCCGCCGACCGGTACGCGATGTGGTCATGCCGGTCGACCGGGTGCTCTACGCCAGGGTCGGCACCACTCCGGAGGAGCTGGAGCGGCTCTCCTCCGAGTCCGGGTTCTCCCGCTTCCCCGTGATGGGCAGCGAGCAGCGCATCCTCGGCTACCTCCATGTGAAGGACGCCCTGGACGCCACGCCCCGCGACGTGCCCTTCCCGGTGACGGCGCTGCGGCCGATCGCCCGGGTCCGGGCCGCGACCCCGCTGGACGACGTGCTCACCGCGCTGCGGCGCAGCCGGACCCACCTGGCGGTCGTCCTGGACGAGGACGGCCGGCTGGCCGGCCTGGTCACGATGGAGGATGTGCTCCGCGAACTCGTCGGCAGAGCGCAGTCGCGCTAGGATCGCCGGGCCATGGAACTGAATGCCTCCTACACCAGTCTCGTCGCGGTCGGCGACTCGTTCACCGAGGGCATGTCCGACCTGCTGCCGGACGGCACCTACCGGGGCTGGGCCGATGTGCTCGCCTCCCGGCTGGCCGTCCGGTCCCCGGGGTTCCGGTACGCCAACCTCGCCGTACGCGGCAAGCTCATCGGCCAGATCGTGGACGAGCAGGTGGAGGCGGCGACCGCGCTCCAGGGGGATGTCGTCACGCTCGTGGGCGGGCTCAACGACACACTGCGGCCGAAGTGCGACATGGGCAGGGTCAAGGGACTGCTGGAGGAAGCCGCCGAGCGCCTGGCCCCGTCCTGCAAACACCTGGTGCTGATGCGCAGCCCCGGGCGCAACGGGCCCGTGCTGGAGCGTTTCCGTCCCCGTATGGAGGAGCTGTTCGCCCTGATCGACGGCCTGGCCGACCGGCACGGCGCCTCGGTGGTCGACCTCTACGGCGCACCCTCGCTCAGCGACCCCCGTGCGTGGGACGTGGACCGGCTGCACCTCACCGCCGAGGGCCACCGGCGGGTAGCCGAGGCCGTGTGGCAGACGCTGGGGCTGCCGGCCGAGCTCGACTGGCGGGCCCCGGCCCCCGCGACCGCGCCGCCGCGCTGGGCGGCCCGGCGCGCCGAGGACATCCGCTTCACCCGTCGGCATCTGGCCCCCTGGATCGGACGGCGGCTCACCGGCCGGTCCTCCGGTGACGGCCGGTCGGGCGCCCAGTTCGACGTGGCCACGGGCACCGCCTTCTGGGTCACCCCCGCGGACGCGGAGAACCCCGGCCCGGTGACGGGATGGCGCCGGGCCGACTCCGCCTGACCCTCCGGGCCGCGCCGCCGGGGCGGACGTTCGGGCAGGCGTTGGAGCGGGTCTTCCGGGCAGGCTCCGGGGGATGCTTTCGGGCGGGTCTCCGGGGCGGGCTTTCGTAGCAAGCCACAAACCGGACCGCGGCGCTGGCCTGCACAAACCACCAGTAGAATCCGTCTACGTGACTGCTGTGTCTGCGAAGCCTCGCATCCCCAATGTCCTGGCCGGCCGCTACGCCTCCACGGAGCTGGCCGTCCTCTGGTCCCCCGAGCAGAAGGTGAAGCTGGAGCGTCAGCTGTGGCTGGCGGTGCTGCGCGCTCAGAAGGACCTCGGGATCGAGGTGCCGGATGCCGCGCTGGCCGATTACGAGCGTGTGCTCGACCAGGTCGACCTGGCGTCGATCGCCGAGCGCGAGAAGATCACCCGGCACGACGTGAAGGCCCGGATCGAGGAGTTCAACGCTCTCGCGGGTCATGAGCAGGTCCACAAGGGCATGACCTCCCGGGACCTGACGGAGAACGTCGAGCAGCTGCAGATCCGCCTCTCGCTGGAGCTGATGCGCGACCGCACCGTGGCGGTGCTGGCCCGGCTCGGCAAGCTCTCCGCGGAGTACCGCGAGCTCGTCATCGCCGGTCGCTCGCACAACGTCGCAGCCCAGGCGACGACGCTCGGCAAGCGTTTCGCGACCGCGGCCGACGAGCTGCTGGTGGCCTACGGCCGGCTGGAGGACCTGCTCTCCCGCTACCCGCTGCGCGGGATCAAGGGCCCGGTCGGCACGGCGCAGGACATGCTGGACCTGCTGGGCGGTGACGCGGACAAGCTCGCCGACCTGGAGCGGCGCGTCGCCGGGCACCTCGGCTTCGCCGAGGCCTTCACCTCGGTCGGCCAGGTCTACCCCCGTTCCCTCGACTACGACGTGGTGACCGCTCTGGTGCAGCTCGCCGCGGCGCCTTCGTCAGTGGCGAAGACCATCCGGCTGATGGCGGGCCACGAGCTGGTGACCGAGGGCTTCAAGCCCGGGCAGGTCGGCTCGTCCGCGATGCCGCACAAGATGAACACGCGCTCCTGCGAGCGGGTGAACGGTCTGATGGTGATCCTGCGCGGCTATGCCTCGATGACGGGCGAGCTGGCGGGCGACCAGTGGAACGAGGGCGATGTGTCCTGTTCCGTGGTCCGCCGGGTGGCACTCCCGGACGCCTTCTTCGCCTTCGACGGTCTGCTGGAGACCTTCCTCACGGTGCTGGACGAGTTCGGTGCGTTCCCCGCGGTCGTGGCGCGCGAGCTGGACCGCTACCTCCCGTTCCTGGCGACCACCAAGGTCCTCATGGGCGCTGTGCGGGCCGGAGTGGGCCGCGAGGTGGCCCACGAGGCGATCAAGGAGAACGCGGTCGCCTCCGCCCTCGCGATGCGCGAGCAGGGCGCCGAGCGCAACGAACTGCTCGACAAGCTCGCCGCCGACGAGCGCATCCCGCTGGACCGTGCCGAGCTGGACGCCCTGATGGCCGACAAGCTCTCGTTCACGGGTGCGGCGGGCGACCAGGTGACGGCGCTGGTGTCCCGCATCGAGGAGATCGCCAAGCAGCACCCCGAGGCCGCGGCCTACACCCCCGGCTCGATCCTCTGACCGGGACCGCCCGAACCGTATGACCCCCGAGGAACTCCGCGCCGCCCGCGACCGCATCGTGCCCGATGTGGTCGCGGGCGGTCTGCGCGTGCTGTTCTGCGGCATCAACCCGAGCCTCATGACCGCGGCGACGGGCCATCACTTCGCCCACCCCGGCAACCGGTTCTGGCCGGTCCTCCACCGCTCGGGCTTCACGCCCCGACAACTGCTGCCGTCCGAGCAGTCCGAACTCCTGGGCCTCGGGCTCGGGATCACCAACGTGGTCGCGCGAGCCACCGCCCGGGCCGACGAACTCGGCGCGGAGGAGTTCCGGGAGGGCGGGGCGGCCCTGGCGAAGAAGGTCGAGCGCCTCGAACCGGCGTGGCTCGCCGTCGTCGGCATCACCGCCTACCGCACAGCCTTCAGGGAACCGCGAGCCCGCATCGGCCCCCAGGACCGCACCGTCGGCGGCGCCCGGGTGTGGGTCCTGCCCAACCCGAGCGGTCTCAACGCCCACTGGACGGTTCAGACCATGGCCGAGGAGTACGCCCGCCTCCACGAGGCCGAGCGAACCTCGTAGCAGCCAAGCGGCCCCGGGCGCGTCGGGCCCCGGGACTCGGACTCGGACTCGGACTCGGACCAGGGTGCGGTGGCGGGGCGCGTCAGGGAGGATCGATCACGGTCACCAGGACCGTCAGCTCGCAGCCGGGGCCGCCCTCCTCCAGCACCAGCCCCACCGCGACCCACCGGCCGGCGTTCCTCCAGAGCCGCAGATAGTCGCACCCGGCGACCGGCTCCACCCAGGGCTCGGGGATCACCTCGCCCGCCGTCATCCGCTCCTGCGCACTCCACACACTCACCAACTGCGGTTCGCCCCACCGTGATGCCAGCAGGGTGAGCAGTGCGTCGTGCTCGGCCAGGCACTGCGCCCGGTGCTCCGCACGAACGGACTCCTCATCGCCCCAGGGTTCCTCATCGGTGTGCAGGAATACCGTGTGGTAGCCGGGTCCGCTGACTCCCGAGCCCGACGGGGTGCGCTCCGCGGGGAACTCCCGGGTGCACATCCCGTCGATGAGGCGGAGATGGTGTGCGGTCGTCATGGCGTCAGTAAACCGCTTCGCACTGACAATCACTTAACCTGCCCCCGGGTGCCGGTCCGGATGCGTCGCTCCCGGGTGACGCGGGTTGCGGCTCGGTACCGGCCTTCCGTCCTGTTCGCAGGGCCTGCGGCCAGCGAGTACGATCCGGCAGAACATGCGCACGAGCTGGAAGGACACACCGTGAGCCGGCTGACCGGTGGAGACCCGTCGCTGCTGCGGCGGATCAATTCCGCGGTGGTGCTGCACGCCCTGCGGGGGGCCGGTGCACCGACGCTGACGGACCTGACGCGGAGTACGGGTCTGTCCCGGCCGACGGTCGAAGGAGTCGTCGAAGGGCTGATCGAGGTCGGTCTCGTCGCCGAGGCACTGCCCGACGAGAGTGAGGCCCGGCGCCAGGGGAGGCCCGCGCGGAGGTTCCGCTTCCGCACCGAGGCGGGACATCTCCTCGGTATCGAGATCGGGCCGCACCGGGTTTCGGTGCTGATCTCGGGGCTCGACGGGCGGGTCATCGGCGCGAGCTCCCGGTCGGTTTCGGAAGCCGCCTCCGCCGACGACCGGCTCGACCAGGTCAGGGCGGTTGTCGCGGATGTGCTGCGGCGGACCGGGGTGGCCCGCAACAGCCTGCGGGCGGTCGGTGTGGGCAGCCCCGGGATCGTGGAGGCCGACGGGACCGTGCGGCTGGGTACGGCGTTGCCGGACTGGACGGGCCTCGCGCTCGGGGATCGGCTGCGCCGTTCGTTCCGCTGCCCCGTTCTCGTGGAGAACGACGCCAACGCCGCCGCGGTCGCCGAGCATTGGAAGGGTGCGGCCACCGAGTCCGACGACATCGTCTTCGTACTGGCGGGGCTGAGCCCCGGAGCGGGGTCCCTGATCGGCGGGCGGTTGCACCGGGGGTTCGGCGGGGCGGCCGGGGAGATCGGCGCTCTGCACCTGCTGGGCAGGGAGGTGACACCGGAGCATCTGCTGTCCACGACGGACACACCGCTGGACCCGCTGGACGAGCAGGCGGTGGCGGTGGTGTTCGCCAAGGCCCGGGAGGGCGATACGGGGGCTCAGGCGGCCGTCGAAAGGTTCCTTCAGCGGCTGGTGCACGATGTTGCGGCGCTGGTGCTGGCGCTCGATCCGGAGCTGGTCGTGGTCGGAGGCTGGGCGGCCGGACTGGACGGAGTGCTGGATCCCCTGCGCAAGGAGCTGGCCCGCTACTGCCTGCGTCCGCCACGGGTGACTCTGTCGTTGCTCGGCGAGGCCGTGGTCGCGACGGGCGCGCTCCGGATCGCCCTGGACCACGTCGAGGAGCAGCTCTTCGCCGTGGAGGGAGCGGCTACGGGCCGCCGCTGAGCGCGGGACGGGGACACGTGGGGGCTCCGGCCGGGCCTGGGCCGGTGTCGCGCCCGGGGCGTGGCCGTGCCTGGGGCGCGTACGACGCAGCCCGCTGATGCCGGAAGTATGGGGGCCTCCGGAGGCAGCGGGCTGTCGTGACCTGGTGGGCCGGGCGTCATGGGGCTGGCGAGACCCGGCGTGCCAAAGGAGGGAGGACGCCTCACGAAGCCCGGCGCGGGTCAGCCCGGCTGGGGCTGACGTTTCGTGAGGCCCCGCGCCTCACGAGGCCTGGCGGTCCTGCTCTTCCTCGCTGATCTCCAGCGCGCCGGAGTCCCCGAAGGTGAGACGGCAGGTGTCCGCCCGGTAGGTGGCGACGGAGACGGCCGCCATGCCGTCCGCGGTGAAGTAGCGGGTGGTGACGACCAGGACGGGTGCGCCGGGGAGCCGGTCGAGCTCCTTGGCGTCGTCCGCGCGCGCCGACCCGAGCTCGACGGAACGGTCCTGGCCCTCCAGGCCGAGCCGGTGCAGCTCGCGCAGCACGCTTCGGGCGCGGACGGCTCCGGCCGGGGCGTCGATGGCGGACAGTTCGGGCACCGAGGAGGCGGGGATGTAGAGGAGCTCCGCCGCGACCGCCTGACCGTGGGTGGCACGGATGCGGCGCACCACGTGCACGGGCTCGGTGGAGTCCGTGCCCAGCATGGCGGCGACCGCCGCGGGGGCCCTGTCCATGGTGCAGTCGACCGGCTGCCAGGCCTCGCCGCCGACGCCGCCCGTCCATTCGCGGCGGCCCGTGGAGACGGCGACACCCACGCGCGGCGGGGCGACGGTCGTCCCGACGCCACGGCGGCGCTGGAGTCGGCCTTCGAGTTCGAGCTGTTCCAGGGCCTGCCGGAGCGTGGCGCGTGCGACACCGAACCGCGCCGCGAGGTCCCGCTCGTTGGGCAGGATCTCCCCCACCGCGAAGTCCGAGTCGAGTGCCTCACTGAGCACGGTCTTGAGGTGCCAGTACTTCGGCTCCTGTACCGATTCCAGCTGCGTGGTCCCCACCCTGTCCTCCGCAATCGCCCAGCGGATTTTCCGCGACGTTATTTATTAAAGGTTCCTGTCTTAAGTGGAGACCCTAGGGCGGTACACCCCCTTGGTCAAGACCAATCCTTATTCCGTAGCGGAACGAAACGGAACTCTGGCGCGGAGCGTTCACACGACGTTCGCGGTGCGGTGAGGCGCGCGCGGCGCAAAGCCCCGCCACCCTGCCGATGACGGGGCTCCGACCAGGCTCGCGGCGAACCCGCGGGGCGGGTGCCCCGGGCGTCCGATGTCGTTTCCGGCTATTCGACGGACAGCGTGGAGTCTTGTCCGGATTGCGAGTGATATAGGCGCATTGAATAGCACCTTCGCTGACATCGACCAGACACACCGTGTCGAGCTCTCCGCCGATGAGGAAAGCGGCAGCGGGTCCGCCGTTGATCTCCACGATGCGGGTTTCGACGCCCGGACCCAGGTCCTGAGCGGCCGCGAGCAGGAACCGTCCGACCTTGCCGGCCGTCTCGATGATCCGCCTCGGCGCCTTCGCCCTGCCACCGCCGTCGCTGACGAGGCGGGCATCCGGGGCCAGCAGGGCGAGGAGCTGTTCGATACCGCCGCCGGACGCGGCGGCGAGGAGCCGCTCGGCGAGGTCGCGCCGCTCGGCCGGGTCGCCGTCGTATCGCGGTCTGCGCTCCCCCACATGCCCGCCGCCGCGCCGATTGCTGACCGGTGGGAATCGCCCGGCCCCTTGAACCGCAAGCTACTCAACGGTAATTGTTGTTGACGAGATGTCTATCCCCTCCGAGATGTCGACTCCAGCGCAGGGAGCAGCATGACCACCACGGTCTCCTTCACCGCCGACACGGCCGACGGCCCGCGTCGGGTATCGGTCGCCTACGAACGAACCGGCTCCGGCGAGCCGTTGCTGCTGCTCCACGGCATCGGCCACCACCTCCAGGCCTGGGATCCGGTGACGCGAATCCTGGCTGCCGAGCGGGAGGTCATCGCCGTGGACCTCCCCGGGTTCGGCACCTCGCCCGCCCTCCCGGACGGAGTCCCGTACGATCTCGCGACCGTCGGACCGGTCCTCGGGGCGCTCTGCGCCGAACTCGGCCTGGACCGCCCCCATGTGGCCGGGAACTCCCTCGGGGGCCTGCTCGCGCTGGAGTTGGGGCGCACGGACCTGGTCCGCTCGGTGACCGCGCTGGCCCCGGCGGGATTCTGGACCGAGGCGGAGCGGCGTTACGCCTTCGGAACGCTGCGGGCGATGCGGCGCAGTGCGCTCGCGATGCCGGTGCCGTTGATCGAGCGGCTCTCGCGGAGCGCGGCCGGTCGCACGGCCCTGACCAGCACCATCTACGCCCGGCCTGCGCGGCGTTCACCGGAAGCCGTCGTCGCCGAGACGCTCGCCCTGCGGGGAGCGACCGGGTTTCACCAGACGCTGGAGGTCGGTCGGGGCACCTTCTTCGGCGATGACGTGAAGGGCATCCCCGTCACCGTCGCCTGGGGCACCCGGGACCGGATCCTGCTTCGCAGGCAGGGGGTCCGTGCCAAGCGGGTGATCCCCGACGCCCGGCTCGTCCGGCTGCCCGGCTGCGGGCACGTCCCGATGAACGACGACCCCGCCCTGGTCGCGCGCGTCATCCTGGACACCAGCCGCTGAGCGGGCCCGCCGGGGCGTCGGCGGCCGCCCGGAGCGCGGAGTCCGGGCGGCCGTGCGATGCCCGGTGACGCCGGTGCCGTAGGCCACACCCGCGCCGACCAGGAGGCTACCCGCGCCCTGCGCGAGGCCGTACGTACCGGCTCCCACCAGAGGTGCGGTCAGCGTGGCGGACACGGGGATCAGCCCGGAGAAGAGCGTGGCGCGTTCGGCTCCGATCGCGAACGTGCTCCGGGCGCGCCTGACGCTCCGGTGGACTTCCGGCCGGGCACCCCCGGTCTCTCTTCCCGCGCAGCGCGTGGAGTGCCGCCCAGCGGGCGGTGTTCGGCCGCCTGCCGCACCGGGCCCTCGGCTACCCCGACCCACGAGGGCTGCCGGAGCTGCGCGAGCCACTGGCCGCCCTGTCGACCCGGCGGCGCGGAGTGGTGGCAGATCCGGAACCGCTGGTGGTCTGCTCAGGGGTGGCCCAGGCGACGAGCCTCCTGCGCTTCGTGCTCCGGGAAGCCGGGGCGGCCCCGGTCGGCGTGGAGGGCCCGGGCAGCCCGGAACACACCTCCCTGTTCGCGGCGACCGGCCTGGAGGCCGTCCGGCTGCCGCTCGACGACGAAGGGCTCGCCCTGACGCCCTTGCTGTGCTCCGGCGTGCGCGCAGTGGTGACCACGCCCACGCACCAGTTCCCCACCGGAGTCGAGTAGTTCACCCGGGGTTGGGGCCCCGGCCTCCGCCGGGCAGTAGGCATGGACGGAGACCGGCGCCGGTCCCGGGGCAGGCCTCGGCCTCCCGGGGGCGTGGTGCACCGCCCGTCCACCTTCCTGGAGGCGCTCCGATGCCCTACCGCCCGCGTATCCCCTCGCCCGGCCGCCGCGCGGTCCTGCGCGGCTCGCTGCTCGCCCCGGCAGCGGTGGCCCTCTCCCCCGTGACCGCGACCGCGACCCCGGCGGCCGCGCCCGCGCTGACCCTGGCGGGGCGGCCCGAGGCGTCCTGGGGCGTGCAGGTGGGAAGCGTCACGGCTTCGTCGGCGCTGGTCTGGGTACGGTCGGATCGGCCCGCCCGGATGCTGGTGGAGACCTCGGCGACCGCCTCGTTCCGGCGGCCCCGCCGGTGGCACGGGCCGCTGATCGGCCCCGGAACGGACCACACCGGAACGACGCCCCTCCGCGGGCTGCCCGCGGGCGAGCAGGTCCACTACCGCGTCACGCTCACCGACCCGGAAGATCCGCGCCGTGTCGGCCGCCCAGTGTACGGAACCTTCCGTACCGCTCCGTGCCGGCGCCGGGACGGCGTGCGCTTCCTGTGGTCCGGCGACATCGCGGGCCAGGGCTGGGGCATCAATCCGGACATCGGCGGCTACCGGGCGTACGAGGAGATGCGCCACCTGGACCCGGACTTCTTCCTGTGCAGCGGCGACAGCATCTACGCGGACGGGCCGCTGGAGGCGAGGGTCACGCTGCCGGACGGGCGGATCTGGCGCAACGTCATGACCGAGGAGAAGGCGAAGGTCGCCGAGACCCTGGACGAGTACCGGGGCAACTTCCGCTACAACCTGCTCGATACGAACGTCCGCCGCTTCAACGCCCAAGTGCCCTCCATCGTGCAGTGGGACGACCACGAGGTGCGCAACAACTGGTATCCCGGCCAGATCCTCGACGACGCCCGTTACACCGAGAAGAACGTCGACATCCTCGCGGCGCGTTCCGTGCGGGCCTTCCACGAGTACGTCCCGCTGTCGCCCTCGTACGGTTCGGCGCGGCCGTCCCGCATGTACCGGGTCGTCCACCACGGGCCGCTGCTGGACGTGTTCGTCCTCGACATGCGTTCGTACCGCAACGCCAACTCCCCGAACCGGCAGGCCGACGAGACGACCGGCATCCTCGGCGCCGAGCAGCTGCGGTGGCTGAAACGCTCGCTCGCCGCGTCCCGGGCGGTGTGGAAGGTGATCGCCGCCGACATGCCGCTCGGCCTGGTCGTCCCGGACGGCTCGGCGAACTTCGAAGCGGTGGCGCAGGGCGACCCGGGCGCGCCGCTCGGGCGGGAGCTCCAGATCGCCGAGCTGCTGCGGTTCATCAAGCACCGCAGGGTCACCGGCACGCTGTGGCTGACGGCGGACGTGCACTACACCTCGGCCCAGCACTACGCGCCGGAGCGAGCGGCGTTCAAGGACTTCGCCCCGTTCTGGGAGTTCGTGTCGGGCCCGCTGGCCGCGGGCGGCTTCCCGGCCAACAAGCTGGACGGCACGTTCGGACCCGACCGGGTCTTCGTGCGGGCCCCGGACCGCGCCAATGTGTCGCCGATGGAGTCCCCGCAGTATTTCGGCGAGGTCGAGATCGACGGCGACAGCGCGGATCTGACGGTGCGTCTGCGGGCGGAGGGCGGGGCGGTGCTGTTCACCAGGGTGCTCCGGCCCGGCCGCGTCGGGCAGTAGCGGCCGGGGGCGGCTTCGACGTCCCCGACTCCCCCGTGCCCGGGAGTGCTGCCACTGGGCCCCGAGCAAACGATGTCGAGTACGGCAAATATGACCCCCAAAATTTGACTGAAAGGCGACGATAGGCAACCAGATCCACACTTAACCCATCAGTCACAAGGCGTTCGTGATCAGGCAACACCCTTCCCTCACAGTGAGGGTATGACTGATGTGACATCCGCGAAGAGCGCCCGCCGTCCGCACCACTGGCGGCGGGACCTGATCGAGCTGGCCGCCCTGTTCACGGCCGTGGCCGTGGCCGACGCGATCGCCAATCTGATCGGGCACCAGCCCGACGGTCCCTATCTGCTCCTGGCCTCCGCGGTTGCGCTGGTGGCCACCGCGGCGTTCCACACCTGGTGGGCACGGAAACACAGTCACGCTCCCCCATCAGCCGATGGAGAGGCCTGTACCGATGCGGATACCGACGCCGGTGCGAGGACGGAGGCGGGCGGAGTCTGCGGCGCCGAGGAGACCGTGCTGTGGCGGATGCGGACGACGGTACGCGACGCCCCCGGGAGTCTGGCCGCGCTGTGCGTGGCTCTCGCCCGGCTCCGGGTCGACATCCTCACGTTGCAGACCCACCCGCTCGCCGACGGGACGGTCGACGAGTTCCTGCTGCGGGCGCCCGCCGCGCTCCAGGCGCAGCAGCTGACCGGGCAGATCTCCGCCGCGGGCGGCTCCTCCACCTGGATCGAGCGCGCGGACGCCCACGATCTGGTCGACACCCCGACGCGGGTGCTGTCACTGGCCACGCGGACGGCGCTCGACGCGGCCGAGCTTCCCCTCGCGCTGCGCCAGCTGCTGGGCCGGTGCACCATCCACTCGCTGCCCGCCGTCTCCGTCACCGGCCGTCCGACCGGAGAGAGCGCCCCGGTCGAAGGCGTGCTGGAGGAGACGGTCATGCGTCTGCGGGACCCGTCGGGCGGGGTCATCTCCGTGGAGCGGCCCTATCTGCCGTTCACACCGACCGAGTTCGCCCGGGCCCGGGCCCTGGTCGAGCTCGACGCCCGCCTCGGCCCCCGGGTGCCGCGCAGCGAGGACATCCTCACGCTGCCCGAGGGCAACGAGATCACCGTGCGGCGCGCGGATCGCGGCGATCTCACCGCGGCCCGCGCCATGCACGACCGCTGCTCCCAGCACACCCTGGGGCTGCGCTACCACGGCCCCGTCGGGGACGCGGACCGCTATCTGGACCATCTGCTGAGCCCTCGCTTCGGGCGCACCCTGGCTGTGCAGACCGCCTCCGGAAAACTGGTGGCGCTGGGCCACCTCCTGTGGGACGGGGACGAGACCGAGGTCGCCCTCCTCGTCGAGGACGACTGGCAGCGCCGGGGCATCGGCTCCGAGCTGCTGCGCCGGCTGGTGGCCCTCGCCGACGAGGCGGGCTGCGACAGCGTCTACGCCGTGACGCAGGCCCGCAACACCGGCATGGTGGCGGCGATGCGCGCGCTTGAGCTGCCCCTCGACTATCAGATCGAGGAGGGCACGCTCGTCATCACCGCCCGGCTGAGGAGTGAACGGCTCACGCGGGAGCAGCTCACGAGTGAGCCAGGGACGGGTGAGCAGCGGGCGAGTGGGCAGACCGCTCCGCCGACGGCCGCTCCGGCTGAACGGACCCGTCGCTGAGGGCCTGGCACAGGTCCGCCCACAGGTCCTCGACGTCCTCCAGGCCGACCGACATCCGCAGCAGCCGGTCGCCGACGCCCGACGCCCGCCGGTCTCCCTCGTCCACGATGCGGTGGCTGATGGAGGCCGGGTGCTGGATCAGCGAGTCCACACTGCCGAGGCTGACGGCAGGGGTGATGAGCCGCACCCCGGCGATCACCCGGTGCGGGTCCCCGTACACCTCGAAGGAGACCATCGCGCCACCGATCTCCGGGTAGTGCACCCGGGCGACCCGCGGGTCGGCGGTGAGCCGACGGACGAGTTCGGCGGCGCTGGCCGAGGCGGCCCGTACCCGTACGGGAAGGGTGGAGAGGCCGCGCAGCAGCAGGTATCCGGCCAGCGGGTGCAGCACGCCGCCGGTGGCGAACCGCACCTGGCGCAGCGTGGCGGCGAACTCCTCGTCGCAGGCGACGACGCCGCCCATGACGTCCCCATGGCCGCCGAGGTACTTGGTGGCGCTGTGCAGGACGATCCGCGCGCCGTGTTCGACGGGGCGCTGGAGGACGGGGGTGGCGAAGGTGTTGTCGACGAGCAGCGGTACGGAGCCGCAGGCCTGGGCGACGGCCTGGATGTCGATCTCGGCCAGCGTCGGGTTGGCGGGCGTCTCGACCATCACCAGACCGGTGTCCGGGCGGATCGCGTCGGCTATGCCCGCCGGGTCGGTCCAGGTCACCTCGGTGCCCAGCAGTCCGGCGCCGAGGAGGTGGTCGCTGCAGCCGTAGAGCGGGCGGACGGCGACGACATGGCGCAAGCCCAGGCTCGCCCGGGCGAGCAGTACCGCGGTGAGGGCGGCCATGCCGCTGGCGAAGGCGACCGCGCTCTCGGTGCCCTCCAGCCGGGCGAGCGCCGTCTCGAAACGGCCGGTGGTGGGGTTGTCCAGCCGGGCGTAGACCGGGGGCCCGTCGGGGCGTGCGCCGGTGGTGGCGAAGGCGTCGATCCGTTCGGCCTCGGCCCGGGAGTCATAGGAGGGGTAGGTGGTGGACAGGTCGAGCGGCGGGGCGTGCAGGCCGAGGGAGGCGAGGTCGTCGCGTCCGGCGTGCACGGCTTCGGTGGCGAGAGCCCTGGAAGGGGTGGCGGCAGGGGGCGTCATCGAGACTTCGTTCTCCATGCGCGTCACTCTGAACAGTTACCGGTTCGTAGCGGTATATCCCCGTGCTACGTTCGCCGCATGACCGATTCAGTCGCTCTTGATCCGGTGGATCTGCAGATTCTGCGGCTCCTGCAGAACGATGCGCGGACGACGTACCGGGAGCTCGCCGCCGAGGTGGGCGTGGCCGCCTCGACGTGCCTGGACCGGGTGGCCCGGCTGCGCCGTGCCGGGGTGATCCTCGGCGACCAGCTGCGGCTGGACCCGGCGAAGCTGGGCCGGGGGCTTCAGGCGCTGCTCCTGGTGCAGGTCAGGCCGCACCGCCGGGAGCTGATCGGGCCGTTCGTCGACCGTGTCCGGGCTCTGCCGGAGTCGCGCGCGCTGTTCCATCTCACCGGCCCCGACGACTATCTCGTGCAGGTGGCGGTGGCCGACACGGCGGATCTGCAACGGCTGGTGCTGGACGAGTTCACCTCGCGCCGGGAAGTGGCTCGGGTGGAGACGCGGCTGGTCTTCCAGCAGTGGGACTGCGGGCCGCTTCTGCCGCCCCGGCAGGCTCCCGAGGCGTGATCGTCTTTCGGACGTCCCGTGTTCAATGGTGGTGACGGGGGGCGTGCCGCCGTACGAGGATGTCCGCATGTCAGACACTTCGAGCAGCGCGCTGCCCCGTCAGGTCGCCGACGCCTACGTCGACGCGATCATCGAACTCGACCCCATCACCGGCACCTACCTGGGCGTGCCCGAGAGCTCGCACCGCCTGCCCGACTTCTCACCGGCCGGTCAGGCCGCGGTCGCCGACCTCATCCAAAAGACGCTGCGGGACCTGGACGCCGCGGAGCAGCGGCCCGGCGCGGACAGTGACGCCGAGCGGCGCTGCGGACGCCTGCTGCGGGAGCGCCTGACGGCGGAGCTCGCCGTTCACGAGGCCGAGGAGGGGCTGCGGACCGTCTCCAACCTGCACTCGCCCGCGCACAGCATCACCGAGGTCTTCACGATCACACCGACCGGGACGGAGGAGGACTGGGCGGCGGTCGCGGAGCGGCTGCGCGCCGTGCCCGCCGCGCAGGAGGGGTACCGCGCCTCGCTCGCGCTCGGTCTGGAACGCAAGCTGTACGGCGGACCGCGCGCGACCGCGACGTTCATCGGGCAGCTGACGGAGTGGGGCGGCGAGAGCGACAGCCCGGCGTTCTTCGAGGACTTCGTCGCCTCGGCTCCCGACGCTCTGCGGGCGGAGCTCGACGAGGCGGCCCGGCTCGCGACGGCCTCCGTGCTCTCGCTGCGGGACTGGATGCGCGATGTGTACGCCCCGGCGATCGAGGGGGCGCCGGACACGGTCGGCCGGGAACGGTACGCGCGCTGGTCGCGGCTGTACAACGGCACCGACCTGGATCTCGACGAGGCCTACGCGTACGGCTGGTCCGAGTACCACCGGCTGCTCGCCGAGATGAAGACCGAGGCCGAGAAGGTGCTTCCCGGGGCCGGTCCCTGGGAGGCGCTCGCCCACCTCGACGTGCACGGCAAGCACATCGAGGGCGTGGACGAGGTCCGTGACTGGCTCCAGGAGCTGATGGACGAGGCGATCGAGGCGCTGGACGGCACCCATTTCGACCTCGCCGAGCGGGTCCGGAAGGTGGAGTCCCACATCGCCCCGCCCGGCGGGGCCGCCGCGCCTTACTACACCGGTCCGTCCGAGGACTTCTCGCGCCCCGGACGCACCTGGCTGCCCACCATGGGCGAGACCCGCTTCCCGGTGTACGACCTGGTCTCGACCTGGTACCACGAGGGCGTTCCCGGCCACCACCTCCAGATCGCCCAGTGGACGCACGTCGCCGACAGCCTCTCGCGCTACCAGGCGTCGGTCGGCCAGGTCAGCGCGAACGCCGAAGGCTGGGCGCTGTACGCGGAGCGGCTCATGGACGAGCTGGGATTCCTGCCCGATCCGGAGCGGCGGCTCGGCTATCTGGACGCACAGATGATGCGTGCCTGCCGGGTCATCGTCGACATCGGCATGCACCTGGAGCTGAAGATTCCGGCGGACTCCCCCTTCCACCCGGGCGAGCGCTGGACGCCCGGCCTGGCGCAGGAGTTCTTCGGCAACCACAGTGGGCGTCCCGCCGACTTCGTGGAGAGCGAGCTGACCCGCTATCTGTCCATGCCGGGCCAGGCCATCGGCTACAAGCTGGGCGAGCGCGCCTGGCTGCTGGGCCGCGAGAACGCGCGCGCGGCGCGCGGCGACGCGTTCGACCTCAAGGCCTGGCACATGGCAGCGCTCTCCCAGGGGTCGCTGGGTCTGGACGATCTGGTGGACGAGCTGTCCCGGCTCTGACCGCACCGGCGGTGCCGACGGCTGTGGCGGGTGGTTGAAGTCGGCGACGGCCAGGTCAGCGGGGTGGCGGCCGGGCAGCTGTTCGCGGCGTCGGCCGCCGCCGTGCCGCGCCGGTGACCCCGCGGACGGGGCCGCATCGGTGACGCCGGGTCAGCTGTTGCTCTCAGCAGCCGCAGTCGGCGTCGTCGAGCGGTGCGGTGAGCGGGTCGGCGGCGCGACGCCCGCTTCCCTCCCAGGTCTCGTAGGCGAACCCCTCGCGCGCCCAGTACTCGAAGCCGCCGAGCATCTCCTTGACCTGGTAGCCGAGTTGAGCGAGGGCCAGGGCCGCACGGGTGGCGCCGTTGCAGCCGGGCCCCCAGCAGTACGTGACCACGGGCACGGCCGGGTCGAGCAGCGCCGCCGCCTGCTCGGGGATCAGGGCGGTGGGCAGATGCACCGCCCCGGGAATGTGCCCCTGGTCCCAGGACGCGGTGGAACGGCTGTCCACGACGACGAACCCGGGGTCGCCGTCGGCGGCGAGTGCGGAGGCGACATCGGAGACGTCGGCGTGGAAGGCGAGCGAGGCGGCGAAGTGGGCGGCCGCGGCGGCGGGCGAAGCGGGCGCGACGCGCAGCACGGGATTGTCGGCCGGAGTCGTGGGTGCGGGGGCGGGCGCGGGAGCGGGCTGAGAGTTCATGACCATGAATTTACGGTCGCAGGCCGGGGTCCGGAAGTGGGATTTCCCGGCGCTCTTCTTGATCTGCCGGGGATTTCCCTGTTCTATCCGACCCATGACCGACTATTCCCCGGACGCCACCGACTGGCGCATCCTCGACGTCCTTCAGCGCGACGGACGGGCGACGTTCGCCGAGCTCGCCCGTGCCGTCGCCATGTCCCCGAGCGCCGTGACCGAGCGGGTGCGGCGGTTGGAGGAGCTGGGGGTGATCAGCGGGTACGCGGCCGTGGTGGACGCCGAACGGCTGGGGCTGCCGATCCTCGCCCTTGTACGGCTGCGGTACCCGAACGGCAACTACAAGCCGTTCCACGACCTCCTGGAGACCACGCCGGAGATCATCGAGGCCCACCACGTCACCGGTGACGACTGTTTCGTCCTCAAGGTGACGGCCCGCTCGATGAAGCATCTGGAGGAGACCACCGGCCGGATCGGCGCCCTGGGCTCCGTCACGACGAGCATCGTCTACTCCTCGCCGCTCCCCCGTCGCGCGATCGGACGCTGAACGGGCGTTCGCCCGGCAGGGTCACAGGCGATGGCGCACCGAGGAGCCCTGCCGCTCCTTGACCACTTCGAGGCGGACCGGGATACGGCGGCGCAGGTCGGCCACGTGGCTGACGATGCCCACACTGCGGTCCCGCTCCCGCAGCGAGTCCAGCACGTCGAGCACCTCGTCCAGGGTCTGGTCGTCGAGGCTGCCGAAGCCCTCGTCGATGAAGAGGGTGTCCAGGCGTACGCCGCCCGCCTCCTCGGTCACCACGTCGGCGAGGCCGAGCGCGAGGGCGAGAGAGGCGAAGAACGTCTCGCCGCCGGACAGGGTCGCGGTGTCCCGTTCGCTGCCGGTCCAGGCGTCCACCACATGCAGCCCGAGCCCCGCCCTGCGGCCGCCGGTGCGGGCGTCGGAGTGGACGAGGGTGTAGCGGCCGGAGGACATCCGCCGAAGGCGCGCGGTGGCGGCCGCCGCCACCTGCTCCAGGCGGGCGGCCAGGACGTAGGCCTCCAGGCGCATCTTGCGTTCGTTGTCGGCGGAGGTGCCCGCGGCCAGGCCCGCGAGCCGGGCGACGCGCTCGTACTCCTGGCGCACCGGGCCCAGCCGCCGGACCTCGTCGGCGGCCAGCGACGAGAGGCGGGACAGCTCGGCGCAGCGCTCCCGGGCGGCGGCGAGTGCGGAGGCGGCCTCCCGCAGCAGCCGTTCCGCCGTGTCGAACGCGCCCTGTGCGGCGGCGGGTCGGGCAGGGGGACGCTCCGCCGCGGCGCGGGCGTCCTGCTCGGCGCGGCGGTCCGCGACCGCGGCGGCCTCGGACTGCCAGGCGTCGATGCGGTGTTGGAGGTCGCGTTGGGCGGCGGCGTCGAGGAGGGTCGCCGCGGCGTCCTGCGGGGTGTCGAAGCCCGCGCGGAACGCCGCGTCGGACAGCCGGTCGTCCGCTTCCTTGCGCCGCTGGGCCGCTTCCTGTTCAGCGCGTACGGCCTCGGCGGCGTCCGCGAGCAACGCGACCCGGCGGGTGAGGCGGTCCGCGTACTCGGCTACCGAGCCGGACTCTGCCCGGGCTACGGCGAGTTCGCCCTCCAGCCCCGCCTGTTCGCGGTCGAGCGCCTCGCGCCGCGAGGTGCGGGCGGCGGCCCTGCGCTCGGCCTGCTGGCGGAGTTCGAGCCGCCCGAGGTGCTCGCGCTCGGCCGCGTCGAGAGCCTCGTGCGCGGCGTGGGTCCCGGCGGCGAGGCGGTGGGCCTCGGCGTGCTCCTCGGTCAACCGGTCGACGATCTGGCGGAGTTCGGCGACGGACGGGCCGGCGTCGGCGTCGGCCGGGAGGCCGGCGGGCTCCGCCGCCTGCGCGGGGACCGGGCCGGCGGGGAGGCGCGCGGTCGACTCCGCCCGCGCGGCGTGCTCGTCGGCGGCAGGGTACGCAGCCGCCCCGTCCCCTGCCGTCACCGAAGGCTCCGCCTCGCGGGCCTCGGCGTGGGCTGCCGCGTGGCGTTCGCGGATGAGGCCGAGGGCCTGCTCCGCGCGGGCGCGGGCCTCCTCGGCGCGCCGGTGGGCGGTGAGGGCGGCCTCCTCGGTGGCCCGGTCGACATGGCCATCGCCCTCGGTGGCGGGCGCCGGATGGTCGGCGGAGCCGCAGACGGTGCAGGGCGCGCCGTCGACGAGCCCCGCGGCCAGCTCCGCCGCGATGTCGCGCAGCCGCCGCTCCCGCAGCCCGAGCCAGGTCTCGTGGGCGTCGAGGGCGCGTTCCCAGGCCTCGGACAGGGCGTGCCGGGCGGTCTCCTCCTCGACGGCCAGGGCGTCGCGGCGGAGGGCCGCGTCCAGTCGGCGGCGGGCCGGGCCGAGGCGTCCGGCGATCTGTTCGGCGCGGGTCGCGGCCTCCTGGGCCGCCGCGACGCGCTCCCGGAGCCGGGTGTGGACGGCGTCCCAGTCGGCCAGCCACGCGTCCGCGTCGCGGACGGTCGCGTCGTCGGCCCGGGCCTCCCGCTCCAGCAGGTCCCGTTCCTCGTCGATCTCGGTGCTGCGCCGCTCGGCCCGGCGGGCGGACTCCAGGCCGCCCAGCTCCTGCCGGAACCGACGCTCCAGCTCGGTGAGTTGTTCGGCGCCCGCGTCGACGAGGTCGGGCGACAGCCGCGCCCTGGCCGTGCCGAGGACGTCGCTCGCCGTCCGGTGGGCGCGCTCGGCCTCCTCGCGCAGCTCCAGCGCGGGGGCGACCCGCTCGGCCTTGCGGGCGCGCTCCAACTGCTGCTGGCAGCGGTCGTGTTCGGGGCGGCTTTCCTCCAGCGCCGCGGCCCGCGCCCGGGTCTCCTCGTACCGCTGCTGGAGGCGGGCCAGTTCGCGTTCGGCGTCCAGGGCGTGGCGGGCGGCGGTCTGCCGCCCCTCCGCATCGGCGAGCACGCGGTGGGCGATGTCGAGGTGCTCGCGGGCGGCGCTGCGGGCGAGGGCGGCCCATTCCAGGGCGGCGTCGGCGAGGCCGGGTTCGCCGGGCCGGGCCGCGGGCGGCGCGGCCTCGGTCCCGGCGGGTCCGGCGGCCTGGGCGATGCGCTGGAGGAGGGCGAGGATCTTCTCGTCGCCCGCGGTCACCCTGGCCTCGGCGCCCCGGCGCAGTTCGGCGAGCCGCTCCTCGACGGCGGCGAAGCGGCGGGTGTCGAAGAGCCGGCCGAGGAGCTTGCCGCGGGCCTCGGCGTCGGCACGCAGGAAACGGGCGAAGTCGCCCTGCGGCAACAGCACGACCTGGCAGAACTGGTCCCGGCTCATGCCGATGAGCTGGGTCAGCTCCTCGCCGATCTCCTGGTGCGACTTGCTGAGGGCCTGCCAGCCGCGCTCGGGGTCGTGTTCGCGCAGCCTGCTCTGCGCCTTCTCCAGGGTGAAGCCGTCGCCCCGCTTCTTGGGGCGGGGCTGGGCGGGGCTGCGGGTGACTTCGAGGCGTCGGCCTCCGACGGTCAGTTCCAGCTGGACCTCGGTGGGCAGGTCCACGGGCGCGTGGTCGCTGCGCAGGGAGGCCCCGGGGCTCTGGCGGGCACCGGGGACAGCTCCGTACAGGGCGTAGCAGACGGCGTCCAGGACGGAGGTCTTCCCGGCGCCGGTGGGGCCGTGGAGGAGGAACAGTCCGCCCGAGGAGAGGGTGTCGAAGTCGACTTCCTGGGTGGCGCCGAACGGGCCGAAGGCGGTGAGGGTGAGGCGGTGCAGTCTCAACGGGACACCTCGCGCACGCTCTCGTCCACCCGTACGTCGTCGAACGCGGCGCGCAGGACGGTGCGTTCGAGGTCACTGGGTCCGCTGCCGCCGCGCACATGGGCGACGAAGTCCTCGGCGATCTGGTGGTCGTCGCGGCCCTTGAGCCGTTGGGCGTAGGAGGCGAGGGGGTCCTCGGGGGCCCGCTCGGGATCGAAGACGAGGCTGAGGGTGTGCGGGAAGCGCCGGGCGAGGCGGGCCATGGGGTCGGCGGGGCGGACCGGGTCGGTGAGGGTCGCCTCGACCCAGGCGTGCTCGTGGCGGTCCAGGCCCGGATCCTCCAGGAGGGTGTCGAGGCGGCCGCGGAGCCGGGCGAGGGGACGTTCGACCGGGCAGTCGATCCGTTCCTCGGCGGCGATGTTCCCGTCGCCGTCGAGGTCGATCAGCCACATGGTCTTGCGGTGGCCGTCCTCGGAGAAGGAGTAGGCGAGCGGGGAGCCGGAGTAGCGGACGCGTTCGGTGACCCGCTGGCTGCCGTGGAGGTGGCCGAGGGCGACGTAGTCGACGCCGTCGAAGACTCCGGCCGGGACGGCGGCGACCCCGCCGACGGTGATGTCGCGTTCGCTGTCGCTGGGCTCCCCACCCGCCACGAAGGCATGGGCGAGGACGACGGAGCGGGTGCCTGCGGGCCGGGCGGCGAGGTCGGCGCGTACCCGGTCCATGGCGGCGGTGAGGACCGCCTCGTGACCGGCCTTGGGGGCACGCAGGGCGTCCTTGACCAGGGCCGGTTCCAGGTAGGGCAGCCCGTAGAGGGCGACGTCCCCGTGGTCGTCGGTGAGGACTACGGGGGTGGCGCAGCCCTCGGGGTCGGTCCGCAGGTGGATTCCGGCCCGCTCGAAGAGTCCGGCGCCGACGCCGAGGCGGCGGGCCGAGTCGTGGTTGCCGGAGATCATGACGGTGGGGACGCCGGCGGCGGCGAGCCGGTGCAGCGCACGGTCGAACAGTTCGACGGCGCTGAGCGGCGGGACGGCCCGGTCGTAGACGTCGCCGGAGACGAGGACGGCGTCGACCTCGCGTTCCCGTACGGTCGCCACGAGATGGTCGAGATAGGCGGCCTGGGCCTCCAGCAGGGAGACGCGGTGGAAGGACCGGCCCAGGTGCCAGTCCGAGGTGTGCAGAAGCCTCACGCCACCACCCCGCCGATCCGGGCCCGCATCGCCGTCACTCCGCCGGTACCGGCCCGCATCGTCCTCGTCCTCCACCCCGTGGGTCGCACGCCGCCGGTCCGCGGTCGCGCCGTCGGCAACGACCACGCTAACGCCGCCGGGTCGCCGAACCCGCATCGATCATGATTTTCGCGCCCAGCTCCAGGGTCACACCCCGGTCACACGTCCCCGTACGCCTCGCCGCCCAGCTCCAGTCCGGCGGTCCCGGCGGTCGCGTCGGCCAGCCAGGCGGTGAACGCCGCCACATCGGCGTCCGGCAGCCCGATCTCGATGGTGACGGCCTCCGCGTACCGCACCTGGCGGACGTCCCGGCCGGTGGCCCGAAGATCGTTCTCCAGCTTGCCCGCCCGCTGGTGGTCGACGCGGACCGTGGCGAGCCGGAAGCGCTGCCGGGTGATGGTGCCGAGCGCGTCGAGGGCCTCGCCGACCACTCCCCCGTACGCCCGGATCAGCCCGCCCGCGCCGAGTTTGACGCCGCCGTAGTAGCGGGTGACGACCGCCGCGACGTACCGCATCTCCCGCCGCATGAGCATCTGGAGCATCGGGACGCCCGCCGTTCCGCCGGGTTCACCGTCGTCACTGGCCTTCTGTACGGCGGCGTCGGCGCCGATCACGTACGCGAAGCAGTTGTGGGTGGCGGTGGGGTGCTCCTTGCGGACGCGGGCGACGAAGTCCTGCGCCTCCTGCTCGGTGGCGGCGGGGGCGAGGGAGCAGAGGAAACGCGATCGGTTGATCTCGCTCTCGTGCACACCCGCGCGGGCGACGGTCCGGTACTGCTCCTGCATCCGCCCACCCTATGTCCCGTCGCGCGGGCAGCTCCCGGCACTCCCGTCGGGAATGGCGGACGGGGGCCGCCGGTTGTCCCGGCATGCACGCAGACACAGACGCACGCCAAGAGGCGGAGACGATCCGGCGGATTCTTCAGGACACCGGCGACACCTGGGCGGTGGTGGGCCTGTCCGACAACCCCTCCCGGGCGGCCTACGGGGTGGCTCAGGTGCTCCAGCGGTTCGGGAAGCGGGTGGTGCCGGTGCACCCGAAGGCCGAGGCGGTGCACGGGGAGCAGGGCTACGCCTCGCTGGCGGACATTCCTTTCCCCGTCGACGTGGTCGACGTGTTCGTCAACAGCGAGCTGGCGGGCGCGGTCGCCGACGAGGCGGTGGCGGCGGGCGCGAAGGCGGTGTGGTTCCAGCTCGGGGTGGTGGACCGGGCCGCGTACGGGCGGACGCGGGCGGCGGGCCTGGACATGGTCATGGACCGGTGCCCGGCGATCGAGATCCCGAAGCTGCCGGAGCATGTCTGAGGGTGTGGCGCCCGTCCCACGGCGGGAAGGATTCCCGCCGTGGACCACACCCTCCTTCACGACGCGCTCGACGGGGCCCTGACGGCGTCGGCCCTCACCGCGCTGGGGGTGCGCCCCGGAGACGTCCTGCTGGTGCACGCCTCGCTGCGGGCGGTGGGCCCGGGCGCGGGCGGGGCCGACGGGGTGCTGGACGCGGTACGCCGGGCGGTGGGGCCGGAGGGCACGGTGGTGGTCCCGGCCTTCACTCCGGAGAACTCGGACACCTCGCCGCACTACCGCGAGCGGGTCCGGGGGCTGGGCGACGAGGCGCGCGAGGCGGTGCGGGCGTCGATGCCCCCGTTCGACCCGGCGCTGACACCCGCGCCGTCGATGGGCGCGCTGGCCGAGACCGTGCGGACGGCGGCGGGCGCCGGGCGCAGCGCCCATCCGCAGACCTCGTTCGCCGCGCTCGGCCCCGGTGCGGCAGGTCTCCTCAGCGGCCACCGGGCCGACTGCCATCTGGGGGAGGATTCGCCGCTCGCCCGGCTGTACGAGGCGGACGCCCGGATTCTGCTGCTCGGCACCGGCTACGCCACCTGTACGGCCTTCCACCTGGGCGAATACCGCATGCCGGGTCCGCCGCGCCGCCGCTACCGCTGTGTGGTGGCGCCCGCGGGTGTGCGCCAGTGGTGGGAGTACGAGGACGTCGCCCTGGACGACAGCGACTTCGCGGCCCTGGGTGCGGCGTTCGAGGAGGCCGCCGCCGACGGTGACGTACGGACGGCCCGGCTGGGGGCGGCCGCCTGCCGGCTCGTCGGGCTGCGGGCGGCGGTCGACTTCGCCACGGGCTGGCTCACGGAGCACCGGTCGGCGACGGCCGGCTGAGGCCGTCCACCGGGCGGACACCGCCGACCGCCCCGGGCTTCTCAGCGGGCGGGCGGGATGGCGACGGCCAGGGTGAACACGGTCGGCTCGACGCCCTCGTTGCGGTAGCCGTGGGACACGTGCGCCTGGAACGTGGCGGAGGTGCCCGCGGGGACGGGGTAGCTCCGGTCCTCGACGACGAGGGTCAGTTCGCCCTCGGTCACATGGAGCAGTTCGACGGTCCCCTCGGGGTGCGGGTCGGAGGTGCTGCCCTCGCCGGGCATCAGCCGCCAGGCCCACAGTTCGAGCGGGCCCCGGGCCTCGGTCCCGACGACCAGCGTCGTGGAGCTGCCCGCTTCGGTGGACCACATACGGACGGCCTGGCTCCGCGGCACCAGCCGGACCTGGGCGTCCTGCTCCTGGTCGAGGAGAGTGGTGATGCTGACCCCGAGGGCGTCGGCCAGCTTGACCGTCGTACCGACGCTGGGGTTCGTGCGGGCCTGCTCGATCTGGATGATCATGCCACGGCTGACTCCGGCGCGGGCCGCGAGGACGTCGAGGGTGAAGCCGCGCTCCCCCCGCCAGCGCTTGAGGTTGCGGGCGAGCGACCGGGTGAGCTGATCGAGGTCGGACACGTTCCGTCCCTGCGGTGGATGGCGGAGTGTGAAGGGGCCAGGCGTGGGCGGCACAGTCGCGTACAGCGCATGCCGGGGTCAAGAATATTGCACTGCCCCGCGCGGCACTGCCCCGCATGGCACGGCCCTGCGGCGTATGTCCCCGATCACGGGCTGGTGGTGTCCCCCGCCCCGCCCGGCTCGGTGAGGGCGAGGAGCTGCTCGGGCGTGACGCCTTCCGGGATGGGCACGGGTGCGGGCGTGCGCAGGGGCGGCTGCCAGCCGGTCTCCGGGTCCCAGCTGCGCACGACGCGGGCCGGGGCGCCCGCGACCACCGCGTGGTCGGGGACCTCGCCCCTGACGACCGCGCCCGCCGCGACCACCACGTTCCGGCCGAGTCTGGCTCCGGGCAGGATCACGGCGCCGGTGCCGATCCAGCAGCCGGGGCCGATCGCCACGGGCTCCATCCGGGGCCACTGCTTGCCCACGGGCTCGTGCGGGTCGTCGTAGCTGTGGTTCGTCGAGGTGATGTAGACGTACGGACCGCAGTACGTGTCGGAGCCGATCGACACGGTCGTGTCCGCGATGACGTGGCTGCCGCGCCCCAGCACGACGCCGTCGCCCAGCGTGAGGATGGGGTCGGGCCCCAGGTCCAGGTCGGGCATCATCCCGGCCGTGAGGGTCACCTGCTCGCCGATGACGCAGTGCGCGCCGAGCTCGATCCACGGCTCCCCGAAGACGGTTCCCTGCGGGAAGGCGAGCCGGGTGCCGTCGCCGATCGCACCGAACCGCAGCCGCCCGGGGTGTTCCGCGGTGACCGCGCCCGCCTCCTGCACCCACGCCCAGCCCCGGTGCACCGCGCGAGAGGCGGCACGGCGCGGCCAGCGGACGAGGAAGGAGAACGTGTTTCGGTTCTTCGGCACGCGCTCACGGTAGTCGTAGGCGCGGGTGGCGATCCGCGCGGTGACCTGTGATGTTCGCCCCACTGCTCGGCGCACGCCGGGAACCGTCACCTACCGTGTGAGTCGGCCCGATCCGGCGGAGAGGGCCCCAGGAGCACCACACCGGCGCGAGGGAGCAGGCGATGGCGGAGCAGGCGTTGATCACGGGCATGGGCGGCAAGGAGCCGGACATCGCCGTGGACGCGTTCGTGGCCCCGACGTCCGTGGTCATCGGCGAGGTGACGCTCGCCCCGGGCTCCAGCGTCTGGTACCAGGCCGTGCTGCGCGCCGACTGCGGCCCCATCACGCTCGGCCCCGACAGCAACATCCAGGACAACTGCAGCGTGCACACCGACCCCGGGTTCCCGCTGACCGTGGGCGCGCGGGTGTCGGTCGGCCACAACGCGGTGCTGCACGGCTGTGTGATCGAGGACGACGTGCTGGTCGGGATGGGCGCCACGGTGCTCAACGGTGCGCACATCGGCGCGGGCTCGCTGATCGCGGCGCAGGCCCTCGTTCCGCAGGGGATGCGGGTCCCGCCGGGGTCGCTCGTCGCGGGGGTGCCCGCCAAGGTCAAGCGGCCCCTGACGGAGGAGGAGCGGGAGGGCATCCGCTTCAACGCCGCCGGGTACGTGGAGCTGGCCAAGGCCCACCGCCAGGCGCACGAGGCCTGAGGCCGCGCGCCGGGACACTCCGGTCCGGTCCGGAGCGGGCTGGGACACACCGGGGCGTGCCGGAACGTGCCGGGCCGTGAACGCGTGAACGGCGTACGGCCCGGGGCCGTACGCCGTTCGTCCGCCGCCTACGCCGTTCGTCAGCCGTCGGCGCGCTGTCTCAGCTGTTGGGGCGCAGGGTCCACACCACGGTCATCTCTCCGGTGACCGCGCCGTCGGCACGCGTGATCTCGATGGCGACGGGGAACTCGGGGCGCTCCCCGGCGTCGAGTTCGGCGACGACGTCGGCGATCGGGCGGCCGAGGGTGGCCGTCGCGGTGACCTCGCCCATGGCGAGCTTCTTGTAGCCGATCTCCGCCTTCACGGCGAGCGGCACCGCCCGCGACATCTGGTCGCCGAAGGCGGCGATGACGATGGCACCGCTGGCGGACTCGGCGAGCGTGAACATCGCTCCGGCGTGCGGTCCGCCGACGTGGTTGTGGTAGTCCGACTGGTCCGGCAGCCGGACGACGGCACGCTCCGGGGTCGACTCCAGGAATTCGAGGTTGAGGGTCCGGGCCATCGGAACCGTCGCGACGAGCATCTCGCCGACGGTCATCTGTTCAGCGCTCATGGACCGAAGGTTACTCACGAGTAGTCAGGTTTGGCCATCCCCCCGTGACAGCACCGGAACAGCACTGGGACAGGGGCGGCCGTAGCAGTGGACACGCAGCCCCTCTATGGTTACTGGCCATGTGGCCAGGACAACAGCCGCCCGGGGGCGAGCAGAACCCGCAGGACCAGCACCAGAACCCGTACCAGCAGCCGGGGTACCAGCAGCCGAATCCCTATCAGCAACCGGGGTATCCGCCGCAGGGCCAGCCGGGGCGGCCCGGGGAGCCGGGGTACGGATACCCGCAGGGGCAGCCCGGCGCGCAGCCGGGGTACCCGCAGCCCAATCCGTACCAGCAGCCGACCATGGCGCAGTACGCGGTCCCGGGTACACCCGGCGGGCCGAAGCCCGGCGACGACAAGAAGAAGACGACGATCGTGGCGATCGTCGCGGCGCTCGCGGTGGTGGCGGCCGCGGGCGTGACCGGTTTTCTGGTGTTCGGCAAGGACGACGAGGGCGGCAAGTCCGTCGCCGACGGCAAGAAGTCCGCGTCGCCGAGCGCGAAGCCCAGCGAATCGGACACCGGTGCCGCGCCGACGGAGAACCCGCGGGGCTCCGACGGGGACCCCAAGCCGCTCATCGCGGGCTGGAAGGTCGTCACCAACCCCAAGTGGGGCACGCAGTTCGACGTTCCCGGCGACTGGGAGGTCGCGGGCACGGGCGTGTTCTCCGGCTTCGAGGACGTCAAGGACCCCACCGGCCCGCCGGTCGTGGGCTTCTCCGCACCCGCCTTCTACAAGAGCAAGTGGTGCGTCGACGACTCCGACGGGGACGGCCGCGAGGAGAGCACCGGGCTGGCCGGCGTCGGCACGAAGGGCGCCCAGGGCGCCAAGAGCGCCGAGGAGGCCGCCCGGAACGAGGCCGCCAACTGGGTGTGGGGCGCCTACGCCCAGACGGACCCCAAGAGCAAGGTCAAGATCGGCAAGCCCGAGGCCTACACCACGAAGTCGGGTCTGTCGGGCAGTGTCGTGGAGGCCACCGCCCTGGAGCTGAGCAACAAGGAGAAGTGCGACACCGACGGGAAGTCGATCGCCTTCACCTTCAAGAACGCCAAGGACGAGTTCTCGACCTGGGTGCTCTACGCGAACGCGGGCGTCAAGGACGAGCTTCCGGACACGACCGTCCAGAAGATCCTGAGCACCGTTCGACTGGCCGGCACACCCACCGGCTGACCCGCGCCCTGCCGCCTCACGTCCCCGCCTCAGCCGACGCCGAAGGCCCCGTCCGGCGGCTCGGGCGAGGCGACCGCGTCCGCGTCGGCCACCGGGCGGGCCGCGCCCATGAACCGGGTCACCGCCTCGCCGTGGGTGACCCGGGCCGGGAAGGCGTCGGCGGCGCAGCGCCGGGTGAGCGGGGCCGCGTCGACCGGGGCGTGCGAGGCGAGCAGGACGACATTGCCGAAGCGCCGGCCGCGCAGCACCGCCGGTTCCCCGATCAGCGCCGCCTCCGGGAAAACGGCCGAGAAGTTGGCCAGTTGGGAGCGGAGGAAGGCGAACGGGGCGCTGTCGGCCAGGTTGGCCGCGTAGATGCCGTGCGGGCGCAGCGCCCGCCCGGCGGCGCGCGCGTACTCCACGGAGGTGAGGTGCGCGGGCACCCGGGAGCCGCCGAAGACGTCCGCGATCAGGAGGTCGGCACTGGCCGGGGCCGCCGCTTCCAGCCGGGCCCGGGCGTCGGCGGCGTGCACGGTGATCCCGCTGCCCTCGGGCAGCGGCAGGTGTTCCCCGACCAGCCGCAGGAGACCCCGGTCCGCCTCCACGACGTCCTGGCGCGAGCCGGGCCGGGTCGCGGCCACATAGCGCGGCAGGGTCAGCGCCCCGCCGCCGAGGTGCAGGACGACCAGCGGAGCGCCCGGCTCCGCCGCCACGTCCACGACGTGGGCGAGCCGCCGTACGTACTCGAACTCCAGGTGGGTGGGGTCGTCCAGGTCGACGTAGGACTGGGGCGCGTCGTCGACGGTGAGCAGCCAGGCCCGGTCGCGGTCGATGTCCGGCAGCAGCCGGGCGGTGCCGCAGTCGACGTCGCGGATGACGGGTATCGGCTCGTTCACCCCTCCATTGTCGCCGGTGCCGCCCGCCGCCCCTGAACTCGGGGGTGGCGGGCGGGCGGACCGCTAGAGCAGGCCGGTGACCGTGCCCGCGCCGACCGTGCGGCCGCCTTCGCGGATCGCGAAGCCGAGACCGGTCTCCAGCGGGACGTCACGGCCCAGCTCCACGGTCATCGTGACGGTGTCGCCGGGGCGCGCGACGGCCGCGTCGCCGAGGTCGACATCGCCGACGACGTCCGCCGTACGGATGTAGAACTGCGGCCGGTAGCCGGTGGCGACCGGGGTGGTCCGGCCGCCCTCCTTCGCCGAGAGCACATAGACCTGCGCGGTGAACCGGCGGCTCGGGCTCACGCTGCCGGGCGCGGCCACGACATGGCCGCGACGGACCCGGTCGCGCTCCACCCCGCGCAGCAGCAGCGCCACGTTGTCCCCGGCCTCGGCGGACTCCATCGGCTTGCCGAAGGTCTCCAGACCGGTGACGACCGTCTCCACTTCCGCGCCCAGCACCTCGACCCGGTCGCCGACACGGACGGTGCCGCGCTCGACGGCGCCGGTGACGACGGTGCCCCGGCCGGTGATGGTCAGGACGTTCTCGACGGACAGCAGGAACGGCGCGTCGGTGTAGCGCACCGGCATCGGCACGTACGTGTCGACGGCGTCCAGCAGCCCCTCGATCGCCGCCGTCCAGCGTGGGTCGCCCTCCAGCGCCTTCAGCCCGGAGACCCGGACCACGGGCACGGCGTCGCCGCCGTATCCGTGCGCGGAGAGCAGGTCGCGGACCTCCAGCTCGACCAGGTCGGTCAGCTCGGGGTCGCCCGCGTCGGCCTTGTTGAGGGCCACGACGATGTGGTCGACGCCGACCTGACGGGCCAGCAGGACGTGCTCGGCGGTCTGCGGCATGATCCCGTCGAGCGCGGAGACGACGAGGATCGCTCCGTCGAGCTGCGCCGCTCCCGTGACCATGTTCTTGATGTAGTCGGCGTGTCCGGGCATGTCGACGTGGGCGTAGTGGCGGGTGTCCGTCTCGTACTCGACGTGCGCGATGTTGATCGTGATGCCGCGCTGGGCCTCCTCGGGGGCCCGGTCGATCCGGTCGAAGGACACGTAGGAGGTGCCGCCGCCGCCGCGCTCGCTGAGGACCTTGGTGATGGCGGCGGTGAGGGTGGTCTTGCCGTGGTCGACGTGGCCCATGGTGCCGATGTTGAGGTGCGGCTTGGTGCGCACGTATGCCGTCTTGGGCATGGCTGGTCCTACCTTTCAAGAGTGGTTGCTCTGGTCATTCGTAAGATCGGAGGGCCCGGGGGCTCTGGGCATGGCTGGCATGGGGGAGACCTCTCGATGGCTTAAGGAACTTGGCCACCCGGAG